>JBILML010000040.1:0-17255 GCA_044375555.1 Terrimicrobiaceae bacterium
CGACACCGTGGAGGCCAATGAACGCCTCGGGTTCCCCATGGACCTTCGCGACTACGGCCTCGGTGCCCAAATCCTCGCCGATCTCGGCATCCACAAAATCCGACTCCTCACCAACAACCCCCGCAAAGTCGTCGGCCTCGAAGCCTACGATATCGAAATCGTGGAGCAGCTCCCGATCCGATCCGCTGCAAATCCTCACAACGCTCGATACCTCGAGACCAAAAAGAAAAAAATGGGCCACAAGCTCTGATCGACAGGCCGGCGGCTTGCCGATTTATCGAGGAGTTACTAAGGCGGGCGCCTCCAAGGCACATCGCCGGGCGTGATTTCTCAAACATTTTCGCCCCACCCGCGCGCGCGCCATGGTTTCCTGAAAATCCTGCGAGCCGGCGACCTCGAGAATCATCGCTCCGTGGAAGGAAACCTGCACGAGTTCTCGAACCAACCTGCCCCACTCGATCCGCCCCTCCCCCGGCGGGAGGTGTTCATCGCTGTGGCCCTTGTTGTCATGCACATGAAGCATCCGCAAATACGGCCCCAGCTTGAAAACCAGATTGTAGAGATCACCGGCCAGAAAGGCATGGCCGGTGTCCAAGCAAGCCCCAACCTCATTCGTTTCCAGAGAACCCAGAATCCAAACAATGTCACTGGAACTTCCAAAAAGAAGATGCGGCAGTTTGTTTTCCAAAACACATTTGATCCCCGCCTCCGCACAGCGAGTCGCCACTCGGTTCAACACCGAAATCACATTTTCGATTCGAACCATTCGTTCCTCACGCGAGGGAATGTCGGCATTTTCGGGTCCCGGATGGATGACGAAGTAATGAACTCCCAGCATCGAGGCGGCCTCGACAGCGTAGAGGATTTCGTCGAGAGCATGCTCGCGCGTTGCGAAATCCGGCGAGGAGATGTCGATGTCATTCGCGAACGGGGCGTGGAATGAGTAGGCCTCCATGCCCAATTCCTCGATTCGCAAAGCGACCTGACGAACAACTCCGAGATTTTTGTAATCCAGATGGGATGGTGAAAATACGACCTCGATCATGCAGAAACCACTCGACCGGATGGTTTCGAGGCAGTCGAGAATCGGAGTCCGATGAAAGCACCCCGTTGATAAACCGATTGGCCAACTTGTCATAATCGAAGCTCCATTTGTTGATCGTTTGGGGAAAAGGCACGGCGCCCTTGGTGATTCTCCTCCGGCACGCCCCGACCAATCATGCGTGCCGCTTCATGAGCGACACTGGTATGCGCCGAGGAAAAAATCCGAACATAAAAATCCGCCCGCATGGCCGGGGAATAATCGATCCATTGCCCGCCCCAGTCGTAGTCGCGCTCGAACTTCGAGCGGATCAATCCCGCGATGTGTCGCGGATGCCATCCCTTCCCGAGAAGGCAGGCCGTAACGCTACGAATCCCCGTGGGTTTCAAGAGAAGATCGTTTGGAAACAGCAACGCGTTCCTGACCTCGATTGGGAGATCGCCCAATGGCGCACGGTCGTAGGTTCGCGGCCAGGATTCCGCGGGGTCATGCATCGAGGAGTAGAAATACTCGTGGTAACGACGAAGGGCTGAGCTTCGGTATTGCCGAATGAGACTCGCCGTTCCGAAGGTTTCATCGGGAATGCGGGTGGAGATTCGCTCGGCCAGCTGCGTCGCAAGCACCGGATCGCGCATCACGACCATCGCTTGGCGAATATCGAGTCCATCAACTGGCACAAAAATAATGGGGCCGATTTTGGAGATATTGTTTCTGCCAACGGCATGGAGTTGCTGCCAGGGCTTCAAATAGGCACTGAAGGGCACACGGACCGTGCGAGTGAAGAGAGGATCGCCGTATTCGGAGAGGTCGATGGAAATCATTTCTCGCCCTCTTGCCGAGGGAGGCACCTCCACGGCGGTGATTTCGATGGGGATCTCGCTATCCGATTTCGCCAACTCGATCACGAGGCGACCCAGAAATTCCATCACGAGACCGAGCCCGGCAAACGCGTGAGCGAGCATTTCGTAGTCTTGGCCGTCTCTAGGACTCGACGGAAACAGGTCGCCGATGAAGGCCTTTTTTCCCATATCGGCGAGCGTTCGGAAAACCGTGGAGGTCCGCTCGATTCGCCAAGCGAAATGATGCCCTCGTCCGCTCAGGACATGAAGCGGTTCGATTCCATGATAGTTGAGGATTCGGAGGATCGCCTTGGCCGTAGGCTCCTGCATCAGAAATGTGCGAGCTGGATCCAGATAGGGCTCGGCAGGAAAATCAAAATTCACATATTCCACATCCAGATGGGCGATGAGTGATTTGCGGTCCCAGAGCGACCGGCAAATATCGCCCCCCTCCTCCAAGCGGTCGAAAAGCTCGCAGGGGTTTCTTGGCGCACGGACTGGATGGCCGATGCCATCCGCCGTAATGAACTCGCAAGTCGCCTCAGCCGGCGTTTCGCCGCCGATAAATTCCAGAATCCGCGAACGAACAGCGGGATTCCGGTAGTAGTCCCGAAAGATATTTTGGATTTTCTGCATGATCATCGGGAGGCGTTTTCGTGCGTGCCCGCGTGGGGCACGCACGAGGAGGCCGCTCCTGTTTTTAGTTCACCGGAATTTCCAATGATTTGTGGATGGAGCTCTCTCCTTTGGGCAGGTGAACTTTCAGAAGGCCATCCTTAAACTCCGCGGAGACATTCTTGCGCTCGGTGCCTTCGGGGAGCGTGAAGCATCGCTCAAAGGCACCGTAGTTTCGCTCGATGCGGTGAAAGCGGCGACCGGACTCCTCCTTCTCCAGCTTTCGCTCGCCGGAGATTCGGATGTTCCCGTTTTCCAATTCCACTTTCACATTTTGTTTTTGCACCTCGGGAAGTTCAGCCTTGATGGTGTATTCCTTCTCACTCTCCTCGACATCGACCAGCGGGCTCCATTCGGCGCTCGCGATCGGTTCATCGATGGAAGGCAGGAGCGACCTCGAGAAGAGGTTGTTCATGCGGTTGGTCATCTGTTCGAACTCCCGGAGGGGGTTCCATTTTGTTAGTGTGTTCATTTTTTGGTTCATGAACCGGCGTTTTTTTGTTGGTGGACCTCCCGAGCCGGCATCAGGAGATCCGTGTTGAACCAGTTCATTGGAACCAGGACCACACCTCCACTAGACAGCCTCAGCGGACTGGCTCCAATAGGGTGAAGTCCCGAAGCAAGGAGCGGCTCAAGGGTTTTGCTGAATGCTGAAAATCTCAGGCGAGGTGATGGACCATCCACTCACACCTAGCTCATAGCTGCTGTTCGAAACGCGGTTTGTGCCGCCGGCTGTCCCAAGGAAAACCTCGTCGAGATACAAGGTTCCTCCAGCCGCGCTGTAGGCATCGTCAAAGCTCAGCCAAATCTTCTGGCGATTTCCAATATTGAAAACAGGCGTTGTGAACTTCGTCCAATTCGAGGTGGCATTCAGCCGAATGCTCGCGAGTTTTACGGTCCAAGCGGAGTTGCCCCACACTTGGAGTTCCACAGAACCCGATCCCTTCACCCAAACACTCGCGGTGACATTGGACCGGGCGGCGACAGACACTCGCTGATAAAGATCATGGTAGGTCGCATTCGGTTGGACTTTCACAACTGCAGCCCAGTTTCCGTTAAAAACATTTCCTCCTGTTGAGGGTGTGGCTGTCGGTGAGGGAGTAGGTGTTGGAGTAACTGTCGGCGACGGTGAAGGGGTTGGCGTCGGACTAGGAGTTGGGGTCGGAGTCGCGGTTGGAGAAGGGGTGGGACTCGCGGTAGGCGTGGGTGTCGGGGTGCTGGTTCCCGAATTCAGGATATCCCGGACCTTGGTGACGGTCGCCTGCATGGCCGTATTGGTTTTAAAATCCGTGATGAATTCCCACCAGAAGACCCCACCGATACTTCCGGCGTAATCAAAAGCAGCGCCGTGGTAGATTTCTGAAATCGTGATTTTCGCTGCGGCGGGGTCGGCTTGATTGTAAGCCCACCAAAACCTCTGACCGGCGATCCAGTATCCGAGCTCACCAACACCGATCATCGAGTTTGGAAACTCGGCGCGCAGGGTTTTCATGACCTGATCGAAGGCCATGCCCATCGGGGCCTGCTCTTGGTATTGCGAGAAAGTCACGACATCGAGCAACGAGCGGGTAGTGGCTGGGAGATTAGTTGCCGCCCAAGTGAACATCGAATTCGCCACCGTATCGGTGTTGATCTGCCAGAAGAGAGTCAGATAGGTCAGCTTGCCGGGGGCGCGGTTTCGAACTTCCTGCGCGGCGTCCGCTATTCGCAGTCCAATGTCGCTACTCAGCCAGGTGCCATTCACCTCATTGCCGACTTCCCACGCATCGATCTGCGGAAAGGCGGTGATGTAATCGATGAAGCGCTGCTTGTATTGAGCGCGGGTGTATTGGCGGTCGTAGCTGGAATCCACCGGTTGCCCGAGGACTTTCAGCCCTTTCGATTTCGCGTAGTTGATCAGAGCGGTGTAGGTCGAGGGAGCCTGGCCCGCATCGAAAACAACGCGGATCCATCCGAAGGGAGCGGTGAGACTCGCCGCGAGGTCGAGATTCACTTGGTAGTTCGAAACCGTATCGATCGTGAATCCAAGCCAGGGTGCCAAGCTCGCCTTGTTGTTCCGGGCAAAAACCGGGCCGTGTTCTTGCAAAAGGGTGTCGTAGGCCACGGCCAGCTGATCGAGCGCGAGCTGGCCGGCCTTCCCTTTGGCGCTTTCGGGACTGTAGGCATCCACACTGGCGAGCTGCGTGGCAGCTGCTTGATACGCACTGCTAAACTTTGCGGACTGCACATAATCCGGCCGCGCCGCGAGGGCGGCATCGAGTTTCCTCCGGATGTCCCGGGCCGCCTGGTAGCAGAAGTTCACCGTCGCCCCGGAGCTGAACCCCGCCCCGCGATTGTCGAGAATGACGAGACCAAATCCGTTCGGAATCGTCGGCCAGTTGAAAGCCAGCGCCACGCTGCGTGATGGGATATTGAAAGCCAGATTCGAGCCCGAGGCGAAAAGCGGACCGCTGCTGATCGCCCTCATGTTTGTCGGGTCGAGCAGGAAGTCACTATTGTATCCCGCACCTGCGTTATTCGAGATCGAGCGCACCTGCGTGGTCGTGAGTGCGGTGCCATTCCGATCAAAGAACAGCAAAGTCACTGTCCCTCCTGCCTGGGCTTGGCCCCGGTCACTAAATGCCAGCCAAATGCCGATAGCGAGGCCCAGAACAAAAAGCCCAGGGATCGTGATTCGAGCGAGGCGCGACTTGATTTTTTGAAGGTTTTTAGAAAACAGCGAGCGCGGCTTGGTTTCTTCGGATCCAGTCCACGATGCCGGGTTGTTTTTGTTGTTGTCCATGCCCCCACACTAAAAATCTCGCGGCATGATCTCTATGGGGAGAACGACCATTGGCTTTGAACCCCATTGAATGCGAAAGCGACTGATGGGTTTGTGCGGCGATGAAAAACCAAACTTCGCACGACCAAGCCAACAAGCCCCAGAGCCACCCTGCGCGCCATGTTTTGGCTGCCATGCTTGCCATGGGGGCCTTCTTATTTCTTGGGAGTTGGGGGTGCTCCATGTTTGCGAGACCAGACTCCCATGTGGAACCAGGCCTCCGAAAAAACTCCTCGATTGCCTCTCCGATGCCGGTCGCGAGGAATTCGTCGGGCGCCCCCGAAATCCACGCCAAGAGCGCGATCATGATTGATGCTCTGAGCGGCGAGACGCTTTACGAAAAAAACGCGGACCTGACTTTGCCTGTTGCCAGCACGCAAAAACTGCTCACGGCCTTGGAGGTAATCAATGAGGGCGGGCTGGAGGAGGAAGTCACCGTTTCATTCATGGACGCGATGGAACCTCCTACAAAGGTCGGCCTCCAACCCGGAACTGCCGTTAAGAGAATCGATCTCCTCGGCAGCATGCTCGTCGCCAGTGCGAATGATGCCGCGAGTGTCCTTGCATCGAACGGACAAGGTTCGCGTGAGGCATTTCTTAAGAACATGAACGCCCTCGCCAAACGCCTTGGGGCGAAAAACTCCCGCTTCATGAACGCCCATGGACTCGATGAGCCGGGGCAATATTCGACGGCGCGGGATTCGGCGATCATCGCTTACCACGCCTACCGCAATCCGCTGATCCGTTACTTCGCCGCGCAGCAGTTCTGGACCTTTGGCTCCGGCTACGGGGATTCGATGATTCTGGAGAACACGAATGATCTTCTGTGGAACTGGCCGCCCTATTTCAACGGGCTCAAGGGAGGTTTTACTTTTTCTGGAGGGAAATGCTTGGTCGCCTCTGCCAAACACAACGGATCGGAAATCATCATCATTCTCCTCGGCAGCACACCGCAGAAAATCTTTCGTGATACGAAGCGCCTTTTCCAGTGGCACCACGACCGCCAGAAAAGCGCAGGCCACGACGGAGTTTTTTAAAAAACCCGGTTGCGGGCCAAGGATCACATTTTAAGTTGGGATTATGATCCTCCCGATTCTCATATTTGCGGTCCTATCGACATTGGCTATGTGCTGTGTCGCCGCTCCATTCCTGAAAAGCCACGCCTGAAAACGCGGAAGCTTAGGATTTGGAAGCCGGGATATTTTTTACCTTCGGCTTCGAGCGGATCGTGTCGCGATAGAAGAATGCGGAGGGTTTCAATTCCCTCTCGAAGGTTTTCGGATTCATCGTGGCGAGGCCGAACTTGGCTTTGTAGCCGTAATGCCACTCGTAGTTATCGGCGAGCGACCAGCTGAAATAGCCGCGCACATCATAGCCATCACGGATCGCACGCCCGATCGCATCGATGTGCTCTCGCATGTAGCGGATGCGTTTTTCATCCTTCAAAGTGGCAATCCCGTTTTCAGTAATCATCATCGGCTTGCCGTAGCGGTCACCAACGCGGCGGATTTGCTTGTAGAGGCCCTCAGGGTCGATCCGCCAGCCCATCATAGTAAAGTTGTGGCCATGGCGGTAACTCTCCGCCAGCAACGAAAGCGGTCCTGCTTTTTGGGAGTAATAGTAGTTGATCCCAAGAATATCACAGACATCCCACACGCGATCGAGGTGGTCGGTATTTCCGTGAATCATCGTGTTGTAAATCAGATTTCCGGGATCGAGCGGCGCCTTATCCCACCAAGGAAGCGCCTCGACCGAGACAACCTTCGCGCTGGGTTTCACCTTTTTGATCCGCGTTGCTGCGTCGCGGAACATGCCGGTGCTGGCGTCGATCGCTTTCCAGTAGGTGCCGAAGGCGAGGGTCATGGCCGGGGGCCATTGCGCAACGATGTAGGCCGTCGTGATCTGGCCGTTCGGTTCGTTCTGCGGCGCGAAGTAGTTCGTGTAGGGGGCCAGGCGCGGGAGAACCTTTTCGAGGTAAGCGTTCCAGCGCGGGCGGGCGTCGGGGTGGAGCCAGTTCGAGGCTTTGGGATTTTTTTTGTCGTAGAGCCAATCGGGAAAAGTGAAATGCCAGAGGCAAACGACCGGCTCGATCCCGGCTTGTTTGAGTCGGCGGGCCATCTCGACATAGCGGTCGATCGCTTGTTCATCAAACACGCCAGGCTGCGGCTCGACGCGGCCCCATTCAATGCTGAAGCGGTAATGCGTCACCCCGGTCTTTTTCAGGGCCGCGAGGTCTTTGTCGAAGTGCGTCCAACTATAGAGCGCGTTGCCTTTCTCCGGGGCCTTGCCCTCAGAAATGAGCACATCCCAGTCGGTGTAAAACCAGTCCTTCTGGCCGGGCTTCACATCCGGATCCTCGTATTGGTAGCTGGCAGTCGAGATGCCCCAGGCAAATTTTTTCTCCAACTCTGGAGTCGAGCGAGCTGGACGAGGGATCGGTCCAGTGGAGTCCCGGCCCAGCGGATTAATATTCACGCAGGAAGTCAGGGCCACTGGCAGAATCAGCAAAAGAAATCGGCTCATTGTCATGTCCCTAATCAAAACGGCCCGATCCAAGTCGGGGAAGTTTTTTCGGGAAAAAGAAAACCGGGCACCTGCGAAATGCAGAGTGCCCGGTTTCTTGAAATCTACTGCGTGATTAGCGGCGACCGAAATCGCGACGGCCACCACCACCGCCGCCACCGAATCCACCACCACCACCGCCACGGCGATCATCACGACCACCGCCGCCACCACCACCGCCACGGAATTCGCGGCGAGGTCCACCGAATCCACCACCACCGCCGCCGCCAGCTGGGCGGTCTTCGCGAGGACGGGCTTCGTTGACGGTCAGGGCGCGACCGTCGAGGTCTTTGCCGTGCATTTGGCTGACTGCTGCCTGTGCTTCATCGTCCGAGGACATGGTGACGAAGGCGAATCCGCGTGAGCGGCCTGTGAATTTGTCCTGCATCAGCATGACTTCGGAGACCGAGCCGCACTGCGAGAACAGGTCCTGAATGGCAATCTCGGTCGTGTTGAACGACAGGTTGCCGACATAGAGTTTGTTACCCATGGTTTTACTTTTCTTTAACGCACTGGGATCTAGGCCTGTTCCCGACAACCGGGTTTCAAACTGCCCCCGACATTGTCCGGGGTTGTCCACCAATTCCTGATCACAACTGCAACCGCCTTATTCTTCTTTTCCATCGAGATGGCAATTTATTTTTTTAGAAATTTTCCAGCCACTGTGTTGCGAAGCGCCATTTTTTTCCCCACACTCCCGCACTCATGAAAAAAATCGTTGTCGCGTATTCTGGGGGACTCGACACCTCCGTCATCTTGAACTGGCTCAAAGAAACCTACGGAGCCGAGATCATCGCCTTCTGCGCCGATGTCGGCCAGGCCGAGGAACTCGACGGCCTCGAGGAGAAGGCTCTCAAAACCGGAGCCTCCAAGTGCTTCGTGGACGATCTGAACGAGGAGTTCGCCCGTGATTTCATTTTTCCCATGATGCAAGCCGGCGCGATCTACGAGGGACAATACTTCCTCGGCACCAGCATCGCCCGCCCGCTCATCGCCAAGCGCATGGTCGAGATCGCCCGTCAGGAAGGAGCCACGGCCGTCGCTCACGGAGCCACCGGCAAAGGCAATGACCAAGTCCGTTTCGAACTCACCGCCGCCGCCCTCGCACCGGATATCGAGGTCATCGCCCCTTGGCGCGACGCCCGCTTCCGCGCGAAATTCCCCGGTCGCGCCGAAATGATCGCCTACGCCGAGTCCCACGGCGTTCCCATCGCCGCCAGCGCCAAGAAACCCTATTCGATGGATCGCAACCTCCTCCACATTTCCTACGAGGCAGGAATTCTCGAAGACCCGTGGTTTGACGCCGGCGACCTCAAGAATCGCGAGTATTTCACCACACTCTCCGTCCTCCCTGAGGATGCCCCCGACCTTCCCGAACATGTTCAACTCGAATTCGAACGCGGCCTCTGCATTGCCGTGAACGGCGAAAAACTCACCCCGCTCGAGGTCATGCACACCCTCAATAAACTCGGCGGCAAACACGGAGTCGGCCGCGTGGACATGGTCGAGAACCGCTTCGTCGGCATGAAGAGCCGCGGCGTTTACGAAACCCCCGGCGGCGCAATCCTCCACTTCGCCCACCGCCAGATGGAATCGCTCACGATGGACCGCGAAGTCATGCACCTCCGCGACTCCCTCATCCCGAAATACGCGGAACTCGTCTACAACGGCTTCTGGTTCGCCCCCGAGCGCGAAGCCATCCAAGCCCTCGTCACCGAGTCCCAGAAGCACGTCACCGGCACCGTCCGCGTGAAGCTCTACAAAGGCGGCATCCACGGTGCCGGCGTCAAGAGCCCGGTCAGCCTCTACAACCCCCACATCGCCACGATGGAGGCCGACCCCACGCAGGCCTACAACCAAGACGACGCCACCGGCTTCATCCGCCTCAACGGCCTCCGCCTCAAAGTCGCCTCCGGCGTCCACGGCGGGAAATAAGGCTCGCTGAGGAGTGAGGAGAAAACCCGACCGACCCCGATGATTGAGATTTTCCACGCATTTGTTGATGTGGCGAAGTCGGAGGGGCGCGAGTTTGTTTTGATTGGCGGCCATGCGGTCAATGCCCATGGCTACGATCGCACCACCATCGACTTGGATTTTCTTGTGCTCGGATCCGATCAGGTGGCATGGAAAAAAATCATGTCGCGCCTGAGTTACTCCCCCTTCCACGAGACCAAGGCGTTCATCCAATTCGCTCCAGATTCAGGCGGGGCGATGCGGATCGATTTGATGCTGGTTGATGCCCCGACCTTCGAAAAACTCACCCACGGCAGCGAAGAAAAAAATTATGGAAGCAGACAGATCAAGGTCGCCAGCATCCTGCACTTGATCGCCTTGAAACTCCACGCCACGCGCACTTGGGATCGCGCCGTTCAAGGCAAGGATTACTACGACATCCTAAATCTCATCCGAATCCACAAAGTCGATACCACCTCGCAAGAATTCCTCGAAATCCTCAATCGCTATGCCACAGAAAGCATCCGTGAACGACTGCTCTCAGACCTCAAAGGACTTGTTTGAGCTGAACCTGCCCACGCTTGAACCGGGTGAAAAACTCCTCCCCTCACCCGCGCCCACACTTGAGGAACAACTCGCCCATGCCGAGTTTCTTCTTTCGACCCAGCCAAAAGATTTTCTCGCCGCCAGGCTTGCCCGCATGAATCCCGAGCCGTTCGTTTTCGCCTGATCGAACTCCCCATGATGGCAACTCGGTATTGCCATTCCTGATAACCACTCAAATTCTTCTACAATCATGAAAGCTCCACTCATCGCCAGCGGCTTTGTCCTTTTGGGCATCAACTTCGCAGCCGTCTACCAGCCCGAACCAAACCTCACGCTCGCCGCGCAGACCGTCTCAGCCGCGATCGGCATGGTTTGCGTGTTTCTCGCCACCCGCAAGCAACGCGCAAAATCCACCGCCCCCGCCGTGACTCAACCTATCGCTCCCCCACCCGCTCCGCCACGCCCGGAGGCCGAGATCGCCGCGTTCCTGGCCTTGCTGCAAGAGCACGGCCGCCTCGTGGATTTCGCAAAAGAGGACATCACTTCCGCCACCGACCAACAACTCGGAGCCGCCGCCCGCGTCGTCCACTCTGGTTGCCGCAAGGTTCTCAATGACTACTTCGAAATCTCACCGCTCCGCACCGAAACCGAAGGCAGCGCCCTGACCCTCGAATCCGGCTACGACGCCCCAGCCCACCGACTCCTCGGCTCCGTTCCGGCAAATCCTCCCTACGCTGGAAAACTCGTCCACCCCGGCTGGATCACGAAAACGATCAAGCTCCCGCGCGTCACCGGCACCACCGACAAGCGCCCCTGGCCGGTCCTCGCCCCCGCCGAAATCGAAATCAAATAACGAACGCCAAAACGGGCATCGAAAAGGGCAAACCATGAGCGACTTCATCGGCATCGACCTCGGCACGAGCAATTGCGCCATCGCGCGGGTCGGCGACTCCGGCCATCCGGAAAACCTCCCCATCACCCAAGCCATCACCGCCAGCAGTGAGGGAGAAAAATCCCTGCTCCCCTCTGCGATCTACCTCCCCGCCGAAGGAGAGTTTCCCGAGTCCTCCTCCCGCCAAATCCTCGGAGTCTTCGCCCGCGAGCGCGGCGCACTCCAACCCGACCGCCTCATCGTCTCGGCGAAAAGCTGGCTCTGCCATCCCCATGCCGATCGCCGCGGCCAAATCCTCCCTTGGGGCAGCGCCACGATCGATAGCAAACTCTCCCCGCTCGACGCCTCACGCGATCTCCTCGCCCATCTCCTCGCGAGCCTCAAAAACTCCCACCCGAATCTCGCCCCCACCCACCCCGTCATCACAGTCCCTGCTTCCTTCGACGAAGTCGCCCGCGGACTCACCCTCGAAGCCGCCCAACTCGCCGGAATCCCAGAAGCCACGCTCCTCGAGGAACCCCAAGCCGCCTTCTACGCCTGGCTCGAAAACCAAGGCGCCGAATGGCGCAAGCAGGTTCAATCCGGCGACCTCCTTCTCGTCTGCGATGTCGGCGGGGGCACCGCCGACTTCAGCCTCATCGCCGTCACTGGAAAAGGCGGCAACCTCGCGCTCGAGCGCGTCGCCGTGGGCGAACACCTCCTCCTCGGCGGCGACAACATGGATCTCGCCCTCGCCCATGATGTCTCGGAAAAACTCGCCGCCGCCGGCTCCGTTCTCGACGACTGGCAATTCCTCGCCCTCGTTCAATCCACCCGCGCCGCCAAGGAATCCCTCCTCTCCGACCCCTCGCTGAAGGAAGTCCCGATCGCCATCCCCACCCGATCCAGCCGGCTCATCGCCTCGACTCTCAGCACCACGCTCACCCGCGAGCAGGTCGATCAAATCGTCCTCGACGGCTTCCTGCCTCTCGTCGCCGCCGACGAAATGCCCTCCCTCCGCCGAGCCGGCGGCCTGCGCGAGTCCGGCCTTCCCTACGCCGCCGACGCCGCCATCTCGAAGCACCTCGCCCGTTTCCTCACCCGCGCGAAAGCCAACATCACCTCGTCTCCCCAACTTCTCGAATCCGTCGGAGGCTCCGCAAAAATCGACAGCGCCCCGCTCTTGATCCCCGACGCCGTTCTCTTCAACGGCGGCGTCTTCAATGCCGCCCCCCTCCGCGCCCGCATCCTCGACCAACTCAGCCGCTGGGCGAACCGCCCCATCCGCGAACTCGAGGGCGCCCGCCCCGACCACGCCGTCGCCCTCGGAGCCGCTGTCTACGCCCGACTCCGCGCCACCGGCCAAGGCCTTCGCATCAAATCCGGCACCGCCCGTTCCTACTACATCGGGATGGAATCCACCGGCATGGCCGTGCCAGGACGCCGCCCCATCACCAAGGCCCTCTGCGTCGCCCCGCAAGGCATGGAGGAAGGCACCAGCCACGAAATCTCCGATCAGGAATTCCTCCTCTACACCGGCGAAACCTCCGACTTCCGTTTCTTCCAATCCGAAGTCCGCGCCGGCGACCAACCTGGCCAAATCCTCCCCGACGCCGCCGAACTCGAGGAATCCGCCAAGCTCCAAATCGAAATCCCCCCGCCCGCAGGCCACCAGCCCGGCGAGGAAATCCCCGTCCACCTCCAAGCCCGCATCACCGAACTCGGCCACCTCGAACTCCACTTCCTCCACAAGCCCACCGGCGAACGCTGGAAGCTCAAGTTCAATGTCCGCATGCAGTAAAACTGCATACCCAAGCTTTCCATTTCTGCTAGCGACATATAAATACACACAGGCTTTGTTGCCCGATTTATGGCGGCCAAACCTAAAAGCTCATAATGACCTACTGGCTCGATCTCTTTACTGGAACTACTTGGGATGAATTCCGCAAATCAGGTTCGAGGATTTCGGGGTTTCGCTCACGCATGCGAAACACTGCTTCTAAAGTGCAACCTGGCGACATACTGCTTTGCTACCTGACGGGAGTAATGCGCTGGGTTGGCGCCCTTGAAGTCATTGCTCATAGAAATGACCAATCAAAAATTTGGAGTGATGAGGCATTCCCTGTTCGTTTTGAGGTAAAGCCGATCGTTCAACTCGACCCTGAGCATGGCATTCCAATGCAGGATTTGGATGGCAAGGTGGCTTTTTATTCAGGACCTAAAGACAAAGGAAAATTCAAAGGGTTCGTTCGGAAGAGTCCGAACCGTTTTTCACATCATGAGGACGGCCAACTCATTCTTTCTTTTCTTAAGCAGGCGCAAACATCGCCGATCGCCCGGCCTGTTGACCCAAAAAAGCTGGCCCGAAAACCCCTCTACACGGCTGAGCAAAAAAAGGGAAAAACAACCATTTCGACAAAGGTTAGTGTTCCTGAATCCGATGAAATTGAAGACCTGTCCGGCAAAACAACAACCACACCTGATCAAGAAACAACTGCCACTACCCGACATACCGAAATCCAATATAACCTCCTCGCTTTAGGAATGGATATGGGGTTCGACCTCTGGGTTGCTCGGAACGACCGATCTAAAAAATGGCAAGGGAAGACACTTGGCGAACTTCCGCGCATGGTCACCGAGTTACCCACCCAATTCAATGAAGCAACGAATCGAACGATTGAGTTAATTGATGTGCTCTGGCTAAAGGGCAACTCCATCGTTGCAGCTTTCGAGGTGGAATGCACAACGGCGATCTACTCCGGCTTGTTGCGGATGAGCGACCTTCTTGCCTTACAGCCAAATCTCGAAATCAATTTGTTCCTCGTTGCTCCAGATGAGCGCCGTGAAAAGGTCGAACAAGAAATCCTTCGTCCGACATTCGCCCTGCGCGAGAAGCCGCTTGGGAAAGTTTGTGGATTCCTAAGCTTTTCCAAACTCATGGAAAAACTTGAGGGCATTCATAAGCTCGGACTTGCGGCCTCTCTTAAGCCCGACTTTCTGCACAAGACAGCCGAGTATTTTGTGGAAAATGCAGATGTCGCTTGATCTCCGCATGCAGTAAATGACGCGCTACCGCATCGGCATCGACCTCGGCACCACGAATTGCGCCTTGGCGTTTGTGCCCGCCGAGTCGTCGGAAGGGCGCAGCACCATTCTAGAAATTCCGCAGGCGGAGACGGATCACTCCAGCGCCTCGCACGAAACGCTCCCTTCCTTTCTCTACCTCCCGCCCGCAAGTCGCGATTGGGAAGTTGGGCGCTTCGCCCGCGCTCGGGCAGCGGAAGTTCCTGGTCGCGTCATCCACTCGGCAAAATCTTGGCTCGTCCACCACGCCGCCGACCGCCGGGCGAAATTCCTCCCTCTCGGCTCCGGGGAGATTCCATCGAGCGAACAACTCAGTCCCGTCGAAGCCCTCTCGATACTCCTCCAAAAACTCACCGCCTCGTGGAACTCCCTCCACCCCCATGCCCCGCTGGCCGAGCAAGACCTCGCGATCACCGTTCCCGCATCGTTCGACCCCGCCGCCCAGCAACTCACCCTCGAGGCAGCGCGCGGAGCGGGTTTTCCCAAATCCACCATCCTGCTCGAAGAGCCCCAGGCAGCCTTCTACGCGTGGTTGGAACAATCCGACCTTCCCGCAACCGGCGCAAAAACCCACATCCTCGTGGTCGATATCGGCGGCGGCACGACCGACCTCAGCCTCTTCTCCGCCGAGCAAAAACCCGACTCCCCGCTGCCCCGCCTTCACCGCATCGCCGTGAGCGACCACCTGCTCCTGGGCGGCGACAACCTCGACATCGCCCTCGCCCATTTTCTAGAGGAAAAACTCGCGCCGGGCTCGCAGTTGCCCCCTGCCACTTTCGCCCAACTCCTCGCGCATTCCCGCGACATCAAGGAACAGGCCCTCTCAACCAACCATCCTCCCGAAAAAACCTGGCCCATCGCCGTGGCAAAACCGGGAGCCTCGCTCCTCGCGGGAACTCTCCGCGCCGAAGTCTCCTCCGCCGAGATCAACCGTCTGCTCCTCGCGGGCTTCTTTCCACCGGTTGGCGCCGGGGAACGCCCCCAGCGCGCGGCACCAGGCCTGCGCGAAATGGGACTGCCGTATGCCAAAGATCCCGCCGTCACCCGCCATCTCGCCGATTTCCTGCGCGACCGGCCGCCGATCGATTTCCTCCTCTTCAACGGCGGACTCACCAAGTCCCCGGCGATTCGCCAGCGCATTTTAGAAAACCTCGCCCGCTGGCAACCCGACCACACGCCTGAGGTCCTAGAAAACGCCGATCCCGACCTCGCCGTTGCCCGCGGAGCAGCCCGCTTCCTCCACCTACGAGCCAGCGGCGATTCCTCGCGCATCGAAGCCGGAGCCTCCCACGCCTACTACATCGCCACAGGCGAAAAGTCCGCGCTCTGCATTCTTCCGCAGGACGCCCCGCCGGAAAAGGAACACGCCGCCGCCCCACAAAATCTCCGCGCGCTGGTGGGAAAACCAGCCTCGTTCCGCATCCTTCGAAACCCTCGCCGACCCGCAGACCAACCTGGCGATGTGGTCAGCACAGAGGCCGAAGGCTTCACCGAATTGCCCGCACTGGAAACGATACTCACACCCCCCGCTGGCCAAAACCTCCCTCGCGACCCAAATCTCCGCGTGTCGCTGCGCACCACCCTGCGATCCACCGGCCTGCTTCGGGTGGAACTGCTCTGCGCCGAGCCGGAGTTGCGCTGGCCGCTGGAATTCTCCCTGCGGGGCAAAAACTCCCCATCCTCCAAAAAATCCGCCGACCGATCGGATACTGTCACCCTCGCCGGCCAACAACTTACGGCCCTCCTCGACCCCTCGCGCAAGACCCGCCAAAAGCTCACCGCCAACACGATTTTCACCGCAGGAGAAAAATCCCTCGGCGCCCGCAAGTCGGACTGGAGCGGCGGCATCGTTCGACAACTTTTCGACCTCTGGCTGGAAGCCGCAGAAAATCGCCTCGCATCCGCTGAGCACGAGGAAACTTGGCTGCACCTCGCCGGTTGGTTCTTGCGTCCCGGTTGTGGAATGACCGGCGATCCCGAGCGCGTCGCCGCCCTCGCCCAAATCCTCGCCACGCCCCCGAAATTTCCCAATGGCTCGGTAAAAATCCAACGCTGGATTGCCGCCCGCCGCATCGCCGCCGGCCTTGATCCCGCCCAATCCCTCGCGATTTGGACACCCGCCGCCGCCGAGTGGAAAGACGGCTCGAATCCCTCCGCCGAGATCGCCATGCTCGCCGGAGCCCTCGAAACCCTCCCCGCCGAATTTCGCACCGCGATCGCCCGCCGCCTCGCCGCCTCCATCGCTTCGCAACCCTCGAATCCCGCTTTTTGGAAGGCCCTCGGACGACTCCTCTCCCGCGTTCTTTTCCACGCCGGTGCCGAGCAAATCCTCCCTCCCGACCTCGTCGAGGAACTCTGGCAACAACTCGCCGACACCGACCCTGGCGAGTCCCTCCGCCCCGAGGCCGCCGCCTGCTGGCTCCGCGCCGCCCGCCTCACCGGCCTCCGCCCTGTCGATGTTCCCAAATCCACCCGCCAGCAAATCGACTCACTTCTGAAATCCTGGGACCTCCCAGAGGTTCGTCGCCGCGTCTTGCACGAGGCGGTCCCACTTGCCTCGGCGGACCAAACCGGCATGCTCGGCGAAGCGCCTCCACCGGGCCTGACCCTCGACCAACCATGACGCTCCGTCTCGCGATTCTTTCCACTCTTTTCGTCAGCGTTTGCCATGCTACGGAACCCGTGTTCATCGATGACGCCAAGATCGAGCAGGATTTCATCGATCAACTCTCCGCCCTAGCAGCCTGTCGGACTTAGCCAAGCCCTCCTCCGGAAGTTGGCCTAATTCCTGCTATGCAGTTTGATATGGCTAGATTCGTCAACATCGACCGCGACACCCCCATGCTCCTTCCACCTGACCTG
>JBILML010000041.1:0-17214 GCA_044375555.1 Terrimicrobiaceae bacterium
CCTGAGCAGCGAGCAACTGCGCGACCAATGGCGGGACTACATCCAAGGATGGTGGAACTACTTCAAGCTGGCAGAAATGCGGTGGGGAGTGGAAGACCTGAGCGGATGGATCCGCCGCCACATGCGAAAGTGCTTCTGGCTACGCTGGAGCACACCCAAAGGGCGGCTCAACGCCCTACGCCGCCTCGGCGTAGGACCAAGGGCGTGCGGTCTGGCCTACAGCGGGTTGGGAGCATGGCGGATAGCCCGGCTACGGCAAATGAATCAGGCCCTATCCAACAAGCGACTTCAACAATACGGGTTCATCTTGCCATGGACCTTCGCGGAGGGAGCAGAGAAATGCTGACCTCCGCCGGGTTCAACCGCCGGATGCGGAAAACCGCATGTCCGGTGGTGTGGAAGGGCTGCGGGGTGAAACTCCCCTCAGCCCCATCCAATCATTCCAGAAGCTCAAAAGTAACCGGCTATTTCGATCGCAACCCATTTCCGTGGTTAACGATGTGGACTTGGACATCCGGCGGGATCATCGTCCATCCATGACACCAAGCAGTCCCGACGAAGAGGACAAGTCAACGCCTGGCTGCAACCCATCACCACGAAAAGTTTTGGATCGAAGCTTCGCCGCCGCTTCCTTGGCGAAATAGGTGAGGATCAGGTCGGCGCCGGCGCGTTTGATTGAGAGGAGGGATTCCATCATCACGCGGTCGTGGTCGAGCCAGCCTTGTTGCGCGGCGGCCTTGAGCATCGCGAACTCGCCGGAGACCTGGTAGGCGGCGATGGGAATGTCGAAGGTGTCGCGCATTTGGGCGAGGATATCGAGGTAGGGCATGGCGGGCTTGACCATCAAAATGTCGGCGCCCTCCTCGTAATCGAGAGCCGCCTCGCGCAAGGCCTCGCGGCCGTTGGCGGGGTCCATCTGGTAGGTCGAGCGGTCGCCGAATTGCGGCGTGGACTCCGCCGCCTCGCGGAACGGACCGTAAAACCCGGACGCGAATTTCGCGGCGTAGCTCATGATCGGAATTCCCGAAAATCCCTCCGCGTCGAGCGCGGCGCGGATGGCGGCGACCATGCCATCCATCATTCCCGAAGGCGCGATCATATCCACCCCGGCGCGAGCGAGGACGACGGCTTGTTTTTGGAGCAGTTCGAGCGTGGCGTCGTTGTCCACATCCTGCCCGACGAGCGTGCCGCAATGGCCGTGGTCGGTGTATTCGCAGCAGCAGACATCGGCGATCACATAGAGTTCGGGCGCGGCTTTTTTGAGAGCCTGGATGGCTCGGCAGACGATGCTGTTTCCGCTCATGGCTTGGGAGCCGCAGGCGTCCTTATTGGCGGGGATGCCAAAAAGAATCACCGACGGGATGCCCAGAGCGCGAATTTCGCGGGCCTCTTCGGCGAGATGGTCGAGGCTCAACTGGAAATGCCCCGGCATGCTGGAGATCGGGTTTTTGCGGTTTTCGCCCTCGACGACGAAGAGCGGGAGAATGAAATCCTCGGGCGACAGCGAAGTCTCGCGCACCATCGAGCGGATGGCCGGGTTTTTGCGAAGGCGGCGCGGGCGATGAAGAGGAGTCGGGGTCATTGGGTTTGGGTTGTATTCACGGATCGGCTGGAGAGGAAGCCCGAGATGCGGTCAGCGATGGCGCGGGATTGCTTCACGCAATCCGGCACGGCGATGCCGCCTCGGAAATTTCCCGAAACAAAAAAGCCCGGCGTGTCGTTTTCAAAACTCGAAATGGCATTCATCGTCTCTCCGTAGCCGACTCGATATTGGGGGATCGCCTTCTCCCATTTCTGAACGGCGACGAGGCTCGGCGTGGCGGTGACGCCCATGAGCGCGCGGAGTTCGCCGAGGACCAGCGCTCCGAGGTCGGAATCGTTGAGACGGGCGAGGTCGGGCTGGCGGCTGCCGCCGACAAAGGTCGTGAGCCCCGCGCCATCGGCGGGCGTGCGGCCTTGGAAAATTGAGGAACTCCAGATGCAACCGAGGATTTGGCGGTTCTCCTTCGCGGGAACCAAAAAACCGAACCCGTCGCGATCGATGCCGCCGGGAGGCTTGTCGAATCCCATGAAAACCATGGCAACCGGAGGGTGGGTGATCGCGTCGAGAGTGGCGGCGAGCTTTTGGGCGAACTCCATCGGCAGGCTCGAAAAAGTGTGGGCGGGAACGGTGGAAAGGAGGACCGGTGCCTCGAGGATTTCGCCGGACTCGAGCGCGACGGAGAATCCCGCCTCGGTCCGCGTGATCTGGCGGATGGCACAGCCCGTGGAAATGGAATCGCCCAGCGCGCGGTGGAGAGCGTCGGGGAGGGTTTGGAGGCCGTTTTGAAAGCCGAGCATCGGAGCGCGGCTTTTCGGCGTCTCGCCGGATTTCTTGCGCTGGCGCGCGCCCATGATCGCGCCACGGATCAGGCTGCCGTGCTCACGCTCGAGGGCGTGGAGTTTTGGAAAGGCACTTTGGACGCCGAGATTGGCCGGATCGCCGGCATAGACTCCTGCGACAAATGGGTTGATGGCGTAATCCAAAAACTCGGGTCCGATCCGGCGTGTGACAAAGTCGGCGAGCGATTCCTCGCGGTCCGCGGGAGCGCGTGAAATGAACGGCTCGAGCAAAAGCCGGAACTTCGCGGCGGTGGAAAAAAGCGGGGTCTTCAGAAACGCCATGGGTGAGGTCGGAAGCGCGTGGAGTTGGCCGCCGCGAACGATGTAGCGGTTCTTGGCTAGCGGGGAGGCGTTCTCACGCTCGGAGGCGATGCCGAGTTTTTGGAAAAGCTCGCCGAGGAGCGGGGTGGATTCGAGCACGGTGTTCGGACCGAATTCGATGAGGAAACCATCCCGCCGCTCGCTGCGAATCGAGCCGCCAACGCGTGGGCTTTTTTCGAGGATGCGAACGCGGAAGCCTTGTTCGGCGAGATAGAATCCGGCGGTCAGGCCTGAGATGCCTGCGCCGAGGATGATCGCATCGGTGTGGCTCGGCATGGCGGGGCTAAAGGGTCCGCGAGTAGATGGGCTTTTCCTGGGTGCCTTCGGGCTTGAGATAGGCATCGAAGGCCATCGCAATGTTGCGGATGACGAGTCGCCCGGCCTCACTCACCTCGATCAGGTCGGGCTGGAGCGAGACGAGGCCATCGAGAGCGAACTCCTTCAATTTCTCCGGAACATCGGCGAAGTAGGAATCGAAGGTGATGCCGAACTTTTGCTCCACATCGCGTTTGAGGATGCGGTTGTTGCACATGATTTCGGTGATCACATGCTGGCGGAGGAGGTCGTCGTGCGAGAGTTTCAGGCCGATCGCGGTGGGCAGGCGTCCCTCATTCAGCGCGGCTTCGTAGGCGGCGAGGCTTTTGAGGTTTTGCGCGTAGGCGCCGGAGAGTTTGCTGATCGAGGTCACGCCCATGGCGAACATGTCCGCCTCGGCGCGCGTGCTGTAGCCTTGGAAATTCCGGTGGAGCGTGCGCTCGCGGAGCGCCTTCGTGAGCTCATCGCCGGGCTTTGCGAAGTGGTCCATGCCGATGTAGGCGTAGCCGGCTTCGGTGAGGCGATCGATGATGAGCTTGAGCATCCGCAGGCGGCCGGACACATCAGGCATCGATTCGACCGGCAGGAGCTTCTGGTGCTTTTTCAGCCAAGGCACATGCGCGTAGTTGAAAACCGCGAGGCGATCGGGATTCCAGGCGATGATTTTTTCGAGAGTGCGCTCGTAGGATTCCACTGTCTGGTGCGGCAGTCCGTAGATGAGATCGACATTGATGGAGTCGAAACCGAGGCCGCGGCTTTCGTTGATGACAAAAGCATTTTGCTCGTCGGTCTGGACGCGGTTGATGGTCGTCTGGACCTCGGGATTCACATCCTGCAGGCCGAAACTTACGCGGTTGAAACCCGCCTCGCGCAAGGCGGGGAGGTGTTCGGGCGAGATCGTGCGGGGGTCGATCTCGATGCTGATCTCGGCCTCGGGGGCGAAGGGGAATTTCTCGCGGATGTAACCGAAGATGTCGCGAATCTGATCGGGCGACATGTAGGTCGGCGTGCCGCCGCCCCAGTGCATTTGGACGACTTGGCGGCGTGGATCGACGAGCTTCGCGACGAGGTCGATTTCCTTTTTTAGGACGCCGAGATAGTTGCCGACGCGGCTGGCGTCTTTGGTGATGACCACATTGCAGGCGCAGAAGTAGCAAAGCGATTTGCAGAACGGGAAATGGAAGTAGAGCGAGAGGTCGCGCGGTGTCTCGCCGACATTGGTCGAGAGGATTTCCTGGCGGTATTCCTCTGGCCCGAAGCCCTCGTGGAAATGCGGCGCGGTCGGGTAGCTCGTGTAGCGCGGGCCGGGGCGGTTGTATTTTTTAAGAAGGTCGAGATCGACCTCGAGCCTCGGACTGGATTCGGCGGTGGTCATTTCCATGCCGGGCTGAATTCTTTCATGGCATCGACATAAGCGCGGGTGTGCTCGACGGGGATGTCGGGCAGCATGCCGTGGCCGAGATTGCCGATGTGGCCGTAGCCCTTTCCGTAGCTGGCGAGGACGGATCGCACTTGGTCGCGGATCGCCTCGGGCGGGGCGTAGAGTGCGGTGGGGTCCATGTTTCCCTGCAAGGCCACGCGGTCGCCGGTGATGCGTCGGGCGGCGTCGAGCGGGATCGTCCAATCCACGCCAATGACATCGGCTCCGCAATCCACCACGCGGTCGAGCCAGGTCATTCCGCCTTTTGGAAAATAAATCACGGGAATGCCCGGGCGTTTGATCTCCGAGATGATCCGGCGGACGGGCGCGAGGGCGAATTCCTCGAAGCCTGCCGTGTCGAGGATTCCCGCCCATGAATCGAAAAGCTGGATCGCCTGCGCGCCGGCGTCCATTTGAGCGCGGCAGTAGTCGATCACGACATCGGCGATTTGATCCACGAGGACGCGGAGGAGGTCGGGACGGGCGAAGCGCCATTTTTTGGCGTGCTGAAAGGTTTTCGAGCCGCCGCCCTCGATCATGTAGGTGGCGAGGGTCCATGGCGCCCCGGCGAAGCCGATGAGCGGAACGCGGTCGGCGAGGCTGCGGCGAATGTTACGAATGGCCTCCATCACGAAGCCGAGGTCTTGGTTCGACTCCACGGGCCGGAGGGCCTTCAGCGCGGCTTCATCGCGGAGCGGGGAGGGGAATTGCGGGCCCTTGCCCTCGCTGAAGTGGAGCTCCATCCCCATGGCCTCGGGGACGACGAGAATGTCCGAAAAGAGAATGGCGGCATCCACTCCCAGGATGTCGATCGGCTGCAGCGTCACCTCGGTCGCGAGGTCGGGCCGTTTATACATTTCGGAAAACGAGTGGTTTTTCCGGACGGCACGGTATTCGGGCAGGTAGCGGCCCGCTTGGCGCATGATCCAAACCGGCGTGCGCTCCACGGGCTGGCGGTAGCAGGCGCGGAGGAAAAGATGTTTTTCAGTATCGATGGCGAAATCCTCCCAGCTTGATCGGGTTTTTGCAATCCGCCGCGCCAGTGGTCAGCGGCTGTCCTTCCCGAAAATCCCCCGCAAAATCTCCCGGCCGCCATTTTCCAGAAGAATCCCTGCCAACCGAGCGCCAAGGGCCTGGGCGTCGTTGCAGGATTCGCTCGAAACCGAATCACGGACGAGGATCTTGCCGTCGAGCGAGCAAACGCAACCCGCGATCGAAATTCCTTTTTCCGAAATGAGCGCATGGGCGCCGATTGGAACTTGGCAGCCGCCCTCGAGGGTCCGCATGAGCGAGCGCTCGGCCAAGGCGGCCAACATCGACTCGTGATGCTCCATGGACGCCAGAAATTTCCGAGTCTCGGAATCCTCCTCGCGGCAGAGGATGGCGCAACTCCCTTGACCTACGGCGGGGAGGAGGATGTCGGTGGAAATTTTCTCACTAATACGGTCGTGCCAGCCGAGGCGCTCCACGCCGGCTGCCGCGAGAATCATGCCATCCCAATCCGCCTCGTCGAATTTGCGGAAGCGTGTGTTGAGATTTCCACGGATCTCGAGGATTTCGAGGTCCGGACGGTGGCTGAGGAGTTGTGAGCGCCGGCGCAAACTGCCGGTGGCCACGCGGGCACCCTCGGGCAGAGTTGCCAAAACCTCGCCGTGGCGAGAAATCAAAACATCGCGGGCATCCCAGCGTTCCGTAATTGCGGCGATGGCCAAACCCTCGGGGAGTTTGGTGGGGAGATCCTTCAGGCTGTGAACCGCGAAATCTGTTTCACCGCGGAGGAGGCTGGTGTCGAGTTCCTTGGTGAAAAGCCCCTTGTCGCCGATTTTTGCGAGCGGGACATCGAGGATTTTATCTCCCGTTGTTTTGATCGTGATCGTTTCGAACCGCGCTTCGGGAAAGCGTTTTTCCAACTCGCCCCGGACCCAATTCGTTTGCCAGAGGGCCAACTCGCTTCCGCGCGAGGCGATTCGGAATTCCTGTTTCAAGCGGCCATGTAGGGGAGGGCGTTGGCGCGTGATTTCACGGCATCAAGGCCCTCGAGGAGGTCGGCAATGGCGTCCCACTTTCCACTGACCAAAGCCTCGTGGGCGTGGTCGGCGATGGTGACGGGAAAGTCGGTGTCGGCGATGGAGATTTTTTTCTCGGTCAAATCCAGCGTGAGGACGGCGGCGGGATCGGACTCGATGAGAGCCGCGATGGCCCGGATATCTTCGCTGGAGGCGATCACGCAGGGCATTCCGAGCGTGATCGAGTTGCCAAAGAAAATCTCGGCGAAGCTCTCGGCAACAATCGCGCGGATGCCGAAGCGGTAGAGGGCTTGCGGGGCGTGCTCGCGCGAACTGCCGCAACCGAAGTTCGACCCGGAAAGAAGGATCGAGGCGCCTTGGAAGCGGGCGTCATCCAGCGGGTGAACTTGACCGTCGGCTTTGGCGAACGAACGGGCATCGTAGAAAGCAAACTCTCCGAGTCCGTCGAAGGTAATGCACTTCATGAACCGGGCGGGGATGATGCGGTCGGTATCAAGATCTTCGCCGGGGACATAAACGCCGCGACCGGCGACTTGGGTGATTTTTTCGAGAGCCATTTTTTTAAAATTCGAAATGTGGGAATGCTGTTTATTTCACGCCGAAGACCTCGCGGGCGTCGGAGATTTCTCCGGTGACGGCGGCGGCGGCGACCATGAGCGGCGACATGAGGACGGTGCGTCCGGTCGGACTGCCTTGGCGGCCTTTGAAGTTGCGGTTGCTCGAGCTGGCGCAAAGTTGGTCGCCGACGAGTTTGTCGGGATTCATGCCGAGGCACATCGAGCATCCCGCGCCTCGCCATTCGAAGCCGGCGTTTCGGAAAATCTCGGCGAGTCCCATGCTTTCGGCGACGGAGGCGACGCCTTGCGAGCCGGGAACGACGATGGCCTTCACGCCCTCACGGACCTTGCGGCCTTTGATGTGGCGGGCGACTTCCTGGAGGTCGCTCAGACGGCCGTTCGTGCAGCTTCCGAGGAAGGCCACATCGACCTTGGTGCCCTTAATGGGAGCGCCGGACTTGAGGTGCATGTGGGCGAGGGCTTCTTCGGCGGTGGCGCGGTCTTTTTCCGGAACCTCGCTGGCGAATGGAACTTTCTCGTGAATGAAAATCGCCTGCCCGGGATTGATGCCCCAGGTGACGGTGGGGGCGATGTCGGCGGCGTTGTAGGTGACGACATCATCGTATTTCGCATCGGCATCCGAAGCGGTGGCTTTCCAGCGGGCGACGGCGGCATCCCAGTCGGCGCCCTTCGGAGCGAAGGGGCGGCCTTTGAGGTATTCGAAAGTGGTGTTGTCGGGATTCACATAGCCCACGCGCGCGCCGCCCTCGATGGACATATTGCAAACGGTCATGCGCTCTTCCTGCGTGAAGGCGTCGAACGTGGAGCCGGCGAATTCGTAGGCGTAGCCGAGGCCGCCATTGACTCCGAGTTTTCGGATGATGTGGAGAATGACATCCTTCGCGTAAACGCCGGGGGCGAGTTTTCCATTCACTTCGACGCGGCGGACCTTGGGCTTGTGGAGCGCCATGGTTTGGGTCGCGAGGACATCGCGGACTTGGCTCGTGCCAATGCCAAAGGCGATCGCGCCGAATGCACCGTGGGTGGAAGTGTGGGAGTCACCACAGGCAATCGTGGTGCCGGGTTGGGTGATGCCTTGCTCGGGACCGACGATGTGGACGATGCCTTGCTTGCCGGAGGGGAGATCAAAAAAGGTGATGCCATTTTCCGCACAGTTCTGGCGGAGTGCCTTGATCATGGCGTCGGCGAGATCGTCGCTGAAAGGCTCGACGCGCTCGTCGGTCGGCACGATGTGGTCCACCGTGGCGAAGGTGCGGTGAGGATAAAGCACCTTGAGGCCCAGGTCCCGGAGCATCCCGAAGGCCTGCGGACTGGTGACCTCATGGATGAGGTGGGTGCCGATGAGGAGCTGGGTGGCTCCATTGGGAAGGGTGCGAACGGTGTGCGCCTCCCACACCTTGTCGAGTAGCGTCTTGCTCATATGTCGGACGGGAGACTTTAGTCGTCGGTCGTTGACTTGCAAGACGGCAGACGCGCTTCAAATCATCGCCATGGCGGCGAGGAGTCGGCCGGTTTTTCCGGATTCCCTGCGGTAGGAATAGTAGGCGGCGGGGTCGGAGGCGGTGCAGCGGAGGCTGTCGTGAATTTCGACGACGCCCGACTCGGCGGCTTGGCGACGGATTTCGGCGGCGAAATCGACCTCGTAATGCGGCGGGCGGATGCAGGGGGAAATTTGAACCACGAGGTCACTTGGTGCGGCGCCGGTGTGGGTGAGGAGAAAATCGATGGTGCGCGGGACGATGCGGAGTTCCGTTCCTTTCCGCCCCGAGTGGGCGAGGGCGATGCCTCGGCCGAATTTGTCGGCGATGAAAACAGCAGCGCAATCGGCGACATAAATCCCAAGGCAGAGGCGGCGCTCGCGAGTCATCAAGGCGTCGCAATCCGCCACGGGAAATTCGTCGCCGGCGAAAACCTCCCTCACGGAATTTCCGTGGACCTGCACGGCGGTGGCGAGTGGCATTCCATCAAACCCAGCGCTGTTGAGGGCGGCGCGGTGGATCGATGCCAGGCGAGCCATGGCGGTGTCGCGGTCGGTTTGGACATCCAAGCCGGGGACGCGGCGAAAAAAGCCGGCTCGAAGATGAGTGAGCGCGTCGAGCGCGGGAAAAGTTTCGAGAGGGGCCTCCTGTGGGGAGGTGGACATCAATTTCCCTTGGGCTTGGATTTTTTGGCCGGTGAGGGCGAAGGCGAGGGGGCTGGCTGGAGAATCGGCACGAGCGGATCCTTCTTGCGGTAGGTGCGTGGGAGCGTGGGCTGAGGCCGGTCGGGATTGTTGATTTTGTAGAAACGGCGCGCCTGGGGATTGGTGAGCGGGTCGTCGAAGATGTCCTGGAATTTCGTGTCGAGCGACAGGGCGCGGTCGTAGTCCGCCACGCCTTTGATGTAGCTGTAGTAGGCCTGCAAGAGGAAGGTCTGGGACTGGAGAAGCGAGGTCTGCTGGTTCAAGACATCGAGCTGCGTGCCGGCGCCGGCATCGAGTCGCTCTTGGGCCAAGCGCAAGGCCTCGACGCCTTGAACGACGCTCGCCTCTTGGCTGTCGACGGTTTCCTTGGCTTGGAGAATATTTGAGATCGCCTGCTGAACCTGGAGGATGACCTCGCGCACGCCGTTGTCGTAATTGATTTTCGCCTGCTCCATGCGGGCTTTGGCGGTCTTCACATTTCCGTAGGTGAGGAGTCCGTCCCAAACGGCCCAGGAGCCGGTGATGCCAAAAAACCAACCATTGACCATGTTGGTGAGACTGCTGGTCAACATGTCGCTTTGGTTGGTCTGAACGGCCTTGGCATTGATCTGCGGGAGGTAGCCGGCGAATTCTTTATTCACTCGCGCGGCTTCGCCGAGGATGACTTGTCGTTGGGCCTTGAGATCCGGGTTGCGGGTCACGGCGGAGCGGACCGCATCATCGGCATTAAAATCGCGCGCGTTGTAATCGAGTTTGCCAACCACATTGAAAGGCACCTCGGTCGGAAAGCCGGCTGGGTAGTCTTTTCCAAGAAGGCGGACAAGGCGATACATGGAAACGCGGTAGTTGTTTTCCGCCTCGATGAGCGGAGGCTTGGCGTTGGCGAGGGCGACCTCGGCCTGGAGGACATTGAAGCGGGGAACGGTGCCGGCCTCGTAGCGGTTCTGCTGGTCCTTGAGTTGCTCGGCGAGGAGGTCGACGGATTGCTGGTTCGCGATGATGAGGGCACGGTTGAGGACGACTTCGTAGAAATTGGTTTTCACCTCGAAGATGACTTGGTCGATGACTCCGCGGAGGCGGTAGTAGGATTCGACTTCATCGGAAATCGCGGCGCGAATGCCTGAGACCACAGCGCCGCCGTCGTAGATGAGCTGAGAGAATTCGACATTCACGCCCCACTGCTCGTCGTTCACATTCTGAGCGCCGAGGTCATCGACAAAATTCAACTCGCGGCTGGTGTAGCCGTAGTCGGATTTGACCGTGACTTTGGGAATAATGCTGGAGCGGATGCTGATGAAGCGGCCCGAGGTGGTATTCAATTCCTGCGCCGCCACAAGGATGTCGGGATTTTTTTGGATCGCTGCGGTGATGGCGTCTTGGATCGTGAGGTCGGGAACCTTCGGGTTGCGCTGTTTGGCGATCAACTGATCTAGGGCTTTGTAGAAATTCGTCGTGGCCATTTCCTTCGTCACGGCTTGGCGTCCGCTTTCCTGAAGGGTCGAGGTTTCTGGAGAAGGGGAGAGAGGTTCTGGTTGCTGAGGCGGGATGGGAGGCGCGAGTTCGTTGTTGATCTGCTGGGCGTCCGGTAAAGGCGGCGCGGCAGGCATGGCTGGCAATGGGAGAGGCATCGTGCCATCGGGCAGAGGAGTGGGAGCGGGGAGTGAGGGGGAGCTAGGCAGAGGGACAGCGGGATCCAAGGGCAGCGGGGTGAATTGAGGGAGTGGCGGGGGAGTCGGGAGAGTTGGGGTTTGCGGAGTGGGTTCCGGGCTCTGGGCGATTAAGATCGAGGCCGAGCAAACCATGGCGGCGAGATAGGAAAGGTATCGGGTCATGTCAGTAAGGGATAATGACTACTGCTTAGGCTTGGAGGAGGGAAGTATTTCGCGAAGAAACTTTGGCAAGAATCCAGATTTTCGTTCGGGCGTTGGGGTGGTGGTGGAAATGGGGGCTGTAGGCCGGGGGAGGTGGATTTTGTCACCTGGCGAGGGATCGCCGGAGACGATATCGGCAATGAGGAAGGGCGGGTTGCGGAGGGAGGTCATTCGCACAGAGCCGGTTTCCTGGCTATCGCGGATTGAGAGGTATTTCTCACCCGGAATGGCGGAAACGGAGGAGTTGGACTCGAGAAGAACGAAATTTTCCGCGATGTTGACCATGCGAATTTCTCCCGCCCATTGCACCGGGGTGGCGGAGGGCGGCGGGGGAGTTTTTCGCGGGAACCAATTCGAGAAAAAAGAACCGAGGCCAGCGAGGGATAGGGTTTTGGGAGCTGGGCTATCGGAAAAAGTAGCGGTCAATTCGGGCGGTGAGTCTGGCGTGGGCTGGCTGGATTCTTTCTTGGTGGCACAGGCGGCGAGAAGGAACGCGCCGAGCGCGAGGATGGCTGTGAGGCGAGGGTTCATCGGGGCAGCCAGGCAGGATCGCGGGGGGAGGGGGCGGTTTGGGGCAATTCAGAAACCACGGCTCCATCTTTTCGGATGAAGAAGTTTTTTTTGCCTTGGTGGATTTTGGCGAAGGGGGACTCGGCGGGATCGGCGTCGCTCAGGTTGGCAATTTCCACTTCGGAAAACAGGGGGAGGTCGTCGGCTCCCAGGTAGCCGTTTTCCGTCAGCAGGCGGAGGTAGTCGGAGGTCGAGGCGGCTCGGCAGTCAAACGGCCAGCCGAGTTGCGGTTTGTCGAATTGGAAACCATCGAGCGCCATCTCCTGCGAGGCACGGTGGAGGGTTTGAAGGATGGCCTCGGGACTCTTTTTGCTGACGCGCTCGGGTGGTGCCTCGCGAGGAAAAGACGGGGTGGGGGAGGGAATGGCGGGGGCGGGTTGTTTTTCTTCGCAAGCCGCGATGAAAGCGATGGCCGTGGCGAGAAGAGATGTTCTCGCGATTTTCCATTTTCCAAGCATGCCAGTGAGTATCTTCGGGCCAGACATGGTGGCAAATCCAGGATGGGGTTTCAGTTGGCGGGGTCGAAATCCAAGCCGAAATCGACGGACGGTGCCGAGTGGGTGATGGCGCCGACGGAGATGAAATGGACTCCGGTTTCCGCGATGGCACGGACGGTGGAGAGGTTCACGCCACCGCTCGCCTCGAGTTGGATATGGGGCGGGCAAAGGCGCACGGCTTCTCGCAAATCGGCGAGGCTCATATTGTCTAGGAGAATAAAATCGACCCCGCGCAAGGCGTAGAAATTTTGGACCTGCTCGAGCGTATCGGCTTCGATCTCGAGTTTCGCCTCGGGATGAGCGGCACGAGCGCGGTCGATCATTTTTTGGAGTGAGTCGGAATCGAGGCCCGTGGCGAGATGGTTGTCCTTCACGAGAAACATATCGTGGAGGCCCATGCGGTGGTTGCGGGCGCCGCCAGCCGCGGCGGCTTGTTTTTCGAGGCGGCGAAAACCGGGTGTGGTTTTTCGCGTATCGAGAATACGGGTGCGGGTTCCCTGAATCTCATCAGCGAAGCGGCGAGCGAGCGTGGCCACGCCGGAGAGGTGCTGGAGAAAATTCAGAGCCGTGCGCTCGGCGGTGAGGATCGAGGCGGCATTTCCAGAAACATCGAGAACGCAGTCGTCGGCATTGAATGAGTCGCCATTGGTTTTTTTGAGGACGACCGCGAGGCTCGAGTCCACGCGCTGGAAAACCTCCCCGGCGGTGTCGATGCCGGCCAAGCAGCCGCTTTGACGCGCGATGATTTTCGCGTGGGCGAGCGCTGCCGGTTTGGTGAAAAATTTGGCCGTGATGTCGCCGGAACCGATGTCTTCCGCTAGCGCGAGATCGATGAGGTCGGGCATTCCTTGGGGTCAGGCTGCAGGTAGCTCCAAAAGTCGGCGCTGCCAACTCATCAGGGCATTCGAAGAGCTATCCGCTGCGGCGGCTTCCAGAGCGGCTCTGGGGGCGATGATCGAGGGGTCCAGCCCAAGTTCTCCCGCCACGCGATCACGGATTTTCCTCAGCTGCTCACAGCGTTGAATCTGGTCCTGGGAAATGCGTTTGCGCCGGACTTTTTCGATGACCGGCCACTCGGATTCCGGAATCTGAAGCGAAAGGGCGACGACAACCTCGAAGCTTTTGCGTCGGCGTCCATTCATTCGGGGAGCGGAAAAATTGCCGCCGTCTGCAATTTCCTGGGCAGCGCGGAGCATGTCGGCGTTGCCAATGACATGAAATGGCGGGCGGTCCCAGGAGCGGGCCTCGGAGTCGCGCCAGAACCACAGCACGCGAAGAACGGCTTGAGCGCGAGGAGACAGGCCGGACGAGCCGCTGATGCGCCAGACGGTATTGTCGTCTCGTTCTTTGACCTCGCGTGCCGCGGCGATCATTCGGTCGCGCGATTCGGTGAACCATTCCCAGCGTTCGAGACGATGGAGGTCCGCCTCGAGGTGGTCGGAAATTTCGAAAAGGTAGCGCGTGTCGTTGTGCGCGTATTCGATCATTTCGGGAGGAAGTGGTCGAATGGCCCAGTTTGCTTTTTGCGAGGCTTTGGAAAGCTCGACGCCGAAAAATTCCTTCACGAGCGCTGCGAGGCCGAGGCCGGCTTTTCCGACGAGTCGGGCGGCGATCATCGTGTCGAAAAGATCCGTGGGTTCGAAATTCCCGATGCGGCGCAGGAGTCGCAAATCGTAGTCTGCGCCGTGCAAAACCAGCCGGCGTGAGCAGACCACATCAAAGAGGGATTGGAGGTCGAGATTAGCGAGGGGATCGACGAGCCAGTGGCCCTTGGTGCTGCTGAGTTGGATCAGGCAGACCTTTTCAAAATAGCAGTGGAGGCTGTCTGCCTCGGTGTCGATGGCGATGCGCTGCTGGCTGTGGAATTCTTCGACAAGATCCTCAAGCGCCTTCTGGTCGGTGATCAAGGCTCGGCGAGGAATTTCTCGGGCGAAGGGATTTCGCCAGCATGGCGCGCACGGGGTTCACGGACTTGGGTGGTGCCATCGGTTGGGATTGTGACAAATGGCCCGCCGGCCAGCGGGGCGGGCTCACTGAATGCCACTCCGGGCATTTCCGTGGTCTTGCCTTCAAGAGGAAAATCCTTTCTCAGCGGATGGTAGGGATAGCCTTCCCACATGAGAATGCGGCGGAGGTCGGGATGGTCAATGAACCGGATGCCCATGAGGTCGTAAACCTCGCGTTCGTGCCAATCGGCCGTGGGCCAAATATCGGACACGGTCGGGGCCGTATTGTCATCCTCGCTGACCTCGGTCTTGAGGCGGAGGTGGAATTCATTGCGGAGCGAATACAGCTCGTAAACCATCTCGTAGCGCGGCTCCTGGCCGAAATGATCGACACTCGAGACATCGACGAGGTAATCAAATCCCATGCGATCGCGGGCGTGGAGGCAGATGTCGCGAAGGGAGGATTTGGCAATGCGCAGAGAGGTCTCTCCGCGGAATTGGGTTTCCTCGTGGATCGAGTCTGGAAAAGCCTCGCGGAGCTTTTTAACGGCGTCTTCGCAGGTCATAGGTTTTCGAGAAGTTCTTTTTTCTGCTCGGTCACAGAGTGCTCTTTCATGATTTTCGCCTGGAGTTTCATGAGGCCGTCGAGAAGCGCCTCGGGACGCGGAGGGCAGCCGGAAACATAGACATCCACAGGGATCAAATGGTCGATGCCTTGAAGGACGGCGTAGCTCCGATACATGCCACCGGACGAGGCGCAGGCTCCCATGGCGATGCACCATTTCGGCTCGGGCATTTGATCCCAGATGCGCTTCACCGCGAGTGCCATTTTGTAGGTGACTGTGCCGGCGACGATCATGACATCGGCTTGGCGCGGCGAGAACCGCATGACCTCGGCGCCGAAGCGGGAGATATCAAAACGCGAGGACGAGGCGGCCATGAGTTCGATGGCGCAACAGGCGAGGCCCATCGGCATCGGCCAAAGGGAATGGCTGCGCATCCAATTTATAGCGGCATCGAGTTGGGTGAAGATGACATTGCCCTCGATCTTTCCGTCGTAAGCCACGGGGCTGAGTGTTGTGGACATGGGGGACACCCTATTTTCCTGCTTCCGCGCGGCAAGCCGAAATTTCCGCATCGCTTGATTTGAGCCTCGGGGGCGGATCGATTTTCCATCGTTGGCATCGTCGTGGAGATGCCAGATGCGGCGAATTTTTTTAAAAAAAATTTCATTGCTTTCGTGGAGGTTGGTGGGTAATTGTGGGGGGCAGTGGTGAATATTGTTTAATCATCCCAAGAAACCCATGCCAACCGAACCTCAAGATGTGCCCTTCTACTCTGGCACTTACGAGCGAGCGATCGATGCGAAGCATCGTGCGGCTGTTCCATCGGCTTGGATCAAGGGAACGGGGTCGGATTTTTATGTGATTCCGCATCCGCAGGATGGCTACCTGATGGTGATGCCGCCGGAGGAATTCCACTCCACGGAGCAGCGGATCATGGCGTCTGGGGCGACCGCGCAGGAGAAGCGCCAGGCGATTCGGCGGTTTTTCAGCGAGGCGCACAAAGTCACCACCGACAAGCAGGGGCGAATTCTTGTCCCCGAAACCCACGCGGCTGCCGCAGACCTCAAAGCGGAAGTCGTGATCGTCGGGGCGGGACGGCGTTTTGAGATTTGGTCGAAGGAGCGCCACGAATCGGATGTCAGCGCAAATACCGGCATCTACCAACGCGTGGCTGTGGAGATCGGCCTGTAAAAATTTATGAAAATCGAACCATCAACCATGAAAACCAGGGAGGGCTGAAAATCTCGACGCCATATGCCGTGATGCGTGGCCCGGAAAAGCGGGTCGGCGGCGAAGAGGCGGGATTCCGGGGCTGGAAAAAACATGAAGAACCTCGATTGCGACCAATTTTTAGGAATCAGCGTGGAAAATCTCGATAAAGTCTCCGTTTACCATGTGCCGGTGCTGGGCCAGCAAGTGATGGGCTTTTTGCAACCCGGGCCGGGAGGATTGTTTCTCGATGGAACCGCCGGCGGGGGCGGGCACACGCGCATGATGCTCGAAGCGGGGGCGGAGGTTGTCGCGTTGGACCAAGACCCCGAGGCGCTGGAGGAGTGCGGGCGGCAGTTGGGGGATTTTGGGGGACGAGTGAGGTTGGTCGAAACGAATTTTCAGAACGCCGATGCGGCCTTGGAGCAAATCGGCGAAGCGCGTCTATTAAATGGAGCGATGTTGGATCTGGGAGTTTCCTCCCGTCATTTGGATGCCGCTGAACGCGGATTTTCGTTCCAGCAGGAAGGTCCCCTCGATATGCGAATGGGACCCGGAATTCCTCGGACAGCCGCCGAGGTGGTTAATGGAATGGAGGCCTCCGAGTTGGCTGAAATCTTTTTTCAATATGGCGAAGAGCCCCGGGGAAAGCAGGTCGCCGCGCACTTGGTGAGAGTTCGCAAGACCCGTCCATTTGAAACCACGCTGCAACTCGCCGATGCGGTTTGCGAAATCATCCCGCGCCGCGGTCCGCGTCATCCGGCCACGCGGGTTTTTCAAGCTCTGCGCATGCATGTGAATGATGAACTCGGAGCCCTCCGCCGGGCGCTCAACGAGATTCCCACGAGCCTCGCACCCGGTGCGCGATTTGCTGTGATCACATTTCATTCGCTCGAGGACCGGATCGTGAAGGTCTTTTTTCGCGAGCACAGCCGCGAGTGGATCGACCGCCCCGAGTGGCCGGAAGCGCGCCGAAATCCCGATCGTCTTTTCCGACTTTTGACCCCGCATCCCGTCACGGCGACTGCGAGGGAGACGCAGCTAAACCCCAGAGCCCGCAGCGCCAAACTGCGAGTTGTGGAAAAACTCTAATCAACCCTCCTATGAATCCAGCACTCCACCCTGCCACACCGCAGACCTCAAATCCGATTCAGATCGCCAAGCTCGTGAAGTTCGTCTCTCTGGCCTTCCTGATCGGCGCCATCGGGCTCGCTTACGTCTATATAAAAAATCAGCAATTCGTGTTGGCGGAGCAAATCCGCAAGACCGAGCGCCAAATCCGCGATGTGCAATCGCGCAACGAGGTTTTGGTCGCGAAGGTGACCGAGCT
>JBILML010000042.1:0-17209 GCA_044375555.1 Terrimicrobiaceae bacterium
CCTTCCAACCTTCGGTAAGTCCAAGCATTCTTTCGTAGTGTTCGCAGAGAATTTGATCGTGTGTTTCCATCCCGATGTTTTCTCATGGCACTCTCCATCCAGCCACAAAATTCCGTGAAGAACCTTCTGATGGTATTGTTGTATCGACTCCAGTAAATTTTAGTATTTGGTATGGATCAGCCCTTGAAGGATTTACTTACAAAAATGTTTTGCAAGGTTATACATCAGATTTTATCGCCAATTTTGGCGCTGTTTACACATACACATATGGAGGATCTAATGGTTACTCTTATCAATGGCAATTAATTAATGGAACTGCCTCTGAAAAAACTATAGACCTCCATGTCCTATCCAGTATTAATCCCCTAAAGTCGAATTACCAAGCCAGCACCGTAGGGCTCATCTCAAATTCCAATGCCACTACCATGCCGCTTTTTGAGGGCGGGACGCTTAAGCTGGACCAGAACAATGCAAACTACAATTTCAATTTTTCCCTTAACAATGCCACTACAAACACCATCGACGCGGCGGGGCTGACTTCCACTTTCTCTGGTTCGTTTTCAAATACTTCCAACCAGACAGGGACGATTAGGATCCAAGACAGCGTGGGCGGAGGCTCCGTAATATTCTCCGGGGCGAATACTTTTACGGGCTCTCTAAATATCGTCAACGCCTCTTTCAGTCTTTCTGCTTCGGGTTCGCTTGTGGCGCCTACAAATATTTCAAGCGGATCGACCTTAATAAACAACTTGGGTTTAATGAATGGCGCCGTAAACAATGCCAGCGGGGGAACCGTTCAAAACGCCGGAACAATCGCTGGCGCCATCTCGAACAGCGGAACGCTAAACAATAACAATGGAGGAATAGTATCTGGAGTTTTAACGAATAACGCCAACGGCACAGTAACGAACGGCTTTCAGATAACAAATGCCGTATTCAACAACGGTGTATTCACAAATGGAATACCGGGAAATAATGGATATATTACTGGTAATATTACGAACGCCCAAGGCGGGCAATTTTTCAATAATTCCACCATCTCAGTCGGTATTACCATTACCAATAATGGAAATTTCACAAATTATGAAAATGTTCAATCGACTTTCATCAATGGCGGGACGGGAACGGTAGTTAATGTAGGTAATATGGCTATTATGGATGACATCATAAATGAAGTCTCCGGCGTCATTATAAACTCTTCAGGAATAAATAATGTCACAAACAACGGAACATTATATCTAAACGGCAATACAGCCCAAATCACGGGCGGCATTACTGGCACTGGCACAGTCCAAATTAACGGGAACTTCACGCAAGAAGCACCAATATCCAATGGGGCAATTAATGTTGCAGGAGCATTTAGCCAAATTCCATTGATGGGTGGAGTGCCCGAGACCACTGCCAACAGCCTGTCGGTAGGCGTGGCGGGCTACGCTGCGGGTTCGCTTAATCTTTTAGGTAATTTGACGGTTGGCACCGCAGAGATTGGCGGCGCTTCCGGCAGCACCGGCGTGGTAAATATGAAGGGCGGTAGATTTGCGACGGGGAATTTGAGCGTGGGTGACCATGGCAACGGAACGCTCAACCTCATCGTAGGCACGCTTTCCGTCGGCAATGGCACAGGCACTTTGATGCTGGCATCCCAAGAGCAGAGTATCGGAACGCTGAACATCGGGACTGCATCCATCCCGGGATTCGGCACCCTTCAGGCCGGAAGCATCATCGGCGGTGCCGGCACAGCGATTTTGAACTTCAACTACTCCGGCAACTATACTTTCGCCCCAAATATTTATGACAGCGTCTCGGTGAATCAACTCGGCAACGGCACGCTCACTCTTGCCGGCAACAACAACTACTATGGCACGACCACGGTGACTTCCGGCACCCTTGCGAGTGGCAATGGGTCAGGCAGATACCTCATTCTGCAAAACGGAGGCGCCTACAGCCCCGGCCCCGTGAATAGCATTGATACCGTCACTGTCGGAAGCATCACCCTGAACGGCGGCGACCTGCTCTACAACCTGGGCAACGCCACCAGCGACCGCATCAATCTGGAATCTTATGGCGTGGCCGAACTCAATGGCCCCGTCGTGTTTGATTTTAGCAACCTCGGCTACTCCGCCGGCACCTTCACGCTCCTCACTGGCAATGGCGTTTCAACATTCAACACCGCGAACCTGAGCTACAATGCGGCTGGTAACTTCAGCGTCTCCGGAAACTTTGTCGTGAGCGGAAACAGCCTCCTCTTCCAAACCGTGGCCCCAGCCGCGAACTACACCTGGACAGGCGGCGCGGGCAATGGCAACTGGACGAACTCCGCAAACTGGGTCACGCCGCCTGTCGCCGGCGCCACTATCCATTTTGCCGGTGCCAACCAAACCTCCGTCGATACTGACACCAACCAATCGGTCGGCGGCATCGTGTTCAACTCCGGAGCCTCCGCCTTCACGATCTCCAACAACACGATCACCCTCGCGGGCAATGTTGAAAACGATTCGACAAACACCCAAACGATCAATTCCACTCTAGCCCTCGGAAAAAACATTCATTTTGCTGCCGACTCCGGCAACCTCGCCTTCGGCGGCCCGATCAGTCTCGGCGCGAATTTCTTGGCCGTCTCTGGCGCGAATTCCACCACCATCTCCGGCAACATCTCGGGCACCGGTGGCCTCCTCAAGCGAGGCCCCGGCAACCTCACGCTCTCGGGAATCAATACCTACACCGGCAATACCTCGATCAACGGTGGCAACCTCATCGTCCAAGGCGGCGCCGCCCTGCTCGACACCGGCACCGTCACACTCGCCGCCTCTGGTGCGACCCTCACGATTGGCACGAGCGAAACCATCGGCTCGCTGCAGGGCGGGGGAACGACCGCGATCACCGCCAACCAGACACTCACCATCGCCCAAGCCGGCAACGCCACCTACGCCGGGTCGATCAGCGGCGCAGGCGCGCTCACCAAAAACGGCGCTGGCACGCTCACGCTCACCGGCAACAATACATACACTGGCGCCACCTACATCAGCGCCGGCCCGCTCGCTATCTCCGGCCTGCTCGGTGGCGGAAACTACTCGGCTAACATCACGAATAACGGCTCCCTGCTTTTCACCTCCACCAGCAACCAAACCTTCGGCGGCGTGATCTCGGGCACCGGTGCCCTAACCCAAAACGGCAGCGGCACGCTCACGCTCACCGGCAACAACACCTACACAGGCAATACCAACATCATCTCCGGAACGCTCCAGATGGCAGGGGGCACCTCATCGAGTGACTATTTCACCGCAGGCCTTTCCGCAGGTCAAACTGGGGCGCTGGATATGGCCGGAGGTGCATGGACAGGAATTATCGAGGGCGTCCTTGGCTATTCCGCTGGAAGCGCCGGTATGGCAAACATGACCGGAGGCACATGGTCGATGGAAGAATTCGTGGTGGGCAATTCCGGCAATGGCACACTGAACCTGAGCGGGGGCAATTTGTCGGTGGACATGGAATTCGATATCGCTGGCGCGGCCAGCAGCACCGGTGTGGCGAATGTGAGCGGCGGCACATTGGCAACGGGAGATTTTTATGTCGGTCTGGAAGGCAACGGAACACTGAACCTCACGGGCGGCGTCGTTTCCATCGGCAACGGCGCGGGCAATCTGACCCTGGCCTCCCAAGCAGGAAGCTTCGGCATCTTGAACCTCGGCAACGGTTCGACCGTGGGCAGCCTCTATGCGGCGAGCGTGGTCGGCGGCAGTGGCACGGCGATCGTGAATTTCAATAACAACGCTAACGCCACCTTCACGCCCGTTCTCTCCGGCAACCTCACGGTGAACAAGCTCGGCACTGGCGCTCTCACGCTTTCGGCCAACAACACTTATACAGGCTCCACCACAATCAGCGCCGGCACCCTCGCGATCTCCGGCCTGCTCGGTGGCGGAAATTACTCGGCTAACATCACGAATAACGGCTCCCTGCTTTTCGCCTCCACCAGCAACCAAACCCTCGGCGGCGTGATCTCAGGCACTGGCGCGCTCACCCAAAACGGCACCGGCACGCTTACGCTCAGCGGCAACAACACATACACAGGCGCCACCAACATCAATTCCGGCACGGTCCGGATCTCTGGCGGCACCTTTTCCAGCGGCCTTGCCATCGCAGGCAATTCCGCCGGTTCAACGGGCACGCTGGAAATGGCCGGGGGCACATTTAACTCGGCCGCGGCCGGGGGCCAGGTCTTGGTGGGCTATCTCGGAGGCAGCACCGGCGTCGCGAATATGACCGGGGGAACCTGGACGGTGTATAGTTTCGAGGTGGGAGCCTACGGCAATGGCACTCTGAACTTCAGCGGGGGAAATTTGTCGGGGAATTACGTTTTTGTAATCGGCAGCCAATCTAACAGCACCGGCGTGGTGAATATGAGCAGCGGCACATTGGTAGCGGGAGAATTTTTTGTCGGTGATGACGGCAACGGAACGCTAAACCTCACCGGAGGCAATGTGTCAGTTAGTCGCAGCATCATCGGCAATAACGAAAGCGTGGCCAATATTTCCGGCGGCGCATGGTCGTCCCAAAACTACCTGAACATCGCTGGAACGCTTAACATCACGGGCGGCACCGTATCCAATGGCAATGGCACCATTGCAAATGAAACCCCGAATGGAAATGCCACGGTAAATGTGAGTGGCGGCCAATGGTTGAACTCCAACGAGCTCGTCGTGGGAAACACCCAAAACGGCACACTGAACCTCACGGGCGGCATGGTTGTCATCGCAAACGGCGCGGGCAATTTGACGCTCGGCGCCAACGGCTCCGTGGGCACCTTCAACCTCGGCAACGGATCCACCGTGGGCAGCCTCTATGCGGCGAGCGTGGTCGGCGGCAGTGGCACGGGGATTGTGAATTTCAACAACGACGCCGACTACGCCTTCGCGCCCATCCTTTCCGGCAACCTCACAATGAACAAGCTCGGCAATGGCGCTCTCACGCTTTCGGCCAACAACACTTATACAGGCTCCACCACAATCAGCGCCGGCACGCTGCTGGTCACGGGTGCGATAGGCTCCTCTCCAGCCACGATTGTTTCCGGAGCGACAATCGGCGGCAATGGCACCCTCGGCGGTAACCTGACATTGGCGGCAGGCTCCAACCTTGCCTTCAACCCAGCTACCAGCCTCGCGGTCAACGGCTCCTCCGTTTCCTTCGGCAATTTCTCGCTCTCGAACCTGACTGGCTTTAACGGCAGTTCCTCCAGCCTTGGCGGCTTCACGGTTCTCGGCGGCACAGCCAAGGTGAACACTGAGAACCTGAACAACTACGGGCCTGCGAATTCCGAAACCTTCGGTTCCAACGAAGTCTTTTTCTTCACCAAACCAAACGGCACGAATCTCAAGCTGGCCGTAGTCGAGGCCATCCAAGACCTCTACTGGGTTGGAAACAACGGAACCAGCTGGGGAAGCGAAAACTGGTCGATCAATCCCGCAGCCACGACCGGCAACGCCTCTCTGGATTTGAACGCCACTTTGGATCTCCATTTCGCCTCGACCGGAGCCAATGCCACGAACACCGCAGCCACCACCCTGTCGGCAAACACCACCGTGCGGCATCTCATGGTTTCGAGCGGCGGAAATGTCGGCATCGGCGGCACCGGTGTCACGCTCACCCTCAATTCCACCCAAGGCCCCAGCCTCCACCTCACCGGCAGCGCCTCGAATGTGACCATATCAGTCCCCGTCATCGTGGCGGGGGGCGGAATCCAAATCGATGAGGGGAACCTCGAAGTCACTTCGGTAAGTGGATCGGCCGTCGAGGTCGGCATCGCGGCCGGAGCCTCATTTGCCTTCAACACCAACTCGACGCTGAGTTTCAACGGCACAATCGCGGGCGGGGGCTCTTTCGCCAAGCACGGCAACGGAACTGTCACGCTCACTGGGAACAACACCTACACGGGCCCCACCAACATCACCTCCGGCACGCTCGCGGTCGCTGGGGGCACCTTGACCAGCGACTATTTCAGGGCAGGTATTTCCTCGGGTGAAACGGGTGCGGTGGATATGACCGGAGGCACATGGGCCGGGATTGTCGAAGGGTGGTTGGGCTATTCCACAGGAAGCACCGGTATGGCGAACATGACTGGGGGCACATGGGCGATGGAAGAATTCGTGGTGGGCAATTCCGGCAATGGCACGCTGAATCTCACGGGAGGCGCTGTCACCATTGGCACGGGCACTATGACCCTGGCTAACTCAGCGGGAAGCTTTGGCACCTTGAACCTCGGCAACGGTTCCTCCACCGGTAGTCTCCTTGCGTTGCGAGTGGTTGGCGGCAGTGGCACGGGAACGGTGAACTTCAACAACAATGCCGATGACACCTTCGCGCCCGCCCTCGCCGGCAACCTCTCGGTAAACAAACTCGGCACTGGCACGCTCACTCTCACCGGAAACAACACCTACACCGGTGCCTCAGCCATCTCCGCCGGAACGCTCGCTTTCAACAGCGCCTATACCCAAACCCTCCCCGGCATTGTCTCTGGCGCAGGCTCGCTCCTCAAGGCTGGCAGCGGCTCGTTGATCCTCACCGGAAACAACACCCTCACCGGTGGAACCACGCTCGCAGGCGGCGTGCTTCAGACCATCCACGCCAAAGCCCTTGGCAATGGCGCGCTCACGCTTTCTTCGGGAACGATGGCCCTCGGCAATGCCACAACCACCAACCTCTCGCTCAGCGGCCTCACCGACCTTGTCTGGTCGAGCTCGAACGCTGTCATCTCCCTCGCCAACGGAGGCAACATCGTCGCCTCGGGCAATTTCACGAATGGCGGGAACTCCGGCAACCGCACCTTTTATTTCGGGAGCGGTCAAGCGTTGCAACTCGGCAACAACACGCTTGTTCAGTTCGGCGGCTCAACGAATTTCACGGCATCCAATTTTGTGGCCAGCTACACGGGTAACTTCACGATCAACGGGGCGTTTTCCATGTCAGGGGATAAATTGATCTACTCGTTCGGTGGCGGCAACGCGACCGGCAATGTCATCGACAACAGCAACCCATTCGACACGCCGGTTTGGGTTGATTTCATCGTCAATGGCAGCACCGGCAACGGAACGGTCATCACCCTCGGCGGCAACAACACAATCCGCGACCTGACATTTACCAACAACGGCAACCTCGCCATCCAAGCCGGCTACGCGCTCACGCTCTCGCAAGGGCAAGTGGCGGTTGCACATGGAAGCTCGGTCGTGAGCGGCGGGACATTGGCGACGCCGGGGAATTTCAATAAAACCGGCGCGGGCGAACTCGATGTCCAAAGCACGCTGTCGGTCAATGGCACGGCGTCGATCGACGCAGGGCTTCTTTCCGTGAACGGCAACCTCATTGCCAATTCCGTAGCCGTGAACTCCGGTGCCATTCTAGGTGGAAGCGGCACGATCTTCGCGCCGGTTACCATCTCTGGAACATTGGCGCCGGGCAATTCGCCCGGAACCCTGAGCGTGGCGTCCTTGACCCTCACGCCCACCGCTGTGACGGATATCGAAATCGAAAGCCTCACGAACTTCGACCGCATCGTGGTCGGCGGAGCGGCGACGGTGGATGGAACGCTGAATGTCATTCCCTACAACGGCAACCCGCTCGCCTACGGCCAGCAGTATGCTTTCCTCACAGCTGGCGGCGGAATCAGCGGGGAGTTCGACACGATCACCGCGCCGGAGACCTTCCGCGGGCGGTTCCTGAATTTGGGCACAACGGGCATCCTCCTCATCGCCCCGGACACCTACACCCGCGTGGCCGTAACCCCCAACCAGCGCAATGTCGCCGTCGCACTGGACACCTTCATCCCCGCCACCAGCGGCGACCAGCAGACCGTCAGCATCGCGCTCGATCTGCAAACCGCCGAGCAATACCCCACCGCCTTCGAGCAAATCATGCCCGGCTTTTACGAGAGCCTAGCGAATATCGCCATCGAGCAGACCTACAATCAAGCCCAGCTCCTCACCCAGCGCATGGGCATGGTGCGCCTCGGCGTGCAGGGTTTCCAGGCCATGGGAATTTCGCAACCGATCAAATACGACAAGGACGGCAAGAGCGCGGCCGATGCCAAAACGGCGTCGCCGATTGTGGAATCCGCAATGGCCACGAACTGGAATTCGTGGGTGATGGCCAACGGCGAGTTTTCGCTCTCACGCGGGCTTTCCGGAGTGCCGAACTACAAAAACAACGCCGGCGGATTCCTCGTGGGCGCCGACTATCGCCTGAGCGAGAACTTCGCGGCAGGCCTCTTCGCAGGCTACGAATACAGCTACGCAAAATACGACGGCGGCAGCAGCACGGCGGGCAACAGCGCCCTCTTCGGCCTCTACGGCAGCTACACGCACGAAGACGGCTACTACGCCGACGCGGTGGTAAGCGGCGGCTACACCGGGTTCCAAACCCGGCGCTCAATCGAGTTCAGCACCATCGACCGCACGGCGAGGGCGAATCCGAACAGCGGCCAATTCAGCGCGGCGCTGAACCTCGGCAAGGATTTCGAGATTGGCAAATTCACCCTCGGCCCGATCATCGGCGCGCAATACACCTACGCCGGCATCGGCGGGTTCACTGAAACCGGAGCCGACAGCCTCGACCTCGCGCTCGGCCAGCAAAATGCGAACAGCCTGCGCAGCAATCTCGGTGCGCGCTTGGCCTACAACTGGGAAGTTGGCTCAAACATCACGCTTATCCCCGAGATTCGCGCCTTCTGGATGCACGAATTCCTGAACAACTCGCGAAACATCTCGAGCGCGCTCGATGGCGGCAACGGAGCCTCCTTCGACTACGAAACCGAAGCGCCGTATCGCAACAGCATCTTCGGCGGCGTGGGAGTGAGCGCGAAAGTGGGCGACCGCTGGAACGCCTCGGTATTCTACAATGTGAACTTCGGCAGCGAGAACTACACGAACAACATCATCAGCACCTCGCTCGGCTTCTCGTTCTAAAGGGCAGCGCCGGCGAACTGCCTTGGCGCTTCGTCGCGGAGGGCAATCGGTTTCTCAGCATGCCGATGTTTGGCTTCAGCTTGTCGAATCCTATGAAAGTGGGGTTGGCAGCCGCGCGGCGCTCAACATTTTTGTTAGCGCGCAAGCATCCGTAGTTCGTAATAGTGCACGCCCATGAAATACCTCAACCGCATCACAGCCGTCCTGCTTGGGCTCGTCTTCATCGTTTTTGGCGCAAATTTCTTTCTCAAATTCATCCCGATCCCCATGCCGCCTGAGGGGTCGCCGGCGGCGATGTTCATGGGTGGGATGTTTCTTTCGGGGATGCTGGCTTTTGTGAAGGTTCTCGAAATCCTCGGTGGCGTCCTGATGGCCATCCCGGCGACTCGAAATCTCGGCCTGATCGTGCTTGGCCCGATCATCGTAAATATTTTCGCCTTTCATGTCTTTTTCTTCGGGCCAGCTTCGTTGCTTGATCCCATGATGATCGGCATCGCCGTGCTGACTGCTTGGCAGGTTCTCGCCGCCGGTCGGTCGATTTTGAGCTTTGTGAAATCCTCGAACTAATCGCCATGAATCCTGCTCCGCTTTTCGAAAAACTCCGCCTCGGCTCGTTGGAATTGCCCAACCGAATCCTCATGGCTCCGCTCACCCGCTGCCGCGCAGAGGCTGGTCATGTGCCGGGACCGCTCATGGCGGAATACTACGCCCAGCGTGCCTCGGCGGGGCTGATCATCGCGGAGGCCACGATGGCGATGCAGGGCAACTCGGCCTTTTACGCCGAGCCGGGAATTTACAATGAGGCCCAGATCGCGGGCTGGCGCGGGGTCACTGACGCGGTTCACGCCAAGGGCGGGAGGATTTTTCTTCAAATCTGGCACGGCGGCCGCGCGTGCCATCCCTTTTTCAACAACGGCGCCCAACCCGTCGCGCCCAGCGCCATCGCGATCACCGGCGACGAGGTGAACACGCCCGAAGGCAAGAAGCCCTACGCCCTCCCGCGCGAACTCCGCGACGAGGAATTGCCGGGCATCGTGGCGGGTTTCAAAAAAGCCGCCGCCAATGCCAAAGCCGCCGGTTTCGATGGAGTGGAAATCCACGCCGCCAATGGCTACCTGCTCGATGAGTTCCTACGCGACGGTGCCAACAAACGCACCGGCCCCTACGGCGGCTCCATCGAGAACCGCGCCCGCCTGCTCCTCGAGGTCCTCGAGGCCGTTTCCCAAATCCTCGGCGCGAACCGCGTCGGTGTGCGCCTGTCACCGCTCAACAGCTACAACAGCATGTCGGACTCTGACCCGATTGGCCTCGCCACCTGGCTCGCCAAGCGCCTCAACGAATGCGGCCTCGCCTACCTCCACCTCATGCGCGCCGATTTTTTCGGGCTACAACACGGCGATGTCGTCACCCCGATGCGCGAGCATTTTCACGGCCCGCTGATTTTGAACATGGGCTTCACCGCCGACGAAGCCGCCTCCGCCATTTCCGCCAAAAAAGCCGATGCCGTGGCCTTCGGAACCTCGTTCCTGGCGAACCCCGACCTCCCTGCGCGCATCCACACCGGCGCGCCGCTCAACGCCCCCGATCCTTCGACCTTCTACACGCCCGGCCCCAAAGGCTACACCGACTACCCCTCGCTCGATGGCGGAAAATAAATCGCCCAAGCATCAGCCAATGCTATTTTGACTGACATGAAGCCTCGCCGATTTAGGAATCATGAATTCATCACGATCGAGGGTCCGGATTATAATGTCCTTCGTGCTTCTGAAGCTTTGGCCCGAAAAGAATTTTGCCGCCCCGAAAATCTGCAAACTCGGCGAGAGCATTCCCGGATTCTTTTTCCAAAAAGGGGCGAAGTGACTTTGAAACCTGCGGGTGCAGAAATGACAACAAGCCCCGAGCTTTTATGAGACGCGAAGTGGCTGTTCAGGACCTTCGCGCCCTTCTCGAATACCTCACGGCTTCCAACGCGCAATATGCCCTAGCAGGCGGTCTGGCGGTTGGTCTGTGGGCGGAGCACCTGCTCAAGGACGATCAGAAGGAAAAGCTCAAAATCCCAGTTTACAGCGAGGATGTGGATTTTCGGGGATATCGTTTTTTGGCCGATGGCATCAAGGCTTGGATGAGTGTGAACGGCATTGAAATGGGCCAAATCAGCGTGGCTGTCAGAAAAGGTGCCGAGTCGATGGGACGGATTTTCAATATGCCATTTCGGCCACAGGGGGATTCTCCTGCGATATCTGCGGCAGCCACAGTTGAAATTTTGGAACGCCTGCCCCTGCTAGACTCAGGAATCGAGATTCCACCCAAAGGATCGGTTTTGCTTCTAGCCGGAGTTCAAGTGTTGGACCCCTTTTCGCTGACAGTTTGTAAACTTCATGCCTTTCACACCCGTCCGAAAAGCGAACAAGGCAGTGATCTGGAGCATTTGAAAATCCTCGCGACCCTTTTGCCCGCTGCCGAAAAACTCGCTCGCTCCCGTGGAGTGAGGCTGAAGCATGATGCCGAGCGTCTTCACGCCATTCTTGCCAACGGGGAATTTCCATTACCGTTCTCAGGCCCCGAGGAGGAATGGATAACCCAGGCCATCGAGGCGGCGATGCAGGAAGCAATTTGAATCGCCCGGTCACCGTCGATTGGAGATAACGAACCGATGTTGAAAAAAATTGTTCTCACCGCGCTGGGCATTGTTGTGCTGGTCGGGGCGATCGTTGGCATCAAGGCGCTCCAGATCGGCGCCTTGATTGAATCTGGAAAAAAAGCCACGAAGCCGATGGAGACCATCAGCACCACGCTCGTTGAGACCGACGAATGGGTGCGGAGCGTGGAGTCGGTGGGTTCGCTGCGAGCCTTTCAGGGAGCGGATCTCAGCACGGAGACGCCCGGCATCGTCTCGCGCATTCTTTTTGAAAACGGAGCCGAGGTGCGCGAGGGGGATTTGCTCGTGGAACTCGACACCGAGGCCGAGCAGGCCACGCTGCGCTCCGCCGAAGCCGAGGCCGACCTCGCCCGCACCATCTACGAGCGCACCAAAACTCTCCGCGCCACCAATGCGATTCCGCAGTCCGACCTCGACGCCGCCGCCTCGCAGCTCCGCAAAGTCACCGCCCTCGTGGAGCAACTCCGCGCCACCATTTCCAAAAAACAACTCCGCGCGCCCTTCTCCGGCCGGCTCGGCATTCGCGAGGTGAACCTCGGGCAGTTCATGAAAAACGGCGACAAGATCGTCTCGCTCCAATCCCTCGATCCCATCTTTGTCGATTTTCTCCTGCCCCAGCAGTTGATCTCCACCATGGCCCGTGGCCAAAAAATCCTTGTCCGCACCGATGCCTATCCCAACCGGGTGTTCGAGGGCGAATTGACCGCCATCAACTCCGAGGTCGACCGCATCACCCGCAACATCCGCTTGCAGGGAACCCTCAAAAACGCCGACGGCGCCCTGCGCCCCGGCATGTTTGCCCGAGTCGAGATTTTCCAAGGCGGCGCCGACGAAGTCCTCCGCATCCCGCTCACCGCCGTCTTCCGCGCCCCCTACGGCGACTCGGTCTTCGTCGTCCTCGAACGCCCCGCCGCCGACGGCACAACCGAGAAATTCGTCGAGCAACGCTTCATCCGCACCGGCCGCACCATGGGAGATTTTATCGCCGTCACCGAGGGATTGAATGCCGGCGACACCGTAACCTCCGCCGGCGCCTTCAAGCTCCGCAACGGCGCCGGAGTAAATATCGACAACTCCCTCGCCCCCAACCCCTCAAAAGCTCCCACGCCCGAGAATAATTGATTTTGAAAAACGGGTGATTGAAAGAAAATGCACACTGACCGTCGCCCAAACCTCTGGTTGACGTTTCTTTTATTCATCCCTACCGCCATCGCGGCATTTATCTTATCGAGCAGGTGGTTCGCTGGCGACCCTCTGCTGGAAGAGGGGGCATTCGCTTTAGCGATCGCTGCTCTTTTTGCCATTTACACCTCCATTTACGGCGGGGGCCAGCAGGTTGTTCAGCGTCAAGGCTTGCTGACGATATTCATGGTTGCAAGTCCGTGGCTTGTTGCTGCTGGAAATTTCTGGGGTAAAGGCTTTACGATCGTTTGGACTACGAACAGTGTTCTCACAAACCTGCTGGTCGCACTATGTATCGGAGTCTCGGAGGAACTGCTCTTCCGAGGCATTCTTTTCCGAGCATTTCGAGGAAGAAGCCCAGCACTTTATGTTTTGGTCACTTTGATCACCTTTGGGCTTGCTCATTTTAATCAGGGCTATGGAATTGCGATTGGGGCAGCGGTTGTGGGTAGCAGCCTTACTTTGGCGAGAGTTGCTGGCACCTCTCTGGTCCCGCTCATTGTCTGTCACGCGGCAATAAATTTCCCTAACCTGTTCCCACACAGTCAGCATCCTCAATATCCGCTTGTAGTTCAAGGCGTATTTATTTTAGGCTTTGCGCTCGCGGTGACTTTCCTTGCACGCAGGACGAATTGGACAACAAAAATTGGTGAACCGCTGCCTGATAGTTCAACCAAAGCTCCCCAACAAAGCATTCGAGCTTTCGGTGGAATTTGGGTGTTTTTGGCACTCACTATTTTCATCTTGGCTACGTTCGGAAACGATAAATCTGATTCAGTTCATTGCGGGATCGGCGTTTTCGCGGTTGCAGGGCTCATCTTCGGTGTGGGGGGATTGTTTCGTCGTCCATGGGCAGCGTTTGGTATGTTGATTTTGTCGCTGTTAGGCGTTGTATACATTTTCGGCTGCGCTGTCCTGCTTTTGCTCTGGCCGCTTCTTCCCGGATCAGATGCCATTTTTTATCCTCGCTCGATCTTGATTTCGCTCATTGCCGCGCTGATGGGAGTGCCTTTCGTTGTGATGGCGAAGGGGCTGAGAGCACTATCGAAAGGGAGTTCGTAAAAGGGGTAGGCGACATTTTCTTTCACTTTCAACCGCTCGGTGCGGAAGAAGTTGGGCCAGTGGATGGTTTTTTCTCCAGTTCGTTGGTCCAGGCGTCCTCAACTCGGCGGGCTTGGCTAACGCAATAAACCCGCGATGGACCCGACGATGGTTCCGTAGACCATATGGGCGCCCAACTGGGCGAGTCCGGTGGCGGGGCCCCGGTTGTGGTATTTGGAGTTCGGGTGGTGCTCCATGATCAAAATCGAGACGAGCAGCATGGCGATGACTCCATGAATACTGCCGAGTAGCAAGCCCGTGAGGGCGTTGAATGGCAGCGAGGAAAGAGTCAGGAACCCATAGTAAACGAACGCGAAGCCGATCCCCATGCCGAGGTGAAGGCCCATCCCCACAGGGTAAGCGGACCGATTGTCAGGTCCCACAACCAGCGACCCTCCCGCCCGAATGACATCCACATGAGCCCATCCCAGCCAGCGGGGAAGCAGAAGAAAAAGGGTCATAGCCATGGTCCCGGCAATCCCACCCGACAACAACAAGACGGAAGTTTTCATGCCTCAAGTTCGAATGAAGTGATGCGCTGCAAAATGGGGTGATCACCGCGACCACCTTGGCATCGAAGGAAGGAAACTCTTGTTCAATCGGTTTCTAGGAAGCAGGCTCTAGCCACCAAGCCTCAACCATGCGCATCGCCATCTCTGGATCACACTCCTTGGGGAAATCAACAATTGTCAACGAATGGGTTGCAAAAAATCCCCAATTCCATCGCGAGGAGGAGCCCTACCGGGCGCTGGGGCTTTATGGGCCGTATGAAATTCTCTTTCGCGATGCCTCCACGAAGCTGCACAATGGGATTCAGATGTATTACAACATCAGCAGGATTTATCGGTATGGCAAATCCACGGACGATGTGATTTTCGACCGCGCACCAGTGGATTATATCGCTTATTCCCAATATACTGCGAACCAAGGCAGCACGGATATCGACGCCGCTTTCGTGGAGTCGATGGTTCCTGCCGTCAGGGAATCGCTGGATCATTTGGACATTCTGGCCTTTGTGCCGAAATCCGATGCCTGGCCTGTGGAGATGGAAACGGATGGCATCCGGCCGGTCGATCCTGCTTATCGCGATGAGGTGGATGCGATTTTCAAACAAATCTATCGCGAGGGCCGGTTTCAGGTTTTGCCGGAGAAAAATGGTCCGCTTTTGGTGGAATTGTGGGGCCCGCGAGAGCAGCGACTGGGTCAACTGCAGGCGGCGATCGATGAGGTGAAGAACGGCGCAGAGTAAGATGGGCCAGCGGATGGCGCGCGGAGGAGATTGGTATCGACTCGATTTCTAAAACGAGAGAGAAAGCTTTTTCAATGAAAGGTGTTCTTTTTGTCGTGGTGCTGCTGGCTTCCCTGGCTCCGATTTATTCGGCGGATTCGGTTGGCGGGGGGGCTGCGAATGCCGGTTCGTCACTTTTTGAGAAGCAGATGCTTTCGGTTTTGCCGCCTGTGGATGGGTCGGTCGGGGAGGATTTCGAAGTTTCCACAACGAGCGAATTTTCGCCGTCCCAGGGGCCGTGGGCGACTCCGGGGCCGGAGGAATCGGTTTTTCTCCGGGCTTTTCGGACGGTGGATTTGCAGGGCAAGCCGATCGAGTTTCGCATCGGCAAGGGCGGGCATTTGTATTCGATCCAGTCGGCGATCGGGGAGTTGGTGCCGCCGCAGTGGCGGGACGCGAGGCGCAACATGCTGAGTCCTTGGAACGATGAGGTCTGGCAGTCGGTGGCTGTGACGCGCGAGCCCGACAAGATTTTTGTGCATCAATCCGGTTGCTATGTGAAAGCGGGGGAAGCGCCGATCTACGCGCCGTGCTTGGCGCAGTCTTGGTCTCCGGAGGAAAAGACCTTCACGATGCTCTCGTGGGGAATGGTGCCGCAAACTTCGAGCCCGCTCGTCTCGGAGGTGCTGTATTACTCGCGGTATCGGTTCGCGGCGCGGGGTGTGTTGGAGGTGACGGTGGGAATTTTTGATTTCGGAAAGAATAGTTACCCTTGGCTGAATACTCCGTGGGGCGGGGTGAGGCAGACGGCGTTGGGGGAGCTGTGGATGGCGGATGCAAACGAACGCGGGGCGGCGAGGCGGCTGGATCCATTACCCAATTTCGGCGATCGAGGCACGGATTTCGCCCCGAACACAGGGGGATGGATGGCTTTCGCGCAGGAGAGCGGGGCGGTGGATCGGTATGCGCTGGGCCTGACTTTTGGGCGGGATGATTTTCCGACTTCAGGAATCGACCCCGCGCTGTTGCCGAGGGCGAAAACGCTTTTGCGCTTTGGTCGGGCCGGCGGGAAATCCGAAAAAGTCGCGAGGGCCACGAGGAATTACTCGGTCGCCGTGGTGATTCCCCGGCTCGGTGTGACACCGGGGCGTGGGATTTGGTGGCGTTATTACATGGTCTTCGGCGCGTTCGATTCGCTCAAAAAGCAATGTCCGGAATGGGCCGAGAAAACCTCAGGCGGCGAAATGATTTTTCCCACCGGGGCTTCGGAAGTCCGCACCTTGGAGGAATGCCTGGCGGCGAGTGCGATCCCTGCGGACGCCGTGCTGGAGCCTGAATTGTCGCGTTCCGCTCGTTTGGATCCATGGCCCAAGTCGGGGTCGCAGCCTGTGTTTGCGTTTCAGCTCAAAAAAGACGGCTCGTGGGTGGTAACGAGTGATATCGCCAAGTATTCGGCTCTCGGGAAAAAAGATGAAAAGGGGCGGGAGTTGTATTCCGTGGGATTGAGTTTTTCAGAAATCCGCTTGTTGGGATTTTGGTATGAACCGATCTCCTCGGTTCATACCGCCCCGCCTTAATCGACGCGTGGGAGAAAGCAGCCTCGTTCAATCCCGACGGGGTCTTTGTCGAAAGCGACCAGATCACCAATGCCCTCCACGCGGTTGAGCGGGTGGGGAGCCCCCCCTCTCCCTCGAAGAAGGACGCGCCTGCTTCAGGATCCTTGGCGGGTAGGCGGGGAAAGAGTTTATATGTTTTTTACAATCTAATTTTAGGTTAGAAAACTTCCGTGTCTTCGCATCAACTTCAGCCTATTCCTCGCCTTCCCGACTTCGCGCAGAGCGCAAACAAGGATGTCTTCGGTCCGTTGCTCTCCACGTCACGGGCCGTCCCTCGAGCAACAAAGCCGTGGCAAGCCTCCTGGTGTGGCATGAACCCCCTCATCCATGCCGCCATGCTGCTGGTGCTGCTTGTGCAACTTCACGCCGCCGACGTGGCGAACCTGCGCTGCGAATACCGCGAGAACCCGCTGGGCATTGACGTGGAAAATCCGAGGCTTTCTTGGATTATTGAGGAGAGAAGTCAGAG
>JBILML010000043.1:0-17022 GCA_044375555.1 Terrimicrobiaceae bacterium
GAGTTTGGCCTCACCGGTTTCGAGCGCGGCGGAGTGCGTGGCCTTCACCGTTTGCTCCACAAGTTTCGAGACACTTTCCGCTTCGGATTCTTGAAAGGAATTCGACACCATTGGCACGGCGATGCCGAGGAGAACGGCTACAATCCCGAGCGCGAGGAGGATTTCGAAAAGCGTGTAGCCTGACGCCCTGTGGCGGCGCTCAGTTCTTGCCGGAGTCGTCATCGCTCTCCTTGCCATCCGGTCCGAGCGAGTAAATTTCGAAGCCGCTGCCGCCCTTGCCTGGGTTGCGATAGACATATTCGTTGCCCCAGGGATCGAGAGGAACTTCCTTCATCAATTGCTTCCAGCGGCGCGGGCGGGGTTCCGTGGCGGGCTGGGAGACGAGCGCACTCAGACCCTGTTCAGTAGATGGCATGCGGTAGTTCAGCATTTCGTAGGTGCGGAGTTGCATCGAAATCGCCTCGATGTCGCTATCCACACGCTGTTCCTTCGCCACATCGATGTTGCCCGCCAGCATGTAAATCGCCGAGCCCACCAGAACGGAGATGATGCCCAGCACGAGCATGATCTCGAAAAGCGTGTAGCCTGCCTCGCGGAAGAGTCTGTTCTTGCGTTTTTGGGAAAAATTCATGGGGGCAACATATCGCTCCGGCCTCGCATGTCGGCAAGTCTCGTATCGGTCCAATGAGGTGGGTCTAGTCGGTATGACGCAGAACTTCCCAGTTGGCTTCATCGGCCCTTCCAACTGACAAACTGGAAATGGATTCCAGCTGTGACGGTCACATTTCGTGCGCGTCGAGGAAGCCCTCGAGCTGACGGATGCGGGTGGGGTGACGCATTTTGCGGAGAGCCTTGGCCTCGATCTGGCGGATGCGCTCGCGGGTGACCTTGAATTGGCGACCGACCTCTTCGAGTGTGCGGCTGTAGCCGTCCACAAGGCCGAAGCGTTGCTCGAGCACTTGGCGTTCGCGCTCGGTGAGGGACTCCAGCACATCCTTGATCTTGTCCTTGAGTAGGACGATCGCGGCCATGTCGGAGGGATTCTCCGCGCTCTTGTCTTCAATGAAATCACCAAAGCTCGTGTCGTCGCTATCGCCCACGGGGGCTTGAAGCGAGATCGGCTGCTGGGCCATTTTGAGAACGGCACGCACGCGTTCGACCGGGAGCTGAATCTCGTCGGAGATTTCGTCCGGCGAGGGTTCGCGGCCGTATTCCTGCACGAGTTGCTTCTGCACGCGGATGAGCTTGTTGATCGTTTCGATCATGTGCACCGGGATGCGGATCGTGCGGGCTTGGTCGGCGATGGAGCGGGTGATGGCTTGGCGGATCCACCAAGTCGCGTAGGTCGAAAATTTGTAGCCGCGGCGGTATTCGAATTTCTCGACCGCTTTCATGAGGCCCATGTTACCCTCTTGAATAAGGTCAAGGAACGAAAGGCCGCGGTTGGTGTATTTTTTCGCGATGGAAATGACAAGGCGCAGGTTGGCTTCGACCATCTCGGTTTTGGCCTTGAGAGCGTGCTTGTGCGAGAGCTTGAGCTTGTCGTGTTCGGAGCCGAGCTCTTCGGCGGAAAGCCAGAATCTCATCTGCATCTCGCGGAGTTCGTCCGTGTGCTGCTTTTGAAGTTTCTTGTTGGAGCTTTTCTTGGATTTGACGAGTTCGCGCTGGAGGTTCCCGACGGAGTTGCGGTTTTCTTCCACCAGAATGACAAAGTCCTCGATGACCTTTTGTTTGTAGAAAAATTTCGGGTAGAGCGCCTGAAGGTTCTTGAGAGCCTTGTCGAATTTCTTCCGCTTGTCGGAGTTTGGGCCGACTTTGGAGGCCTCGTGGTAGAGCTTGGAAACGGAGTCGGACTGGCGCTTGAGTTGCTGGCAAAGGCGGGGGAGGGCCTTCATGTAGCTGTCGCGGCTCTCGATTTTTTTGTCGAGAATCACGCGGTCGAAGCGCTCGCGCTGGTCGAGGAGTTTTTGGCCGAGATCGTAATGGGCGCGGGCCACGGAGCCGAAGCAGTAAAGGATTTCCTGAACTTTCAACTCGGCATCTTCGATGCGTTTGGAAATTTCCACCTCTTGCTCGCGGGTGAGCAGGGGGACTTGGCCCATCTGCTTGAGATACATGCGGACGGGGTCGTCGAGGATGTCGAGCTTGGTATCGGCTTTCTCCTCTTTTTCTTCCTTTTCTTCTTTCTCTTCCTTTTCCTCTTCCTCCTCGGGCTTCGCGACTTCTTTGACGCGGTCGACATCCGAGGCCTCGATGATCTCGATCTCGACTCCGCGGAGTTGGCTGATGATCGCGTCGAGATGATCGGGGTTGCTGACGCCCTCGGGCAGATGCTCGTCGAGATCTTCGTAGGTGAGGTAGCCTTGCTCTTTGGCGAGTCGAATAAGTTCCCGGACTTTTTCCTGAATCAACTTCGGAATGTCGGCAGGAAGGGGCTGAATGGCGGTCTCAGCAGCGCCCGATTTGACCTTGGACTTGGATTTGGACGGCGCAGGGGCAGGCGCGGCTACAGTGGCTTTGGCTGGTGCTTTCGCGGGAGCTTTGACTGGAGCCTTAGCTGGTGCTTTCGCGGGAGCCTTAGCTGGTGCTTTCGCGGGAGCCTTGGCTGGAGCTTTAGCTGGTGCTTTCGCGGGAGCTTTGACTGGAGTCTTAGCTGGAACCTTTGAGGGGACTATGGTCGGAGCTTTTGCAGGCGCCTTGGCGGGAACGGGCTTTTTCGCCGGCGTTGGTTTTTTCGAAGGCGCAGGCTTTTTGGGAGCTGGAGCTTTTTTGACGGGCTTCGAGGGCTTGGAAACCTTCACCGGAGCTTTCTTGGCTGGGGCCGGCTTTTTCGGAGCAGGTTTGGGCGCCGGTTTTTTCATCGGCTTGGAAGGGAGCTTCTTCGCCGAAGATTTTTTTGCCGCAGCGGGCTTTTTAGGGGCCGGTGCTTTTTTGGCGGGTTTCGTGTTGGAAATCGAGCGTGCTGAGCTCTTAGAGGAAGATTTGGATTTGGTTTTCAAGCGGCTGTCTATTAAGTCCTTTACCCTTGGTCAAAAGGCCGACGAAGATCAGCCATACGAATTTTGAGGTCAAGGATTTGTTTTTGAATTTTTTGGCGATCCTCCAGAGGCAGGCTGGAATCTCCGACGCGGCTCTTGAGTTCCTCGATGCGTTGCTCGAGTTGGCGGATCCGGAGGCCATGAATGGTGGATTTCGCGCGTTGCAAGGGATCGGGGGCTGTGCGGAGAGTTTCGAGGGAAGAAAGGAATCGTTCCTCGGCGCCGGAGAGTTCGGACATCAACGCCGCGGAAAGAGGGGCTTGATCGGAGAAATCGGCGCGGGAGAGTTTATCAAGAATTGCGGCTTGGGGTTCAAACTCGGCGAGCGGCGTCTGGGTGCGAAGCCACTCGCGGACTTCGGAGCTGGCGAGGACAAGTTGGCCGAGCATTTTCATTCCTTCGGTGAGTGAGATGACATCTTCAGGCGCGGTCTGGGGGTTGGTGTCTTGGGAATCTCTCTCGATCATGGGGGCCTTCATGCCAGCGCGAATCGAGGCAGGGGACACGCCGAGGCGGGTGGAAATTCGGCCAAGGAGGGCTTCGCGCAAAACGGCATCCTGCACGAGGGCCAGCGGCGGCGCGAGGCGGCGGACGAGGCGGGATTTTCCAGCGGTATCCTCGAGTTCCCCGGAAGCGACTGCCTCGGCGAGGTTGTGATCGAAGTATTCCTTGGCTGACTCAACCAATTTCAAAAACGCCGCGGGGCCTTGTTTGCGGATCAGTGAATCGGGATCCTCGCCGGCCGGGAGGGCGATGATTTTCACGGTGAGGCCTTGGGAAAGCAGGGCGGGGACAGAGCGGTCGGCAGCTTTTTTTCCCGCTGTGTCGGAGTCGAAACACAGAAGGACGGTCTCGACGTAGCGCTTGAGAAGTCGGGCTTGGTCGGTGGTGAACGCCGTGCCTTGCGGGGCGATGACATGGCGCACGCCGGCCTCGAAGGCTGAGATCAAATCGATCTGGCCTTCGCACACGATGGCGGCGTTTTTTTCGATGAGGTCTCGCTTGGTTTTGTCGAGGCCGTAGAGCACGCGGCCTTTGGTGAAAAGCGGCGTCTCGGGCGAGTTCACATATTTCGCGGCCTTCGGGTCGGCCTCGAGCGTGCGTCCACTGAAAGCGACCACCTCGCCGTAATCATTGTGGATCGGAAACATCACCCGGTTCCGGAAGCGGCTGTAGAGCTGGGCACCGGGCCGGTCGTCCTTCGACGAGGCGAGGCCGCTTTGCTCGATTTCCTCGCGAGAAAATTTCCGGTCACGAAGGTGGTTCAGCAGCGCATCCCAAGACTCCGGCGCGTAGCCGAGCTTCCAGGATTTCGCGATCTCCGAGGTCAGCCCGCGGGATTTCAGGTAGTCACGGGCCGTGGCGCCGTCGGCTGATTTCAGAAGGTTGTGGTGGAACCACAGCGCGGCTTCGGCATGGAGGGCGAGCAGGCGCTTGCGCAGGCCGTGCTTCCTTTCGTCCTCGGGAGTCGAAGCCTCCTCGACGAGGGGAATATTGGCGCGCTGGGCGAGGCGACGGACAGCGGAGGGAAAATCCACATGCTCATAATCCATCACGAACCGCAGCACGCTGCCACCTGCTCCGCAGCCGAAGCAATGGTAGGACTGACGCGAGGGGTTCACATGGAACGATGGGGACTTCTCCTGATGAAACGGGCAGAGCGCGCGAAAGCTGGTTCCGGCGCGCTTGAGCGGGAAGTAGGATCCAACCACATCGACGATGTCATTGGCGTCCGCCACGCGCTGGATGCTTTCTTCTGAGATAAAACCCACGCGGCGGAAAATACCTTGCGGGTCCGCTGGGAGCGAGGGAGATTTCGAATTCCATGGCAAGATTCCTGCTAGTGGCGGCCCTGTTTGCCGCGATGTTTGGCGCTCGCGCCGAGGAGGCGAAAATTTCCGCCGGCTCGGTGGTCGTCCTCCCTGTGGATGGCATGGTGAGCCAAGCCCAGTTTTTCTTCCTGCGCCGTGCGCTCAAGGACTGCGAGTCAGCCGGTGCGGCGGCGATCGTGCTCGATATGGACACTCCCGGCGGCGACCTGAAGGCCACCGAGAAAATCGTCCAAATGCTCACCAAAAGCCCGGTGCCCGCCTACACCTATGTGAATACCAACGCGGGTTCGGCCGGGGCTCTCATCGCGCTCTCCACGAAAAAAGTCTTCATGGCGCCGATCAGCGCCATCGGAGCAGCCGCGCCGGTCGCGGGCTCGGGTCAGGAAATCCCCGAGACGATGAACGCCAAGATCGTTTCCTATTTCTCCGGATACTTCCGCAGCGTGGCGCAAAAAAACGGCTACCACCCCGAGTTGGTGGACGGCTTCATGAACCTCGACAAGGAAGTGAAAATCGGTGGCGAGGTCATTAATCCCAAGGGATCGCTCCTCACGCTGAGCGCGCAAGAGGCCACTCGGGTGATTGGTGGGAAGCCCCTTCTCGCCAGCGGCATCGCGGACGACGTGCCCGCGCTGGCCGGGCTTTGCGGGCTGGATGCCAGCCGCATCGTGAACTTCGAGCCGTCGGGGTTCGAGCATGTGGCGCAATGGATCACCACGCTCGCGCCGCTCTTTCTGCTCGGGGGAATCATCGGCGCCTATCTCGAATTCAAGGCCCCGGGCTTCGGCGTTGCTGGGGTGATTTCTGCGATTTGTTTTTTGATTTTTTTCGGTGGCCACTACATCGCCGGACTGACGGGCTTGGAAATGCCGGCGATCTTTGTGCTCGGAATCCTCTGCATTCTCATCGAGCTGATTTTTTTTCCGGGCATTGTGTTTTTAGCTCTTGCGGGAGCAGCCATGGCGGTGACGGCGCTGTTTTTTACAATGGCGGATTTCTACCCTGCCCAACCGATCCAAATTTCTTTTGAGATGTTCCGCGTGCCGATGCTCAACCTCTCGATCGCCCTTTTCTCGAGCCTTGTCGTCATAACCATTCTCGCCCGCTTCCTACCATCCATTCCCATGTTTAAAGGTCTTTTTCTCTCATCCAAAGCCAGCCCGGGGACGTCGATCGCACCCGTCGTCACCGAACTCGGCGCCGTCGCCAACCTTCAGCCTGGCAACACCGGCACGGCGCTCTCGATCTTGCGACCCAGTGGACGCGCGCAAATCGGCGAGGGGATTTTCGATGTGATGACAAATGGCGAATTCCTCGAGTCGGGAACGCCGGTGCGTGTGCTGGCGATCACTGGATCGAGCATTGTGGTCGGCCGTGCTTCCTGAGGTTTTCCCTCAAGGCAACCACTCGAGCTTCGAGCCCGGAGGCAGAAGCGAGGCGGCGCGGAGGATGTCCCAATTCGTGAGACGAAACCCTCCGAGGCTTTCGTAGCCGAACATTTCCGAGGGTGTCGCCGTGCCGTGAAGGCCGAAGGGAAGTGGGGTGTTTTCGTTCGCCTTCGCGAGGTTGATCCACACGACGCCAGCGGGGTTGTTTGGGCCGGCAGGGAGGATTTCCTCGCGCTCCAACACCGCTGGAGCCTGACGCGGCGTGGGGTTGGGATTCACATAAAACGGCCCGGTTTTTTCCTCACGCACGACATGCGGTTCGCGGATGGTGGCGAGGCGGGGGCGGGGGATGGCATCGAGGATTTTCCATTCTCCGCGGCCTCGAAGGCCCGGGCGGGAGCGCGAGAGAGGCATCACGGCGGAGAGTTTTTCGTCTCGGTAGATTTCAAGAACGGCGAGGTCACGGATGACGGCGCGTGTGGACCCTGCGAGTTCGGCGGAAGGCTGAATCGCGCGGGCCGGAATTTTTTCGATTTCAAGTGGCGCGACATTCGGCACTCGAAAAATCGAGCCGGCCGGAGGGTTGGCGCCGAGCTTGGGGTTGAGTTTTCGCAGGAATTTTTCATCGCAGTGGAAACGCTCGGCGACAAATTCCCACGGAGAGCGGTAGGCGAGGATGGGAGGGGAGAGGAGTTCCTCGTAGGTGAGGCGGGGAGTTGGGGCGGGCTTGCCGTCGGGGGTGGCGAGTGTGGCTTTCGGCGGGGCGATGAAGTGGAAATCTTCGACGCGCAGCGTGTAGTCGGTGAGAGTCTTTGCGGTGGAGGCGATGGCTTCCGAGACCACAGCGGCATGGTCGAGCGTTTCGCCGCGGGCGGTTTGATAGAGGTGGAGGACGCGACCGAAAACGGGGTCGGCTTGGTCGGAGATCGCGCCGGTCGAAAAGCCTTGGTTGTCGAGGAAGACGCGGAGCAGGAGGACTTCGTTAACTACATTCGCCTGAGCGGCAGGTTGGTCGGTTTTTTTTGAACCCGTGCTGCGGAGGGTGAGGCGCTCCTCGGTATTGGGAATCCGGAGTTCCTGCCCGATCTGGAGGAAGTCGCTTTGCAGGGCGTTGAATTCGCGGAGTTGAGCGACGGTGAGGTTGAAACGCTTGGCGATGCGCACGAGGACATCGCCTTTTTTTACTGAGTAAATTCCCGGGTCGGCGGTCGGGGTGGTGGGGGCGGTTGCTGTGGAATTGGCGAGGACTGGGACGCGCTGCGGGGGCAGGCGCCATGGCTGGCTGGGAGGGGAGGGGACGACCGACCATTTCCAATTCACAGCGCGCTCGAGTCCAGGCTCGGGGCGTTGTTGGTTGGCTTCCAGGAAGGTGGGGAGGAGGAAGATCAGGCTGAAGATGGAAGAAAGGAGGTAAGAGATGGACAGAGGAAGGCGTCGAGAGGCACGGGCTTCAAGGAGGGTGGGCGTCCCGCCCACGGGATGGGAACGATGTGGGCGGGACGCCCACGTTCCTTGAGCGGGCGCGGGACCGGTGTGATTCGATGCGACGGGCATTCTTTTGCGAATTAGCATTGGCTCGGGCGGGAATCAACTCCGCGCGCGCTTGGCTTGGAGAGCGGTTCGGACTTGGGCGAGCGGGAGGGTGTTCAGCACATCGTCTTTTGTCAGCCAGCCTTTGCGCGCGATGCCGATGCCGAAGATCAAATCCTGCAACCCGGCAGTCGAGTGGGCGTCGGGGTTGATGACGCATTTCACGCCTTTTTCCTTGGCCATTTGCCACCAGCGCCAGTCGAGATCGAGGCGGCGCGGGTTGGCGTTGAGTTCGATGAAAGTGCCTGTGGCGGCGGCCGCGTCGAGGATGGCGGGAATGTCGAGTTGGTAGGGCTCGCGGCCGAGCAGGAGGCGTCCAGTCGGGTGGGCGAGCATGGTGATGTGGGGATTTTCGATCGCGCGGATGATGCGCTTCGTCATCTCGGCGGCGGGCATGGTGAAGGACGAGTGGATGCTACCGACAACATAGTCGAGCGAAGCGAGGATTTCGTCAGAGAAATCCAACGAGCCGTCCTTGAGGATGTCGCATTCGGTGCCGGCAAAAATGTGGATGTCTTTTTCGGTGGCGTTGATTTCAGCGATGCGGGCGACCTGAGCGGCGAGGCGCTTTTCATCGAGGCCGTTGGCTTGGAAGGAGGCTTTGGAGTGATCGGCGATGCCGAGGTATTCGAGGCCGAGTTCCTTGGCGGCGGCGACCATGTCCTCGAGTGAGGAGCGTCCGTCGCTCTCGGTGGTGTGATTGTGGAAGGCGCCACGCAGATTGCTCCATTCGATGAGGCGCGGAAGGGCGTGCTTCTCGGCGGCTTCGATCTCGCCGTGGTTCTCGCGGAGTTCGGGTTCGATCGGATCGAGGTCGAGGGCGCGGTAGATGTCGGCCTCCTCCTGGATTTCAGGAAGCGTCTCGCGGAGTTCGCGGCCCTCGGCGGCGCTGAAGCGGTATTCATTGAGCGACCAACCGCGCGAGAGGGCGCGGGAGCGCATGCGAACATTGTGCTCTTTGCTGCCGGTGAAATAATTCAACGCGAAGGGAAATTCGGCGGCGGTGACGGCGCGGAGGTCGCACTGGATGCCGTTCTGGAGGATCACGCTCGATTTGGTCGCGCCGTGCGCGAGGATGTTTTCGACCAGCGGATGGGTCGTAAAAAACTCCATAACGGCCTCCGGGTTTTTTGTGGAAACGAGAAAGTCGAGGTCTCGGACGATTTCCTTTTTTCGGCGGAAACTCCCGGCGATCTGGGCCTGGCCGACCTCGGGGTGGGTGCGGAGGTCTTCGAGGAGCGACCCAGCGAGGGCGGCGATGTCGCCGTAGCGGAACTCTCCGGCGTGGCTGCGCATGTGCTCGATGGCTTTGAGAATGTTCGTGGCGGTCTTCTCGCCGAATCCTGGCAAGGCGGCGACTTGGCCGGATTTGCAGGCGCGTTCAAGGCTGGTGACCGAATGAATTTTTAAGGAATCCCAGAGGGCTTTGATTTTTTTCCCGCCGAGTCCTTGGATGTCGAAAAGCGTGAGGATGTCGGGCGGGAATTCGTCGCGGAGGTCGTTGTAGTAATCGAGTCGGCCTGTGTTGGAGAGGGTCGCGATTTTTTCGGCGGTGGCCTTGCCGATGCCGTCCACGGCGACGAGGCGCTCCTCGGCGATCAGCTTCTCGAGCGGCTCGGCGAGGGTTTCGAGGGCTTTGGAGGCGTGGAGATAGGCGCGGATTTTGAAGGGATTCTCGCCTTTGAGTTCGAGGAGTCGGGCGATGTTTTCAAAAACGCCGATGATTTCGTCTTTGTTCATCGGGTGTAGGTCGAAAGGCGGTTGCGCCAGCCGGGGAGCCATTTCGCCTCGTTGCGGGCGGGCGGGGAGTTTTTGACGCGGCGGGTGAGGGCGGTGTCGGCTGCTTTGGCGAATTCAGGCAGGGCGTTTCCGCTTGCGGGCATGGTTTCGAGGACTTGGAGGAGCCCCCAGCCTTGGCCGTTGTAGCGTTCAGCAGGGCTGACGCCCTCGCCCTTGAAGTTCACATAATCCATGAGCGCGTAGTAGCCCAGCGGCTCGGCGGCGACGCGCGAGAAATTGGCGGCGATGCGTGCGCGCTGCGCGGCGGGCGCGGCGGCGAGGATTTTCGGGAGGGCACCTTCCAATCGCATCGCGGCGTAGCGGGCTTGGTCAGCCACGGTGGAAGCGAGCATTTGGCGGAGAGAGGACAGGCGGGGGCCGTCGAGATCGGCCATGAAGGCGGCTCGGTTTTTCCAAGGGCAGGGGCCGAGCATCCAGTCTTGGACGGGCACGCCGCGGGTTTTGAGGAATTTCGCCAAGCCCGGCCAGCTTTCCTCGAACGGGCCGCGGTTGCCTGGCGGATACCAGATGAAGTGGGCGATGCCGAGGGAGGGGAATTCCTCGCCTTTGTTCCAAGAGGTGAGGCCCGAGACGGTGCCGGCGCATTCGTTTTTCCAAATCCTCTTTCCAATCTCGAGCGCCTGCGCATCGGTGAGGCGAATCTCGGAGGCTTGGGTGGCAACGGCGGCGAGTAGAAACACAGCGGCAAAAATTTTCATGGGCTGGAAAAACAAACCATCACGCCTCCCGGCGCGCACGGAAGAAATCTTTCAACATCGAGGCGCACTCGTCGGCAAGGATGCCGGAGGTCGTGTCGCAGCGGTGGTTGAGTTCGGGCATTTGCAGGAGATTCACCAAGCCGCCCGCGCCACCGCATTTGGGGTCGGGACAACCGAAGACCACGCGCCGCAACCGCGCGTGAACAATCGCCCCAGCGCACATCGGGCAGGGTTCCTTGGTGACATAGAGGTCACAATCGGTGAGGCGCCAATCGCCCACGGCGGCCTCGGCCTGGGTGATCGCGAGCATTTCAGCGTGGGCTGTGGCGTCCTTGAGCATTTCGACCTGGTTCCAAGCCCGGGAGATAATTTCGCCCTCGCGCACCACCACAGCCCCGATCGGCACCTCGTCGGCGGCCAGGGCGCGCCGGGCCTGTCGAAGCGCCTCGCGCATGAAGTATTCGTCGCTGGAAAAATCCATTTGAGAAGTCTATCGCGCAGGGAGGGGCTTGGGCAAAGCCATCGTGAGCGGGATTTCGCGCCGCCAACTACATTCGCATGTTTCCCAGTCTTGCTGCGATGCCGTCCCAGATTGTGCGGTGGAGGAAGTCCGGGAAATCCGGTGGCAGGGTTTTCTCCAATGCTTCCTTTGCGGGGAGGGCTTGGTCGATGACTTCTTGCAGAGCTTCCTTTGCAAGCGTGGCAGATACTCCCGCTCGTTCGGCAGTCTGGATGAAATGCCTGCCACAAATTCGCTCCACCACATAATGACGATTGGCTCCCGCAAACATCGCGAGGCGCATTTGTTTCTTGTGAATTTGCGATGCGGCCAAACTCGGTTGAGCGGAGAGGATATCGTAGAGCGGAGTCAGGCGGAAGCGACCGAGTGGACCCAAAAAGATGCTGAAGTTTTTAGCGTGGCCGTCCGTGGCACCGATCAAACAAAAGACAACCTGTGCCTTGAGAAACCGCTTTTGATCCTCGGCGGGGGAGTCTCCGGCCTGCAACAAGCGGAGAATGTCGGCGATACCGGGACCTCCGTCGTTCTGATATTTTCGCGACGGGGGAGTCGACAAGGCCTGGCAGCAATCCTCCTGAGGCAAACGCAGCAAGCGGTGGTCATCCGTCCATCGGCGGTCGAAGCGTTCGATGACGAGTGCCTTGGTTTTTTCAAAGGTGCAAATTTCCGCGTGGTTGACCGGCAGTCCGAATGCGGCGAGCAAACGCAGGCAGTAGAACTCGTTTTCGATGCTGTTTGAAAGGTCCAAGCCGTTGGGCAGCGTGCCCATTTGTTTTTTGAAAATGTGGGTGGTCGGCGTGGTGCCGGTTGGCTTCCACCATTTTCCCTTGTGGCGAAGAAGAGCGGTTTTTTCCTGTGCTCCGGCGATGGAAATGCGGAAATCCTTTTCACGGTCGAGGCCTAGCGGGGTCTGCGTCAGGTTGAGCAGCATCGCCTCGATCTCTTCGTCCTTGGCTAGACGCCCCTCGATTTTTCCTGATGCCGCAGGTGCCTCGTCCTCGGGGAGAAATTGCAAAGCGCCCACGCAATCGCGGCCGATGCGCGACAGCAGGCTGTAGGCATCGGTTCCCTCGGCACCGACTTTTTCGGAAACGCGGCGGCGCAGGGCCTCGGAATCAGGCAGCAGGTTTTCAAAAAACGCCGCGACGACGGGCCCTTTGAACGGATCTTCGCGCAGGGGCAGCGAGAGCGAAACAGGGATGGCGCTTTCGCCTTCGAGCCAGGATTCGTGGTAGCCGAATGTGATCGCGCCGCTCGGTTCCTTGAGCAAAACACCCACGGGCCGGCCATTCATAAAAACCCGCAACGGTTGATGGATTGCGCGGCGCGGCATCAGGAATCCCCTCCGGGTTCGATGGTCCACTCCTTCGATCTCGGGGCGACTCTCAACTCAAGATCCAATGCTGCAAAGAGCGCGAGAAGGGTATCGATGCGGGCTGAGGGATGCCCGTTTTCAACTTGCGAAATCGTGGCTTGGCGCAGGCCGGTTTTTTCTGAAAGTTGAGTTTGGTTCAGGCCTTGTTTTTTTCGGGCACGACGAATGATGTTGCCGATTTGCTTGGAATCGCGAGCTAGTTGCATTTTATGAAAATATGCGGCGAGACGGATAAATTGTCAATATACGGTTTGGCGCATACAAACCAAGAGTGGAATCAGGGAATATCCAGCGCTGGATAATTCCATTCCCACAGGCTATCCCGTTTCCATGTCCCAGCGCAAAACCATCGTGGCCCCTTCCATTCTCGCGTGTGATTTCAGCCGACTCGGAGCGGAGGTCGAGCGCGTCTCAGCGGCGGGCGCGGATTGGATTCATTGCGATGTGATGGACGGGCATTTCGTGGACAACATTTCGTTCGGCCCGGCGTTTGTGGAGGCGGTCTCGCGCCACACCAGCCTGCCGCTGGATGTTCATCTGATGATTCAGCGTCCCGACGAATACATTCCACGCTTTCTTCCCTATGCCTCCTCGATCACCTCGCATCTCGAGGCGGATCACGATGTATCCAAAACCCTCGACGGCATTCGCAAGGCGGGCTTGCTGGCTGGGTTGGCGATCAGCCCGGCCACGGCGGTGGAAGATGTGAGGCCCTACTTGGGGCAATTCGACATCTTGCTGGTGATGACCGTGGTGCCGGGATTCGGGGGGCAGTCTTTTCTTCCTGCCATGCTCGATAAGATTCGCCTGGCGGCGGATTGGAGGGAGTCCGAGGGGTTGGATTTCGAGATCGAGGTCGATGGGGGAATCAACGCCGCCACGGCGGCGGACTCGGTCGCGGCGGGGGCTAACTTGCTGGTGGCGGGAACTTCGATCTTCCGCGCAGCGGATGTCTCGGGGGAAATCAACCGCCTTCGGAAGCTTTAAGGGTAACAAAAAACCCTCCCGACCTAAGCCGGGAGGGTTTTAAAGTTGAGAGTTTAGGCTCGCTCTGCTTTTAGAACGAGAAGGTTACTTTGGCACCGCCCCAGAGGGTGTTGGGGTCTGTGGGCTGAGTTCCAGAACCACGGAGGTCGTTGAACGCGATGCTGTAAGCAGCATAACCCGAGAGCGTAATCACATCATTGATTTTCCAAGGAACAGCAACACCAAATTCCAAGTTGTTAGCACCATAGAAGGGTTGGCCTGGTGTAAATACTCCAGCTGCTGCATCATACTCGCCACCTTCAAGGTTCGCGTTGAAGTTAAGACCAAAAGCTGTCCATGGGTTAATCGAGACCGTGTCACCAATCACGGGAATGGCACCAGAGAGTCGGAGGTCAAGGTAGCTGCTGCCTGTAACTGCGGATCCAGATGCACCTGGATTATCGATATCGCTGTCAGGACCGAGATTGAAATAGTAGGTCGTGGACGGAGTCAATGTCATGAATCCGAGATCGATGTTGTAAGCAACGCTAGCATTCAATTCATTAGCATAGCTGTCGGTGTTTGCTTCCGGAAATACCGCATACAAAGTGTATCCGAGACCAAGAGCCAGATTATCGATGGTATGCACATAGTTAAGACGAGCATTGAATTCTTGATACCCAATGTTGCCTGCACCCCATGCCATCCAACCGCCCGCAGTGATGGAGTCGTTCTCAGTGAAGTTGTAGGTGGCGCTTACATCTGTCCAGAACAAACCATCCCCATAATTTCCACCTTTGTCCTTATTACCTTCATTATTATAATCCCGAAGCACATTCACGCCGCGGAACATGTAGAGGCTGTCGTAGCCGGTGCTGAGGGCAGCGCTCCAAGGAGCAACTTCTTCTTGGACGACGACGGTCTCCTTGAAGGTTTTGGATCCCGCGAAGACGGGAGCGGCCGAGATGGCCACGGCGCTCGTGAGAGCGATCAACGATTTGGTGAGTTTCATAGTTGTTATGTTTTTTTGTTTGTTTTTGTTTTGTCGCACCGGAGGCCGGCGCGGTTTGTTAGCACTAACCGTGCCATCCTTAGACAAGAGGGGAATCAGGCGTCAATAGTTTTTTTTGCGAATTTTTCTGAACAATACTGAACAGCGGTGTCGCAATTTGAGCGATCGGGGGCGTTCAGGCGGCGACGATGTGAATATCTTCGGGCTGGATCCGGGCGAAGATGCGTTCGCCCTCGTGGAGGTCGGACTCGGCCTGGCCGTCGTTGGTAAGGACGGCGCCGAGTTGCAGTCCGCCTTGGACGGAAATGGTCAAATCGTCCACAGCGCCTTTGAAGATTTCCATCTCGATGGTGCCGGGGAAGGAATTTCGTCCACCGGGGTTCTCGCGGGTGAGCCGGATTTTTTCCGGACGGAGGGAGAGGAGGATTTGGGGATGGGCGGGAGGATTTGGAGAGCGGACATCGAGCTCGAGTCCACCCTCGAGGCGGCAATGAAGGAACTCGCCTTCGGCGCGAAGGATTTCGGCTTCGACGATGTTCGACTCGCCGATGAACGAGGCGACGAAGCGGGTGGCGGGTTTGTAGTAGATCTCGTTGACGGTGCCGATCTGCTCGACGCGGCCGGCGTTGATGACGGCCACGCGGTCGCTCATGGTGAGGGCCTCCTCTTGATCGTGGGTGACGAAGATAAAGGTGATGCCGAGTTTTTTCTGGAGCTGCTTGAGCTCCACGCGCATCTGGGTGCGGAGTTTGGCATCGAGGGCGCTGAGGGGTTCATCAAGGAGGAGGACCTTGGGTTCGCAAACGATGGCGCGGGCGAGGGCGACGCGTTGACGCTGGCCGCCGCTGAGTTGGGCGGGCTTGCGATCGATGAAGGCTTCGAGCGAGGTCATCTTCACCACGCGATCGACGCGCTCGCGGATTTGGGCAGGCGGGATTTTTTTCATCCGCAGGCCGAAGGCGATGTTCTCGTAAATCGTGAGGTGGGGGAAGAGGGCGTAATTTTGAAAAACCTGATTCACATCGCGCCGGTAGGGCGGCTCGAAAGTGAGATCCTTGCCGTCCAAAAAAATCTGGCCGGAGGTCGGTGTGTCGAAGCCGCTGATGAGTCGCAGGCAGGTCGTCTTGCCGCAGCCGGAGGGGCCGAGGAAGGTCATGAACTCGCCCGCGCGGATTTCGAAGCTGGCTTCCTTGAGGGCCTCGTAGGCGCCGAAGCGCTTGGTGACATTGCGGAGTTCGACCATTGGCGAGGACCGCACACTAATTCGCGGTTGCGGCAACTGCCACGAATTTTATGAGCCGGCTTTTTGCGATTCCTCAAAAAGTGCGCGCCAGTGGGCGAGGCGTTCCTTGATGCGTTTCTCGAGGCCGTTTTCGGTGGGTTCGAAATAGCGCCGTCCCTCGGGTAGGTAGGCTTGGGGCACATACGAGCCCTCAAAATCGTGGCTGTAAAGGTAGCCCTTGCCGTGGCCGAGCCGCTCGGAGCCTTTGTAATGGCCGTCCCGGAGATGTTCGGGCACGGCGAGTGTGCGGCCTTCGCGCACTTCCGCCGAAGCTTTGCCGATGGCCATGGTGGCGCTGTTGCTCTTCGGCGCGGTGGCGAGGTAGAGCGTCGTGTGGGCGAGGAGGAGGTTCGCTTCTGGCAGGCCAATGAACTCGACCGCCTGCGCTGCGGCTTGAGCGACGACGAGGGCGTTCGAGTCCGCCAGGCCGATGTCCTCACTGGCACAAATCACCAACCGCCGCGTGATGAAGCGCACCTCCTCGCCGGCATGGAGCATTTTCGCCAGCCAGTAAATGGCAGCGTCGGGATCGCTGCCACGGATGCTTTTGATGAAGGCACTGATCGTGTCGTAGTGGGCGTCCCCGGTTCCGTCGTAGACGACTGCCTTGCGCTGAATGCTCTCCTGAGCCGCCGCGAGGTCGATCTTTACCGAACCATCTTCCGATGGCGCGGTGGTGAGGGCAGCAATCTCGAGGGCGTTCAGGCATTTTCTCGCATCGCCATCGGCCAGCTTGGCCAAAAAGGCCGCCGCTTCTGGCTCGATGATGGTTTTTTGTTTTCCCAAGCCCCTCTCTGCATCTGCTAAAGCGCGGTCGATCAGCACGAGCAAATCGGATTCCAAAAGCGGGCGGAGTTCGAAAACCTGCGAACGCGAGATAAGCGCGCTGTTGATGCTGAAAAACGGATTCTGCGTCGTCGCGCCGATCAACCGCACCACGCCGCTTTCGACCTCGGGAAGCAGCACATCCTGCTGGGCTTTGTTGAAGCGGTGGATTTCATCGATGAAGAGAATTGTCCGAACGCCATTCGTTCGGCGTTGAGCGGCCTGGGCCACCACGCGGCGGATGTCGGCCACATTGCTCTCGACGCCGCTCAGGCTCTCGAATTTCGAGCGGGTCGCGCCGGCGATGACTTTGGCGAGAGTGGTTTTTCCGGTTCCCGGCGGGCCGAACAAAATCAGCGAGGAAATCCTGTCGGCCTCGATGGCGCGGCGCAGGAGTTTTCCCGGTCCGAGGATGTGGGTTTGGCCGACATATTCCTCCAACGACTCCGGTCGCATTCGAGTGGAAAGCGGGGCGTCGCTTAAGGTGTCTGCGGGTTTTTGCTGGAAAAAATCCTCCATGCGGTCCGATCCACTCTCCCGCATCCCGTGTTCAAAATGAACCCCGAAATTGGGTGCGTGACAAAAAAGTTGGTTCCCGCGTTTTTTCCTTTTTTTACACAGTGATATTGTAGTATATTTTACTGCATATGACAACCGCCACCGCCCAAATCCATGCCCGCCGCCACCAACTCCTTT
>JBILML010000002.1:0-146678 GCA_044375555.1 Terrimicrobiaceae bacterium
TTGAAGGCGCTATCGTGTCTTCTGCGTTTGGCTTTCATTTCAATGGTTGGTTTTAGGTTTTTTGACCTCCTCCAACCACCGCTTTTATCTCTTAACCGCTGGTCCGATTTTCGGGGGCCACCTCAGAGAGACGAGGTTGCTTGGCTTAAGGTGAACCTTGTTCATAAAACACTACAAAATTTTTTATCTATAAAATCTTGGTGATTTTTTGGAGAAACTTTTTTCCAGCTGCAGAGAAATTCGTAAAAAGACAAGTTTGGGTCGCGCGAAACTAGATTTATGTAGGTAACAGCCTCCCATGCTTCAGGTTCAGCTTCAAAAAGCGGCAACAACTGTTTGGCAATTATAGTGTTCTTTTTTCTGTGGTTCCATTTATGGCGGAGTTCTTTTTCATGTTTTTGGAACCATTTTTGAAAAGTTTCATCAACCGGAAGCGCATGCTCTGGATCATCAATTCGATCTTGTGCATATTGCGCTAAATTAGGCGCAAAACTCCTCCAGTTTGGATGGGGAGGATTTATAACCCATGACTGTCCCATAGAGCGCAGCGTAAAAAGTGACGCTACTTCACAAAGGCATTCTTCAAACCATTTTTGCGGGGTATCCAAGGAACGCCATTTCTTTCTCCAATCATTACTATGACCTGCAAGAACATGGCAAAATTCATGAGAAAACTGATAAGCGTATTGAGCCCAATAGCGATCGCCTGTTTGCAATCCGATGACGATCCGTCCGGAGGAGTCGCGGTCGTGGTTGGCCTGTGGGTAATCGAATCGCCGATGAACCAGCATGGGATCGATTCGAGTATTTAGACAATGCTTGTAAATTGCCGAAGCAGCCGAATGTAAAACAGCTTTAATATCTTCTTCACCAGCATTGCCTCAATCTTCTTTGCTGACTTCAATCTCAAGAGCCGATGCATTTACTGCAAGTATTAAAATAATAATAAACGTATTTAAATACATCATCTTGCAATGATTTTTATTGGATTCGGACTGCCAATTCTTTTCTTTTTTTAATCCACTTCGTCCGAGATCGCGCTGTTGCGGTCAAGTCGCTTTCGCAGGGTGGCGCGGGTGATGCCGAGGAGTTTGGCGGCGCGGACTTGGTTGTCGCCGGTTTTTTGCATGGCGCGGAGGGTGAATTCGCGTTCGATCCAGGGCAGGATGGCGAGCGAGGGGTCTTGGACAGCGGCGTTGAAGAGGATTTCTACGGCGTTGTCTTTGGTGAGTTCGTGGGTCTCGCCGGCCGAGACTCCGCCGATGGCGGCCTCGGGGTCGGTGGTTCCGAGCGGGATGTCCTTCGGCAAAAGCGTGTCGGCGGTGGAGAGGACGGCGGCGCGCTGGAGGGTGTTTTCCAGTTCGCGGACATTGCCGGGCCAGGGGTAGGCCTCGAGCACGCGGACGGCTTCCTCGGAAAGTTTGAGGCGGGGAGAGTGCGAGCGGTTGGCGATTTTTTGCAGGAAATACTCGGAGAGTAGCCGGATGTCCTCGGAGCGCTGGCGGAGAGGAGGGATGTGAATGCGCACGACATTCAGGCGGTAGAATAAATCATCCCGGAAGGTGCGCTTGGCGACCTCTTCTTCCAGGTTGCGGTTCGTTGCGCAGATGATTCGCACATCGGTGTGGAGGGTTTCGTTTCCGCCCACACGGGAGAATTCCCCTTCCTGCAAAACGCGCAGGAGTTTGCTTTGCACCTGGAGCGGCATTTCGCCGATTTCGTCGAGGAAGAGAGTTCCTTTATTGCATTGCTCGAAGCGGCCGATGCGCTGGGCTGTGGCTCCGGTAAAAGCCCCTTTTTCGTGACCGAAAAGCTCGCTCTCCAGAAGATTCTCCGGGATGGCGGCGCAGTTGATGGCGAGGAAAGTTTTGTTGCTCCGTGCGCTGTAATTATGGATCGCGACGGCGACGAGTTCCTTGCCCGAGCCGCTCTCGCCGGTGACCATTGCGGCGGCGTCGCTGCCCGCCACGCGGCCGATCATTTTGAAGACCTGCTGCATGGCCTCCGAGCGCCCGACGATCTCGTCTTGGTGTTGCTCGACAGTGAGCTGGGGTTTGAAAGTATTCGCCGCCTTGAGTTCCGCAGAGGCCTGGAGAGCGGAATCAGCAACGACCTTGAGATTGAAGGGGAGTTGCTCCTTGCGAACATAATCGAAGGCGCCCACTTTCATGGCCTCGATCACCGATTGGGTGGTGCCGAAGGCGCTCATGAGAACGACGAGGGCGTTTGGCGAGTGCTTGCGGATTCTTACCAAAAGCTCGAGTCCGGTGAATGGGTGGAGGTTCGACTCGGCCATGACGAGTTCCGGCTCCTCCATGCAAAAGGTCTTGTAGGCGGCATCGGCGGAGTCCTCCACGAGCACACGAATTTTCGAACTCTCCAGCTGGTTTTTTGCCCAATCCAGAAAATCACTATCCCGATCGACCACAAGAATTGTCTGCTGCTTCGCCATATCCCCTTATTTTTCCGAGTCGGCATCTAACACCATGGTCCGCCGTGCGAAAGTGATTTCTGGCAAGCGAGGTCTTGCGCGCCTCGCGACACCTGCTTTTCTACTGCTGGAAATGTCAGGATTTCGTTTGTTTTTTCTCCTCGTGGCGGTGATTGGCGCAACGGCCGCAAAGGGCTTTGCCGGGCTGCTTGATGAACTCGATGCCTCCGACCGTGCGAAAGTGCTGGCGGGCCATCAGGTCGCTTTGCAGGAAGAGGTCCAGGGAAAACCCTGGCCGCGCCTGCGCATTTACCAACTCGCCCGAGCCACGCCGGAAGAGGTCGCCGCGGTGTTTTTCGATTACAACAACTCGAAGACCTTCGTGCCCGATCTCCTGCATTCCAAAATCTCGAAAAAAATCTCCCCGTGTATGATGGAGGTGGACTACGAGGTCGATGTGCCGATCCTGGCGGACGAGGCCTACACGGCCCGCAACGACCTGAAGACAACCCACGATGGCGGCTACTTGGTGTCGTGGAATCTCGTGCGAGCTCTCCAAACCAAGGACGCCACGGGTCATCTCCGGATCGACCCGCATGGCGAGGGCGAATCCATCATTTGTTACACGAACCTTGTGACGCCGAGTTCCGGCATGGCTGGAATTCTCAAAAAAATCGCCATCTCGCGTATGAAGAAAACCGTCGAGGCGATGGTCCACCAGGTTCAAAATCAAAAATCCAATCATCCCAATGACCTTGCTCGACAGGTCGCAGCCCTCCGCGAGGCGATCGCGTCCGAATCCGCCGGCGTCGCCGCACCATGAACAGCTCAAAAAAAACCCAGCTCGGAATCATTTTCCTAACGATCCTCATCAACATGGTGGGCTTCGGAATCGTGATTCCGGTCTTGCCATTTTACGCCACGGAATTCGGTGCCACGCCATACGAGATCGGCTGGCTTTTCGGAATCTACTCGCTCGTTCAATTCGTCTTTTCGCCATTCATCGGTCAGCTTTCCGACCGCTTCGGCCGTCGGCCCGTGCTGATCCTGAGCACGCTGGGAACGGCGGCGGGGTTTTTGGTGATGGGCTTCAGCGAGACCCTCTTGATGCTTTTCGTCGGGCGGATCATCGATGGCGTCTCGGGCGGGAGCGTAGGCACCGCGCAGGCCTACATCGCCGACATCACCGGTCCCGAGGAACGCTCGAAGGCGATGGGCCTCATCGGCGCGGCGTTCGGTCTGGGCTTTATCTTCGGCCCCGCGCTCGGCGGAGTCATGGCGGCGTATTTCGGCCATGCGGCTCCGATGATCACGGCCGGCGTGCTGGCGATCATTAATGCCGTCCTGATTTTCATCCTGCTGCCCGAGTCGATTTCCAAGGAACAGCGCGAGAGGTTGCCGAAAGAAAAACTTTTTCCGGGTCTCTTTCGCCACACGCGCACCGCAGAGTATGTCACCTGCGTGACGACCTACTTCATGCTCATCACGGGATTTTCGATCATGACGGCCGTCTTCGCGCTCTTTGTCGCCAACCGCCATGGGTTTGATGAAAAACAAACCGGCTACCTCTACGCCATGCTGGGAATCATCGGAGTATTCATCCAAGGCGGGCTGATCGGGCGATTGGTCAAACGATTCGGCGAGGGGCGCGTGGCGACGGTCGGCGCGGCGTTACTCGCGATCGGTTTGTTTTTTGCTCCGCTGGTCAGCGGGCTCGGGGCGTTGTTGCTCGCCTGTGCGGCGATGGCGGCCGGGAACAGCCTCACGAATCCGACGATCTCCGGCATCACCTCGCAATGCGTGGATGCCGACTGGCAGGGTCGCGCGCTCGGCGTGTTGCAATCCAGCGCGAGTCTCGCGCGATTTCTCGGGCCGGTCATCGGTGGCTGGCTCCTCCAACTCGACCTCGCCAGCGGTCCCGGCAACTACGCCAAGAGCCCGCTGTGGGCCGCAGCGGCCGTGCTTTTTGTGACCTTCCTGCTCTGCCTGCGCTTGCCGTCTTTCAAAAAAACTCCCGCGCGCCCTTGAGCGGAATGATTTTTTCCAAGCCGTGAACCTGCACAAAAACATCCGCAAACCGCTTTTCATCCTGATCGTCGTCGGGCTTTGCACGGCCTGGTCGCTTCTTTCGCAGGTGCAAATGCTAAGGCTTCCCGGCTCGGAGACATTCCTCGGCCCCGACGGCGCGCTGGCGTTTCTCGAGAATTACACGATCGATGCGCGACTGAGTTTTCGTGGGCCGATCGAGGCTCCGGTGAATTTGACCTATGTCGATGTGGACTCGGAATCGATCCGGCGGTTGGGGAATTTTCCGTGGAACCGCGAGTTCTTCGCGCTCGCGCTCGATGCGTTGTTCCAGCAAGGCGGGGTCAAGGCGGCCGGGTTGGATTTTGTTTTTTCCAACGCCGGAGTTCCCGCGCTGGGCCGCGAGGAGGCGGAGAAAGGAACCCGGGCACTCGGCAAGGCGATCCACACCAATAAAAACATCGTTCTCGCCGCAACCTACGGCTCGCAAAACCGCCCTCTCGGCGAGATTTCGTCGTTCCCCTTCGTGTTCGAGCGCCAATACGGCAAAAGCGAAATCGGCCCGCCGGAGTTGCCCGCATTCCCCGTTGTCGGCCCGACCTGGGGCCACATCGGCCTGATCGACACGGTGGGCGAGGATGTGCGCTACCTGCCGTTTTTCGCCAAGACCGACCTGCACCTTTACTACCCGATGTCGCTCAACCTCGCGCTGCTCCACTGGGGCTTGGATGCCAGCGCGGTGAAAATCGAAAAAAACCGGATGCTTGTCGTCGCCAAGGACGGCTCGGTCAAAGCCAAAATCCCTCTCGTCATGGGCCAACTCGTCGAGCCGAATTGGTTCAACGCTTGGCATTCGGAAGCCGACCGCCACTTGAGCATCGTTGATGTGATGGCCTTCGGCCAGGCCGCCAAAACCGGCACGCCCGAGGAACAGGAACTCGCTAAAAAATTCTTCAAACCGCTGCGCGACAGCGTCGTTCTCATCGGCCCAGTCGATCCGCTCCTGAAGGACCTCAGCGTGATGCCGCTCAGCGGTCAAAACCCCGTTCCGCGCGTGTCGGTTCACGGGAATCTTCTAAAAACCATCACCTCGGAAAAATTCCTCCACCGACTCCCGCAGGCCGCAAATGTCGCGATCATTTTTGCGCTCGGTTTCTGCGCCGTAGCGTTCTCTCTAGTGCCTGAGCGCTTCGCCCGCTCCAGCAAATTCCTCGGCGGCGCCATCGTCCTGCTCTACATCGGCGCGGCGTTCGTTCTCTTTCAGCACTACGAACTCCTCCTCCCGATCATCGCGCCCGTGGGTGCGGCGATTTCCTGTGGTTTCGCCGGCGCGTTCCTCCAACTCTCCAGCCAGGAAGAGCAGAAGCGCCGGATCAAGGACATGTTCGGAACCTATCTCTCGCCCGCGCTGGTCGAGCGGATGGTCAACAGCGGCGACGAGCCGCAACTTGGCGGCGTCGATGCCGAGGTCACCGCATTCTTCTCGGATGTGGCAGGCTTCTCCGGCTTCTCCGAGCTCCTCACGCCACAGCAACTCGTGGCGCTGATGAACGAATACCTCACCGCCATGACCGACATCCTGATGGAGCAGGGCTGCTATGTGGACAAATACATCGGCGACGCGATCGTCGGCATCTACAACGCCCCCGCGCCCGTCGAAAACCACGCCCTGCGCGCCTGTGTCGCTTCGCAGTTGCTCCGCCAGCGCCTCGCGGAACTCCGCAAAAAATGGATTTCGGAGGGTGATAAATGGCCGTCGATTGTCGGTCAGATGCGGATGCGCATGGGCATGAACACCGGCTTCGCCACCGTCGGCAACATGGGCTCGAGCCGCCGCTTCAACTACACGATGATGGGCGACACCGTGAACCTCGCCGCCCGCTGCGAAAGCGGTGCGAAGAGCTACGGCGTTTACACGATGGTCACTGGCGAAACCCGCCGCGCTGCCGAGGCTGCGGGCGATGACTGCGTTTTCCGTTTCCTCGACAAAATCATCGTCAAAGGCCGCTCCGAGCCGGCCGAGATGCACGAGATCGTCTGCCTTCGCTCCGACATCAACGACGAGTCGAAGGAGTGCATTAAAATCTACGACGCGGGCACGGCACACTATCTCGCGCAGGAATGGGACCGCGCGATCGCCGCGTTCGAGCATTCTTCGCGGCTTGAATGGAATCGCCCGGAGTTGAACCCCGACTCGCACGACACGCCCTCCACCATCATGCTCGCCCGCACCTTGCGTCTGAAAGCCAACCCGCCTCAAGGTCCTTGGACCGGTGTTTACAAAATGGAGACCAAATAATCGGCGATTCTGCCGAGCCCGTCGTCACATGCCTGTTTTTCTTCGAGTTCTACCGTATGTGAAGCGCTATCCGCTTCTGGCCTTCGCCACGCTCTTCTGCGCGGTCGCCGGCACGCTGATGGTGATCGTCTTCCCGGCGGTGACCCAGCGGATCGTGGATGAAGTCATCGGCCAGCACCGGCCCGAACGGCTTTTTCCGCTGATTGCCATCGGCCTCGCCGCCTTCGCCGCGCAGAACGGCCTCAACAGCCTCCGCATCGTTTTCAACAACCACTTCGAGCAGCGCGTGATTTTCGATCTCCGCAGCGAGCTTTACGCGCACATCCAAAAGCTCCCCCTACACTGGTTCGATAACCGCTCCACCGGCGACATCATGACGCGCCTCATCGAGGATGTGACAAATCTCGAGCGCGTCCTGATCGACGGCATCGAGCAAGGCACCGTCGCGATCCTTCAAATCCTCGTCGTCAGCGGCCTCATGCTGGCCTACAGCCCGTGGCTCACCGCCGCCGCGCTGGCGCCGATTCCCTTCCTCGCCGCCGGGGCGCTGATCTACACGCTCACCGCTCGCGCCCGCTACCGCAAGCAACGCAAGGCCGTCTCCGCCCTCAATTCCATCCTCCACGACAACATCGCGGGCATCCGCCAGATCAAAACCTACACCAGCGAGGAGCGTGAACACGCGCGCTTCGATGAATCCAGCGACAAGGTCCGCATCGCCACGCTCACAGTGATGAAATCCTGGGCACTCTACCAGCCAGGTATGGAATTTCTCTCGTCGCTCGGTCTGCTGATCGTGGCGGGCGTCGGCACCTCCCAAGTCCTCAGCGGCCAGTTGGAGATCGGCGCGCTGGTGGCGTTTTTCGTTCTCACCCGCTACCTCTACGAACCCGTCGGCCGCCTCCACCAGCTAAACCAAATTTTCCAGTCCGGCCGCGCGGCAGGTGATCGTGTTTTCGAAATCATGGATTCCGCGACCGAGACCGACGAGGGCGCGGACCAGCCCTGCAAGCCGATTCGCGGGAATGTCGCCTACCGCGATGTCTCGTTTTCCTACGATCCCAAGTTGCCTGTTCTCCATGAGGTCAGTCTCGAGGCGCGCGCCGGCGAAATGGTTGCGCTCGTAGGCCCCACCGGTGCGGGGAAGTCGACCATCGTGAATCTGCTCGTGCGCTTCTATGAGTTCACCGGCGGGCAAATCACGATCGACGGCACCCCGCTGCGTGAAATTCCAAAGCACCACCTCCGCGAAAACATCGCCGTCGTCACCCAGGAGAGCTTTCTCTTCAACGGCACAACCGCCGAAAACCTACGCATCGGCAAGCCCTCCGCGACCGAGGAGGAAATGTGGCAGGCCCTCCGCGCTGCGAACGCCGAGGATTTCATCCGCCGACTCCCCGAGGGTCTCCACTCGCGGCTCGGCGAGCGCGGGGTGAAACTGAGCGTCGGCGAGAAGCAGCGCCTCTCGATCGCCCGCGCCCTCTTGAAAAACCCGCCGATCCTGATTCTCGACGAGGCGACCGCGAGCGTGGACACCGCCACCGAGCGCCTGATCCAAGAGGCGCTCGACCACTTGATGGAAAACCGCACGAGCTTTGTCATCGCCCACCGGCTTTCCACCGTCCGCCACGCCGACCAAATCCTCGTTCTCGAGCGCGGACGAATCACCGAGCGCGGTCGCCACGAGGAACTCCTAGCCCGAGGCGGCCTCTACGCCGACCTCTGCAAAAGCAGCCTGATCGAAAAATAAAACCCCGGCGCGTCAGCGCCATTCGAAAACCCATTGGAGGGAGGTGCTCCGTCAGCGCCAATTCGGACGGCAAGGCTCCTCAAGCGCTGTTCTTAAGGATTTTTTCTTGGAGCAGGAAAATTGGGGGCTTGCCCTTCCCCAAGAGAGTTCGCATTGCCTTGCGCCTCCGTGTGGGAATTTTTATTCGCGGGGATTTTTCTGATTTGCGGTTTGGTTTTTCTGACGCTTTGCGCCTGAAATTTGGGTCGACACAACCGAGCCACTGGGTCGTCGCGAGGCAGCACATCGGAGATGGCCCGAAGGGCGCAGCGAGCAGGGCGCGAGCAAGGCAAAGGTCAGCCCTCCAGGTCTTCAAATTGCGGGGTTAAAATTCTAGACAGACAGCACAGAATGGCAGACGATGGAACCATGACAGTTTGCCAACTCCAAACAGCCAAGCAGCGTTTTTCGGCCGTGGCGGAGAGCGCGGCGAAAGGGGTTCCTCAACTTGTGACGAAGCACGGGAGGCCGTTCGTCGTCATCGTGAGTGCAGAAGACTGGTGCAGGGAACACGAGCCAGAGCGGGGGATCTGGGATGTGTTGAGAGACTGCCCTGCCGACTTGAGTGAACTCGATTTAGCCCGCAACAAGGATCTCCCGCGCCAGGTGTCATTTTGAACTACCTGCTGGATACAAATATCCTGTGCGAGGCGACAAGGCCGCACCCGGACGCCCATGCCGCAGCATGGCTGAGCGCCCGACCCACCCTCACGCTGTTCGTCAGCCTCGTCTCCATAGCGGAAATCCGGAAAGGCATTTTGTTGCTTCCGGAAGGCAAGAAGAGGGCAAAACTTGGGAGTTGGCTGGAATCCGAACTTCTTCCCGCCTTTGCCAGTCGCGTGATTCCGCTGGGCGAGGCAGAGATGAACGAGTGGGCCGCACTTCAAGCAGACGCAGAAAAAAAAGGTCACAGGCTCCCCGTGGTGGATAGCCTGATTGCAGCAACCGCACGGTGCCATGGGCTCACGCTTGCAACACGAAATATCCAAGACTTTTGCCATTGCGGAATTTCTGTCCACAATCCTTGGGAGGAAACGAAGCGCTTGCCTGCCGCATGAACCTCCCCGCTTGCAACCCGCATCGGATCGCGCCATTTTATGAACGATGAAACTTCGTCTGGATCTGCTGGAGCATCTGACGGAAGACGACCTTCTCGAGGAGGTATTGGCGAACAATGCCCGTTACAAACCCGAGCCGCTTTTCTCAAAAACTGGGGTTGGGAGCTTGTCGTCAGCCTCAACAGAGGAGCGTGCCAACGAGGTTCAGCGCAGCACGGAATTAATTCAGAGACTGGAGCAGCGTGCCAAATCCGCTGGGAAACCTTCCGCCTGACTGATTCGAGCCTCAACGACACGCTCGATTTTCTTCGCAGTCTCCACCGGTCCGCACCGTTCCTTTTTTTCAATGGCAATACCTTTGCCGACATCGGGCGAAGAACTTGCGATGCCATTTTTTCAGACCTCCCCGCCATGCGCCGCCGCGAACTGGCCTCCGCTGTCGCCCACTACATCGCCGGCGTGCTGGACCGTGACTCGATGATTTCCGCCGTAGATTCTCTATGGCACTCCGCCTCGCTGAGTGTCGGTGACCACGTTCAAACGATGCGCGGCACGACGCGCGGCGTCGTCACCCGCATCCTCGAGGATGGTCGCATCGCTTGGCACACCGAGGGTTCCACGCTCGAACTCATCGCCCTGCCCGAGAGCCTGCTTCCGCTGGATCAAGGCTGAGCCCTTGTTTTCCCTATTGAAGAGCCGCTGTCGGGGACATACAACGCCCCTGCATGCCAACGGAACCTTTCCAGTCCAACCCGCTGCGCGATGGACTTAACCTTCGGTCGATCCCTGATCCCTGCTCGCTCGTCATCTTCGGCGCGTCCGGAGATCTCACCCACCGCAAGCTCGTCCCCGCGCTCTACAATCTCGCCGCTGACGGCGCGCTGCCGCAGGCGATCAGCGTGGTAGGTTTCGCCCGCCGCGACAAAACGAGCGAGATTTTCCGAAAGGAACTCGGCGAGGCCGTTCGCAAATTCTCACGCCAGGCGGTGAATGACGAGTTGTGGGAGAATTTCTCGAACTCGATCACTTACCACCGAAGCGAATTCGACAACCCCGAGGGCTATGTGTCTCTGGCACGCCACCTCGAGGAGCTCGACGCCGCCCGAGGCACGCGCGGCAACCGGCTTTTCTACCTCGCCGTCGCGCCCGACCAGTTCGAGGTGATTTTAGAAAACCTCCGCAAAAGCGGACTCAATACCGCCGCGCCGGGTTCCTGGGCCCGAGTGATTGTCGAGAAGCCGTTCGGCACCGACCTGCCCAGCGCACGCCGCTTGAATGATCTCGTCGAGTCCGCCTTCGACGAATCCCAGACCTACCGCATCGACCACTACCTCGGCAAAGAGACCGCGCAAAATATCATGGTCATGCGCTTCGCCAACGCGATTTTCGAGGCGATGTGGAATTCCCGCTACATCGACCATGTCCAGATTACCGCGAGCGAGCCGCTTGGCGTGGAGGGCCGCGCGGGCTACTACGACAAATCCGGGGCGCTCCGTGACATGGTCCAGAACCATCTCCTGCAACTTCTCTGCCTCACCGCGATGGAGCCGCCCGCCGGGCTCGATGCCGACTCGATCCGCGATGAAAAAGTGAAAGTCCTGCGCTCCCTCCGCCCGCTTGCGGGCGAGGAGGTTTTCCGCCATGTCGTCCGCGCCCAATACGGCGCCGGCGCCGTGAACGGCAAGCGCGTCGCCGCCTACCGCGACGAACTCAATGTGAACCCCGAGTCGAATACGGAAACTTATGTCGCCCTCGAGGTGAATGTGGATAACTGGCGCTGGGCTGGCGTGCCGTTTTTCATCCGCGTCGGCAAGCGTCTCCCTAAAGGCGGCACCGAGATCGCCGTTCAATTCAAGAGCGTGCCGCCGGTTCTCTTCCGCGCCACGGGCGAAACGGTGGACGACAATGTGCTCGTGATCCGCATCCAGCCTGATGAGGGAATTTCGCTCCGCATGTGCGCGAAAATGCCGGGCTCGAGCCTGCGTATCGAGCCGGTGAAAATGGATTTCCACTACGGAACGAGCTTCGGCAAAGCAACGCCCGAGGCCTACGAGCGCCTGCTTCTGGACGCCATGAGCGGCGACGCCACGCTCTTCGCCCGCCGCGACGAGGTGGAGGAGGCTTGGAAATTCATCGACTCGATCCACGAGGCCTGGCGCACGCGCTCGAACGATCTCGCTATTTACTCCGCCGGAGCTTGGGGGCCGAGCGAGGCCGATGAACTCCTCAAGCGCCACGAAGCCACATGGAGGCGCCTGTGACATTCGACGCTTCGCGTCTGGGAATCCCGGTCGAGATCGGTCGTATCGACAAGGAACTCGGAAAACTCTGGGACTCGAGCGACGACTCGAAGACCCGCGCATCGCTCATCAATTTCGTCATCCACACCGGCGATGCCGCCTCGCTCGCCGCCGACACGGAGATCATCTCCACCATCGCCGCGAAGCACGCCTGCCGCGCGATTTTGATTTTCTCAAACCCCGGCGCGTCTGAGTCGTCCGCACAGGCTTGGATCAACGCGCATTGCCATCAGACGGGAAAAGGAGAGCGCCAACTCTGCTCGGAGCAGATCACCTTCCGACTCGACGGCGAGAGTGCGCACGCGTTGCCGAACATTGTTTTTTCCCACCTCGATTCCGATCTGCCCCTCTGCCTCTGGTGGCAGGGCGATCTGCCTGAGCCCCTCGACGACACGCTCTGGGCCTGGGTGGACCGCCTGATCTACGACAGCGCCGAGTGGACCAATCCGACGCACCAGTTTTCCATGGTCCGCCACCTCGCGGCGGGGCGCAAAGGCACCGTCCTGTGCGATCTGAACTGGACCCGCCTCCAGCCCTGGCGCTACGCCTTCGCGAGTCTGTTCGACCACGCCGCCGCGTTTCCCAAGCTGGCAAAAGTTGACTCGCTCGAGATCGACTTGAACCACGATTCGCGCACCTCCGCGCTTCTTCTGGTTGGTTGGTTCGCCTGCCAGTTGGGCTGGACGGCTAACAGCTCAGGTAACGAATTCCTCGCCGCCGATGGTCGAAGAGTCGCCTTCACGATTCGGGAAAATGCCAACCATGGCCGGAACTCCGCAGTGATCCGGTGTGAGGATGCGGAGTTTGAATTGTCGCTCGGTGCGGACTCGGATTTCTTCGAGGCCGCGATCCGCATTCCCGGTGTCTCCGAGTCCCGCCAAATCCTCCCCGCGTCTCGTCGCAACACGACCGACACGCTCTTGGCGGAACTCAGCCGTGCAGGGCGACACCCGCTCTACACGAAGTCGCTGGAAAAAATCCTGCCGCTGCTCGGCCGCTGAACCTCAGCGCTTGTCGAGCACCTTGTTCCACTCGTCGATCCGCTTTTGCTGGGCAGCGAAGAGATCGTCGGTGGGATCGAGGATTTCGATTTTCTCGATCTTGTCGCCCTGCTTGATCGCGTTGACGACATCTTGGCCCTTCGTGACGCTGCCGAAGACGGTGTGTTTGCCATCGAGCCAAGCGGTCGGCACATGGGTGATGAAAAATTGGCTGCCATTGGTGCCGGGGCCGGCGTTGGCCATTGAGAAAATGCCAGGGCGGTCATGCTTGAGCTCGGGCGTGCATTCATCTTCGAAGCGGTAGCCTGGACCTCCACGGCCGGAACCTTCGGGGTCGCCGCCTTGGACCATGAAATCGGGAATCACGCGGTGGAATGCCAGGCCGTTGTAGTAGCCGCGCTTGGCGAGGTTCAGATAATTGGCGACCGTTACTGGTGCCTTGGACGCGAGGAGCGTGGCTTCGATGGGGCCCTTGTTCGTTGTGAGAATGATTCGGATGTCTTGCATGGAGGTGGTCTCTGTGGCGGAGGCGGAGGCGATTGTCAAACCGAGAAGCAAGGAGGCGATGAGTGTTTTCATAGGATGGGTGCCACCGGGTCGACCCAGCGGTTGTGTTCTTTGATGAGGTCAACGAGGCGGTCGACCGCCTCGGTTTGGGGGATATGGAATTTCACCGGCGTCTTGCCGACATACAGGTTCACCTTTCCCGGCGCGCCGCCGACATAGCCAAAATCGGCGTCGGCCATTTCGCCAGGGCCGTTCACGATGCAACCCATGATCGCGATTTTCACGCCCTTGAGGTGCAAGGTGGCGGCCTTGATGCGGGCCGTGGTCTCCTGAAGATTGAAAAGCGTGCGGCCGCAGCTCGGGCACGCGACATAGTCGGTCTTGAAAATCCGGACGCCGGCGGCCTGGAGGATGTTGTGGGCGAGGCGGAGCGATTGGCCCGGAGCCGACTCGCCTTGGATCAGCACCGCGTCGCCGATGCCGTCGCAGAGCAGCGAGCCGATATTTGTCGAGGCGGTGAGGAGGTTGCCGAGAAAATCGGACCCGCCCGGCGAGAAGGTATCCTTCAACAAAATCGGATGCCGGGGATCGAGAACGGACGCGAGTTGGCGAAAGGCATCGATCACGCCGAGGTCGCAGGAATCGGCCACAGTAACGAGGAGCGGGGTGGGGGAGGAATTGGTGCGGGCGACGGCTTCTAAATCGCGCGGGTCCATTTCGATGACGCCGGATTTTTCCAAAACGATCTCGGGCTTGTAATCGCCGAGCGCCTCGAGTTTGTGCCCGAGTTTTTCCCAAGTGGATTGCGCGGCGACCACGCGAACAAGTTCCGGGCCGCCGAGCGGGATGCCGTCCACTTCGAGCCGCTGACTGGCCCGGCGCGTGTAGGAAAAGGGATCGAAGGGCCAGGGGGAGAAATTGGTTTGAGTGCGAACAATGGAATCCACCAGCGCGCGGGCGACGGGGATTTCGTGTTCCGAATCCTCGGTGAGTGAGACGCGGATCGTGTCGCCGATGCCGTCGGCGAGCAGACTGCCGATACCGATCGCGCTCTTGATGCGGCCGTCCTCGCCGTCGCCGGCTTCGGTGACGCCGAGGTGAATTGGGTAATTCCAATCGCCCTCCGCGCGGTCGAGTTCATCGAGCCGTGCGACGAGTAGGCGGTAGGCCTGGATCATCACCTTCGGGTTCGACGCCTTCATCGAAAAAACAAAGTCGTGGTAGCCGAGGTCGCGGGCGATGCGGGCAAATTCCAGCGCGCTCTCAACCATGCCGAGCGGCGTATCGCCGAAGCGGTTCATGATGCGGTCGCTCAGGCTGCCGTGGTTTGTGCCGATTCGCATCGAGATGGTGCGTTGCTGGCAGAGCTCGACGAGCGGCGCGAACCTCTCGCGGATCCGGCCGATCTCGGCGGCGTATTCCTCGTCGGTGTATTCGCGGATGTTGAATTTCTTCGAGTCGGCGAAATTGCCAGGGTTGATGCGGACCTTCTCAACCCACTTCGCGGCCTCCAGCGCGGCTTCGGGTTTGAAATGGATGTCGGCGACAAGTGGGACATCGCAGCCGGTTTCCAAAAGCGCGGCTCGGATACTTTCCAAGTTGCGCGCGTCTTTAACCGTCGGCGCGGTGATGCGGACGATTTCGCAACCGGCGTGGACAAGGCCGAGGGTTTCGCGAACGCACGCGGCGGTGTCCATCGTGTCGCTCGTGAGCATCGACTGGACGCGGACGGGATTTTTCCCGCCGATTGCGGTGCGGCCGGTTTGGACCTCGCGCGTCGGGCGGCGGCCGGGGTGGTTGCGGAACTCCGGCGGCATCGGTTAGTTCGACTTCGAGACCGGCACGGGCACGTTCGATGCCACGATGTCGCCCACATCGTAGAAGGTCAGGTAAAGCATGAACCCGATGAGAAGGAGCGCGCAGCCGGTTTGCACAACTTCCAGGACGCGCACGCTGATCGGCTTCCGGCGGATCGCTTCGATGATCGCCAGTGTGATGTGGCCGCCGTCGAGGACGGGGAACGGAAGGAGATTCATCAATGCGAGGTTCACATTGATCAGAACACTAAACGCCAGCGCGATCCTCCAACCATCGGGCGACTCGAAGATTTGGTAGTAGAGTCGCATGATGCCGACTGGCCCGCTGAAGTGCGCGGCCTTCACATCTGAGGCGGGTGAGAGCAGCGCGCCGACCATCCGGAAGATGCTCGTGGCGGCGTCCTTCACTTGGTGGAAAGGATTCGGGTAGGCCAGCGTGGTGCGGCCCCACTCGATGCCGAAATCCACCGGCATACCGTCAGGCGATGGTGGAGGAAGTGCCATCGGGAGCTGCAGCGACTCTGCGCCGCGCTCGACCGTGAACACGACCTCCTTGCCGCGGTTGGCGTCGATGATCGGTCCCATGTCGGAGAGGTTGAAAATTGGCTCGCCGTTGAGGTCGGTGACAAGGTCGTCGGCGCGGAAGCCCGCTTTGTCGGCGAGGCTGCCCCGAACGACGAAGCCCACACCCGGCACGATGCGCGGCCCGATTTGGATTTCACGCAAGGCCGGCCGACGCCAGCTCGAGGTCTCGGGTTTTGTCCAACCGCAATCGATCGAAACCTCCTGGCCCTCGCGCAGAACAGTCATGGGGATTACCTGGGCCTCGCTGCGGACGATACGCCACTTCACGCTGTCCGTGCCGCTCAGGAAGTGCTTCACGGGCTTGCCGTCCACGGTGAGGATCTGGTCGCCAGGGCGCAGACCGGCTTGGTAGGCAGGGCCACCCTCTTTCACAAATCCGATCGTCGTGCTGTCGATCTCGCTCTGCGGCTTTCCGACGAACCACACGATGAGCGCCATGGCAAAAGCCAGGCCGAAGCTGAAAAGCGGCCCGGCGGCGGCAACGATGATTTTGTCGAGCGGCTTCACCGGCGGCAATTGCTCGCGCGGGGTCTGCGACTCGCCTTCCACCGCTTCCATCGGCGCGAGCTGGGGGATTGCGACAAATCCGCCGGCGGGGATCGAGCCGAGGCGGTATTCCACGCCGTTGATGGTTTTGCTCCAGATCGGCTTGCCGAACCAGATGGCGAATTTTTCCACCACCAACCCGCGCCAGCGGGCGGCGAGGAAGTGGCCCAGCTCGTGGACCACGATGAGGAGGTTGAAAATCAAAATAACCTCGAGGCAGATGACAATGAACTTCAGGCCGTCAAAAAACATAAATGGGTCACCACCATCCCCCGATTGGTGAAAAAATCAATCCACGAGCGCGCGGGCGAGTTGGCGCGCCTCGGCGTCGGTCGCGAGAATCGCCGAGAGGTCGGGATGCGGCGTGTGTGGGATTTGATCAATAACCTGCGCAACGATACGCCAGATTCCGGTGAAGCCGATGCGACCTGCGAGGAACGCCTCGACGGCGACCTCATTCGCCGCATTCAGCACCGCGGGGCAGGTGCCGCCAAGCGTTCCGGCCTTTACGGCAAGATCCAGCGCAGGGAAATCCTCCCGCCGCGGAGCCTCGAATTCCAGCCGTCCCAGTGCCGCGAGGTCGAGCGGGGGCAGGGAATTTCCAATACGCTCAGGCCAGGTCACCGCGTATTGAATCGGGAGCCGCATGTCGGAGTGGCCGAGTTGAGCGAGGACCGAGCCGTCCACAAACTCGACCATGGAATGCACGATGCTCTGCGGATGCACGATCACATCGACGCGCTCGATGCCGATATCGAAAAGCCACCGCGCCTCGATCATCTCGAGCGCCTTGTTGAAGAGGGTTGCCGAGTCGATCGTGATTTTTTTTCCCATGTTCCAAGTCGGATGTCGCAGCGCCATTTCGGGTGTCACATTTTCCAACTCCGCCGTGGGCGTCTGGCGGAACGGCCCGCCGGAACAGGTCAAAATCAAACGCCGCACGGAGCTGGTGTCGCGTCCATCGAGGCATTGGAAAATCGCATTGTGCTCGCTATCCACCGGCAACACGCGCACGCCGCGCCGCCGCGCCGCCTCCATCACCACCTTGCCGGCCATGACGAGGATTTCCTTGCTCGCCACGGCGATGTCTTTCCCGGCCTCGATCGCCGCCAGCGCGGGACGCAGCCCGCCGGTTCCGACAATCGCGATCAAAACCAGATCCGCCTCGGGCATTGTCGCCAACTCCACCAACCGCTCGACGCCGTCAGGCCCGCTGGAGAGAGCTGTCCTCGCTTCGGGAAATTCCCGCGCGGCTTCCGCCAATTCCTCGGCGTTCGAGTGCGCCGACATCCCCACGATCCGCATCCGCGAAGGAATATCCTTCGCCACTTTGCGCGCGCTCCGGCCGATCGAGCCGGTGGCTCCGAGGATCACGACATTCCGCATCCTCATCCGACCCCCAGCACGAAGCGCATGTAGAAAAACAGAATCGGCGCGGTGAAAAGAATGCTGTCGATCAGGTCCAGCGTGCCGCCGATGCCCGGCAGCATGGCGCTCGAATCCTTCGTGTGCGCACCCCGTTTCACGATGGATTCCGCCAGGTCGCCCACGACCGCCGCAAAGCCCAGCAGCAATCCCAGAAACACAATGTCATCGAACCGAAACGCCGAGAGTTTTTCCGGTATGAGTGCATACATCCAGAAACTGCACAGCAGCGAAGAGAACAGCGCGCCAAAGAAGCCCTCCCAGGTTTTTTTCGGGCTGATGTGCGGGGCGAACGGGCGTTTGCCGAAGAGACTCCCGAAGACATACGCGCCCATGTCGCTGAATTTCGTCACCGCCACGAGATACAGCACATACCACTGCCCGGTCGTCATTCCGTTCTCCAAGCGAGGTGTGAGGTAGATGATTTTCGTGATGAAACTAAAAAGCCACGGAATGTAAAAAAGCCCGAAGACCGTGTAGCTCATCGCACGCAGCGGGTCGTTTTCCGCGCCGCGAAACATCTGCCGCGCGAAAATCGTCACCAGAAAAAGCACGAGCACGAGCAACTCGAAGTCCCGGCTGTTCTCCGCGCCGCTGGCTCTCGTAATTAAGAATCCGCCGCACAGAAGCACCGCCGCGCAAATCAACCCCGTGAGCGTGAAAACCCGGATGCCGTCGTGCTCGAGCATGCTGTAGTATTCCCACAGCGCACGCATCGCCATGAAGCCGACAAGAACAAAAAAACCGATCTCCCAGCCGATGAGAATCGTGGCGAGCAGGAGCAACCAAAGAATGATCGTGCTCGAAAGTCTCAGAAAAAATGTCAGCCGCCCGGGCGTCATGTGCCGCAGATTGTCGAACTCCTCTCGCCGGTGCAATCCGCAAGGCATGGAAGTGCGTCGCTGGTTGTAAAAATCCGCCGATCCTGCCAACCATTCCGCCCAATGGTTTGTCAACTTGGCCAAACGACTTTGGGAATCGTGCGCGATACCGGCGATTTCACGCTGTTTTGCGGACGCGCCTTTTTGTCGCTATCCAAAACGCGACGCCTTCCGCGCCGCATTCTGCGTGCGGTCTACGAACAGGGTGCGGTGTGTTTGCCCGTCATCGCGATCGTGGGCGTTTTCACCGGGCTCGTGCTGGGATTGCAGGGCTACCATGTCCTTAGCCGGTTCGGTTCAGAGGGGCTGCTGGGCACGCTGGTTTCGCTTTCCCTCGTGCGCGAAATGGCGCCGGTGCTGGCGGCCTTGATGCTCGTCGGCCAGGCGGGATCGGCGTTCGCGGCGGAGTTGGGCATTCAGAGAAACACCGAGCAGATCGCCGCGCTGGAGACGATGGGTGTGAACAGCCTCGGCTACCTCGTGGCGCCGCGCCTGATCGCCGCTCTCCTGGTTTTTCCGGCGCAGGCGGCGCTTTTTGTCGTCCTCGGGTTGTGGGGAGGGAGCCTCTCGGGTTCGGTTTTGCTGGGGGTCGATTCGGGGGTTTATTGGTCAGCTGTCGAACGGGCGGTGGAGTTCCGCGACCTGCGCGAGTGTTTTCTGAAAGCGGCGAGTTTCGGTGTGTTGACCACTTCGATTTGCGCCTACATGGGCTTTCACGCAGATCGCAACACCTCCTCGGCTGGAGCGCGTGCGGTTAGCGCCTCGACCACCCGCGCGGTGGTGTTTTCGAGCATCACGGTGCTGGTTGCCGATTATGTGATCAGTTCGTTTTTTATCTGAAAATGGAGACCACGGATTTCGCGCTGGAGGTGGAGGGTTTGGAGAAGGGCTTCGACGGAAATGCCGTTCTGAAAGGCGTCGATCTTCGTGTGCCGCGCGGGAGCATTTTCACCGTTCTCGGACCGAGTGGCACCGGAAAATCCGTCCTCCTCAAGTGCATCGGAAACATCCTCGCGCCCGACTCGGGGCGGATTGTCTTCGAGGGCCGCCCCCTCCGCGATCCGGAGGCGAGGGAGGATTTCCGGAAACGGTGCAGCTTTCTTTTTCAGGGCAATGCGCTGTTTGACTCGCTCACCGCGCTGGAAAATGTCGCCCTCCCGCTCGAGCAAACGACCTCGCTCGGCAAAGTAGAAATTTTCAAGCGCAGCCTCAAGGCCCTCCAGCAACTGGAGATGAAAGATTTCGCGGATCGCTACCCTGGGCGCCTCTCCGGCGGGATGCAAAAGCGTCTTGCCCTCGCCCGCGCGATCGTTACACAACCCGAGATCGTGCTTTTCGACGAACCCACCGCGGGTCTCGACCCGCTCCGCCGAAATGCCGTTTTTTCCATGATCGCCAAATACCAACGCCGCTTCCGCTTCACGGCCCTCGTCGTCACGCATGATGTGCCGGAGGCTCTTGCGGTCAGCGATCACGTTGCCCTTCTCAACCAGGGCCGCATTGCCTTTGAGGGCACGCCTGCCGCGTTCGCCGCATCCAGCGAGTCCGGGATCGCGCTTTTTCGCGACAGCGTGGAGGCCCTTCGCCAATCCCTCGCTGCCATCCGCAGCGAACAACCAGCCATTTCATGAAAAAACACAAAATCGAGTTTTTGGTCGGTCTCTTCGCCCTGCTCTCCCTTGCCGCGCTGGCCTGGCTCACGCTCCAAGCCGGCGCGGGCTCGATGCCGGCCGGTGAGACCTATGTCATCGAATCCCGCTTCACCAACGCGGGCGGGCTCCATTCCGGCAGCAGCGTGCTCCTGTCCGGCGTCACCGTGGGCCGCGTGGAGGATGTGCGCATGGAGCCGTCGGACTACAGCGCGATTGTCACCTTGCGCATCCTTTCCGCTCTGCGCCTCCCGAGCGATTCGATGGCCTCGATCAAAACCTCGGGCCTCATCGGCGACAAATTTGTTTCCCTCTCGCCCGGCGCGGAGGAGTCGTTCCTGGAACCTGGCGCACGGATCACGATGACCGAATCCGCTGTGGACCTGGAATCCCTCATTGGAAAAATGGCTTTTGGAGCGGTTGACAAAGCCGAGGAAACGAAAGATCAAAAAGCTGAATAATCGACCGTGAAAACAAACACCCTTCTACTTTCCCTGATCCTCTCGTTGTCTTGCGGGAATGCCTTCGCCTCGACCACCGAGGCGGAGAATTTTCTCAAAAAATCCGTTGGTGAGGTCGTGGAGGCCGCTAAAAATGCCCCTGACGCCCCGGCGCTCGCCTCCGCCGTTCGCCCGATTCTTCTCAAAACCATCAGCTTTGACGCCATGACCCGCCGCGCCGTGGGCCCGGGGTGGCGGCAGTTCACTGACGCCGAGCAAAAGGACGCCATCGGCTTTTTTACCACGCTGATCATTCGCACCTATTCCGCCAAGTTCACCCCGGGCGAACTCCCTGATGTCGTCTACAAAGCCGCCACCGAGACCGCGCCCGGTCGCGTCGAAGTCGCCACCACCACACTTTATAAAGGCAGCCGCTACGAAGTCATCTATCGACTCGAGCAGCCCGATGGCAAGGGCTGGCGCGTCACCGACGTGGTGATCGAAGGCGTTAGCATGATCGCAAATTACCGAGGCCAACTCGACGCGCAGTTCAAATCCGGCGGCGCGGGAGCGGTGCTTGGCTCACTCCAAAAATCCATCAATTCCTCAAAATGACACGCCCCCAAACTTCTCGCTCAGTTGTCATGCTTTTCCTTGGTGTGATCGTGAGCGTTCTCGCTCCCGAGGCCTTCGCCGAGTCGAGCCGGATTTACAGCTACACCACCCAGGGCGCGGTGCCAGTGGACCTAAATAAAGGCCGCCTCCCGAAAAATTCCTACGAGACCTACTACCTCGAGAGCGCCATCCCCCAGCCCTCTGGACCTGCTGCCACACCGAAGCCCGAGGCGACACCGAAGCCCAAAGCAACGCCGAAGCCTAAAGCTACGCCGAAACCCAAACCTGAGCCGACCCCTCAGGCGATCCCAAATCTCAAGCCCCAGCCAACTCCCAAAGCGACCCCAACGCCCAAGTCCGCCGCGGTTACGGTCACCAAAAAATCTTCGCCCGCACCGGTTGCCAAGCCTCCCAAATCCTCGCCGAAACCCGCTGCTCCTCCCGTGGATGACTTGGATGAATATGGCGACACCGTGAAGATCGCGGACCCTATCGAGCCCGCGAACCGCGGAATGTTTTGGCTCAACCACCAACTCTACACCTACATCGCTCGGCCGATTTCGAAGGTCTACCGCACCATCCTGCCGAAGCCCGTCCGCACGGCCGTTCACAATGTCTACGACAACGCGGAGTATCCTGTCCGCGTGGTGAATCACTTGCTCCAAGGAAAACCCGGGCGCGCGGATCTCGAAACCCGCAAATTCCTTCTCAATTCCACCGCGGGCGTGGGCGGCATTTTCAAGCCCTCCGATCGTTTCCCCTCGCTCGCCGAGGTTCCCGACGCAGACACCGGCCAAACTTTTGCCAAGTGGGGCATCGGCCATGGAGCCTATGTCGTCCTTCCCGTGATCGGCCCGCGCAGTGTGCGCGACACCGTGGGCCTGGCCGGCGATGTCGCCCTAAACCCCCTCACATGGGTGCCGATCGGTGGAGTGGCCCAAGCCATCTCGATCCCGCTTTCCACGCCCAACACCGTTCGCAATGTGGACAGCCGGCTCAACGCCTACGATGCCGCCACCGAGAGCGCTGTTGATCCCTACCTCTCCCTTCGAGGCTCCTACATCCAGTATCGCGAAAAAGCCGCCTCCAAGTAGGTCCTCACCCCTGGCCCGCGGGCGTTGCCATCCCCCCGCAGTTTGCTAGAGTCCCGTCCCCGCAACCCACTTTTCCATTTCATGAAAACCCTCGTCATCGGCCATCGCAACCCGGACATGGACTCGATCGTTTCCGCGATTGGCTATGCGGAATTCAAGCGCGCCACCGGAATGGAAAATGCCATCGCCGCCCGCTGTGGAAACACAAACGCCCGCATCGATTTTGCCCTCCGGAAGTTCGGGGTCGAGGCGCCGATGTTTGTGCCGGATGTCTACCCCCGCGTGGAGGATGTCATGCAGCGCAATGTCGTGAGCATCCACCGCGACGCGCCGATTTACCAAGCCATGACGCGCTTCGGCGAAGCCAAATTCCGAGGCCTGCCTGTGGTGGACGACTCCCGTTCCTGTGTCGGTCTACTCTCCGCGTTCAAGCTGGGAAAATATCTTTTTCCCCCTCTCGAAAACCTCTCCTCCTGCCGCATCGTCGAGGCTTCTGTCTCGCACATTCGCGATGCGATCCGGGGCATGGTGGTCACCGGAAAAGAAGACCCCGAGGTCAAGCCCCGCATGCTCGTTGTCGCGGCCATGCTCACCGCCTCCTTCGCGAAGCGCCTCGAGCAACTCGACATTCCTGCCACCGTTCTCATCGTCGGCGATCGCTGGAATATCCTGGAGATGTCGATTCTTTCAGGCGTCCCGGTCATCATTATCACCAACAATTTTTCGCCCCCGGACCGAATCCTCGCCCTCGCTCAGGAACACGGCACCACGCTGCTCTCCTCGCCGCACGACACGGCTACGACGGTCATGCTATCTCGCGCCGCTGTCACCGCCGGGCAGATGTTGACGCCTGACTTCACTCGCCTTCGCGGGGAGGACACCCTCTCGCAGACACGGCTCGATCTCGCGTTGCACTCGCAGTTTGCTTTTCCCGTGCTCAGTGCCCAGGGGCGCTTGCAGGGCATTATCTCCAAGAGCGATCTCCTGCGGCCCGTTCCGCGCCAACTCATCCTCGTCGATCACAACGAAATCACCCAAGCCGTCGCCGGCGCGGATGAGGTGCAGATCATCGAAATCCTGGACCACCACCGCATCGGCGTCGCCCCAACGCACCAACCGATTCTTTTCATGAACCGCCCGGTCGGCTCCACGAGCACGATCGTCGCCGATTGTTTCCGCCAAGCCGGCATCCCCGTGCCAAAGCCAATCGCCGGCCTGCTCATGTGCGGTCTGATTTCGGACACGCTGAACCTCACCTCTCCCACCACCACGCGCGTGGACCGCGAGATTATGGCTGAACTTTCCGAGATTAGCGGAGTAAACCCCTCGGATCTCGCTTCGGAAATCTTCAGCGTCGGCTCACCGCTCATGACGCTCCAAGCGAAGGAAGTCATCACCGCCGACTGCAAGGAATACGATGAGCACGGCGTGAAATTCAGTGTCTCCCAGATTGAAGAAATCAGCTTCGCATCATTCCAGCAGCAGAGGGAAACGCTCGTCGAAGAACTCGAAAAATACCGCGCTTCGCATGGGTATCTTTTCTCCGCACTCCTCATCACCGATGTGAATACGCAGAACTCGATTCTCATCGTCCGTGGATCGGAGAGTTTCACGCGCCTCATCGATTTTCCCGAGGATGGAAGCCACGCGTGGAAACTCGACGGCGTCGTCTCGCGGAAAAAACAACTTCTCCCTTATCTCACCGCCATCCTGGCCCGTATGGCCTGATTTTTATCAGGAATTCCGCACCCGGATTTGGGAGCGCAGGATCAAGTAGAGAACGAAAAAGAGGAAGAGGGTCGAGGCGATCAGGACGAGGGTATTGAACCAAAGAATCCCGGCACGAAGACCGAGGTATTCCTTCATCGGGCCGAAGAAGACATTCAGGTGTCGATCCTCGCGGTAGTCGCTTTGCTCCATCTCGGCTTTGGACACGAGGTCGGTGACTTTTTGGTTCACATAGAGCTGCTCGGCACTCACGCCGCTGCCGAAGTTGTCGAATTTCGAGGGGTCGAACCGCGCGCCGGCGATGACGTCATCAATTCGCCGGAAGGCCTTGTTGATGACGTCAGGCCGGGAGGCTTCGAGCCCGGAAAGAACAGCGAGGGCTTCTTTCAAATCATCCAGGCGATCCGCTTGATCGGGGGTGAGTTTTTTGGCGCGGATGATTTCGTTGATGAGAGATTGGATTTTTTCTTGGCGGATGGTGAGGGGGTTGAGCTTCGCTTGGGCATAGACCAGTGCCTCGTAAGACCAACGCGTGGGCATTATTTCGCAAATGAGCGGCACCTGCAGGTCGCTGCGCGGCGGCATCGAGCTTTCCGGATGGCGGATGGCCCACTGCTGGATGACATGGATGAAATCCAAGTTGCGATTCATCTCTTCGTATTTGATCAGTGCACCGCTGAGAATGATCTGCGGAATCAACACGACGGGAATAATGAGGATGCCGGTTTTGCTTTGGGCGACGAGCGCGGAAATGACGAGCCCGATCGCGGCCCCGTTCGCCGCTGTGAGGAACATCGCCGTGAAGACAATCCAGAATCCATCGCGCAGGGAGAGCAGGGCGTTTCCAATGAGCGCAAAGAGCGCGCATTGGATGATCGCGAAGAAGGCCAGCGACAGAACCTTCGCAGTGACATAGAAGCCGAGGTTCACATTCAAATTCCGCTCGCGCATGAGCACCGCGCGGTCGTGAATGATGTCGTCCACACTATTGGTGAGGCCGAGGAACATGGCCACGACGAGCGCGAGGAAGAGGTAGGTGGGAATGTGAAACGCGGAGGCGAAATCGTAAACCGCGCTCTCGGAATATCGCAGGACCATGCCGGTGAGCAGCGCCAGGAGCGGGGCCTCGAGGACTGTGGTGAGGAGGTTGGCGCGGTTGCGGAGTTTGCTCAGAAAAGCGCGCCGGAGGAGAACGCCGAATTGGCGGAATTGCTCGCCCATTCGGAGGCGCTCGCCTTTGCGGGATTCGGGCAGGGGTTCCTGGGGTTGAGGCGCCGCCTCACGAGGTGTGGCGGGTTGGCGGACTTCCTTGAGCAAGCGGTAGGCCTCGTATTTATCGCGCCAGTAATCTGGCGAGAAGCGCCTCGCGGGGATGAGCTGTCCTCGGTTGTTTTCCTCCAAAATAATGTCGCCGCCGAGATCGCGCAGCGGTGTCTCAAGCACATCAAAAATGAACTCCGGCCGGGTCGTGCCGCAGACCTCGCACCCGCCGGGGGAGGATTTGCCGGCCTGCCGGTTTTCTTCCGCCGCGAAATATTGGAGGGTTTCCAGCGGAGTGCCGAAAAAGACGAGCTTCCCGCCTCGGTCGAGCACGATCGCTTTGTGGAACATCTGGAAAATCCGTGAGGTCGGCTGGTGGATCGTTACGAGCACGATCTTGTTGTGCGACATGTCCCGGATGATCTCCATGATGTGCTCGGAGTCCTTCGAGCTGAGGCCGCTGGTCGGCTCGTCAAAAAGGTAAATGTCGGCCGAGCTGACCATATCGAGGCCGATGTTCAGCCGCTTGCGCTCGCCGCCGCTCAGGATTTTCTGGGCGGTTGAGCCGACGACAGAACTCCGGCGCTCATTCAGCCCAAGCTCGGCGAGTTTTCCATCAATGCGGCGGATGCGCTCGCGCCGACCCAGATGCGGAGCGCGGATGGCGGCGGCGAAGTTGAGATTTTCCTCGATCGTCAGGTGCTCATCGAACGCATCGTATTGAGGGATGTAGGTGACATATTTTCTGAGCGATTCGTGGTTGGGGTAAAGAGAGAGGTCATTGAAAAGAACCTCGCCGCGGATCGGTTGGAATTGACCGGAGAGGGCCCGCAGGAGCGTGCTTTTGCCGCAACCGCTGGCTCCCATCACGCAAACCATCTCGCCGCGCTGGACCGTGAACGACACGCCATCCATCGCCACCGTGCCGCTGGCGAATTTGCACTCGAGGTCATGCGCCTCGAGGCTTCGCACCAGATTTTTTTCCTCCTCGATCAGCCGCTCGGAAAAGTCGCAGCGCAAAATTTGGCCCGCATCCACGCGGATCGTATCGCCATCCGCGAGCGAAGCGGAATTCCTCACCGGGTTGCCGCGCACGAGGATCGGCCGGTCGGTGCGCAAGACTTCGACCGAGCCTTCTTTGCGGTCGTAGTCGCATTTGATTTTGAGAAGCACATCGCCGCCGGGTCCCGGGGATAAAAGAATGTCGTCCTCCTCGAGCAGGCTGGGATTGTTCGAGACGAGGTATTCGCTTTTCGACGCCTTGAGCGCGAAGCGACCGCCGTAGGACCGCGCCCGGAGGCGCAGGTGGTCGAGGTCGAGTTCGCTGTCGTCGTGAAAGACGATTTTGTCCTCCAGCGTGGCGGTGACTTCACGCCCCTCGGAGAGCCGCACGCCGCGAAGGACCGCATCGACATCGCGAAGGGCCTTCACTCGCACGCGGAGCCCGAAAGCCACTTGCAGGCAGGAATCCCTAGTGCGGTCCTTGCCGAGAGTGACCTCATCGTCCTCGTTCACTGCGACGAAAATCTCGGGCAGGGTCACATTTTTCTTCGCGTTAAAATAAAAAACCAAGTCGGCGTAGCTGAGCACGACATCATCGGCCAGGACGCGCTGGCCGGTATAAAGACGGGCGAAACTCCCCGGCTCCAGCGCCCGGCCTTGAACGATCAGTTGGCGGCCGCTGAGATTTTTTACGATCACGAGATCGCCATAGCGGTAGGCGTGGAGCCGCTCCTCAGCCGTGAATCCGGGCATGACGACATCCGAGCCCTCCTCGTGGCCGAAGCTCACCATCTCGAGGGGCGAGGCGCCCGTGCTGTAGATCGAGCTGTCGGTTTTCTCGTCGGCGTTGAGTTGATAAACGATGTCAATCGCCTGAGTCGCCATGCCGAGCCGCGACATGAAAGCGTAGTAGGCCACGACCGCTTCGTTTTTCAGGCCGGCGCGGGAGATCAGGTCGTAGAGCTGCACGCCGAGAAGGATTTTCCGCTCGTCGCTCAGCTGGCCGGAGAGTTTTTGGGCCATCCCGTCGAGATCCTGCCGCTGATTCAACGCCCGCTGGAAAAGATCACGAAGCTCGGAGTAAACCGCGTCCGGGTAATCGTAGCGCAGGAAGCCGAGGCTGGAGTCGATCTCCTCCTCGATCAGGTCGCCGTCCACTTGGGAAAACGCCGCGAGCACTTGGATGAGTGTCGGCAAAAGATTCGGCCCCTCCGTGACAGTGCGCGGCTTGCGTTGGATCCGGCGGAGAGCGTGGCGGAACAGCGATTGGCCCCGCGCAGCAAGGCGCAAAATAGCCTCGAGTCGGGATTGAATCCCGCTTGGCGGTCGAGGAGCGTTGACGGAGTCCACTGGCGCGCCAACCTATCCATGCCCGCCCACCAATGCAATCCACGGCCTCGCCCAGCCAAGAATGGCATTGCCGAACGGCAGGTTTTTCAAAAGAGTGTTAAATTAGATACCATGAGCACCGCCACCACTGAAGCCAAGCCACTCAGCGCCAACGAAGTCATCAAAGCCGACTCGCACCACCTCCGCGGCAACCTCGCCCAAGAACTCGCTGACACCTCCACCGCGGCCATCACGGACGATTCCGGCCAGCTCACGAAATTTCACGGACTCTATCTCCAGGACGACCGCGACCTCCGCCTCGCTCTCAAAAAAGCCGGCAAGGAAAAAGCCTTCTCGTTCATGCTCCGCGTGCGCCTCCCCGGCGGCAAGGCCACCGCCCACCAATGGCTCGTTCTTAACAAGCTCGCGGGCGATGTTTCCTCTCCCTCGCTCCGCCTCACCACCCGCCAGACCTTCCAATTTCACGGAGTCCTCAAGGGAAATGTCAAAAAGCTCGTCCAAGGCATGCACCAGGTCCTCCTCGATTCCATCGCGGCCTGCGGCGATGTGAACCGCAATGTCATGGCCCCGCCGAATCCCGAGCGCTCCGCTGCCGCCCAGTTGGTCTACGACCACGCGAAATCCTGGAGTGAATTTGCCCTGCCAAAGACCCGCGCCTACCACGAGATCTACCTCGATGAGGAACTCGTCGCTGGCGGCGAACCCGAGCGCGAGCCGATGTATGGCGACACCTACCTTCCGCGCAAATTCAAGACCGGCTTCGTCCTCCCGCCCTCGAACGATGTGGATATCTACTCCCAAGACCTCGGCTTCATCGCCATCGTCGAGGATGGAAAGCTCCTCGGCTACAATGTCACCGTCGGCGGCGGCCTCGGCATGAGCCATGGAAATGCCGAGACCTTCCCGCGCCTGGCCGATTGCATGGGCTTCATCACGCCAGACCTCGTCAACAAAATCGGCGAAGCCGTTCTCACCACCCAGCGCGACTTCGGCGACCGCACGAACCGCAAACACGCCCGGCTCAAATACACCATCCAGGATCGCGGCATCGAGTGGTTCAAAGGCGAGGTCGAGAAACGCTCCGGCATATCGTTCGCTCCTGCGCGCCCCGTTCATTTCACCACCATCCAGGACCCCTTCGGCTGGCACGAATGCACCGACGGCACCTGGTTCTACGGCCTCCACATCCTCAGCGGCCGCATCGTCGACAAAGAAGGCTGGCTGATGAAAACCGCCCTCCGCGAAATCGCCGAAATCCACACCGGCGACTTCCGCCTCACCCCTTCCCAAAACCTCAGCATCAGCGGCGTCACGCCCGAGATGAAGCCACGCATCGAGGCGATCCTCGCCAAACACGGCCTCGACAAGGAAAACGACCGCTCCGGCCTGCGTCTGAACGCCCTCTCATGCGTCGCGCTACCCACCTGCGGCTTGGCCCTCGCCGAGAGCGAACGCGCCCTGCCCGAGACTTTGGAAAAATTCGAAGTTGTCCTCGACGAGAACGGCCTCCGCCACGATGCCATCAGCATCCGCATCACGGGTTGCCCGAACGGCTGCGCTCGCCCCTACCTCGGCGAGATCGGCTTCGTCGGCAAAGCTCCGAACAAATACGCGCTCTACCTTGGCGCCCGCTACGACGGCACCCGGCTCAACCGCCTTTTCTCACCCAGCACCACGATCGACGGCGCCGTCGAAATGCTCCGTCCCATCATCAAACGCTACGCCCTCGAGCGCCAATCCGGCGAAGGCTTCGGCGACTTCTGCGACCGAGCCATCCTCCCCGCCGACGCCACCTTCCACAGCGTAGGAACTTCAGTCGCCGCGTAAATTTTTCGCTATGAAAACCCTCCTGATCGCGCTGCTTTTCGCTGCCGCCACCAGCCAACTCCACGCCCGTGGCGGTGGTGGGGAAGGCTTTGGAGGTGGAGGCTTTCACGAGGGAGGATTTGGCGAAGGCCGCGAGGACGCACCGCGATTCAACGACGAGGACCGCGATGATGTGAATATCCAACGCGAGGGCAACGATGATTTCCGCGTGGAGGATCAAAACGGCTCCGCCAATGTCCGTGCACGGCCCGATGGTTACGACGAGGCGAATGTGAATGTCCGCACCGCGAACGGCAAAGACTATGACACGAATGTGGTCGGTCCTGACGGCTACCGAAAAGGCTACATCTGGCAAAACGGGGGTTATGTGTCGGTGACCTGCGACCCCTTCTTTCCCTACTATGCTCCCTTCGGCCCTTGGGCCGGTTGGTCGGTCGTGACGCAGCCTGTTTATTTGGATTACCCCGTCTATCCCACTTACCCAGTCGAGACGGCCGTCCAAGTTGCGCTTCAGCAAATCGGCCTCTACACAGGTCCAATCGATGGCCGGGTTTCTTCCTGCCAGGGCGCCATCGAAACCTACCAGCAACAAAACGGCCTCACTGTGACGGGAACAATCAACCCCGAACTCCTAAAAGCCTTGGGCATCCAAGCAACCCCTCAAGCTTCCTGAATTGAAACAAGGGCGCTACTGCAGCTCGAAGTTGATGTTCACCGTGTAGCCGTCGCCGGAGCCGAGGCCGGTGGGGGGGGAGTCGATTTTGGTGACGCGGCCGAGGGCGGTGAGGACGGATTGGTCCATGATCGGGTTGCCGCTCGATTTGACGATTTCCGAGCTTTTGATCGTGCCGTCGCGGTTGATGTGGATTTTGACGGTGCAGACGAAGGATTTGTCCTGCTCGAAGATGGAGGTGGGTTGCTCCCACTGGCTGAAAAAGCGGTCGTGGATGAGGTCGTGATACCAACCGAACTCACTGGCGGTGCCGCCGCCTCCGGATTTCGCGGCGGTGCCGGAACCGGATGCTGCGCTGCCGGGTGCTTTCGATTCGGTGAAGGCTTTCTTCTTGGCGTCGTCCGCAGCGGTGTCGGTTTTCTTTTCCGAAGATGGGGTGGCGTTGGGTTTTGGGGAGGATTTGGGAGAGGGCTTGGGGGAAGCTTTGGGTGAGGGTTTCGGAGAGGCCTTTGGTGACGGCTTGGGAGAGGCCTTCGGGGAGGGTTTGGGTGACGGTTTTGGCGAGGGTTTCGGCGTTGGTTTGGGGGTAGGTTTCGGCGTTGGCTTCGGAGTAGGAGTCGGTTTGGGAGTTGGGGTGGGCGTTGGTTTGGGAGTCGGAGTCGGGGTGGATTCGACGATGTCGGATTCCTCGGGTGTGGGTTCAGGGGTTGGTTCGGGCGTGGGTTCTGGAGTTGGCTCCGGCGTGGGTTCGGGGGTCGGCTCGGGAGTTGGTTCCGGGGTGGACTCAGGTTCGGGCTCGTCTTCGATTTCCGGTTCTGAAACTTGGCTGAAGGAGCTGGGGGAGACCCAGACGATTTCGCCTTCGGGTTTTTTCACCTCGCGGTAGGTGAAGTAGAAAATGGCGGCTATAAGGAGGAGGTGGAAAACGGCGACGATGACGACATTCCGCCGGAATTGCGGAGTGGCCATGTCAGGGAGCGGTGGATTTGTCCTCGCGGAGGGTCATGACGCCGACCTTGGCGATCCCGGCGCGTTGGAGGATGTCCATGACGGAAACGAATTGTTGGACGGGGAGTTCGAAGTGGGGCCTGACGACGACGGCGGTGTCGGGTTTTTCGAGCTTGGCGGAGAGGAGGCGGGCTTCGAGGTCTGCGGGGGAGATGAGATCGTTGTTGAGCTTGTAGGTGTTGTTTTTGTCGATCGAGATGGTGAAGACCTCAGCGGGGTTGACCGCGCCCTTGGCGGTGGTGCTTTTGGGAACGACGAGGTCGAGGCTGTTCTCCATGAGCGGGGTGGTGATCATGAAAATGATCAACAGCACGAAGGCGAGGTCGAGCAACGGGGTGACATTCAGCTCGGAGAGCGTCTGGAGTCCGTGTCTCGAGGAGTAGCGCCGCATCAGGTCAGGGCTGGCTGCGGCGGGAGCCGAATTCCACAAAGCGGTGCTCGATCTCGGAGGAGAACTCGGCGGCGAAATTGTCGGCCTGCACGAGCATGGAGCGCACGGTGGTGACGAGGAAGTTGTAGCCGAACATGGCGGGGATCGCGACGAGGAGGCCGATGATGGTGGTGATGAGCGATCCGGAAATGCCGGGTGCCATGGCGGCTAGGTTCGCGGTGCCGGCTTGGGCGATGCCGGCGAAGGCATCCATGACGCCCCACACGGTGCCGAGAAGCCCAAGGAATGGGGCTCCGCTGACGGCGGTGGTGAGGATGATCATCTGGGATTCGAGCTTGAGGGCGGACTCGCCGACGGCGCGTTCCATGGCGGCTTGGACGGCGCGCATTTGGGCGGGGGTGATTTTCTCGGCGATCTTCAAGCGGGCGGCGAAGGTCTCGTCGATCTCGGTGGATCCGAGCATTTGGAAGCAAAGTTCGTCGGCTCCGGCTTCGTAGATTTCAAAAATATTCGAGCCGTCAAATCGGACATCGGCTTCGAAGAGGCGGAGGGGTTCGCGGTCTTGATGGAAGAGGTCGAGAAATCGGGCGTTCTGGCGTTGGCAGAATTTCAGAAATCGGAACTTCGTGACCATGACGGCCCAACTGAAAATGGAGGCGAGGAAGAGCGCGACCAGGATGAGTTTTCCCTCGATCGTGCTTTCCAGAAACGCGTAGACGAGACCCGAGGCGATCATGAGGTTTTCAACACTTGGCGGCTTTGCATTGGCGAAGTGCTAAATGAACTTGGCGCTGCATGGAATGCAAAACGAATCTTTGCCATCATCACAAATATCCCCCTATAGTTTCCGCATGTTGAAAAAATGTCTGCCCCTTCTTGCGGCGCTCGCGGTTTTTGCGGGGTCGGCGGGAGCCCAGTCGTTGCCTCCCAGGGAAAATCCTTACGAGGTTATCGGCAAGATTTTGCAGCCCTTTCTGGGAGTGCTTTTGACGGAGTCCAACGGCGCGAATCGCGCGGCGGAAGTGGAGCTCGTTCTTACCGATGTGAGTGGCCGTCTGCCGAAGGAAATGAAAGGCGCGGCGCTGAAGGCTCGGGTGCAATTTCCCGACAAGGTCTGGGTCGAAGCGCCCGTGCTGGGCGAGCAATTCACGGTCTGCCGTAATGGCGACAAGGTCTGGGCCGCGCCGGGGCGGAAGGTGGAATTTCTGCTCTCGAGTTTCCATGTGGTGCCGAAAAAACCCGCCATCGCCGGAACGCCGATCTCACTGCCGATCTCGGCCCAGCAGGCGATTTTCCTGCCGGCGCTGTTTTCCGTGCCCCGCGCCGATGTCGCGGAGGTGGAGGAGTTGAACGGCGAAACCTGCCGGGTAATATCAGCCAAGCTCATGCCGGAACTTGCGCGCTCGGTGAAGGCGGAGGATTTTCAGGCAACGCTCTGGGTCGCCGCGGGCAACAAGCTTCGCCGCCTCGAGATCGCCCGGAGGGATTTCCGCGCCACGATCGATGTGCGGACTTTGAATTTCCTGCCGTCCCTTCCAGCGTCCGCATGGGAGCCGGCGGTGGCCGATGCCGACATTCATCGCACCGACACCTCGATGCTCGAGGGTTTGCTCTACGCCGTGATGAATTCGATCCAAGGTCCCACGGCGGGAGTGTCGCAGAACTCGCGCTGAGCGGGGTTCAATCCGCTTGGGATTTCCAAGTAAAGAGCGCGGTGAGGCTGGCGCCGATGGCTTGGGAGAGTTCTCCGAGGGCGGCGGGGACGATTTGGATTGTTCGTTGCTGGACTGGAAAAAGCCAGGGTTCGGCGGCGGCGCGGATGCCGTCGAGGTAGCGTTTGCGGAATTCCTCGGTGGTCGAGTGGGGGTCGATCAAGCCGCCGCCGATCACGACGAATTCGGCGTCGAAGGCGATCGAGAGATTGGCGACATGCAGGCCCATGGCTTTCGCTTGGAGGTCGAAAATCTCCAGCGCGAGCGGGTCGCCTTTTTGGGCGCGGGTGCGGAGGGAGAGCGCTTTTTCCTTGGGCGGAATGGCGGCGTTGTGGAGTTCGTGGCCGGGGTATTTCGGCAGGAGGTGGCTCAAATACTGCGGCAGGCCGGAGATGGTTGTGTAGGCCTCGAAGCAACCCCAGTCCCGCCCGCAACCGCAGGTGAAGCGCGGCAGGCCGAGGATTTGGAGTGGCGCGGGCATGTGGCCGGCTTCCATGCCGTTGAGCGTGTCGCCATTCAAGGATAGCCCGTCGGCTCCGGTGTAGGCGGCGCCGAGTCCCGAGCCGGGAGCGAGCATGAGGACGCCACATTTTTTGTCGCCGCGCACATGAGCGGCCTCGGCGACTCCGCCGAAATTGCCATCGTTGCCGGTGACCACCAGGAGCGGGCGTCCGGCTTTTTGCGCGAGAGCAGCCGTATAGTCCTGAAGAAAATTCCAGCCCGCGAAGCTTTCGGGAAGATTCGACGCGCGGTCGAGCACGCCATAGCTCTGATACGGCCCAGGCATCGCAAGACCAACGCCCTCGACCTGCGACCAAGTGAGCTGGTTTTCGGCGAGGAATTTTTCGACACCCTCGACCCATCCCTCGACGACCGCGCGCGTGCCGAGTTGGGAGTTGGTCGAGCTTTGCGCGAGGTTCAGGCTGATCGGAGAGCCATCCTCCCAAACGCCGGAGGTTTTCGAGGTGGTCGCGCCGCTATCAGTTCCGAGGAAGACTTTTTTCATGGGTGGATTTTGTTTTTTTCTATCGCCCGCGAACCAAAATGGAACGCCTAAAATCGCCCCGCGCACCACATTGACAGCCCGATCGCATGTGCTAAACCTTGCGGCCCATTTTATGGCAAAAACCACCAAATCCGCTAAATCCACCGCCCCGAAGAAGGGCAAATTTGTTTACACATTCGGAGCCGCAAAAGCCGACGGCGACGGCAAAATGAAATCCCTCCTCGGCGGCAAAGGTGCCAACCTGGCCGAGATGACCCGCATCGGTCTCCCCGTGCCTCCCGGCTTCACGATCTCCACAGAGGTCTGCACTTATTTCTACGACAACAAGAGGACCTATCCGAAGGAACTCCAGGCCCAGATGGAGGCCGGCGTGCGCAACATGGAAAAAATCATGGGCACGAAATTCGGCGATTCGAAGGGCTTCCCGCTCCTCGTCGCCGTTCGTTCCGGCGCCCGCGATTCGATGCCCGGCATGATGGATACGATCCTCAACCTCGGCCTCAACGATGAGACCGTTCTCTCGCTCGCGAAGGCCACTAAAAACGAGCGCTTCGCGTGGGATTGCTACCGCCGCTTTGTTCAAATGTATGGCGATGTCGTGCTCGGTGTGCAGAAGCGCGAAGGCGAAGACCACGAGCCATTCGAGTCCGTCATCGAGGAATACAAACACGCCAAATACCACGAGGACATCGTGGACAGCGAACTCACCGCCGAGGACCAAAAAGAACTCGTCAAACTCTTCAAAGAACTCGTCAAAACCCGCACCGGAAAAAGCTTCCCTGCGAATCCTTGGGATCAGCTCAAAGGTGCCGTCGGAGCCGTCTTCGGCTCTTGGATGAACGACCGCGCGATCGTCTATCGCCGCAAATACAACATCCCTGCCGCTTGGGGCACTGCCGTCAATGTGCAGGCCATGGTTTTCGGCAACACCGGCGAAACATCCGGATCCGGTGTGGCCTTCACCCGCAACCCAGCCAACGGAGTCAACGAATTCTACGGCGAATTTCTCATCAACGCCCAAGGTGAAGATGTCGTCGCAGGCGTTCGCACACCCGAGCCCGTCAGCAAGCTCAAGAAGGTGATGCCGAAGTCCTACGCGGAGCTCATGAAGGTCCGTGCGACCCTCGAGAAGCACTACAAGGACGTGCAAGATGTCGAGTTCACCGTGCAAGAAGGCAAGCTGTTCATGCTCCAGACCCGCAACGGCAAGCGCACCGCCATGGCCGCGCTCAAGTTCTCGATGGACATGGTGAAAGAGAAGCTCATCGACTGGAAGACCGCGATCCTTCGCAACCCCGCCGACCAGCTCGACCAGCTCCTCGCTCCGGTGTTCGACATCGCCGAAGCCAAGAAAGCCAAAGTCATCGCCACTGGCCTTCCCGCCGGCCCTGGCGCTGCTTCCGGTAAGATCTACATGAACGCCGAGCGCGCTGTCGAGGCCGCCGAGAAAGGTGAAAAAGTCCTGCTCGTCCGCACCGAGACATCGCCCGAAGACCTCCGTGGCATGATCGCCGCCGAAGGCATCCTCACCGCAAAAGGCGGCGTCTCCTCGCACGCCGCTCTCGTTGCCCGTCAGATGGGCAAGGTTTGCATCTGCGGCGCCGCCGCCCTCGAGATCGACTACAACGCCCGCACGGTCACCGTGAAAGGCGAAGTCTTCAAGGAAGGCGACTTCCTCTCGATCGACGGCACCGCTGGCAGCGTTTACGCCGGACAGCTCAAAACCTCGCCCTCCGAGATCATCACCGGTCTCATCGAAGGCAACAAAGCCGCTCTCAAAACCGAGAAGGTTAAAAACTTCAAGCAGCTCATGGACTGGTGCTCGAAAGTCACCAAGCTCGATGTCCGCACGAATGCCGACACGCCGGAGCAGACCGAAACCGCGATCGCTTTTGGCGCCAACGGCATCGGCCTCACCCGCACCGAGCACATGTTCTTCGAGGGAAATCGCATCGACGCGATGCGCGAGATGATTCTCGCCACCGACGAAACCAGCCGCCGTGCGGCCCTCGCCAAGCTTCTGCCTTACCAACGCGCCGACTTCACCGGCATCTTCAAAGCGCTCAAAGGCCACCCCGCCACGATCCGACTCCTCGATCCGCCGCTCCACGAATTCCTGCCGCACACCAAAGAGCAGCAGATGGATCTCGCCCGCAGCATCGGCATGAAGGTGGAAACCATCATCCAGCGCGTTCACAGCCTCCACGAATCGAACCCCATGCTCGGCCACCGCGGTTGCCGACTCGGCATCGCGTATCCCGAGATCACCGAGATGCAGGCCCGCGCCATCTTCGAAGCCGCCGCGGATGTTGCGAAGAAGAAGATCAAGGTGAAGCCCGAAGTCATGATCCCGCTCGTCGGATTCAGCAAGGAACTCGAACTCCAAGTCGAGATCGTCCACCGCATCGCCAAGGCCGTTATGGCCGAGAAAAAGGTGAAATTCGACTACCTCGTTGGAACCATGATCGAAGTCCCTCGCGGCGCCCTCACGGCTGACGAGATCGCGAAGACCGCGCAGTTCTTCAGCTTCGGCACGAACGACCTCACCCAGACCGCGCTCGGCATCAGCCGCGACGACATGGGGGCGTTCCTCAACGCCTACACCGAGAACGAAGTCTTCAAGAAAAACCCCTTCGCCACCCTCGACCAGGAAGGCGTCGGCCAACTCATGAAAATCGCTATCGAAAAAGGCCGTTCGACCCGCAAAGACATCAAGCTCGGCATCTGCGGCGAACACGGCGGCGACCCCGACTCGGTGAAATTCTGTCACCGCATCGGCCTCGCCTATGTGAGCTGCTCACCCTACCGCGTGCCCGTCGCGCGTCTGGCCGCAGCCCAAGCCGCCCTCGAAAGCTAATCCGCTTTCCCCTTAAAAAACCGCCCGGTGGCCTCAAAAGCCCCGGGCGGTTTTTGTTTATGAAAAACATTTGACTGGGTGCCTATGAGGCATCCATTTTTGGCTGTGCGCTTCGACTGGGATACGGAAAAAAACGAGTGGTTGAAAAAAGAGCGGAATATCTCTTTTGAAGATATCGCTATGCTGCTGGCAGTAGGGCAGCTTTGGAAAACAGCCGCGCATCCGAACCCAAAGAAATATCCCAACCAACGGGTTTTTCTCGTGCCTGTTGATGGATACATTTTTTTCGTCCCCTTTGTGATTGAGAACGATACGGTTTTTCTCAAAACCGCCTTTCCCCACCGAAAAGCAACCCGCGACTATTTGAAGGAAATCAATGAAAACAAATAAGGAAGAAAAACAACTCGCAGATGCCTACGATGATGGGACCCTCCAAGTGGAGTCGCCATCGCATGATCTTTTGGCGCTTCTCGCCAAGGCTGGGGAGAACACATTCAAGAAAGACAAGCGGATCAACATCCGTTTGAGTAGTCACGACTTGATCGGAATCCAGCGCAGAGCCGCCAGAAAAGGAGTTCCTTACCAAGCACTGATCTCGGGGTTGATTCACCAATATGTTGAGGGGGATCTTCTGGAAGCGACGAAGTGAAATGAAATCCTCCCGCCTACGAACCGAGCTAGGCGGAATCGTTCCGAACTCGATGTGGTTCGGATTCGCGTTTGACATCCTTGCCTGTGTGCCAATCGTGAGGGGCATGTTTCGACTCGTCATTTTCCTTTTTCTTCTTTGCGCGGGCCTCGCGCCGTTGGGCGCCCAATCTTCGGCGATTCCGGAATTCAAGTCCCGCCTGCCGATGAGTGTGGTTTTCAAAGGAAGCGAAAAATTCGACCGACTCGTGAAGCGGGCGAAGAAAGAAAATTGGGCGGCGCTCCCGATCGGTGAGCGCACGGCCGCTGTCGGCAAGGCTCTCCTTGGCACGCCGTATGTGAATTACACCCTCGAAATCGATGACCGAATCGAGTCGGCCTCAGTGAATTTCGACGGACTGGATTGTTGGACCTTCTACGAAATCTCTCTGGCCTTCGCACGGATGCTGCAAGCGAAGGATGGCGATTATCGGCCCGAGGATTTGTTGGCGCTTGTGGAGTTGGAGCGCTACCGCAACGGAAAGTGCGATGGCGGCTACTTGTCGCGCATGCATTTTCTCGAAGAGGTCTTTGCTGACAACGGCGCACGGGGACTCTCGGTGAATCCGACAAAGGAACTCGGTGGCGAGCGCCTCTCGCGCCAAATCCGCGAGATGACCGCGATGTGGAAAAGTTACCGCTACCTCCGCAATGACCCAACACAGCTTCCCGAGATGGCGCGCATCCAAGAGAAAGTTTCTGCCTTGCCAGTTTATCATATTCCCAAAAGCCGCGTGGCCCCCATCGAGCGTCACCTCCGCACCGGCGACATCATCGCGATCACTTGCAAATACCCCGGTGCCTACACTTCGCATGTCGGCATCGCGGTAAAAAAGTCCGATGGCGTATGGTTCATGCACGCGACCTCAAAACGCGACAAGGGCCGGAAAGTCATCCTCGATTGCCGGATCTCAGACTACCTCAAGCGCTCTGACGAAAACTACGGCATCGTCGTTTATCGACCGCTGGATCTGCCGAAATCGCTCGATGTCGCGATGGAGAAAAACTCGGGGCGTTAAAGCCTATGCGGAAATTGCCGTGTCAGCGTTGTGCAATGAATTCATCGACCGTTAGGTCAATGTCCCTTGCAATCTGACGAAGGAGCGGTGCGGCAATGTCGCGGCCTTTGTGCATTGGAACAGTGGTGCAGCGGCCATCGGAATGTCGGTATTGGATGTGTGATCCGCGCTGTCGGACATTTATAAATCCGAGCTTTTCCAGAATTCGGCAAACTTCGCTTGGCTTCAGGATGGGGGTGTTGCCCATTATTTAGGCGACGGCAAGGTTTTGGGTGCCGACAAATTCAGCATCCATGCGAGGTTCTCCATCTTCGAGGAGCATCTCGATGACCTCACGAAGGTTGGCGTTTAATTCGTCCAGCGTCTCGGCTTGCGAGTGAGCTCCGCAAAATCCCGGCACATAACCAACTAGTAAACCTGTCGCGGGATCACGCTCCACGACGGCCGTAAAATTTCTCATACCTAACTTTTTCACGGTCGCTTCAAGAGTCAACCCTTGGAGAAAAACTGGGGGCGGTAAAAGGCGCCGACGGAGCGTCGCCCTCCAGATGAAGCTTGGAGGGATGGGCTCTGTCCCATCCCAAGATTCAGGCGCGAAGCGCCGTTGTCACGGCAGCTTCTTCAGCGCGTCGACGAGGATGGACTCGGTGAGGAGTTCTGGCGGGTCGACGGGGTTTGAGGGGTCGGCGGCGGGGTAGAGGACATAGAGTGGCACGCCGACACGGCCGAAGCCTTTGAGCGCGGCGGTGATTTCGGGGTTGGAGTTCGTCCAGTCGGCTTTTCCAATTTGAGTGAAATTTTTTCCCAGGAAAAAAAGGCGCCGACGGAGCGTCGCCCTCCAGATGAAGCTTGGAGGGATGGGCTCTGTCCCGTCCCAAGATTCAGGCGCGAAGCGCCGTTGTCACGGCAACTTCTTCAGCGCGTCGACGAGGATGGACTCGGTGAGAAGTTCGGGAAGGACGATGGGGTTTGAGGGGTCGGCGGCGGGGTAGAGGACATAGAGTGGCACGCCGACACGGCCGAAGCCTTTGAGCGCGGCGGTGATTTCGGGGTTGGAGTTCGTCCAGTCGGCTTTGATGGGGACGATGTTTTTCTCGGCGAGCAGGGCGCGCACAGCGGGGGTGTTGATCGCGGTGCGCTCGTTGAATTTGCAGGTGATGCACCAGTCGGCGGTGAAGTCGACGAAGACATTCCTCCCGGCGGCGAGTTCGCTTTTCAATCGGGCTTCGGAGAAATCAACCCACGCGATCGAGTCGGGATCGGTTTTTCCAATTTGAGTGAAATTTTTTCCCAGGAAATACCAGCTGCCTCCGGTGATGGAGGCGAGGGCGAGAAGGATCGCGAGCGTGCGTTGTTTCGAGGAGGCGAGGGGACCGCAGAAGGCCCCGTAGAGCCACGCGGCGAAAGCGAGGCAAACAAGGAATGCGGAGAACCACACAACGCCCTCAACTCCGCGCTGGCCACCAAGAATCGAGAGGATCCAGACGAGGGTGGCGAGCAGCGGAAACGCCATGAATTGCTTGAGGCGTTCCATCCACGCGCCGGGGCGGGGGAGGAATTTCATCCAGCCCGGCTGGGCGCTGAGAAGCAGGTAGGGAAGCGCCATGCCGAACGCGACGGAGGCGAACATCGCGAGAATAACGGCGGAGCTTTGGCTGAAGGCGAACCCGAGCGCGCTGCCGAGAAACGGAGCGGTGCAGGGCGTGGCGAGCAGGGTGGCGAAGACGCCTTGAAAAAACGGCCCGCCGAGCCCTCCGCCCGATCCAGCGGATTCCATCGCAGTGGCGGCTCGGCCGGGAAGGATCAGTTCGAACACGCCGGCGAGGTTGAGGGCGAAGACAAAAACGATCGAGCCGATGGCGATATTGAACCAGGGGTTCTGGAACTGGAATGCCCAGGTGACTTCGGCGCCGCTGGATTTAAGGGCGATGATGATGGCGGCGAGGCCGAGGAACCACGCGAAGATGCCGGCGGCGAAAGCGAGTCCATGCGAAAGGATCGCGGTGCGCGAGTCGCCGGATTGCTTGATGAAGCCGAAAATTTTCAGCGAGATCACCGGCAGGACACACGGCATCAGATTCAGGATCAATCCGCCGAGGAAGCCGTAAAAAAGGGCGAGCCAGAGGCCCATCGTTGCGGTGGCGGGTTTTTCAGTCTCGGCGGAATTCTCGGAAACGAACCAAGCGCGTCGGCTTGGGCCCTCGCCGACGGAGAGAACGCCACGGAAGTTTCCTTGAGACGGAATCCGGAGCGAGGAGGGAGGGAGGAATTCGGGATGGCCGACTTCTTGGTTGTCTGCAGGCAGAGGGAAAAGGGCGAGCGGGGTGTTCGGCGCGATTCCCTCGACTTCCAGCGTGAGTTGGTTGGCCGTGCGCTTCCACGAAATCGGGTAGGGTGGGTTTTTTTCGGAGGGAAGCTGGGACCGGAATTCCTCGAAAAGCGCCGCATTCGCCGGGGAGGAATTCGTCGCAACGGGGAGGGTTAATTCGAGCTCGGAGCCGCCTGGGATGCAGGTTTCCTTGCAAACGAGCCAATCGGCCTTGGCTTTCAGGGCGATGTTTCCCGAAACTCCCGCCGGGGGTGTGATCGTGGTGAGTAAAAGCACGCGGCCGCCGTAGGCGTAGGTCTGGATGTCACCCGACTCGAGTTTCGCCTCCGGCACGGGCCACTCGATGGGGCCGGCGGTGAAGCCTTGGGGAAGCTGCCATTGGATTGTCGTGGGTAGACCCGCGTCGCCGCTATATTCCCAATAGGTATGCCAGCCATCGGCCATCTCGAGAAGAAGCCCGGCTTGGAAGGGTTGACCTGGCACGATGGCATTCGTGTCCGCAAGAAGTTGAGCGCGGACGAGGGGGGCGACCTGAGCGGGAGCCTGCGGGGCGGCGAGCGCGAGGAGCAGCAACAGCAGGGGCAGGCGAAGGAGCGACGACATGCGGTTTCTTTAGCACGGCTGGGGAATTCGGCAAACTGCGCCCGCTCGGCAAAAAACAGCGGGCATTTTTGTTTTGGATCGGAAATCAGTTGTGCGCTTGCGGCGTTCGGTTTAGTTCATGCGACTTGGTCGGCGGCCCGGTCCGCCTCTCCTCATGGAAACGACATCGACATTAATCGAAGAGCAGATGCGCACGGTCGTGGTGGGCGTTGCCGATTTCAAAATCAGCACCGATCCGCTCACCTACCTCGTGACCTATGCGCTCGGTTCCTGTCTCGGGATCACTTTCTATGATGAAAAGCGACGCATCGGCGGTCTGCTCCACGCGATGCTTCCCAGCGCCAGCTTGCATCCCGGGCAGAAAATCCGCGAAGCGATGTTTCTCGATACCGGTATCCCGAAAGTCCTCTCGGCGATGATCCGCGTCGGCGCGAAGAAGGATGACATTCGCTGCAAGGTTTTCGGCGGAGCGCAACTCATGGCCACGGACAATTTTTTCCGCATCGGCTCCAAGAACATCGACATGTTCTACAAGCTCAGCCAGGACCTGCTGCTCGATGTGGTGGCTTGGGAGATCAGCGGTCGAGTCAATCGCACCATCCGCCTCGCCAACCACACCGGCAATGTGATTGTGAAAGTTCCCTCCAAACCCGAATTTATTCGCTGATGAAATCCGCTGCCGACTTCCAGACAGTTGTTGAGATGACGAGGTCGATCCCCTGCGCGCCTGCGATTTTGCCGAAGCTTCTCCAGCTCACCGAGGGCAGTGCCTCCGACCTTGGCGACCTCGAAATGCTCATCAGCCTCGACACCGGGCTCGCGACCAGCGTTCTCCGCACTTCGAATTCCGCCTACTTCGGCGGCACTCAGCGTTGCGACAACATCGCCGACGCCATCTTGCGCCTCGGGAGCAAAACCCTCTACCGCATTGCGGCTACGACGCTCACCGGTCGCTGGTTGGTCCATCCCGTGCGGGGCTACGGTTGGGAGCCGGGGGATCTCTGCCGCCACTCGCTCTGCGTGGCAATTTGCGCCGAGACTTTCGCCAAATCCACCCGCCTCGCCGAGCCCTCGACCGCTTATACGGCCGGCTTGATCCATGACCTTGGCAAATTCGCACTCGCCTACGCGAACTTCAGTGCGCTGGATGAAATCGCCAGTCGCGTGCCGGATGAATTTTCCACCTGGCGCGAGGCGGAGCTCGCCATCCTCGGCTACGATTCGGCGCAGGTGACTCAAGCGCTCCTGCAAAATTGGGGCTTTCCGGATTCGTTCGTCTCGGTGGGTTTCCACTACCAAAAGCCCTCCCTGGCTCCCGAAGAACACCGCAATCTCGCCACGCTGATTCACGCTTCAAAGCATGTGGCCACCCAGCTCGGCTACGGCGTAGGGATTGACGGCTACTACACTGATCCCGATGAGGAGGCGTTGAAAAAAGCCGGCTTCAAAGAGGCGGAACTCGACGCCGCGATTCCTGAGATTCTCCAGACCATCCAGAGATTCATCAACCCGGCAGGCGAGATCAATTTCGCCTGAGACCATAAAATCTCCCTAAAGCTCAATTTCTCTCTTCAAGGAGCGTGGGCGTCCCGCCCACATCGTTCCATTCCTTGTTGGCCGGACGCCCACTCTCCTTGAGTTGCCTCAAAAACGCACCCAGGCCTTGGGCTGAAGTTGGTAGTCGGGCAGGAGGGTGCGGTCTTTCCAGCCTTTGTGGAAAACTGGAGTCGCCGAACCCGACATCGGCGGCACGATCCAACTCCAATCCGCCGAGACAAGCCGACCGGCTTTTTTTTCGTGGTCGACAAAATCCATGAACTCCGAGGAGGCCCGGTGGTGATCCACGATCCGAACGCCGGCCTGGGAATATGAATGGAGGACGGCGGCGTTGAGCTCGACGAGTGCGCGGTCTTTCCAAAGCGAGGAATCGCGGGAGCGGTCGAGACCCATGCGATCGGCGATCACGGGCAGACAGTCGTAGCGCCCCGTATCACCCAAATCGCGGGAGCCGATCTCGGTGCCCATATACCAGCCGTTGAACGGCGCGGCGGGAAAATCCACGCCGCCGATCCGCAAAACCATGTCCGAGAGGATCGGAACCGCATACCACTTCAGGCCGAGTTCTGAGAACCATGCAAACTCCGGGTGCTCCAGAGCAACTTCCAGAGCTTTTGGCGGAGGGTAAACCCGGGGAGCTTCGCCGCGCTTTTGAATGATCCACGGCAGTAAATCGAAGCGAGTGCCGGCCCCCTGCCAGCCGAGTTTCTGGGCCTCGAGAGTGAAGGCCAGATTCTTCGGGTCACCGAGAATCGTGCCGTCGGGTTGTTCGTAGCCGGCGTAGCCGAGGAGTTGGTGATTCCAAATCCGAACCGCCGCCCCTTCGGATGTCGCCGGAGGAAAAATGGTGACTAAGGGTTGGATTTTCCCGCCGTTCGTTCCGATCTGCAAATGCTCGAGCAAGGCCGCATTTATATGATCGGGATCGCTCATATCTCGAAGGTCGCGGACCTTCAAGGAACTCCAAAAGAGACGGCCGATGCAGCGGGCGTTGTTGCGCCAAGCCATTCGCGCTCCGTGTTCCAACTCTTTATATTCCAGATTCCAAGACCCCGTTTTTTCGATTTCGGAAAAGGCGGTTTCTTTGCGGGAGGCAAGGTGTTTGGCGCTCCAATGCTTTTCCTGCGCGATGGTCTCGAGGAAATCCTCGGCCTCGCTGCGGATGTCGGCGGTAGGATCTGGTGTCACCACTCGATCACCGCGCTGGCGTAGGTGAGTCCACCCCCGAAAACCACGAGAAGGATCGGATCGCCAATCTGGAATCGGCCCGAGCGGGCGGCTTCATCGAGGGCGATGGCGACGGCAGCGGCGGAGGTGTTGCCGTATTTGTCGAGATTGATGTGGAATCGGTCCAAGCCCAGCCCCATGCGATCGGCCATGGCTTCGATGATTCGGAGATTGGCTTGGTGGGGAATCACGCAAGTGATGTCATCGGCAGTGATGCCGCAACGCTCGAGAACGACGCCCGCAGCGCGCATCATCGAGGTGACCGCTTGCTTGTAGGTTTCGCGGCCATTCATATGGAGGGTATTGAGATTTTTCTCGATGTTTTCGGCCGTGGTGGGGCAGGCGCACCCGCCACCGGGCATGTGAAGAATGTCGGAAAGATTACCATCACTCGCCATGTAGGTCGTCACGATGCCGCGCGAGCCCGGGCGGTGACGAAGAATCGCCGCCCCCGCGCCGTCGCCAAAGAGGACGCAGGTGTTGCGGTCGGTCCAATTCACGATGCTGCTGAGTTTGTCGGCGCCAATGACCAGGATCGTTTCGTTCGTTCCGGTGGCGATGAATTGGTGGGCGATCTCGAGACAGTAGAGAAAACCCGAGCAGGCCGCGCTGACATCCATGCAGGCGGCATTTTTCGCGCCGATGAGTCTTTGGACATGGCAGGCGGTGGAGGGGAAAAAATTATCCGGCGTGACCGTGCCGACGAGAATCAGATCGATTTCCTCGGGCTTGATCCCCGCGTTTTCCATCGCGGCTTGCGCGGCCTTCGCGGCCATGTGGCTTGTGAATTCGGTGTCGGCGGCGAGGCGGCGCTCGCGGATGCCGGTGCGCTCGACGATCCATTGGTCCGAGGTTTCGACCATCGATTCCAACTCGGCATTGGTGAGCACACGATCGGGCACATAACTGCCCGTGCCGATGATGGAGGCGGATCGGCTAAGCTTCGGCGGGATGTCGCGCAGGGACTTTTTCATGGAGTGGCTGCATCGCCTCGACGATGCGGGTGTTGATATTCTGTTCGATGGCGGTGCGGGCCGCGCGGATGGCGTTGCGAAGGGCTCGGACGGAGGAATTGCCGTGGGCTTTGATGCAAATGCCATTAACGCCCAGAAGCGGGGTGCCGCCGTATTCGTCGGTGCTGGTGCGGGCCTTCACGGCGTCGAACGCACCCTTGGAAAGAAGCGCTCCGGCCATGCGAATCGGAGATTTTTTTAACTCGTCCTTGATCCAACCGACCATCGACTTTGCAAGGCCCTCGATGGTTTTCAAAAAAATGTTTCCAGTGAATCCGTCACAAACGACGACCTCGACGGGTTTCTTAAAAATCCCGTGACCCTCGACATTTCCGGCGAAGGCGATCGGCGCGGATTGAAGGAGTTCGTGGCATTGCAGGCAAAACTCGGTGCCTTTGCCGGGCTCGGTGCCGATGTTGAGCAATCCGACGCGGGCGCGGTTCCCCCCGACGACGGCTTGATAGTAAACACTCCCCATGACGGCAAAGCCGACGATGTGTTTCGGGCTGGGGTCGATATTTGCCCCGCCATCGATCAGCAAAAACACGCCGCCCTCGGCGGGAATCAACACGCCAAGTCCGGCGCGGTCGATGCCGGGAAGGGTGCGGAGTTTGATCGTGGCCGCAGCGACGAGCGCGCCGGTGTGACCTGCAGAAACCACCGCAGCAGCTTGGCCGTCTTTCACTAAATCCACCGCGCGGCTGATGGAGGAATCTTTTTTTCGGCGCACGCTATCGAGACCGTTGTCGGTCATATCCACGACTTGCGAGGCGTGGTGGAAAGATAGGCGCGACTCGATTCCTGCAGTGTTGTGCTTGCAGAGTTCGGCGCGGATTTTTTCCTCGTCGCCAACGAGAATCAGCTCGATATCGGGAAAATCACGCAGGGCCTGAACGGCGCCCGCGACAGGATTTTGCGGGGAAAAGTCCCCTCCCATGGCGTCGAGGGCGATTTTCATCCGGGGATAAAAGTTCCCTCGGAACTATTCGGCGCCGATCGTAAGAACTTGCCGTTTATTGTAGTAACCGCAAGCTGGGCAAGCGATATGGCCGGGAACGGCCACTCCGCATTGCGGGCATTTGCTGAGTTTCGGGGCCTGCCAGCGGTTGGCCGCTTTGCGGGTGCGCAGGCGCATCTTCGAGGTTTTGCGTTTGGGAACTCCCATAGGTCTTTAATTATTTTTATTTTGCAGCTTGTCCAATGCATCCCATGCCGAGTCCCGTTTTTGGGCCGGTTGCCTGTCAAAACCCGGCACGCCTTCACGCGAGGCAGGGCATTTCGGTTCTCCATTACTGTCGCACCTGGGATGCGCAGGCAGGCTGAGGTGAATATCCTCCCGAACCAACGGGGTCAAGTCTATCAACTCGCCACTCGGCAAGTCCATCTGCAGGGAAAAGGGATCTACCACGATATCGCGCTCGAAATTTTCCAAGCAGGACACGCATTCCATCCGAACGCGCACGGCCAACCGACCGGTGGCAAAAAGCCCTCCGTCACTCAAGCCGACATCGAGCGAGTAGCTTAGCGGTGAGACGGCCGTGACGCCCGCCTCCTCGAGGCCGAGCGGTTCCGCATTTTCTTCTCCCTCCACATGCAGGGTCTCCCCTTCAGGAATCTGGCGCAGGTGAACTTTCATGATCAAAAATCTCTTCGATTCGTCTCCAATCTCAGCCAACGGCGACGGCGATCAAAGACCTTTTTCGACGATCCTGAAAAGATCCGTGTTGTCGAGAAAGCCATGGATTTTTTCGGAGCCCGGTCCGGTGGCAACGACCACGGAGTCTTCGGCTGTGCCAATCGCAGCGGCGCGCTTGCTCGCGGCGGGTTCGGTGGATACGGGCCCCTCTGGCGTGACGCGCGTGCCCGACTCGGGGCCGGTGGACCAAGTGATCGATGGAACGCCTTGCGCGTTTGTTCCCAAAAGTCCGGCGCCTTTGTCGTTTCGGAAAGGGTATCCATTCAGGCGAAGTCCCCCGACATTTCGCTTTCCGGCGACGATGATCAGCGCGTCTTCGCCCGCATAGGCTTTGGCTTCCCGCACGGCATCATCGAGCGCGAGGAGTTCGCGCAGAGTCCGCTCGCCCTCGTTTTGCGTTCCCGATTTTCCAGCGAGGGCGGCATCGACGACCAATAAATATCCGCGCTGGTTGTATTGGAGCAATTGGATCGCGTGGCGGACCATCGTGGCGAGTGAAGGCTGGGTGGCGGCCACGGCGACTTCATCGGCAAAAGCCAAGTTTCCCATGGCAAAAAGGCCGAGGGTTTTTGGGCTGCGCCAGCGCGGGGTTTGCTCGAGTTCCGCCTGCGTGAGGGCCACATCGTAGCCTCGGTCGCGCATTTCTTGGAGGAGATCTCGACCATCCTGACGCCGGCCACCTTGGAGTGTCGGCAAAAAATCCGCCGCGCCGCCGCCGAGAAGAATATCGATGGTGGGATTCTCCGCGAGTTGCCTGGAGATCGTCATGTAGTCGAGCGGGTCGGAGGTGGAGGCGTAAAAGGCCGCCGGCGTGGCATCCGTGAGCGAGGCGTTGGAGACCAGGCCGGTCAAGCGACCGCAACGAGCGGCGATTTCCAGAAGATTCGGGAGTTTGGTATTTCCACTCATCACGCCCAGTGAGCCGTTGTTCCCCTTGCGGCCCGTGCCGATCGAGGTCGCCGCCGCCGCCCCATCGCAAACAGCAAAATCATTCGCGTGGGTCGTCGCGAGAGCGAGGTAGGGAAAAGACTCGAGAGCGAGGCGGTGATCCGCGCCGCCCTCGTAGTTCCGGGCCGGTGTGAGCACCGATGGAGTCAGGTTGTCCGCTAAAAAAAGAATCACGGCGAATGGCCGCTGAACGACCCATTTCACGTAAAACACACCTCCAAGTCCGAGAAAAACGAGTAGGCAAAAAAGAGCGAGCAGCCGGTTGCGAAATTTTTTGCTCATGGAAAACATTTGCGTCCCCCGCACGCTGTCGGCAATATGAATCTCTGTTTGCCCTGTGGTGTAATGGTAACACAGTGCCCTTTGGAGGCATTATTCATGGTTCGAGTCCATGCGGGGCAGCCACTCTTTTTGCAGTGGAGCGGGCCTGAATCAAAGTCAGACCCGAGGAAATCAAGGCGTGGTCATTGTCCACATCGGGCAATCGAGTCTTGAGCCCCGAGCGAAGTGGGGATTAGTTTTCGGTTCAACCATGTCCCACCTCCCGAAAGATTGGCGATTTTTGCGTTCCGCTTGGCTTTTCGCGGCGATCTTGACCGGCTCCTCGACGAAGGCCACGGCATTGCTGGATTCCGTCTTCGGCGAAATGATCTCCCGCAACGATGTAGTGACCTCATGGCGGCGGAGACGGTTGTTTTTCGCCAAGCTCCTGCGGGAATCGTCGGGCCTGCCGCGATTGGCTGAGGCGGATTTTACAGGGCCAGCCGGTCTGTTTCCTTTTCACGAACTCCAAGAGCCGGGTCGCAGCGCTCTCGTGCTTCTCTACTTCCGGTTTTTTGCCCCCGAGCAATTGGCCAATGTGATCGGTCGGGCCGAGAAAGATCTGCCCGGAATTCTCGCCAATGCCAGAGCGGAACTCGCCCAAAAACTCGCCGCCTCCGCATGAACCCCCGCACCGCCAGAGGCCTTCTTGCGTCATACCTCGACGAGCCGAACGAAACCAAGTCGCCGCTGGTTCAAAAGGCTATCAAGGCACTTGAACGCTCGCCTGATCTTAAAGCGGAGTTCGACGAACAAACCCGAATCGACGCTCAGGCGCGGAAAATTCTGGGAGCGGCGGATGTTCCTTTCGAGGTCGAGGAATCCCTCGCATCCAAAGTCTCGGCCCTGCCAGCCGGAAAGATTAACCCCCGGGATCCCGCGATTTTGGCGGCAGGGATTGGGTTTCTCCTGCTCGTGCTCGTGCTGACCTGGAATTTTCTCGGCCGTCCGGCGGCATTTCCCCCCGACGCGGCGGAGATCGCCGAGCGGGTGATTGAATTCGAAGACGAGCCTTTGGACCCCGTTGGAGAGCCCTCCGGCGAAGTCGAGGATTGGTTTTTAATGAAGGGATTCGATGGCTTCAAAGTGCCGGAACATCTCGCGGCCAATCTCGCCGAAAGCGGGGGAATCCTCAAAATCAACAACCAGCCGGTGGCTGTCGTCACGATTCCGCAACGCAATGCGCGCTTCATTGTTTTCCCGGCCGAGCCGTTCGGAATCGATCTTCCCGAGGGCGAATGGCGCACAGCTCCGATCGATGAATTGTATGCCGCCGCGATCCGCGAGGAGGGCGGGATGTGTTTCATGATCCTTCGTCGAGGCAGCCTCGCCTCGGTTCAGGATTTGGTGGGCGCCTCGGCGCGCTGAGGATTTTTCTCTCGCGCTACTGGAGCGAATCCAAGGCGGTCTGGACCTCGGCGGCATGCTTGGCGGTTTGGGCCGACTCGGCCTTCCAGACGATTTTGCCGTCCTTGATCAAAAACGACTGGCGTTTCGTGACCGGCAGCACGCCCAACATGGCAGGAACTCCGAAGGCCTCGGCGACCTTCCCATCCGCGTCGGCAATGAGAGGGAAGGGGAGTTTGTAGTGGGCCTGGAATTTTTTTTGCGCCTCCGCCGTGTCGCGGCTCACGCCGACGATTTGTAGATTTTTGGCCTGAAGGCTCTCAAACGCGTCGCGCAACGAACAAGCCTGCGCCGTGCAACCTGGCGTGTCGGCTTTGGGATAGAAGAAAACCAATGCCGGTCCCTTCGCGTAGGCATCGACGAATCGAAATTCCGCTCCGTTTTCATCCAGGGCCGTGATGTCGGGAGCAGGCGAACCGACCTCCAAGGCTTTGACTTTGCCGATTAATCCGAAAAGACCCATAGTAAGAAAAACGCCGACAATTTTGTAAGTAGGCATGGGAAACTCCTATTCCTCCTCAAGCTTGTTGGCAAACCGCCAGTCCCGATCCGAAGTGAAAAAGTTCGCCTTCCTTGCCCTCTGTCTTGCCGTCGCCATGGCCGCCGGATCGGGGAGTTTTTTCGACCGCGCCGAAACCATGCAGCGCGCCGCCTCGGGATTCGCTTCGCGGCATGGGCTGGTCGAAGCGGGGCTGCGCGACAAACTCGTGGCGCTCGCCTACGAGTCGGGCGGCTGGATGGCCGCTGATGCGCTCCGTGGCTTGGGAACCGCCGTGCCGGTTTTTCTCTCGTTGCTCCTCGCGTTCACTCTGGTCTTGCGGCTTCCATGGAATTTGGTTCGACGGGGACGCCGTTTGCTTCCGCTGCTGGCGTTGGGAGTTTTTGCGTGGGGTGCGTGGAATGGTTTTTCGGTTTGGCGTCACAGAATCCACGAGCCGCGCCTGCTCGTGCCGTCCGAGCTTTTGGGCAAGGCCTCAAAAATCCAGGGTCGCATTTTTTTCAGCCCGAACGCCCTTTTCCTCGCGCCACTTTTTGCGCCGGAAAAAATCGAACCCAAATCCTCCCTCGCCGAATCCGCGCGCTTGTCCGCTTTTCCCGCCGAGTGGCGTGCTGAAGATCGGAAGTCACCTTTTTCCGCCGTGGTTGTCTCCGGCCAACTCGCGCCATCCAATCCGCTTTTGGAAATGCTCTCGGCCTTGCCTGGTTGGCGCCTGGCGGCTGCCGACAACCACGGGGTTCTTTTTGTGCGTGGCGGCAGTGGCATGGAGGACCCAACCGTCGAGTCCGCCCAAATCCTCTTCCCGAATCCCGCCGATCAGGCCGTCTATCTCGCCCAGTCCGCGTTGATCCTTGAGGCCGTTCAGCGTTCCGAATCCGCCGGGAAACTCATGAGCCATGCGCTCGAACTCGATCCCGACAATCCGCATGTGCTTTTGTCCTCCGCCAGTCTGGCCTCCGGGGAGGGCCGGTGGAGCGCCGCCCGCGAGGCAGCCAAGAAGGTCCTCAAACTCATGCCGCACTCCGCGACGGCATCTTATCTTCTCGCGCTGGCGATGTTCGAATCCGGGGCGGTTTCCAAAGCCTCCGCCGAGATGGCCTCCCTCGCCGCGCGTCATCCGAACGATACCCAAATCCTCCGACTCCAAGCTCGCATTGCCAGCGCCGAAAACGACCCCTCCACCGAGGTCGAAGCTCTGGGAAAACTCCTCGCCCTCTCCAAAAAACGCCACCTACCTTGCGGAAACCTCCACCTGCTCTTGGGTCAAGCCTGGTCGAAACTCGGCTTCCCCGATCAGGCGCTCGAAAATTACCAAGCCGCCCTCCAAGAAAATCCCCCCCTCGAATTAAAAACCCGGATCGAGGAGGCGATGGCGCTGATCCGCGAAAAGACTCGGTAGGAAAAGAGGCCTCGGGCTTCAAAAAGACATCGGCACTGTCGTTCTTGTCTGGCGGTGAAGAGTCTCGGAGGGCGACTCGCCAAACATCTGGCGATAACGCACCGCGAAGCGCCCCAATTCGGTGAAGCCGAGATTCATGGCGATATCCGTCACTCGCCCCTCGCTGCGATCCGCTTCCAGCAGTGCCGTTCGGGCGCGGTTCAATCTTCGCCTCAGGAAAAATGTGTGGGGAGTGAGGGCGGTGATTTTCTTGAAGGAGAATTCCAAGGTGCTTTGGCTCACGCGCAGGAGATTGCACAGCCGGGCCACAGAGATTGGCTCCGGGGTGGCATCAGCGATCTCCGTGGCGCGCCGCACCAGCACTGCGGCAGGAGGATGGCCACACGGCAAACTCTTCACATCCACAAGGGACAGGATTTCTCCGTAAACCAAATCCTCCAGAGCCTCCCGATCCAGATTCAAATGGCCCTTCGAGGCGGAGTGTAGGAGTCGCTGCGTTTTCGCGGTGAAGCCGGCCACCGAAGATGGTTTTGCCATCAACGGCATGGTCGAACGGCCCGGCTGCAGCGCCCGGAGAACATCCCTCGGCAGGCCGGCTTCACCCGCCATCTCAAGCAAACGGGATTGGTCCACCAAAACCACGATCTGCCGGAGGCCACCGACGGCATGGACATCCATTTCCTCGCCGCTCATCGCCGAGGCTAGGCAATGGGTGTGCATTTCCTCGCCAGCAAACTTGATGGGAGGCCCGCCGATCGGCAGCGCCAGCCCGAAGCGTCCACCCAGCAACTCACCCCGCAGGTGGGTGTGCAATGGGTATCGCTCATGGTAAAAAATCACCCCGCCCGCCGCGATGAAATCGATCTGCGTCTGCGAGTCGCCCGGCTCGAGTTGGACCGCATCAAGATCGAAAAACTGTCGCACGGTCAGAGCCATGCCCTCGATGCCGTCGCGTTTGATCACTCCGCTTAGAACCTGACCGGATGGGGAGGGGGATGAATTATTTCGCATGCCGGGTGGCCACTTTTTCGTGGGTCGCCACGATGGTATCAAGGCTGGGTTTCTGCCCGCCAAGGAAATCCACGATTTCTGCATAGCTCGTGGGAGAGCGGTCCGCTATTGAGGTCAGCTCGCCTTTTCCTTTCACATGAAAATCCCATCCCGACTCCTCCTCGCCGCCTTGGCGATCTTCACACCGCTTGCATCCCAGGCGGCCGACAAAAAACCAAACATCCTCGTCATTTGGGGCGACGACATCGGCCAGTTCAACCTCAGCGCGATCAATCGCGGCATGATGGGCTACCGCACTCCGAACATCGACCGCATCGCCAGCGAGGGCGCGTATTTTACCGATTGGTATGGCCAGCAATCCTGCACCGCAGGCCGCGCGGCGTTCATCACCGGCCAATCGCCCATCCGCACCGGCCTCACAAAAGTCGGCCTTCCCGGCACGCCCGAGGGCATGAAAAAAGAGGACCCCACCCTCGCGACCCTTCTCAAGGCGCAGGGCTATGTCACCGGCCAGTTCGGAAAAAACCACCTCGGCGATCGTGACGACATGCTCCCGACCAACCACGGCTTCGACGAATTTTTCGGCAATCTCTATCACCTCAACGCCGAGGAGGAACCCGAGAATCCCGACTACCCGAAGGACCCCGATTTCAAAAAGAAATTCGGCCCCCGCGGCGTCATTCACAGCTTTGCCGACGGTCGCATCCAAGATACCGGCCCGCTCACCAAGAAGCGCATGGAAACCATCGACGAGGAAGTGAATGAAAAAGCCCTCGCCTTCATGGAGCGTGCCGCCAAGGAGGAAAAACCCTTCTTCCTTTGGTGGAATTCCACCCGCATGCACATCTTCACGCACCTCAAGGAAGAGTCTGATGGAAAAACCGGGCTCGGAATTTATGCCGATGGCATGGTCGAGCATGACGGCCATGTCGGCCAAGTTCTCGCGAAACTCAAGGAACTCGGCCTCGATGAGAATACCATCGTCATGTATTCCTCCGACAACGGCGCCGAGGCTTTCACCTGGCCCGACGGCGGCACCACCATGTTCCGCGGCGAGAAAAACACGCAATGGGAAGGCGGTTACCGCGTGCCCACCTTCATCCGCTGGCCCGGCGTGATCCAGCCCGGCACCGTGATCAACGACATCGGCGCGCACGAGGACATGCTACCCACGCTCGTCGCCGCCGCCGGAAATCCCGACGCCAAAGAGCAACTCCTCAAGGGCGCAAAAATTGGCGACCGCTCCTACAAGGTCCACATCGACGGCTACAATCTCCTCCCCGCGCTCCAAGGCAAAGCCGCCTGGCCCCGCCGCGAATTCATCTACTGGACCGATGACGGCAGTGTCGCCGCGCTCCGCTACGACAATTGGAAAATCACCTTCCTCAAACAAAATGCCCACGGAATGCATGTCTGGCAGCAACCCTTCGAGGCACTCCGCGCGCCGATGGTCTCCAATCTTCGCATGGATCCCTTCGAATTGGCCCAGGACATTGGGATGGGCTATGACCGCTGGTATCTCGAGCACATGTTCGTCATCGCGCCAGCCGCCTCGTATGTCGGCAATTGGCTGCAAAGTTTCAAAGAATTCCCGCCCCGCCAGAAGCCCGGCAGCTTCAATCTCGACCGCGTGATGGAGTCGGTCACCAATTTATCCCAGTAGAGAAAAACCCCGAAAAGTTACCCGCCGTTTCATCAATTCACTTCAACCACCATGCCAACAAACGCCATTGCATCCTCCGCTCAGGAAAATCTCACCGCAGCCCAAGAAATACTCGCCTCCGCCACCGCTTGGGTATCGACAAATGGAATCAAGTTCGCCCTCTCCCTGCTCGGCGCCATCGCCATCTATGTCGTAGGCACCTGGGTAGCGGGCCTGATCCGATCGGCTCTCATCAACTCGCTGAACCGCCGGGGCACCGATCAAACCGTCAATACCTACATCGCCAATATCCTCCACGGCCTCATTCTTGTGATGGTGATCGTGACCGCGCTCGGGCAGATTGGCATTCCGACGGCCCAGTTCGCCGCTCTCATCGCCGCCGCCGGTCTGGCCATCGGCTTGGCGCTTCAAGGCAACCTCTCGAACTTCGCCTCTGGGTTCCTGTTGGTGTTCTTCCGCCCCTTCAAACGCGGCGACTACATTGCCGCTGGCGGCACCGAAGGCACCGTGGAAGACATCGGCATTTTCACCTCCACTCTCGCCTCCCTCGACAACAAGAAAATCGTCGTTCCCAACTCGGCCATCACCGGCGCGAACATCACAAACTTCAGCGCCCATCCGAAACGGGCGGTCATTGTTCCCTGCACCGTCGGTGGAACCAACGCCCCGGAAAAAGTCCGCGCCACGCTGCTCGGCATCACAACGGGCAATCCCCATGTCCTCCCCGAACCCGCGCCGGTCGCCGTTCTCACCACCCTTGGCGAAAATAAATACACGATGGAACTCCGCGCCTGGTGCAAGCCCGAGAACTTCTGGGCCGCCCAATTCACCCTCAACGAGGCTGCCAAAAAAGCCCTCGATGAGGCTGGCGTCACCGGACCTCTGCCAGCCATGCGAGTGATCCAAAGCTGAAGACTCCCTGCGCTGAGCTCATGATCAAAGCCTTCCTTCTTCTCCTGCTGCCCGCTGCGCTGGCCACTGCTTTCGGCGCGGAAGTTTCGAACTACGACACGGCCGGTTCCGTTCCCGCTGCGGACCTGCTCCCGCCGGCATGGATTCAAAACAGCCCATGCAAAATCGGCGCGAATGCCAATGCCGACGGCCTCCATGCGACCTACGAACTTTTCAACGGCACCGCCCGCGAAGAGATCACCGGCACGCAACTCCTCGCCAACCGCGTCCGTGAACTCCAGGCCATCGCCTCGCTCCGCGAAATGAACAAATCCGCCGAGTTCGGCAAGGCACTCCTGAAATCCGGAGGCGAAAAAATCCAAAGCGTCGGTGCCGCTGTAAAAGATCCCGTCGGCACCGTGAAAAACCTGCCGCAGGGCGCCTCCAAATTTTTCGGTCGGATCGGCAATACCGTCAAAAGCATGGGCGAAGGAAATGTCGGCGCGACGCAGGCGGTGGAGGGAGCCCTCGGCGTGCATCGCGCGAAAGCCGAACTCGCCCTCAAACTCGGCGTGAGCCCGTTCACTACCGATCCCGTTTTGAAGGCCGAACTCGACAAGGCCGCCCGCGCCATGGCGGCCGGGGCGACGCTGATGAACTTCTCTGGCCTGCTCGTCGGCGGCGGAGTCGGCACCGCGATCTCGGCAGTGAACATGAACCAAACCTTTCAACGAGCCCTCGTCGAATCCTCCCCCGACGAGTTGGAGGCCAAAAACCGCGCCACCCTTCAAAGTCTTGGAGCCTCCCCGCAAAATATCTCCTCCTTTCTCTCCAACCCTTCATTCAATCCCTGGCAAAAAGCCGCCATCGTTGCCACCCTTGCCGCCATCGGCCACAACCCCGATCCGGTCCTCGCGCAAGCCTCCCAAGCCACATCCCCCGAGGATGCCGTTTATTTTGTCCAAATGACCCGCCTCTTTGAAAAACACCACCAGGATCTCGCGCCGATCACGGAATTCCGCACCATGAACGGCATTCCCTGCGCCATCGACCGCGACGGAACGCTCGTCGTGGCCGTCGGCGCCGACCTCATTCTTTGGACCCCGAATCTCGAATCCCGCGCCAACGAATTCCTGGAGATGAAAAAAACCAACCCCGACCTCCAATCCCTCCTGCTCGTCACCGACGGGTCCCTCTCCCCCCGCGCCCTCGAATCCCTCGCGGCAAAAGGAATCCAAGCCACCCCCCAAGCCCTCGGCCCTGTCAAATGAAGCCAAATCTCCTGAGCATTCGGGCCTCCGAGAGAATCAAAGCGGCCCGCCCAATACGGCTTGCTTTTGAACTCATCGAATTTGTTTGTTTGCAAAAAAAGCGGTTGGCGCTTGGCGAGGAGGGCTCCGCTTGTCGGGGCCGGGTTGGTGTGTTTGCGAGAGCCGTTCCGGACCCGACAAAACCCGCGCGATAGCGCATTCGTGAAAGAGGGTAAGACGAATGTTTGGCCCGGGAGGGCAACCGGAGCGAAGCGGACAAGCGGAGCCCTCCTGGGCGTTTTCCGTGTTTCGAGCCAAAAGCAAAATTCCTCGCCACACTCGAAAAGTCCAAAAGCATTCGGTGAACGGTATGATTTCCAAAAGACCCTGACATGAAATCCCCGCTCCCATTCCTTCTCTTCTTACTCGTCTTATTGGCGCCCTTCGCCGCTGCCGATCCGCTTCCCTCCTGGAACTCCGGCCCGGCCAAGCAAGCCATTCTCGACTTTGTCGCCAAAGTCACCGACCCCGACTCCAAAGAATTCGTTCCAGTTCCGGAGCGCCTCGCCGTTTTCGACAACGACGGCATGCTCTGGCCTGAGAACCCGATGCCCTTCCAGCTCTCCTTCGCGCTCGACGAATTGAAACGCCGCCTGCCCGACGAACCCGCATGGAAAGACGATCCGATGGTGCAAGCCGCCCTCGCCGGTGACCTCCCCACGCTCCTCGCCGACCACTACAAAGGCATCTTTCACATCATCGACCTCACCGGCTCTGGCATGGCCACCGAAGACTTTTCCGACCGCGTGCGCGCCTGGTTTGCCACGGCCAAGCACCCGCGCTTCGACCGCCCCTACGACCAGCTCGCCTACCAGCCCATGCTCGAGGTGTTGGCATTTCTCCGCGCCAACGGATTCAAAACCTGCATCGTCTCCGGCGGCGGAGCCGATTTCATGCGAGTCTTCGCCGAGCGCGTTTACGGTATCCCGCCCGAGCAAGTCATCGGCTCAAACACCCGCACCGTCTTTGAACTCCGCGACTCCGGTCCCGTCTTGGTGAAAACCATGAAAGACCTCTTCATCGACGACAAAAGCGGCAAGCCCGTCGCCATCCACCAATTCCTCGGCCGCCGCCCCATCGCCTGTTTCGGAAACAGCGACGGCGACAAAGCCATGTTGGAATATACCACCATCAACAACCCGCATCCCTCCTTCGGCCTCATCGTCCACCACACCGACGCCGAGCGCGAATACGCCTACGATTCCAGCCCCAAAAGCAGTGGCAAACTCGTCGAAGCCCTCGCCGACGCCCCCAAACGCGGGTGGATCGTCGTGGACATGAAAACCGACTGGGAAAAAATCTTCGCCCCCTGAAACCCCCCTCCCCCCGAATTAAAAACCCGGATCGTGGAGGCCATAGCGTTGACCCGATAGAGAAGAGGGAAATGCTCCTGCAGATTGCGCCAAGTCCCCTTGGGAATCATTGGGTCTAAATTCCGGTCCCAGTTACGGCATCGATGGCCAAGCGCCCCATGCCAAGCCGAAGAGGGCAGGCATGGTCTTTGTCAGGTTTTTTTGGGGCCGTCTGGCACCAAGGCGCGGATGCGCAGCAGCCACAGGACCGTGAGCACGATGGCGGCGATAGCACCAAACAGGCCGAAGCGTTCGGGATATTCGGGGAAGGGGACGAATGTGCCGTAAAGCGCGAGCCCGGGGGCCACGGTTGCCAAAGGGAAGACGATCCAGCGCCAGAGTGGCTGGGCTGCGGGGTTTCGGAAAATAAGACGCAGGGCACCGAGGGCGAGTGCTGTGTAGACGAGGACCAACAGCAAGGCCTGCGCGGTCGCAGTCACAAAAAGCGTTTCGTAGCGCTGGCCCGCCGGAACGAGCAATCCCGCGCCCACGGCTAGCATGGCACCGCAGAGGACCACGATTCCTGCGGCCTTCGGCGCCCCTTGGCGGGTTGTTGATGCCAGACCTTTTGGCAGCAGCCCCGAGCGGGCCAGGGAAAAAATGCCCCGCGAGGCGGCGACCGTAAACCCGATGCATGTGGCGGTAAAATCCACCAATACCGCAAGGCGAATCCATAAACCGGCCCAAGGCCCCAGCAAATCATCCGCCATCCGGGCATAGCCATCCATCACGCCGCCCCAGGACTTCGCGGCATTTTCTTGGCCGTAGTAAATCGTCCCAGCATAGGAGCAGACCACCAGCAGAAGCGCCACGCCGCCAACTGTCCCCACCAGCGCGAGCGGAATGCTGCGCCGGGGATTCGGTGTTTCCTCTGCAAGACTGCCTACCGTTTCGAAGCCGCCAAAAAGCAGGATGCAAAACAGCAGTGCACCAAAGAGATTGCCGCCATGAGGATTGGACCACGAAAAGACCGCCAGTGTGTTGTTCGGCCCCGCATGGATGATCGCCGCCACGGCCGTGAGCAAAAACGGAATCACCGACACAGCGATGATGAGAAGTTGCGCCCGCGTGGCCACCGCCGCGCCGCGCAGATTCAGAATCCATGCGATCACGCCCACCGCCACAGCACCCACCCACCACGGCAAGGCGAGATCAAAATAAAAATCCGCAAACCGCGCAGCCAACTCGCCGACGGCAATCGTGAACCCGGCCGCCCCCGAGACCATGAGCGAGAGAACATAAATTCCCAACACGCCCACCCCCGCCAACCGTCCCCACGCGCGCCCGATGTAGTCGCCAATCGCTCCCGCGCCTCCCGTTTCCGAGGCGTAAAAAGCCACCACCAAAGAAAATGCCACCATCCCGATGGAGGCCAATAATACGGCCAGCGGCCCAATCGCCCCGGCCAGCGAAGCCACGATCCCGAGAAACAACGCCACATCGATCAGCGGCCCGATCGAAAAGCACTGCCCCACCAACTGCATCAAACCCACGGATCCCCTGCCGCCGACGCCTTCAGGCTTTGTGGGTTGACCATTGAAAGAATGCATCGGGTTTTCCAAGCTCCTAAAGCGAAAAAGGTGTCAGTCCCACATTTTCACATATCCATCGATGATACCTCTGTGGCGAAATCTTGGCGTCAGAGGGTTGGATGGACTGCATGTCTGCGTTAATCAACTACCTGATTCCCAGCCGACTGGCGAGGGATTGCAAGGAGTCAAAGTGCCGTGGTTGGAACGGCGGTTCTAGGTCAGGCCGGTTGCGGGGTGGGGAGGACTTGCCAGGTATCGAGCCAAGCGCGCAGGGACTTGCGGAATTCCGCTGCGGCCTCTTGCACTTGCTTCTGGAGTTCAGCCATTTCGCGGCGGGAGACTTCCTTTTGGCCGGCAAGGACAGCGCGGTATTCGACCAGCAATTCTTCCCAAGAGAGCAACGCCTGGTTCATTTGGGCACGGGCGGATTCGACCATCGCGTGGAACGAGTCGGCCACGGGCGTGGCTTGCAATTTCGCCTCGAGCTGGCGTTCGTGCTCGCGCACCTCGGCTTTGATGATTTTTTCCTCCGGCACAGTGCGGAGACCATGCACGAGGCCGACTTTTTCGAGGAGCCAGATCGTCCATTTGGTGGGGTCGAACTGCCAGGGCTTCACGCCGTTGCGGTAATCGTGTTGAAACTCGTGGTGGAAGTTGTGGTAGCCCTCACCAAAAGTGAAAATTGCCATGAGCAGGCTGTCGCGTGCCGAGACATTGCTGGAATACGGGCGCTTGCCGATCCAGTGGCAGAGGGAATTGATGCAGAATGTCATATGATGCACGAACACGACCCGCGCCACGCCAGCGATGAGGAAGGCGCCGAGCGCTGCGATCGGTCCACCATAGACCCAACCGATGGCCGTTGGCAGAACAAAACTCATAAACATCGCGATCGGCACATAATATTCATGCTGGAGCCAGGCGAGTTTGTCTTTTTGCAAATCCCGAACCCAAGTGAGCGGCGATTCGGGGCCGCGACGGAAGAGCAACCAGCCGATGTGAGCGTGGAAAAGACCCCGGTTGATGTCGTAGGGATCCTCTTCGTGGTCCACATGTTTGTGGTGCCGGCGATGGTCCGCGCACCAACCGAGAGCGGAACCTTCAAAGGCCGCCGCGCCGAAAAGCAGCGTGTAGAGCCTCACAATCGGGCTCGCTTGGAAGGTCAGGTGGGAAAAAAGCCGGTGATAGCCCAGTGTGATGCTCATCGCCGTGGAGATGGCGAAGAAAAAGAATAGCGCGATCTGGAAAAGATCCAGCCCGTAGGTCCAGAGATAATACGGCACCGCCGTGCAAGTGGTGGCAAAGGTTCCAATAAGAAACACACTGTTAGTAACCCGAATTTTGCGGAGTAGTTTTTTCATGAAACAATAGGAGAGGTTCTGATGGGCTTGAAAACGAACGGGCTCAAATCATCGCTGATCCCCTAGGTAATGCAAGCCTGAGGGTAGGGGAATGCCCCAGAAATCTGAAAATCTCGCCTCGCGCGGGGACTCGGATCAACCCATGGATGGACACTTTCGCGTGCGGCGTGGTATCCCAGACGGCATGAGCACCCTCGACGCCTCGATCCAGCAAGCCGTCACGGACGGAAAACTCCTCTCCGAGTCCGCCAAAAACATCCACGGCCTTCTCGCCAAAAGCTCTTCACCGATCGACCGCGCTTCGATCGAGGAACTCGCCGCCGCCGGGAACTGGGCGGAGCTGAACAACCGCTTTTTCCGCACCCTTGCCTTCGGCACCGGCGGTTTGCGGGGCAAAACGATCGGCGCCGTCGTTACGAAAGCCGAGCAGGGTCAACCCCAGCCACTCGGCCGTCCCGAGTTTGCCTGCGTGGGCACGAACGCGATGAATCCCTACAACATCAGCCGCGCCACCCAGGGGCTCGTGCATCATGTGAAGGAGTATTTCGCCAAGCAGGGCCGCTCCGGCAAACCCGCCGTCTGCCTCTGCCACGACACACGGTTTTTCTCCCGCGAATTCGCCGAACTCGCCGCCAAAGTCATCACCGACCTCGGCTGTGACGCCTACCTCTTCGAGGGTCCGCGTTCCACTCCCGAGCTGTCGTTTGCCGTTCGCCATGTGAAGGCCCAAGCGGGCATCAACCTCACCGCCAGCCACAACCCGCCCGAATACAACGGCTACAAGGTCTACTTCGAGGACGGCTGCCAGGTCACCGAGCCCCACGCCTCCGCGATCATTGAAAAGGTCAACGCCGTCGAGAGCGAAAACTTCCCGGCGGTTCCCGAGTCCCAGCGCGGCCGGGTGATTCCGATGGGCGTCGAGATCGACGAGGCCTACATGGCCCGCCTCGCCACGCTCCCGATCGACCCCGACCTCATCCGCCGCGAGAACTCGCTCAAGATCGTCTACACCCCGCTCCACGGGGTCGGCGGCGTGATCATCAAGCCGATGCTCGCGCGGTTGGGCTTCCAGTGCGACGCCGTCGCCGAGCAGGAAATTCCCGATGGACGCTTCCCCACCGTGAAATCCCCGAACCCTGAGAACGCCGAGGCGCTCTCCATGGCGATCGCGCAGGCCGACCGCACCGGGGCCGATCTCGTCATTGCCACCGATCCCGACGATGACCGCATGGGCATCGCCGTCCGCAACGCCGAGGGAAAAATGGAACTCCTCACTGGCAACCAGATCGGCTCGATCCTCGCGTGGTATCGCGCCTCGCGCTTTTTCGAGAAAGGCATCCTCAACGACTCCAACCGCTCGCGCGGCGTGATCATCAAGACCTTCGTCACCACCGATCTTCAAAAAGCCATCGCCGAAAAATTCGGCCTCCGCTGCGTCGAGACGCTCACTGGTTTCAAATACATCGGCGAAAAGCTCGGAAAATACGAAGCCGCCATCCCCGCCGAACTCCGCCCCGACTACACCGTGCTCTCCGAGGAAACCACGCGCCAGCTGCGCCTCGAGCACTCGAGCTTCTATGTCTTCGGCGGCGAGGAAAGTTACGGCTACAGCGCCTCCGACTTCGTGCGCGACAAGGATGGCAACTCCGCCGCCGTGCTCATCGCCGAGGCCGCCGCCTACGCGAAATCCCAAAACCTCACGCTCGTCGGTCTACTCGACCGCATCTTCGCCGAGTTTGGCGTCTACCTCGAGCGCGGCGAGTCATTGACGATGGACGGCGCCGAGGGCGCGGCGCAGATCAAAAAACTCGTCGATTCCTACGCGGCCAACCCCCCGACTGAAATCGACGGCGCGAAGGTCGTCGAAATGCTCAACTTCGCCACCGACACGATCCACGATGTCGAGGGCGATCGTATTCCCGCCGAGGCCATGTTGATGGTCACGCTCGCCGACCGCCGACGCGTCGCGATCCGCCCGTCCGGCACCGAGCCGAAAATCAAATACTACATGTTCGGAGCGAAAGTCCCGGAAGCCGGAAAATCCTTCATGCCCGCCGAGGTTGCCGAAGCCCGTGCCTCGGTCAAATCCTCCCTCGCCCGCCTCTGGGAAAACCTCTCCGCCGACGCCAAGACGAGGCTGGGGTAAGGAGGGGTTACAGCCCGCCCCAACAGAGTGGGGCCTCTACAACGCCGCAGGGCTCGGCCGAACGAATTGTAGCCACGGAACTCTGTGCCGTGCCGCCCTCAGCGCGCTTGCGCTGCTGTGCCGGCCACGCATTTCACGATGTGCGTGGCGATGTCGCCGAGGGCGACTTGTTTTTGGGCGCCGCCGGCTTCGAAGGCCTTTCGGGGCATGCCGTAGACGACGCAGGTTTTTTCATCTTGGGCAAAAGTTTTCGAACCCCCATTCCGCAAGGCCAGCAGCCCCCGCGCGCCGTCCTCACCCATGCCGGTCAGGATTCCCGCGACGGCCTTGTTGCCGACAAGAGGCGCGGCGGACTCGAAGAGCACATCGACGGAGGGGCGGCATTGGTTGACCTTCGGGCCTTGCTTGAGCCGGACGCCGTAGCCATCCGCGCCGCGCTTCACGAGCACCATGTGCATGTCGCCGGGCGCGATGAGGACCTTGCCGCGCTCGAGCGATTCGCCATCCACAGCCTCGCGGACTTCGAGTTTGGAAAGTTCATTGAGCCGCTTGGCAAGCGCGGCGCTGTAGCCGGCGGGGATGTGTTGAACGATGCAGATGGGCGGAAGGTTCGGCGGCAGGACGGGGAGGATGTCCTTAAGCGCCTCGGTGCCGCCGGTGGAGGAGCCGATGAGAATGATCTGGCCGGGGCGGGAATTGTTGATGGCGGAAGCGTAGACGCCGAGCGGGGAGGGAGGCGCCGGGCGGGCGATGCGGGTCGAACCGGCGGCGGCTTTGACTTTCGAGATGAGTTCGCGCGCGAGGTCGGCGCCGAAGGTTCCCCCCGAGGGTTTGGCGAGGACATCCACCGCGCCGGCCTCGAGGGCCTGCAAGGCGTATTGGGAACCCTGCGCGCTCAGGGAGCTGAAAACCACGGCCGGCACGGGGTGCTGCGTGGAGAGGATTTTCAGGAAGGTGATGCCATCCATTTTCGGCATCTCAATATCGAGGGTCAGAACATTCGGCTTGAGCTGCAGGATCATGTCCCGGGCTTCGTAGGGGTCGGCAGCGGCGCCAACCACTTCGATCGCGGGATCGGTCGCGAGAGTATTCGAAATAAACCGACGGAAAATCGCGGAGTCGTCCACAACCAAAACGCGGGTTTTCCCAAAGCTCATGCGGATTTTTTAAAGGCTCAACACCACGGGCCCCAAATCAGGAGGCCTGCTCCGAGGGAATCTTAATTACATCGTCGGCGATGACCTTTTCGATATCCAAGAGGCTCTTCACGACGCCCTTCACCTTGGCCATGCCGAGGAGGTATTCCACTCCGACAGCGCCGCCGAAATCCGGCGGGGGCTCGATATCCTCGGTGGCCACATTGGCGACTTCTTCGACGGCATCGACGATCAAGCCGATGTTGCGAAGTTCTCCGCCGCGGGCCGGGAGTTGGACGACCACGATGCAATTGCTCTCGGTGGCTGGTGGGTCGGGCAGGGCAAGCTTGGTGCGAAGATCGATGACGGGAATGACTTTTCCGCGGAGGTTGATCACGCCTTTCACATGCCGTGGCATTTGAGGGACCGAGGTGATCGGCAACATGGTGATGATTTCACGGACCTTCAAAACGGGAACGCCATAGGCCTCGTCGGCAAGCGTGAAGGTGAGATATTTGCCGGCGAGCCGGGCGAGGGGGCCCGACGCTTGGGCTGCTGTGGTCTCAGCAAGATTTGCCATGGGGGCGAGAGTAGGATCCCAGCGTGGGATTTCGAGAGTTTTTTCGCGGGTCCATCCGGGCGATTCGGCGGCTTGATCAAAAGGGGCGGGGGGATAGGATCGCGCTGCGTCCGATGGATGAGCCCTAATGCAGAACCTTGCTCCGACAGATTCCGATTACGAATTGATCGCCAAGCTTGTTTACAAGCACAGCCGAATCCATCTCGGCGATGGCAAGAGAGAGCTCGTCTCCTCGCGACTCGGCAAGCGCCTGCGGGCTCTGGGCTGCTCCAGCTACACCGAGTATTGCGGGATCCTCACCCGACCTGGCGCCGAGGAGGAATTGGCGGAACTGGTGGACGCCATCTCGACGAACCACACCTTTTTTTTCCGGGAACAGCAGCATTTCGATTTTCTCGAGCGGACGGTCTTGCGGGAGTTTGCGAACGACCGCTCGTTCCGGCGCGATGGGTGCTTCCGTTGCTGGAGCGCGGCGGCCTCGACGGGCGAGGAGCCGTATTCCATCGCCTTGATGCTCGCGGCGCATACCGATAAGCAGTCGGGTTTCCGATGGGAAATGGATTGCTCGGATATCAGCCGTCCCGCATTGGAAGCGGCGCGCGGAGGGGTTTACCCATCCGTGAGATTGCAGGAGGTGCCGCTGAGTTTGAGGCAACGGTTTTTCCAGAAGGGCGTCGGCGCGCAGACGGGTCGCTACCGGGTGAAGGCGGAAATCCGGAATAAAATCCAGTGGCATCAGATGAATCTTTTTCAGGATACCTACCCGTTCCAGAAACAGTTCCACATTATCTTCTGCCGGAATGTCATGATTTACTTCGATCGGGCCTCGCAGGAGGCATTGGTCGAAAAAATGTCACGGCTCCTGGTGCCTGGGGGATACTTGAAGATCGGCCACTCGGAGAGTCTTGCAGGAATCAAAACCTCGCTCAGTCAGGTGCAAACGGCCGTTTACAAGAAGCCTAAGGCGTGAGCGATTCGAGCGATCCGGTAAGGGTTCTCTTCGTGGAAAGCGCCAACCGCAGTGGAGCTGCGGATTTGGTGGAAGGCGAGCCGGGTGTCGTGGTTTTCCGCTCGCCTCTGGACCCCTTGGCCGCTCGGCAGCGGATTGTCGAAAACCAGCCCGATGTGCTGGTGCTCGACCTCGAGATGGATCGCATGGATGCGATGCTTTTTTTGCGGATTCTCATGCAGCAGGCTCCAATGCCGGTTTTGGCTCTGAGTTCCCTCAGTCCACAAGGCTCCTGGCTGGGGCTCGACGCGCTGGAGATCGGCGCGGTGGATGTCTTCGTCCGCTCGAGTGCCGCGCACATCGCGCCTGAGCAGCGCGGTGATCTGGTCATCAAATTGAAGGCCGCGGCGCGCACGAAGTTTCGTCAACCGCAGGCCAAATCCAGCCAGCGCGAGGAGGACTCTGGCAAAAGCGGAAAAACCCTGATTCTTCTGGGAGCCTCCACGGGCGGCACGGAGGCGATTCGCGAGATCCTTGCGCAGTTGCCGACAAGCCTGCCACCGATTTGCATCGTCCAGCACATCCCCTCGGATTTCAGCGGCCTCTTTGCCGAACGGCTCAATTCCTATTGTGCGATCTCCGTGAAGGAGGCTGCGGATGGAGACCAACTCCGGCCCGGGTGGGCGTTTGTCGCTCCGGGGGACAAGCACATGATTCTCGCCCGCGATTTCTCGGGAAAATTTTCGCTCAAAATCCGAGAAGGGGAAAAAATCATGCACCACCGGCCCTCGATCGATCTGATGTTTGAATCAACAGCGGCAGTGGCTGGTTCGCAGGTGGTGGCCGGCCTGCTGACAGGTATGGGGCGGGATGGAGCCAGTGGACTTCTCAAGCTCCGCCAGGCCGGGGCGCGCACCTTCGCACAGGATGAGAAATCCAGCGTCGTCTATGGAATGCCACGCGCTGCAGCGGACTTGGGGGCGGCTGAAAAGATTCTACCTCTGGAGGAAATCGCCGGCTTCATCACGCGCTCCTGCGCGATCAGGACGACTATGCCAAGTTGATGGCTGGCGCGGCGGCTTGAACAAGTTCGCGCGCATCGAGGATCAGGCCCACGCGGCCGTCTCCCATGATCGCGGCACCAGCGACGCATTTGTTCGATTTGAAGCGCTCGTCGAGGCTTTTGATCACGACCTCCTGCTTGCCGATCAGTTCATCCACCATGATGCAGCGGCGCTGATTGGCGGATTCGACCACGATGAGGAGCCCTTCGCAGGGTTCCGTGGTTCGCGGGGTGATCTGGAAATGATCGTAGAGCCGGAGGATCGGGCACAGGCGGTCGCGGACTTTGACGACCTCCCCCTTGCCCTGCACGCGCGTGATCATTTGCGGCGTGGGGCGGAACGATTCGCAGACCGAGAGCGTGGGGAAAATGAAGCGCTCATCGCCGACGCGGGCAATGAGGCCGTCGATGATCGCGAGAGTCAGAGGGAGGAAAATCCGGAAGGTCGTGCCGGCGCCGGGAACCGAGTCGATCTCGATCTTGCCGCGCATTTTGGCGATGTTTTGCTTCACGACATCCATGCCGACGCCGCGGCCTGAAATACCGGTGATTTTCTCAGCGGTGGAGAATCCGGGGGCAAAAATGAGGTCGAAGATTTCCTTATCCGAGAGCGTGGCGCCGGCAGGAACGATGCCGCGTTCCACGGCCTTATCCAAAATCCGGCGGGTGTTGAGTCCGGCTCCGTCATCCGCGATTTCGATGACGATGCTTCCGCCTTGATGGAAGGCCGAGAGGCGGACGGTTCCCTTCTCGGATTTGCCGGACTCGAGGCGCTTCTCGAGTGGCTCGATGCCGTGATCCACGGAATTCCGGATCATGTGCATGAGGGGATCGGCGAGCTCCTCGACCATCGTGCGGTCCATTTCCGTGTCTTCCCCGGTGATCACCAAGTCCACGCTCTTGCCGGTGCTCGCGTTGAGGTCGCGGACCAGGCGGATCATTTTTTGGAATGTCCCCTTGATCGCCACCATGCGGAGCGACATGGCGATCTTTTGAAGTTCCAGCGCGATGGTGCTGAGTTGGGAAAGGTTTCTGGTGACCTGCCGGCTGCCGAGATTGACGAGGTCGGGGTGCTGGGACACCTGCGATTGGGCGATGACGAGTTCGCCGACGAGTTCCACGAGGCTGTCGAATTTCCGCGTATCGACCTTCATCACATTGGAGACGGCCTTCACGGAGTCGCCTCCGCCCGAGGATTTGGGTGCTGGGGCGTCTGGTTTGCCTTCCTCTGTTTCCGAGGGCGTTGGCGCGGTGGGTGGCGCGGTGGGATTTTCGATCACGCCTCGGACTCGCTGGACGAGTTTGTTCACGGCGACATGAATCGGCTCGACGGGTTTTTCTCCGGAAAGTTGGAGTTGAAGCTCCTCGGTGAACTTTTTCAGAACATCCCGTCCCTCGAGAATGAGATCGATGACGAAGGGATTGAGGACCAATTTCCCGGAGCGCGCGAGGTCGAGCAAGTTCTCGAGTTCGTGGGAGAGTCGGTTGACTGGCATGAGGCGCAGAAACCCCGAGGCGCCCTTGAAGGTGTGGAAAGCCCGGAAAATGGAGCTGAGCATTTCGGCGTCATCGGGCTGGTCTTCGAGCACGAGCACGCCTTGCTCGATATTATCCAAATGCTCGCGGGCCTCGTTCGAAAACTCGTGGAGGATGTCGCCATCGGCCTCGAGGTTGATCGAGGTGTATTCATCGCCCTCCACCTCCGCAACGGCAGTGGCTTTTTTCGGAGCGGCCGGAGCGGTGGGCGAGGCGGCTTGGGGGGCCGATGCCGGGGGATTGAAAACCGTGGCATTGCCCGAGCGGAGATCCTCCAATTGGCTGGCGAGGGCGCCGAGCGTCTCGAGTTGTTCGGCGGTGTAATTTTTTCCGGAAAACAGAATTTCCTCGATCAGGGAGTTGGTGTGCTCGGCGGCTTTGTGGAATTCCTCCAGGCCGGGCAGGTTTCGGGATTTCTCCTCGATGCTCCCGAAAAGATCCCGGAGCGGAAATTGGCTGCGGTCGGTGCCGGGCTCGGAGAGCAAAATTTCGCGGGAGGCTTGGGAAAGCCAGAGATCGATCTTCTCAAGCTCCGCCGAAGCGCCCTCGGATTGCGCGGGTTCGGCAGGAGGCACAAAGGCCTCCGCGTTTCCCGAGCGGAGGTCGGCCAGCTGGGTGGCGAGGTTCGCGAGGATTCCGAGTTGCCCGGCAGTGTAAGACTCTCCGGAAAACAGAATCGTCTCGATGAGTTCCGCCGTGTGGTTGGCGGCTTTGTGGAATTCCTCGAAGCCGGGCAGGTCTCCGGATTTCTCCGCGATGCTGGAAAAAAGATCGCGGAGGGGAAACTGGCTGCGGTCGGTGCCGGGCTCGGAGAGTTCAATCTCCCGCGTGGCCTGGGTAACCCACAGGTCGATTTTCTCGAGTTTCTCTTGCGACATGGGGTCTGGTTTGGCGCAGTCCGCCCGAGAGGACGGACCGCTTCAAGGGAATTAGACCTCGTCCACGAAATCGTCGTCCGAGACGGATTTGCCTCTGGACTTGGGTGGCGAGAGGGGCAATCGGCTGGCTGAGCCTAGCGAGGCGGTTTTTTTCTTGGAGTCTTTGCCGGAACTCTTCGAGGGAGAGGCATCGAAGAAGAAGGCCTCGTGGGAAAGAGCGGTGGCTTGGACGGCCTTGGTCGAGCTGCCGGTGACCATGGAGCGGAGTTGGGCGACCATGTCGTGGAGCAGGGAGGCTTGGGAGCGGAGTTGCTCGGCGGCGCTGGCGCTCTCTTCTGCGGCGGCGGCATTGCCCTGGGTGACATTGTCGAGCTGGCTGATCGAGGTGTTGATCAAGCCCACGCCTTGGCTCTGCTCTTGGGAAGCGAGCGAGATTTGGCCAACGAGGTCATCCACTTGGCGGGCCTTCGACACGATGGAGGCAAGACCTTCCGCGACCTGCTTGCTGATCTCGCTGCCGGCGCGGCTTTTCACGATCGATTCCTCGATGATTTCGGTGGTTTCTTTGGCGGCCTCGGCGCTGCGGCGGGCGAGGTTGCGGACTTCATCGGCGACCACGGCGAATCCGAGGCCGGCCTCTCCGGCGCGGGCGGCTTCCACAGCGGCGTTGAGGGCGAGGATGTTCGTCTGGAAAGCAATCTCGTCGATGGTGCGAATGATCTTCGCGATTTTGTCTCCGGACCTCTGAATCTCGGTCATGGCGGTGATCATATTTTCCATGTCGGAGAGCCCGCTCTCGGCGGCTTCGCGGGCGAGATGGGAGGATTCCTTGGCCTGGTGCGCGCTATCGGCATTCAAGCGTGTGACGGTGGAGATTTCTTCCAGCGAGGAGCTGGTTTCCTCGAGCGAGGCGGCTTGTTCGCTGGCACCATCGGCGAGACGCTGGCTGGCGGAGGAGACTTGGCCGGAAGCGGCTGCCAACTGCTGGGAACCGTTTTCGAGTTCGTCGGTGGTTTGGAGTAGGCGCTTGTTGATGCGCATGACCACGCCGATGGAGAAACCGAGGATCACCAGAGCGGAAGGAATGGTAAAGGTGAGGGCCTCGATCATCGCTTCGCGGCGGGGGGTATCGATCTCGCTGACTGGGGCGCTGAGCACATAGGCACCGCGGCGTTCACCGGGATTCCAGTTTTCCATCTGGAAGCCAAGGAGGTCCTTGCCGTCCCCGGTCGGGCTCTTGGAGGGGCTGCCGTGGCAGGTCATGCAGCTTTGGGACATCACGACCGGGCGGGCGTAGGCGATGGTGCCGGAGTTGCGATCGACGATGAAAACCTCGGGCTTGCCTTCTTTTTCGACGGCGTTGAGCAGGGTGCGGTCGAGTTCGCTTTTGGGGAGGTTTTCCTTGTTACGAGGATTGTCGCGGACGATGCGGAATTGTGTGGAGGTGCCTTCGATGGATTTGCGGACGGCAGCCCAGGCGGCGACGACCGGCACGGTTTTGTAGAAAACGGTCTCGCGGTAGTTCTCCTTGCCTTTGGTTTGGAGTTCTCCGGTCAGTTGGGCGTAATTGAAGGCACCATCTTGGGCGAGTTCGCCGATCGAGTCGGTGGTGCTTTCGGCCTGAACGAGAGTGGAGCGCATTTTGCTCTCCATATCTTCGTAAACGACCTTGGTGATTCGGTGGTGGATTACATAAAGCGAGGCGGTCAGGGTGAGAATAATACCCAGAACGACGACGGTCAGAATGCGCCCGCCGAGCGAGCTGAGAGGATTTTTAAACATGGTGCAGGGTTTTTAGCGGCCCCTCTAGCAGGGCGAAAGCGAAATAAATAAAAATCAATGCCGAGAAATGGACGAGAGCCAAGGGGCTGATTCCGATCAGGCAAAGAATCTCAAGGCCAGCGTGGCGAGGCCAAAATACACCATCAGCGTGCAAATGTCCGCCAGTGCCAGCGTCAAGGGGCCTGCCGCGATTTTGGGATCCATCCGGAGCGCACGGGAAATCGAAGGAATCAACACGCCGAGCAAACACGCGGTGGTCATCGAAAGAAAAATACTCACCCCGATCGAGAAGGCTGCCAGCACATCCCGGTGCCAAGTGAACACCACAAGCCCGACCAGCAAACCGCACGAGCTGCCGAGAAACATCGCCGTGGCGAATTCTTTTTTCACCGCCCGTAAGAGCCAAGCGAGCGTGGGATTGCTTTGGTGCATGGCCTGAAGGGTGACCGCCAGCGACTGCGCTGCCACGCTCTCGCCTAGACCGAGCACCAGCGTTAAGAAAAAAGCCAGCAAGAGTTGTTGCTCCAAGGTGGCGGCGAATGCCCCGGAAAGCAAAGCACACAGCGTGCCGCCCACGATCGTCGCCAACAGCCAAGGAAAGCGCAGCGCAAAAGCCCTGCGGGCCGTGGAATTGCTCACCTCGGTGGCTCGGAAACCCAACGATTGGAAGACATCCTCCGTCTGTTTTCGCTCGGCGATATCGAGCACTTCGTCGGTAAAGACATTCACATCGATCACACCGAGAATGCGGCGTTTTTCATCCACGATGGGAAAGGCGAGAAACTTGTGAAGGACGAAAAGCTCGCACGCATCCAGAAGCGTGGCTTTCACCGGGATCGCGACCACGCGCGGGATCATGCAGTCGGAGACTAGCTTTTCGAGTGGTTCCGTCAGCAGGCGTCGCGTGGGAAGCACCCCCTTCAGCACGCCCTCGGGATCGGTGACATAAAGGTAGATGATTTTGTCGCGAAGCCCCTTCGCCCGCACGAAATCGAGCGCTCCGCCGATGGTGAGAGACACATCGATCGAAGGAAAATCCCTCGATGCAAAATCGAGCGCGGGTCGCTTGAGTTCCTGTGCCGGCAGCATGGCAGTGGTCTATTCCATCGCTCCCATGAAGACCATGCGCAAATCACCCTCTGCTGTTTCAAGAAGAGCGACCAAATTTTTTTAAAAAATCAGGCCGGGCGATTACTCGAATCCTAGACCCAGGCAGTCGAGCATGCGGGCTTGGAGGTCTTTTTCGAAAAACGGCTTCGTCATGTAGGAGGTCGCGCCGGCTTTGATGGCTGTGATGATTGCTTGGTGGCTGCCCTCGGTGGTGAGCATCAGAACGGGGAGGTGCTGGAGCTCCTCGGTGGAGCGGATTTTTCGCAGGAGATCGAGGCCGTTCATGTTCGGCATGTTCCAGTCCAGCACGACGAGGTTGTAGCCGGTGGGTTCCTTTTCGAGCATTCCAAGGCCGGCGAGGCCGTCCGGAGCGCCGTCGCATTCCGCACCAAACGCCGAGGCCGCCGAGGAAACTATGCGGCGAATCATCATGGAATCATCAACGGCGAGGATTTTCATAAAATTCAGGAGGGGTTTAAAAAACTACATCTGCCGGGCTGGTGGAACAATCTCAAGAGTTGAGGGTTTGAATAATGATCGAATGCCAGCCTGTCGAGTAGGTCTCGTATCCAGGAGCGGTCGCGATGGCGAAGAGTGTGGGGATGCCGTGCTGTTCCGCGTTGGTGAAGCCCTTTCCTTGGAGAATCAGGGATTCGAGGTGGGAAATGTTGAGGCGCTCCTTGAGAATCGCATTTTTGGTGTCAGCGAGGATCATTCCCGTGTTGTCGATGATGCAGACGCGGGTGTTTTCCTTTTCGGCGGGAGAGAGCGGCGTGCGGTTGACGATGGTTTGAGCGAGGGCTTCCCAGTTGAACAGGATTCCGAGCACGCCGATGAGTTCGCCATTGGCTTGGCCGTCGCGGCGCACGCCGCAGGAGTAGGCGAGAATGTGCTGGCCTTGGACGAGGGGGGAGGCGTGCACGGTTTCGAAGCCGAAATCGTCACCGCTGGCCGAGCTGCGGGCTTTGCGGAACCACTCGTTGGCGGCCACATTCATGCCGATGGATTTATATTTTCCCGAGCGGCCGTTGGCGATGACGGTGCCGTTCAGGTCGCAGAGGACGATGTCGTAGTAGACTGTGTAGGCATTCAGGATCACACCCAGGCGCTCGCAAGCGTGGCGGGAGGACTCCGGGCCGGGCTTGGTCAGGGCGTCCACCGCGCTCGAGTCGGTGGCCCACCAGCGGACATCGCAGGAGCGCTCGTAGAGGTTGCGGTCGATGAGGTCGATGTTCGTGAGGGCGAGATCGACGAGGCGACCGCCGCGCACAACGGTGTCGAGACGACTGCTGATTTCGGAGAGTTGGGTGATGTCGTGCTTGGTCTCTTCGGCAAGGCCTTCGGCGACTTGGGCAGTATTGGTAGAGAGGTTGCCGATCTCGTTCGCGACGACGGCGAATGTGCGGCCTGCATCACCCGCTTTGGCCGCCTGAATCTGGGCGTTGAAGGAAAGGAGACGCACACGCATGTTGATGTCGTCGATTTGCCGGAGCGAGTTGTTCATCTTGCTCGAGATGCTTTTCGAGAGGTGCTGGATGTTCTCGATCCAATTATCAAAAGAATCGTTTTTCATGTTGGCGGCGGGTGGAAGTTGTGGAGTGGCCATAGGTTTTGAGAAGTGGCTGATGGGATTTCGGAGTTAGCTTTTTTTTCTATAAAAGAATGAGCCGCCGACTTGTTCGGCCTGGAAGAGGTTTTGGTGGGAGAGCAGGGATTCGGTTCCTCCCAGCATGAGGAGCCCGTCTTTGAAAATGATTTGTGCGAGACGATTGAAGAGATCCAGCTTGAAGTGCTCCTCGAAATAAATCGCCACATTCCGGCAGAGCACGAGGTCGAAAACGCCGAGGCTGGTTAAGTCGTCTTGGAGGTTTCTCCTCTTGAAGCTGACCATCGAGCGCACGGGGGATTTCAGGGTCCAGGTGTTCGACGGGGTGGAGTCGAAGTAGCTATTCTTCCAGTAGTCGGGAAGTCCTCGGGAGATTTCGAGTTGGCTGTAGCGCCCGGTGGAAGCGAGGAACAGCGTGCCCGGCGAGATGTCGAACGCGGTGATCTCAAAGGCGGAGAGGTTCACGCCCTCGAGAAGTCCATCGGCTTTAAGCTTATGAAGGAGGAGGGCGATGGAGTAGGGTTCCTGCCCGCTGGAGCAGGCGGCGCTGAGGATGCGAATGCGGTGTTTTTCTCCACGGCGGAGAAGGTTTCCGAATTCGGGAAGGATGCACTTTTCGAGGGCCTCCCACGGGCGGGTATCACGGAACCAATAGGTCTCGTGGGTGGTCATGGAGTCGATGATCTTGTCGCGGAGGCGACCGGTGGCGTCGGCCTTCGCCTTGGCGATGAATTCCGGGATATCCCTGGCGCCGCTTTCCGAGATGATGGTGCCAAGGCGGGCTTCGAAGAGGTAGCGTTTTTCCTCGCCGAGATGGATGCAGCAGGCCTCGGCCACAAAGTGGGAGAGCAGCGGGAGGTGGCCGGGATTTTTAGAGAAATCAAACATGTGCCCCGTGTGTGTTGCCCCTTCTCTCCTTAAAGCCTGAAGATTTTGTTGATACGGGGGCCGATTTCCTGAAGGGGCAGGATTTCATCGTGCAAATCGCGTTGCGCCACCGCTTGGGGCATTCCGTAAACCGTAGAGGTAGCGGCGTCCTGCGCGATGCACCAAGTCGGGCAGACGGCTTTGAGGCTGGCGACGCCATCGGCGCCGTCGGAGCCCATGCCGGTGAGGATGACGGCGATCGCTCCGCGCAGGTCGCATTTCCCAGCGGAGTCGAAAAGGACATCCACCGAGGGGCGGCAGGAATGGACCGGCGGCGCGCTGGTGAGGTGAATGCGGAATTTCCCGGCCTCGTTGCGGTGGACCTCCATGTGGAAACCACCCGGAGCGATGAGGATTTCACCCGGCAGGGGGAGATCGCCCTCAGCGGCTTCTTTGATCGTGAGTTCGCTGGTTTTATCCAATTGCTCGGCGAGGGACTTCGTAAAGCCTGCCGGCATATGCTGCACGAGGAGGATGGGAACGGGGATTTTCGCCGAAAGGAGGGGGGTGATTTTGGAGAGAGCCAGCGGGCCGCCGGTGGAAACTCCCACAAGCAACAGGTCAGGGAATGGCGGAGGCTGGAGGCGTTTGAAGGCAACCGGCTGAGCGGGAGCCACCGGGGCGGGCGATGGCGGCGCGGCTGTCGTGCGGAGGAGTCTGGCAAGGGAGGCGGCCTTGCGGATATCCGCTTTCAGGGTTTCCATTCCCTCCTCGAAGGAGGCGCCGTTTGGCTTAGCGATAAACTCGATGGCGCCCTTGGCGAGGCAACCCATGGTGATTTCGGCATCGCGGCCCGTGGCTCCGCTCACCATCACGACCGGCAGCTTCGGGTAGGAGGCTTTGATTTTGTCCAGGACCTCCGCCCCATTCATGCCCTCCATGAAAAGATCAAGGAGGACGAGGTCGAACTTCTCGGCTTCGAGGCGCCTCAGTGCGAACTCGCCGCCCGAGACAGCCACGGCCTCCGCTTCAGGAAGGCTCGAGGCGGCCTCCGTGAGGAGCTTCCGATACAGGGCTGAGTCGTCAACGACGAGGATTCGCATGCAAAGGTGCGGGCGGCTTACAGTTTGAATTTGTTAACCAACTGACCGAGGGACCCGGCGAGGTGGCTGAGTTCCCCGGCGCTTTTGCTGATTCGGGTAGCGCCCTTGGCCGCATCGCTGGCCGCTTGGGACACGCCGTGGATGTTTCGAGAAACCTCATCCGCACCTGCCGAGGCGTTTTTGACATTCTCGGAGAGGTTTTTGGTGGAGGAGGTGACATTGTGGAGCGAGCGGACGATTTCCGAGGTCGTGGCGGATTGTTCCTCCACGGCGGCGGCGATGCTCGAGGAGATCTGACTGACCTGCTCGATGACCTTGGCGACATCATCGATCGCTTCCATGGAATTCGAGGTGTTTTCCTGAATGAGGCTAACTTGGAGCCGGATGTCCTGCGTGGCGGCAGCCGATTGGCGGGCGAGTTCCTTGACCTCATTGGCGACGACCGCAAATCCGCGGCCCGCCTCGCCGGCGCTGGCGGCCTCGATAGTGGCGTTGAGGGCAAGGAGGTTGGTTTGCTCCGCGATTTGGTTGATGAGTTCGACGATTTTCCCGATCTGGCGCGCGGACTCTTCGAGTTTGACCATGAGTTCGCGCGTCTGGCGCGCCTGCGCATCGGCCTTGCGGGCGATTTCAGATTCCTGCGTGCAGTTGCGGGCGACCTCTTGGATGGAGGAGGACATTTCCTCCACGGCGGCGGCGACCGTGGTGGAGGATTGGCTGATCTCTCCGGCGGCGACCGTCATGGATTTCGAATTGATGGCGAGTTCTTCGCCTGCGGCGGCCACGGTGTGGGCTTGAACATTGGTTTGCTCGGCTCCGGCGGCTTGGGAATTCGCGGTCTCGGTGAGAACCGAGGCGGATTCGGTGAGAGCCTCGGAAGTGCTGGTGATTTCCTGAACCATCTTGCGGAGATTATCGATACAGGCATTCACCGAATCGGCGAGTGTGCCCAACTCGTCATTTCGCTTGAAATTCACACTTCCTGTCAGGTCGCCGTTGGCGAGTTTTTGAACCGCGTTCGAGCAGGCGACGATCGGGCGGCTGATCGAGCGGCCGATGAAGAACGCGGCCACCAGCAGGATCAAAATCGCGATAACTCCCATGCCGTAGGCGATCTCGTGCACGCGCTTGAGCAAATCCTGCTCCGTGACGCTGATCGTCATGATCCAGCCCAAGCCGGGATAGCCCAGAGCGCCTTGGGATTTGGTGAATCCACTGATCTGCCAGACATTTTTATCCGGGCAAACCTCCCTGAGAGATCCTTCTTTGCCTTGTGAGGCTTGATTGATCGAATCGGTGGCGAGGTCTTCCTTGGTTTTTTTGAGAACGCCGGATTCGGCGCGCTTGAAATCCAGCGAACCGGCTAGCGAGGGCTCGAGAAACGCGAGGAGGGTGCCTTGGCTGTTGGCGAGGGTGATTTCGCCGGACTTGATGCCGCGTTTTTCCAAGGAACTGTAAGAGGCGCGGATGATGTCCTCCACCAGGGTGAAGTCGGCGAGATTCCGCCACACGCCACGGAACTCGCCGCCATTGCCAAGGATGGGCGCGGAGTAGCCAATCACGAGAGTTTCCGGGCCAAAAACAGCGCTGGCATCGGCGTCGCGGGATACATCATTGACAACGGTGCCCGTGAGAATGTCGCTCTTGGTGAAGAGGCCAGCCTTGCAGTTCTTGAACCAATCGGTGTTCGAGAAATCCTTCCCGATCAGAAACGCGGTATCGAGCGTCTTGTTTTTGGCATCGACGCTATTGACCGCCACCACGCGGCCGTCTTGATCGAGGACCATGCTGAGCGAGTAAATTCCGTAGAGGCGGACATAGTTGTTGATGGCTTCGACCAAGGTGGCGTTGACGGCGGGATCTCTCCAATTCGGAGCCTGCACAATCTGGTTGGTCGCGAAGGCCTGGACATCACCGTAACGCTCGAAAAGGTTCCGCTCGATGGTGTCCACGCAGTTCTCGGCGAGGACGAGCATTTCCTCGGAGGCCATTTTGGAAATGGTGTTCGCCTCCTTGATGGCGAGCGCCACGAGGCCGAGCAACGGAATCAGGCCCGCAACGGCCATGCTGAGGATGATTCGGGTGGATAGGTTGATTTTCATTTTGTTTTTAATGGGTGAGGCTGGCTTGTTCTCTGGCTGATGGCAGGTGTTTCAGGTTTTGTGGTGCGTTGCTGGATTGTTGTTGAGCCTTGGCTGTGAGCAAGAAATGCCCCTGAGCAAAGAGCGAGGGCTGATCCACTCCGTTGCCGAGCATTTCCGCGATCGCGTCCAAATCAAGGACCAGCGAGAGGCGGTCCGACAGAACGGCGCTGCCCAGGAGGCCCTTGGTTTGCAAGGTGGTTTGGTCGATTTGGTCATCCGAGAGATCAACGGAATCCACGATGCGCGAGGCGATAATGCCGATGCTGTCGAAAGGCGGGCGCGGCACGATGAGGAAAAACTCGCTGTTGCGCTCGCCAGGAGGTCGGATCGGGAGGATTTCAGAAAGCTGGACGAGGCGCAGGGTGGAATCGTGGTTTTTGCGCAAGCATTCCATCGGGCCGATGCGTTCGATGTCTTCGGCCGAGACAGACTCCACACGCATGACCCGGGTGAGGTGGATGGCGAGGTATTCGCCCTCGCTTTCTTGGAAAATGAGCACCCGGCGGGTCGTGGAATCGGCCAGAACGGGCTCGGAGGTTTTGGACGAGGCGAGAGCGATTTGGGAGGCCGAGATTTTGCCTTGGGCCATTGAATTCGGATCGAGGATCATGGCGATTTCGCCTTGGCCGAGAATCGTGGCGCCGGAGTAGTAGCCCACGGTGCGCAAGTGGCGGCCGAGGGGTTTCACCACGATTTCCTCGTTGCTGATGATCTCATTCACGATGAGGCCGTAGGTGAGGTGGTCCAACCGCAGGACGACCACGAAAGTTTCGTGTTTCGCGGATTCCCTCGGGGGATGCCCCAAAAGCTCGGAGAGATCGACGACGGGGAGGAGTTGGCCGCGAAGCTCGAGGACCTGCGCGCCGCCCATGGTTTTGATCGGGTATTCCTCTCCGGGGTGAACGATCTCGTCCACATTGATCTGGGGAAGCGCGTAGTTGATGCCACGGCAGCCCACGATGAGTGCGGGGACGATGGCGAGCGTGAGCGGAAGGCGAATGATGATGCGCGTGCCTTGCCCGAGCCTGCTGTCGAGTTCCACATGGCCGCCCAACTTTTCGATGTTGGTTTTGACGACATCCATTCCGACGCCGCGCCCAGAAATGTCGCTCACGGCAGCGGCCGTCGAAAAACCAGCCGCAAAGATGAGTTGGAGCGCGTCGGAATCTGTCATCCGCGACGCTTGGTCCGTCGTGATGATGCCTTTCTCGATGGCCTTGGTTTTGAGGCGTTCTGGATCCATCCCGCCACCGTCGTCGAGGACTTCGATTTGCACGCGACCAGCGAGGTGGGCAGCCGAGAGCCGAATGGTTCCGCAGGATTTTTTGCCCTTGGCGACTCGGTTTGCAGGTGACTCGATGCCGTGGTCCACGCTGTTGCGAACGAGGTGGGTCAGCGGGTCGGAAAGGCCCTCAAGGAGCGTGCGGTCGAGCTCCACATCATCACCGAAAATCTCGAGCTGGATTTCCTTTTCCAGCTTGTGGCTCAAGTCGCGGACGATGCGTGTGAATTTCCCGAAAAGCCCGCCGACCGGCTGCAAGCGGGCGCGCATGATCGTGTCCTGCAGGTTGGAGGTGACGGAGCTGATCTCCTGAACCACGGACTGCATCTCGGAGTCCCCGGAGGCGGTCTCCGAACGGCCGGCGATACGAAGGAGGCGGTTTCGGCCGAGAACCATCTCTCCGGCGAGATTCATTAGCGAGTCGAGCAGGCCGACATTGATACGAATGGTCTCCTCGGGTTTGCGCCGCGCCGACGGCACGGGCTTGGGATCAATCGTGGTAGCCGCAGGACCCGAGGCTGCGGGAGCGCGCGGGGGCTGTGTCGCCACGGCGGACTCGGCGGGAACGAGGCTTTTGGTTTCGGGCTGGGGTTGGGATTTTGCAGCGATGACGGGCGCGGCTGGGCCCTTGGTGGGCGGCGGGTTGGTTTTCACCCATTCGCCGAGTTGGTTGGAATCTATCTCACGGATATTTTCTTCAGAGAGCCCCAGAGCGCCGCACAGGATGAAAGGCTCGAGCGCGGTGACATAAAAGAAGCTCAGGGCCACATCCACGCCTTCGCAATCGGAAAGCCCGGCGTTTTCGGGCAGCGAGACGCGAGTCGAAATCAGCGCGCCGAGGGAGGCGGTTTCGGAGAGGAAGTGATCCAGCGTTTGTCCTTGCGATTCGATCTCGGCGGCGATGGCAGCTTTGACGATGTAGAAATTTTGACCGTGCTTCAGGCCATCCACGAGGCTCGCGGGGTCGAAGGCAAAATCCGCCAACCCTGCATCGGGAAGGTTGTCATCTTGCGCAACCGCGACTGGTGCCGCAGCGGCAGCAGGCTTCGCAGCAACGGAGGCGGGCGGTTTGTGGCCTTGCAGGGGCGTGCCGTTGAGGATCGCTTGCAGGCCAGCGATTTCATCGTCGCACGGAATTTCCGCCGCCCTGTCGGCCTGCGCAAGCATGAGATTGAGCTTGTCCGAGGTGGAAATGAGCAGACTCACCATCGCCTGGTCCGCAATAATCGCGCCGTCGCGGAGGAGAGACATCACGCTCTCCATCACATGCGCGAGCTTCACAATCGGATCGAATCCAAAAAAACCGGAGGCTCCCTTGATGCTATGAACCGAGCGGAAAATGCTGTTCAGCAGCGCGCTGTCTTCAGGGTTCGACTCCAGCGCGATGAGATCGGTCTCAAGAGTTTGAAGATGTTCGCTCGATTCCTGAACGAACAGATCGAGCATTTCCTGATCGCCGTTCATTCGGAAACCTCCCCGGTGCTTAAGGCGAGGTGTTGATCCATGTTGAGGAGTCGCAGGAGTTCAGCGGTCTTGCCGGTGGCTCGCACGCCCGGACTGATTCCGCGTTGACGGCAATCATTCGCCGCTGCGAGGAGAAATTTGATCGTTCCGGAGTCGGGAGCTTCTGTGGCGGAGAGGTCGATTTCCAGCGATGTGGATCCGCTGGCATTTTGGAGGCACTCGAGGAATTCGATCGCGGAGGCCCCGAGGGAGGCCGTATTGACCGGTTGGGAGGGGGTGATTTGGTGGCTTTTCGTCATGCCGCGGTTTTCTTCGGCTCGGAGATCGAGACCAGATTGCCGATTTGCAGAACAGTGATGAGGCTTTCTCCGGAGCTAATGACTCCCGCAATGAAGCGGGTGTCGAGCCCGCTGAGCGCCTCGGGAGGGGCCGGAAGAACCCGTGTATCGGGAGGCAGGATATCACCGATGGCATCGACGAGGAGACCCGTGGGATCGGAGTCGGCCATTTCGTGATTTTCGGGGGGTTGGGGCAACCGGGCGAGGTCGTTGGCGGTTTTAAAAACAATGCATCGGCTCGATGGGCGCGGCTCGTTGGAGGAATGGCCCAAGCGGTCTTCTAGATCGAGAGCGGTCAAAATCTGGCCGCGCAGGTGGACAACACCCCGAACATAGGATGCGGCTAGGCTGACAGGTGTCACTACGGGGCTGCGTAGAACTTCTTTGACCCACAAAAGATCACAGGCGTATTGGCGACCGCAGGAGCTGAAGCCCAGAAGCTGGGATTCACTCGGCGCGTGGTGCGAAATGGCGAGACTTTGTGTCATGAGGCTCAGCGGAGCGTGGTTTTAAAAACGAGCCATCGGCCGGCGTCAAACCAAAAGGCGTTTTTAAAATTCCACGGAAAAGCGGGCGCCGAGCACCAAGGCATTGCCGGTGGCCGAGGTGGCACCGGGATTGATCACATATTGAATGTCTGGCTGAACGAAGCACCACGGGGCGATCACGCATTGGTAGGTCGCCTCTAAAACGATCTCGGCCGCCTGCGGGGCGAGTCCCTCGTCGCGCAAATCGGCGTCCGCGCCGTGGCTCGGGCTTGCCAACCCACAGGCCACGCCGCAGGTGTCCGCGTCGCGGCCGGGGATCAGCCCTTTGTAGGTGACGCCGGTGTTTAAATAAAAATCCACCACATTGCGGCCGGGAGGGGTGAATCCGAGACCAGCAAAAGCTCCCAAGCCCTCGTCGCTGATCGATCCATCCGCGCCGCGCTCGGGGAGGAGCATCTGGTCGGCGAGTAGGTAGAAGCCCGTATTTGGAAGGCCGCTCTCGGGATCTAGGGCATTCGCCTCGGCCCCGGTCTGGAGCCACATCCCGGCCTTCACAAAGCCGGGCAGGGTTTGACTTCCCTCGCCGGTTCCGTGGGAAAAACAAAGTTCGTTCATCCAAGTCACGGCCTGTTTGGAGTTGAGGTCCCAGCGGAATCCGGCTCGGTTGATGTTTTGCGGAATGAGATTGGTCAAAAACACGCCGGAGCGAAATCCCAGCCAGTCCGTCGGCTCGAGCGCGAGGCGGGCACCAAGACCTCCGGTCGGGTAAGCCGCGCCGCCGCCGGGCATGTTCATGGAGGCCAAGGCGGGCCAGCCGAATCCGGCGTTGATGAAAAGCCCGCCGTAATCGGAGACGAGGAATTCCGAATCGGCCGTGATGTTTCCGAGGCGGAGCGAGATTTTGTCCTCCAGGAAATTCTGCTGGAACCATAGCTCCATCATCCGAAGCGTGTTGAAGCCCGCGATGTTCGAGATGGTCAGGAAATTGCCGACCAAATCCTCGCTGGCGTCGCGGCCGGAAAGCCAGAGCCAGCTGGTGCCAACGGAACCTCCGCTCCAGCCGGCGAGTTTTTCCAAATCCACCTCGGCGCCGAATTCCAACAGGCCGGTGTAGACCGATCCGGTTTTCAAGTCGCCAGTCGTATTGCCCCAAACCTCGCAGGTGTAGCTGCCGAACAAACTCACGCCCCGGTCTTCGAGGAGCGGCCTGGCTCCGAGCCATTCGCCGGTGACGGTCTCCCGCTCAAAAAGGGCGCTCGCGGGGAGCGCGGTCTGGCCGGAATCCTGCGACCATGCCGAGCCTGCCAGCGACAAAGCGGCCAGCAGGGTGAGTCCGAGACTCCGGAGCATCAGGCTTTAAAACGAGCCGATGGCGGCGGCGCGGGTCGGGTGGATGGCGAGGTTGTTTTTGCCTTTGAAGGGATTCGGGAGGTCCTTCAGCGCGGGGACTTTGAGATTCGTCTCCAAGATGGTCGGGAAGTTCGGAAGGTTCTCCACATCGGAGCCAACCGCACGCCATTCGATGCCGATTTTCTCGCACTCATGGACGATCGAAGCCACAGCGCGGATGATCGGAACCTCGACTTTCGAGACGCCGGTGAGATCGAGCAGGAGCTTGCCGTAGCCAGCGTTGACGAAGTCGGCGATTTTCGCGCGGGATTGACGGGAGAGGTCGATCGAACCGACTTCGGAGAGATCAGGCGGGATCGTGACGACTTGGATATCGCCCTCGGAGCTGTAGAAAATCGGTGTGACATCGAGCTCCATCGCGCGGGCGATGCGGTCGGGGATTTCGGCGGCGTCGAGCGGCTTCGTGATACAGCCCGAGAAGCCGGTGTCCTTGGCGTCGTTCTGCTCGAAGGTGGCGGTCTTGAGGCACAGGCCGAGGAACGGGATGTTCTTGAGAGCCGGGTGGGAACGCGCGGTGGCGAAAAATTTCAGTCCAGCCTTGTTCGGGAAGGCGAGGCTGATGAGGACGATGTCGGGAGTTTCCTCGGCGGGGATATTGGCGGCGACATGGCCTTGGGCGGCATCGGGGCTGGCGGCGCCGACGACTTTCCAGCCGCGCTTGGCGACGGCTTTTTGGATCGCGTCGAAGATGGCCGGGTGCTCATCCACCACAAGAATCTTGATCGCGTCGGTGACAGCACGGGGCTTCTTGTTCGCTACGGGAGCGGCAGGGGCTGCGGCTGGAGCCGGTGCGCCGGATTTCGGCTTGAGTGTCACAATGCGGCTCACGCGGTCGATCACGGCGCCTTCGACAAATGGCTTCACGATGTAATCGCGCACGCCCATTTTCGCGATCTTGAGCACATTCTCTTTACCGGCTTCGGCGGTGAGCATGATGACCGGGATGTCTTTCAGCGAGGGAGTCGCCTTGAGTTTCGTGAGACATTCGATTCCGTCCATCACGGGCATCGTGACATCCAGCAGGATGACATCGGGCTTCTCGCGCTCGGCGACCTCGAGACCCTCGGCGCCATTGCTGGCAAAGACCATTTGAACATCGTGTCCCGCGAAGGCTTTGTTAATGAGGGTGTGGATCATTCGGCTGTCATCCACGCTAAGAATTTTGGGTTGGCTCATGGCTAGTTTATTTAATTTTCGAGGACCGCGAAGACATGAACGATCAGAGGATCCGGGCAGCCTTCGACGGCAAAAGAGTTGTTAACGCTGATGGTGGCCGATTTGGCAGAAATGCTGATCTTGTCTCCGCGAACAACGCTCGGGATCGTGAGGGTGCAGTTGTGTCCGCGGTCGCAGAGCATCGATTTAAGATTTCCGGTGAACATGTTCGTCAACTCGGCCACGACATCATTCACATCCTGCTCGCCGGCGGATCCTCCGAAGATTTTTTCGGCGACCATCTGGCCGAGATCCGGGCTGAAGGCGGTATAGACCACGCCATGCACACGGCCGCTGAGCCCGATCGAGCCTGAGATGCCTTTGAGTATGGAGGGCTGCGGCGCGCTTGGATTTCCCTTGCCGACGACGGCGGTGAGGCCCGCCATGGTCTTCAAGACTTCTGGAACAAAATGGTTGATGACCTCGAGGAACATCGTGCTGTCGGGCTTGGAATTGCTCATTGAAATGAAGTGGGATGTTTTGCCGATCGTTTTTTAAAAATCGGAGATCGGGGTGTATATCAAAGCCCTTACCCTCGGCAAACTTTTTGAAATTTTCCGCACAGGCGTTGAGGTTAGCTGATCTTAAAGGCCTCGCGGAGTTCTTGAATCACAGAGTCGGACATTTTGCTGACCTGCCCGATCGCTGTGGCGTTGATCACCGCCTCGGCCGTGGATTCCAAAACCTCGAGCCGGTCGAACACATCCAAAACGCTGCCGCCAGTAACCAGCACGCCGTCGTTTTCCAGAATCGCGGCGGGCGATGCGGCGGTGATGTGGTCCGCGATGCGGTCGTCGGTGCCGTATTGGAGGCCGTGCGGCACGCGGCCGACCTCGCGCAGGAAGACATAGCTCTCCGGGATCGTGCGACTATCGAACTCCGAATCGGTGATGCTGAATGCCGTGGCATTCACCGGATGGCTCATCACGATCGCCTGCACATGCGGGTGCTTGCGGTAAATCGCACGGTGGGCCGGCAGGACGCGGCTGGGGAATTTCCCCGCCTCGGCCTCGCCGTTTTTCACCAACACGAAATCCTCGATGCCGAGCAATTCCCGGTCGCGCCCAGTCGGCGTGATCAAGATCGAGTCGCCATCCACCCGCGCCGAAAAACTCCCCTCGGTGCTGATGAAAAGCCGCTGACGGCACCCGCGCCTCAGGAAGAGCTGCAGCTGGCGGCGCAACTCCTGCTCTCGCCCGCACGCCTCGCCGGGTTGGTAGGTGCCGCTCACCACTGTGCGGTTTTGCGTCAATGAGAGTTGATCCTCCGTGAGCGTCCGGATTTCTCCGATCTGGTTGCCCTTGATAATGGTTTTCGCGGCAAACTCGAACGCCTCGAAACGCTGGAATGCCCGCGAAAGCGAAGCCCCGCCGACCACCACGCCGTGGTTCTCGAGGATCACGCTGTCATGGCCCTGCTGAAACGCCGCCGCGATTTTCTCTCCAAGCTGCGCGCTGCCCGGCAGCGCGTAGGGCGCGAAGCCTGTCCGACCGCAAACCGAATGCGCCTGGTGGAAAACCCTCGTGTCCGGCACCTCGCGGCAAATGCTGAACGCCACCAGCGCCACCGGATGCGCATGCACGATCGCGCGGATGTCGGGCCGCACGGCGTAGATCGCTTGGTGAAATGGAAACTCCGATGACGGCGGATGCGGCCCGTCCACCGAGCCATCGGGCTTCACGCACACGATGTCATTCCGCGTGAGGCTGCCTTTATCGACCCGCGCGGGAGTGATCCAAATATCCCCGCCGGGTTCGCGAATCGAGAGGTTCCCGCCCGAAGTGGTCGTCATGCGGTAGCGGTAAATCCGCTCCATGGTCGCCATGATTTCGTCGCGGGGGTGGGTGAGTTGTCGGTTCATGCGTGATGTGAAATCTTGGCGATCAATACTGATAAATTTTGCGGATTTTGTGGTTTTGCTGATCCGCAACATAGACATTTCCGCTGCCATCAATAGCAAGAGCTTGTGGGTTGTTAAAACTTGCAGCCGATCCATATCCGTCTTCGGAACCGGGATTTCCAGAACCGACAAGTGTGGTTACGTATCCGCTGGGGCCAATCTTTCGGATTCGGTGGTTGTGAGTATCCGCCACATACACAGTCCCTATTTCATCTACCGCAATTCCATGGGGTTGAATAAAACTCGCCTCTTTTCCTTGTCCGTCCGCAAACTCCGGTTTACCAGACCCCGCGAGCGTCGTGACGGTTCCGCTTGGGCTGATTTTTCGGATTCGGTGGTTGTGAGTATCCGCCACATAGACATTTCCGCTGCCATCAATAGCAACGCTATGTGGGTGGTTGAAACTCGCCTCTTTTCCTAGTCCGTCCGCATGACCCTCTATTCCAGACCCCGCGAACGTCGTGACATTACCAGTAGCTGTAATTTTGCGGATGCGATTGTTTTTAGAATCCGCTACAAAGACATTCCCGCTTTCATCAACCGCAACTCCGACGGGGGAATAAAAACGAGCAGCCCCCCCTTCACCATCCGCAAAATCAGGTTTTCCAGAACCAGCGAGAGTCGTTACGACCCCAGCGGGCGTAATTTTTCGGATGAGATGGTTGCAGGCATCAGCAACATAAATATTCCCGCCTTTGTCAACTGCAAGGCCAACGGGTTTATTAAAATCCGCCTTCGTTCCAACTGTTTCACCCTTGCTGGCTTTTGATTTTTGTTTAGATGGATTTCCATTCCCCGCAACAGTGCTCACGACCCCATCCTGTGTGATTTTTCGGATTCGGTTATTACCGTAGTCTCCGACATACACATTTCCAATTCCATCAATGACTACGCCGGACGGGCCTCTGAAACTAGCCTCCTTTGCAGCTCCATCGGCAAAGCCTTTTTTCCCCGACCCCGCCAGCGTCGTAACCACCGGCCCTTCATATTCGTCAGCGCTTGCTGAGTCCTCGCTCGCGTCGGCCTTTTTCTCTTCTTTCTCTGGGAGCGGCTCGTCCTCGAACGGCTGCGCCGGCGTCTCCTTCTCCACCTCCGCCATTTTCTCTTTCGCCGAGGCGAGGATTTCGGCGCTCTTGGGAGGATTTCCCGTGACGGCATACTGCGTCGCCGCGTCGCCGACAGTGATCGCTTGGCCTTGGCGAACCGAGTGCACTTGGCCATTTGGCGTCTTGAAAATGGCCGCGCCTTCATACAACCCAAATGCTCCCTTCCCTTTGCCGCTCCGCACAAAACCTCCCGTGCCCCGAATCCCCGCGATGCCCACCGGCGTGATGATTTCGTAGGTGGAGCGCTCTTTCAGCTTCTCGACATGGAAGAAAATCTCCCCGCTTTTGAGGTTCGTCCGAGTCACTGACATCGTCGGTTCATTTTCCAGCGAACCGTAATCGACCTCCTGCGAATCGAACGGATCGGCGAGGAATTGGTCGATCGAAAACTCCGAGCCCGGCTTCACCACCACAGACGATCCGTTCTCAAAAGCCAGCTCCACGCTCGCGTTCTGGCCGGTGACAACACGCACCCCTTGGCTGAGAAAATCCCCGCGCTTCAACTCCGAGGTCGCGCCCTGCGCGTTGACGATCTTCGCGCCCGAGCCATTGACCTCGATCACGCGGATCTTCCCAGGCTTCATCGCCGCGGCATTCGGAGCCGGGGAGGATTTGGCAGCTTGAGCCGAGGGAGTATTTGCCGGAGCGGGCGCCTTCATGCCATCCAACTCGGCGAGGACCTTGTTGATTTCCCCGGTGATTCTTTTCGCCTCGTCGGAATGATTTTCCTGATTGGCGGCTGCCAAAGCGCCCTGGAGGGATTTCAAATACTCGAGCTTCGCATTTTTGAGCGCCGAGGAATTGGACGGCTCGGCGGCTTGGCAAAAAATGGAAAAAACAAAAAAGAGGAGGGCGCAGAGGGCGGATGGTTTCATGCTTGGAATAGACCGCCGACAAGCAAGAAGGTGGGTGCGGAAATGTCAATCTCCCCCGCCGTTCAGCTCGGGATTTTTATAACTGATAGGGAATCCTGATGTCGGGCCACTCCTGTTTCAGCTCCTTGCTGTTGCGCGAAACCAGGATGCAGCCTTGCGTGCGTGCGGTGGCGTAGACCATTGCGTCGGGAATTTTCAGGCGGTATTTCTTTCGGATTTCGATGGTCTGGTTCGCAATCTCGGCGGACAGATTCAGGATTTCAAAAGTGCCGAGAAATCCCCGGATCGCATTCTCCTCGGCAGTGCTTTTGGCCCCAACCAAAACCTCGATGAAGGAAATGACGCTGATCTGCCGGGTGGTGTAGTGGGCGAGTTCGGTCCTCGCGGCTTCGATTCCATTCAGGTAATCGATGAGGATATTGGTATCGAAAACGGCCTTCATCGGCCCTCCCATTCCTCGCGCAGCTCGTTCTGATACTCGAGTCCATCCATTTTTCTATTTTTCCAAATCCCGAAAGCGGCCTCCGAGGGCGGGAGGGATTTCACCTTTAAAAAATCTGCAATCGCCTCACGGATAATGGCTGCTCGAGATTGGTGGTTGGTGGTTCCGAGCCGGTCCAGGGATTCAATGAACTGGTCGGGGATATCAACGATGGTTCGCACAGGCGATATCATACATCGATATCACTCATCGGCAACCTGGTTTTCTGAGGTGATAGACCACAGGGGACACAGAGAACACGGAGGGGGAGTTTTTTAGGGGTGCGATTTCTTTTTAACTGCCCTCAAACGACATGCTCTCGCAAGAGAGACGACCGCGATTCATTCCAGCGGGTCCTTGCTAGCTCCTCCTCTGTGCTCTCTGAGTCCTCTGTGGTCAATAAAGTCTATTTGATTTTTTGCTTCACGACGGGAAGGAGGCCAGTGCCGTCGGTGAGGTCGCCGGAGAGTTCCCAGATCATCGCGCCACGGAATTTTTGCGCGTTGATGTAATCGCATTTCGCACCGATGGACTGGCGGTCGTCGTAGCTGATAAAGAAACCTCCCTGGCTGGTCGGGGCATAGACCCAGGGCACTTGCGCGGTGGCGTCCCAGAAGCGGCGGTAGACCGTGGGCTCGGTGGCGAGGCGTTTCTCGACATCCCAGTAATCGAGCATGCCGGTGTCGTCCCAAGTTCCCTGCGCGGCGCCGGTGGAGGATTGTTTGAAGCCGTTGTTGATATTCGGCACGCCTTTCCAACTGCGCCCGTAGAATGGCAGGCCGACGACGAGTTTGTCGCGCGGCACTCCACCGGCGAGGTAGGCATTCATCGCGGCGGCGGTGGTGAGCGGGTCGCCGGGCGCTCCGGAGAGGGCGGCTTGGTGGTCGGTCTTCGGCTCCCAGGCGCCGTGGAGGTCGTAGGTCATGACATTGATCCAATCCAAAACGGCGGCGATCTTTGCGGGCTCGATGTTGGCGATTTTATCGGGGCCGGCGGGTGCGGCGATGGAGAGGTAATATCGCCGGCCGTCCTGCTGGCCCGCGGCGTCGAGTTGGCGGCGAAGCTCGCTGAGGAACGCGGTGAAGTTTTGTTTGTCCTCGGGACGCGAGACATTGGTTTCGAGGCCCCCGCCGCCTGGGTATTCCCAATCGATGTCCACGCCGTCGAAGCCGTATTTGCGGATGAACGCCACGGCGGAGGCGGCGAATTTGCTGCGCGAGGCGGCGGTGAGCGCGGCGTCGGAGAAGCGGCTCGAGAGCGTCCAGCCGCCGACCGAGATCATGGTGATGAGGTGGGGATTCTGGGTTTTGAGTTTCTTGAGCTGGTTGAAATTCCCGCGCAACGGTTGGTCCCATGTGTCGCCGGGGTAGGATTTTTCCACCGCCGCGTAGGAATCAAATAAAACCACCTCGCCGCCTGTGGAGATGTCGGCGAAGGCGTAGTTAAGGACATTCAGGTTTTTCGCGGGGATGTCATAGACATGGTAGTCGCGCTGGTAGATGCCCCATTCGACGAAATAGGCGACGATGACTTTGCTCAAATCCGGCTGGCCGGCGACCGGGGTGGGCGATGGAGTCGGCGTGGGAGTTGGCGTGATGACGGGAGTCGGGGATGGTTTCGGGGTCGCGATTGGAGTGGGTGAGGGGGTCGGAGTTGGAGTTGCCGTGGGCTTCGGCGTGGGAGCTGGAGTGGGCGTGGCGCCGGAGGCCGGGAGGACGACGAGCTTTTGCAAGGTGGCGGAAAGATTCGCCGGGTTGGCGGTGAATCCGATCGTGACCGACTGGCCGGCGGGGATCGTGGAGTTCCAGGATTTCGGAGTGACCTTGTAGCGCGGTGAGGCGGACTGCGTGGCGAGGGTTCCCTCCCACAGCGAGGAAATGGTCGAGGGATAGTCGAAGGCGAGCGACCAATTTGAAACAGCGGCAGAGCCGGTGTTTTTCAGGATCACTTGCACCTCCATGCCGCTGCCCCAGGAATTCACGATCGAATGCGTCACGCTCAAAGCGCCGGTCACAGGTGCCGGGGTCGGCGTGGGGGTAGGAGTTGGCGTGGGCGTGGGTTTTGGAGTGGGCGAGGGTTTTGGCGTGGGGGTCGGTGTCGGGGCAGGCGTTGGGGTGGGAGTGGGAGACGGCGCTGGAGTCGGAGTCGGCGCGGTGGAGCCGCTGGGCAGGACCGAGAGATTTTGCAGAGCCGTGGCGCTGCCGCCGGGTTGAACGATGTAACCGATATCGACGACTCCTCCGGCGGGGATGGTGGAGTTCCATGCCTCGGGCGTCAGCGTGTTGACCGGCGAGGTGCCAGAAGTGGAGAGCTTGGCGTTCCAAAAGCTCGTGATTTTTCCGGTGGAATCGAAGCGCACACTCCAATTCGAGACCGGCGCGGAGCTGGTATTTTTCAGGGTTAGCTGAACCTGCGCGCCGGAGCCCCAGTCGCTCACGACCTTCGTGGAAACGGTGAGGGCGCTGGGTGCGGGCGTGGCCGCCGGAGTTGGTGAAGGGCTGGGAGTTGGCGTGGGCGATGCGGTGGGTTTTTCGCAGGTGCAGCCGGTGCCGCAGCCGTTCGGGATGCTGGCTTTTTTCGGGGCCGGAGGAACGGTGGGTTGCAGGGCGGGATCGAAATTGAAGCCACCGAAATCGAGATCGCTCGTCGAGAAAAACGCCTCGCCTGCGGGATCGTCGCGTTGCCAGATCGCATAGAGGATATGCCGCCCGACGCGCTGCGGCATGTTGACGGAAAACCGGTAGGTGTTGCCGTCCAAAACCGGTGTGGCGAGCAGGGGCAGCGGCTCGAGATCGGCCCATTTGAGGGGCTTCGTGGGGTCGTAGGTGCTTTTGGTGATGAACGCCTGGAAGCTGCTGGGCTCATGCGGCGTGGGCGCGGAGAAGCAACAATCGTAGCGGCCCGCTTGCACCTTGGTCGCCGGCCAATCCAGCCGCACGAGATCCAGCCCGGCATACTTCGTGCGGCCCGCGCTCGCGAGTTGGCCGTCGGGGATGAGTTGGGAATAGTTGCGCTGCGGAGTGAGCAGGCTCACCTCGTGCCAATCATAAAACGCCTGGGTTCCCGCGACTGCCACAGCGGCCTTGCCAGCCTCGCTGGTTGGGGTCATGGGATTTTCCAAAAAGACCTCATAGACCCGGCTGGTCGGATTCGCCATGGATCCGTGAGCGAAGCAAGAGAGGGTGGAAGCGGCGAGCAAGCAGAGAGTGAGCAGAGATTTCATGATTCGGTTTTCGTGCGTGGATGTCGTTAGACACGCCGCCACGCAGCCCGTTCAGAACTCAGCAAAAATAACCGCAGCTACTGGAGGTCTGCCGTCTCCACCGGCGAGACCGAGCCGTTGAAAAACCACGCGAGCCGTTTTTTGTGGATCGGCTCGGCAGGCGTGTTTGCGGCCCACGAGGCGCCAGCGACGCGCGGATGCTGGCGGTCTGCATCGGAAAATCCCCACGCATTCGCGGGGACTGATCCCAAGCGCATCGGGCCGGAGCCGTTGTTGGCGGCGAGCGAACCCCAGGGATTGATCGTCGCATTGCCACTCGCGACCGCCATGTTCATCACGAAGGTGCGCGAGGTGGGGAGCGAGGCAGTGGGCGTCATTCTGCGGTAGGCGGCTGGCACGAAGAGGTCGATGACCACTGGCTTTGCGGGTGTTTCCAAGCCGAGATACGGAGCGAGCTCGCGCACGAGACGCCCAGCGCGGGCGGGGTCGAACTCAGCGACTTGACCGGGCCAAAGCGAGCCGGGGAGGAGGCTGTCTTTGTCAGCGGCATAGAGGCCGATGGCGCTCCCGATTTGGCGCATGTTCGAGATGGCTTTGGCTCGATCTCCTTGTGTCCGCGCGGCACCCGTGGCTGTCAGGGCCAGCGCCGCGAGAATGGCGACAATCGCGATGGTGACCAGCAACTCGATGAGAGTGAAACCTGCGCGCCCGGCGTGTTGTTTCATTTCTTCCCGCCGCTCTCCACGCCCGCAGGAACAAGCCGCACGATCCTGTCGGGGTTGTTGAGAACGACATAAAGAAACCCATCGGGTCCGCAACGAACATCCCTCACGCGGCCCATGCCTTCAAACACCACCTCGTCCTCGATGACCTTCCCATCTCTCATCCGCAGGCGGTGAACCGTGCCCTGAAGTCCACCTGCAAAGAAGTCGTTCTTCCATTCGGGGAACGTGTCGCCGTCGTAAAAAGCCAACCCGCAGGTCGCGATCGAGGGCGTCCAGTGATGGAGCGGCGGTTCGAAGCCCTCTTTTTCTGTGAGCGCCGTGAGCGGCGTGCCGTTGTAGTTCATGCCGAAGGATGCCACCGGCCAACCGTAGTTCGCGCCCTTGCGGATTCGGTTGAACTCATCGCCCCCGCGCGGGCCGTGCTCCGTCTCGTAAATCGCATGGTCGCGCGGGTCCACCACCAGACCCTGAGGGTTCCGGTGGCCGTAGCTCCACACCGCCGCGAGCGTATCCGTGCGGTCGGCGAAGGGATTGTCGGCGGGAATTTTTCCGTCGGGCAGAACGCGGTAGATTTTCCCATTGGGAAGTCCGATGTCTTGAGCCTTGTCTTTATCCCCGCGCTCTCCGATCGAAAAAAATACATGCCCGCGATCGAAAACGATGCGTGATCCAAAGTGCACACCGCTCTTTGTGTAGTGCTTCGGATCCGCTTCGAAGATCGTTTCCTCATCGATCCACTTGTTGTCTGCGATCCGCCCACGCGAGATTTTCGTCATCGAGGAATTGGCGGCGCTCGGCGCCGGTGCGGAATACGAGAGGTAAACCCAACCGCTCTTCTCGAAATCCGGCGCAGCGGCGACATCCAGCATCCCGCCTTGGCTCGAAACCACCACCGGCGGCGTGTCGGAAACGGCCTCGGGTTGGAGTTTCCAGTTTTGATCGAGAATCCGAAGATGACCGTTTTTTTCGGTCACCAACTTCCGGCCATCCGGCAGAAACGCCAGCGCCCATGGCGTCTCCAGCCCCGAGGCCACGACTGACTCAACGATGTAGCTGGCGTGCTCGGTTCGCACGGGTTCGCCGGGTAGCGATTTGGGTTTCGGAGCGCCGGATTTTCGCGCGGCGTTTTCGTTTTCACGGATATAGACCACCAAGGCGCGGATCGACTCTGCGGGGAGAGCTTTTTCAAATGCCGGCATCCCTGCATCGGGGATTCCAACCGAGATCGAGGCGGCGATTTCGACATCGGATGCGCCATATTTCCAGATGCCTTCGTTCAGTGCGCCGCCACTCCCACCATCCAACTCCGCCCCGTGGCACGACGCGCAGTTCTCGCGATAAACATCCTCCACTTTCGCCTGCGCCATAGCCCGTCCTCCCGCGAAGAGAACTCCGAAGGCCAAAAAACCAAAAATCGCGCGGCGAGCCATCATGAAAAAACTGGAGGCGACGGGAGTCGAACCCGTGTTTCCCTCCAAGATACACATCAAGAAACGCCAATGCTTGCGAAGCCTGATAAATACTGGATTCTGGAGCTTGGCAAACATCGGCGTTGTCAAATGTGTGTTCCCGTTTATGTTCCCGTTTTGAGTTTTATTTGTGAAAATTACGATTGAACTTTCTAATGCACATACACGCGATTTTCAATGATTGGGATTTCTCACGGGGAGGCCATGGGGTTCTCTGCTTTCGGGGTTTATGACTTGGAGGGTGTCCCGATGATCGAAAAGCACTATTCGCCTAGCGAACTGGCGAAGATTCTTGGGATTTCAAGGGCGGGAATGCACCTCCGACTCCATGATGGGACTTTCGGCCATGTGCGGCTCGGTGATCGGATTTTAATTCCCGAGAGTGAGGTTCAGCGGGTGCTGGATCAGTGCCGGATTGAGAGCGCCCACGCGCGGCCTGCGCACCGGCGCAATCTTTCTTCCCATCCTGGCCCCTGCCGCCGCTCCAACTTTCAAACATCTCCCGAATCCTAATGGCTTGCGTCATCAAACGGCCTGACTCGAAAAGCTGGATCGCCTGTTTCACAGATATCAACGGGCGGCGGTTGAAGCGCAGCACGAAAATTGCGGCGATTGAGCGGGAACGCCTGAAGGCTCTAAAAATCGCGGAGCAATACGAGGAGGCCGCTCGAAAGAAGCGCACGGCGGCTCAGGTGCGGCGGGTTATCGCTGATCTCCACAGCAAGATCACAAATGAGGATTTGCCGTTTCAATCCTTCCGGAAATATCTCACGGAATGGCTCGAAGAAAAAAAAGATGAAACAGCCCCGGCCACACGAACCTTTTACTCACAGCAGAAGGAGAAATTTTTGACATTTCTTGGGCCTAAAGCAGACCGGGACATTTCGGAAATCACGAAGAAAGACCTTCTGGATTTTCGCAAGGCCGAGAAGGCCCGTGGACTCGCTACGAAAACGATCAATCATAGCGTAAAATTTCTGCGGATGGTTTTTAATAAGGCGTGGGAGGATGATGTTATTGCAGACACCCCGGCCAAGGGGGTGAAAACCCTCAAAGCGAGCAGGGAGAGGGCGCGGCGTCCATTTTCTCAGGATGAAATCAGGGCCGTGCTGGAAGTGGCGGATGAAGAGTGGCAGAGCATGATTCTCTTTGGACTTTTTACAGGGCAGCGGCTCGGGGATATCGCTTGCCTGACTTGGGGCAATGTTGATTTGCAGGCTCAAGAGGTGCGTCTTGTGACTCGGAAGAGGGGCTTGAGTGTAAAGATTCCAATTGCAGGGCCGCTTGCGAAGCATATCGCTACGCTAACTCCGGGCAAAAATGCCTCCTCGCCCGTTCATCCAAGTGCGGCTGAAATTGTGCGTCTGCAGAAAAAGACGGGGGGCTTATCAAACCAATTTGCAAGGATACTGGCGAGGGCTGGACTCCGCGAGAAGCAGCCTCACACTAAGACGCACGGGCTAGGGCGTGGCGTTGGTAGCAACAAGGAGACATTGAGCTTTCATAGCCTGCGGCACACGGCTGTAAGCATGATGAAGGCGGCGGGGATTCCCGAAGCTACGGCCATGGAGATTGTGGGGCATGAGAGCGTCGAGATGTCGCGGCTCTACACTCATGTGGGTGATGCCGAGTTGAGAAGGGCGAGCGAGAGCTTCCCTGACATTATGGCAGGAATGCCAGAAGGAGAAAAAAGATGATGAGATTTCTTCTCTCTCTCCCCTGTCTGCCTGTGGTTTCTGCGGGGGATTTTTTCGATGGACGGATTTCCGTCCACACCCACACTCCTATAGGTGTGGATGGACGCTGGACGGCTTGGCGCGGTGCGCTGGCGGCTCGCCTTGGGGTTTTTCTGGCGGCAGAAGGCCGTGACAGCGGCGGCAATCTCAAAGGGCGTTTGCGGGGCTTGTGGCTCTGCGGGTTTCTTTTCTTGTGGCGCAAAGTCGGGGACGCATTTCCCCATTCCAGCGCGTTCCGCGCGGCTGGACGGAGAACTTTTGTCCGTCCGGGCGTCCAGCGGTGGACAAGCGTATGAAGACCCGGAGGCAAAAGGGCGGCATTCCTGCAGGCAGCGCGGCATTGGCTGCGGTCGCCAAGGAAGAGGTGTCGAAGGGAAAAGCCGTGGATCGGCTTGCCGCCTTGCTCGGCTCGGCGGTTCTGGTGAAAAGGGGTTTCCGTGGGCGGTCTGTCCCTGCCTCGTTTCTTGACGAGGTTGCTGCCCTTGTCGCGGAAGGAATGCCACACACGCCAAGCACCCTCAAAGATCAGGCAGATAAGTTTGGGATCAGCCTGCCTGCTTTAGTGGCAGCGATTCGGGGCAAGGATGCCGAAAAGCTTCGTGCAATTTTGGCGCGGCCTAATGCCCGTGCCGATGCTGCCATGGAGGAGGCTTTCAAGGGTGATGATGAGGAGTGGAGGGCAGAAATTGAGGAGTGGTATGGCCGCCCCCGCTTTGCCCGTCGAACCCTCATGCTGGATTTCGAGTCCGATGATGACGAGCGGAGGGCTAAAATTGAGGAGTGGTATGACCAGCTCCCCGAATGGCCTCACGACAGGCCAAAGGAGGTTCTTCCAGAGTGGAGTTTCATTGAAGGCGAATGGTTGGCAGAACACCCCGGCAAGACGCCAAAGCCGGGGGAGGTTTTCCGCTGGCAGGAGGCACGACAGAAGGCGAGTGATGCGGCAAGGGTATCAGTTTCTGCCAAACTCAAGGCGAAGGCAAAGGCGGCAAATGATCGGGATATCACCCCCCCCGCTCTTGAATGCGATGAGGTTGCTGTGGCTCTTGAATCCTTTCGGCGAATCCAATGGGGACAGCGCGAGCGATGGCCGACGATTGATGATGTTCGCGTTTCAACGGGGATGTCACGCAGAGAGCTTGGGCGAGTCCTGAATGGCGGTCGCTGGAAAGCTCGCAATGTTTCGAGAGGCGCGGGTTCCAAGTCTCCGCGCGGCGGGCGTCCTGCGGTTAAGGTTTCGCCCGTGGGGATGCAACGCATCATCCGGGCATTTTTGAAAAAGCGGAAGCTGCCTCTGGATCGAGCGCAAAAACTTTTGGATTTTCTTGGGCGAGTGAAATTCTGATCGGGCTATAGAAGCCGATTTGGTGGTGGTTTGAAGGGGTTTGGGGTTCTGGTGGCTGCACCCATTCACAGGGATGTCTGCCTGTGTTTTTTTCCGATCACCGCAACGGGCATGACGCCTGTGGCGGTCAGTCAAACCAAACCCAAGAAAAACATGACCCCTACCTCTCAAACCTACACGGGCGCGATGCCCAAAGTCGCGGGAGATGTCCCGGCGCACCTGTCCCGGCAGGTTGAAATCGCGACATCAGCAAACCTTGCCGAGTTCTCTCGGTTGCCTAAGCCCCCTGCCCGCTGCCCGATCAGCGGCGGCTCGCGCAGTTGGCTTCTTGAAACGGATGCCAAGCTCCCGCCTGATCAGCGGTTCCTCGTTCGCGTGAGGCGGCGGGGTTGCCTGCGAGGGGTCGTGTTCGTTTCGGTTCCCCGGCTCTGCGCCTTCTTGCGCGGGGTTCAGAATGGAGAAGTCGCAGGCTTTACCTCGGAGGGCGTGAACGATGAAAACTGATCTCTGGTCTGTTTTGTTGTTCCCGGATTCGCGTTGTGTTGCCGGGGTGTCGCTGGATCGGATGGCGGCTGATTCTCTGAGAACCATCCGTGCAAGGGAGGTTCTGCGGCCTGTGGTCGTGGTTAGCCTCCATAGCTCGCCACGGGCGGCAGATCGTCAATCGGAGCGAGTCGGGCGGATGCTTGGCTCGGGCTGGTTCGTGGCTCGCGATAGCGCGGTGAACGAGGCTGCACAGATGGAGGGCGCAGAATGATTGCATCCCCAACTATTTCAGAAATCGCGGAGCGGCTTGAAATCCCGCAGTTGTGGCAAATTCTTTCTCTTCCGGGAAAATCTGGAAAGTGCGTTTGCTCTCCATTCCGCGAGGATTCGAGTCCGAGTTTTAGCGTTTATGAGCAGTCGGGCCGATGGAGATTCCGAGACCATGCCACGGCAGAACATGGCGATGCGCTGGATTTTGTAAGACTGGCGCGGGGCTGCGATGCGGCAGAGGCTTTGCGGTGGGCGAGGGCATTCCTCGGCCTGCCTGAAAAAACTCACTCGGCCCCTGAAGAGAAAAAACGCTGGATTCCAGATCTGCGTCCCGGCACGGGTGCGGAGATGAATGCTCTTGGCGAGCGTCGAGGGTTTGGGATCGAAGCTCAACGGGAGGCGACAAGTCGCGGATTCTTCGGATTCACGGAGTTTGCTGCGGCGAGTTGCTGGGCCGTGCGAGATTGTCGGCGGCAGTTAATGGAGTTTCGGCGGCTGGATGGCCGGTATTTCGAGGCTTACAAGAATCTGCCCGCCCGCAAGTCGCATTGCATAGGCTCTGGGAAATCATGGCCGCTTGGCATTGAAGAAGCTGAAGGCTTTCAGAAAGTCGCCCTGCTGGAAGGCGCGGCGGATTTCATAGCGGTCTTCAACTTCCTTGTGGCAGAGGGAAAGGAAAAGTCTGTCGCCCCCCTCGCCATGCTTGGGGCGGCGAACCATCGCATTGCGGATGAAGCTCTGCGGCGGCTCGCCGGGAAACAGGTGGTGTTGTATCCGCATCGTGATGATGCAGGGCGGCTCGCCGCCCGTGAGTGGGCGCGGCAGCTTCACGCTGCAGGCGCGAAAGTTTCTGCATTCGATCTCAGCGGATGCGTGAAAGTGGATGGCACAGACGGCAAGGACTTGGCTGATGTTTGCCTGATCTCGCCGGACACTTTCGAGAGGGAGCGCAAATTCTGGGAGGTGTTGCCATGAGCGCGGGCTTTTATGATCCGCTGGCAGAGGCTCCCGGCGTGGAAGCTGAAAATCCGGCCAAGGTGGAGGCATTGCGTCCGCCCGTGGAAGAACAAGCCCCCAAGGGCCGTGAAAAGCGGAAACCTCTGATCGAGTTCCTGCGGCCAAGTGAAATCGCGGCCTATGTCGCCCCTCCGAATCATTACCTTGTCGGCGATTCCCTGATCCAGCGTGGAGCAATGACGATTTTTGCAGGGCCGGGAGGCGTGGGCAAAAGTCGCGCCGTCTTTCAACTGGCCGTTGCAGCGGCTCGCGGAGAATCAAGCTGGATGGGCTTCCCGATACACTTTGGCTTTAAGACCATGGTGATCCAAAGTGAGAATGGACTGCCCCGGTTATCGAAGGATTTCATCAAACTCGGTGATCCTGCGGGGCTGGATGGGCGGCTTCTTGTGTCGGCCCCGCCTGATGCCATGCTCGCGATGAAGAATCCGCACTTCCGCGCGGATGTCGTGGCGGCGGCAAAAGAGTTCGGGCCTGACCTGATCGTGTGTGATCCGCTCAACTCCATGGTTTCCGATAGTCAGGAGAGGGACATCATCGAGCTTCTAACCTACTTGCGGCAGGTGATCGCGGAGACCGGAACGAACCCGGCTCTCATGGTTGTCCATCACTTGAGGAAGCCCCGCGATGGTGACAAACACAAAGGCCGTGCGATGGCTAATCTCCTTGCGGGAAGTTATGTCATCACCAGTTCCGCTCGCGCTGTCCTCGCGCTACAGGCCGCAACGGATGCCGAGGACGATCCCCATGTGGTTTTGACAGTCGCCAAGTGCAACGATGGCGCAATGCCTCCCCGTTCAGCCTGGAGGCGGACTGATGGTGGATTCTTTTCTCCCTGCGACGATTTTAATTGGGAGGCATTCGACGGGCAAAGTGGCCCCGTGGCAAAAATCCGTGAGGAGCATATTTTCAAGGTGTTCGCCAACGGCTCGCGGGGAATGTCGCTCGCGGCGGCGGCAAAAGAACTGCAGCGCATCACGGAATCAGGCCGCTCGGCAGCATACAACGCACTTGATCCGCGCAAAGGCCGCTTCGCAACGCTCCTCGAGGAGGACTTGCTTGAAGGCACTCTGCGGCTTTCGGCAGAGGGCAAGCGGCAGGCACTCGCGGAGGATGAGGAAGATTGATCGTCCATCCGGGAGGGTTCCCATAGGTGGAGAGGTGGACGGACGGACAACGCCAATGACGCCATAAACAGAAAAGCCGCCAATGCTCGCCAAGAAAGGCGCGGGGATTGGCGGCATTGCGTCCGGGCGGGCGGAAGGGTGGATGGAAGCCGGTTTATCATTCCCGAAAATAAATGATGCACGAAGTTGGGCGCGGTCTGCCGTGCCTTAATGAGTTCACCCCATAGCTGTCTGTCTATGCCTGTAGGAGTATGATGGAATGAGGTATTTTCGGATTAGTGCTACTGAAACATTTGAGGCTCCCGACAGCGCATCCATTGTTGATAATCCAGAGGGTGGGCTTTGTGTTCAGGCTGACGGATCATATTGGGAACCTGCTATCATCTGGATGCGCTATGAGGGGCCTTCAACCCCTCTTGTTGCTGGTGCGTCCGAGGGATTTGGATCGTGGACTCAAGATGATGATGGGCCTTCGGACTTCGTGACTATTTCAGCGGATTCAGATTTCAGCATGATCTCTGAACAAGAAGCCTATTCTTTCATGGGCGAAGATTAGCGCGTCCGGGCGGGCGGAAGGGTGGATGGAGGAGGATTTCGGCATCCACAAAAGAAGTGAAGCTCGCAGGGCGATTGGTGTCGGTTGCTTTAGAAGCCTTGCCGAACACCCCGATTGCGAGCTTCAACCCAAGGTTCGATCAGAGTCCCGCAGGATTCAAGCCCCGTAGAGCAGCACAAAAAGAAATGGCGGATGCCTGCCAGCGTTCGGGCTTCTGTTCCTTCTGGCAATATCGGTTCAAAGGAGCGCGGGCCGAATCAAAAGGGCGCGGGCGGGTGCATAAAAAACATCCCCGAAAAATCGGGTTCTCTCCCCTACGCAAAGCCTCACCAAAAATACTGCATAAAAAACTATTGATTTTTATTCAGTCCGTGGCATCATGGTTTTGCCATGAAGAAAAAAATCTACATCTACGCACGGGTTAGCACAGACAAGCAGACCACGGAAAGCCAAGTCGCGGAGCTTCGCGCATACTGCGAACGCCGGGGCTGGGAGAACCCTACACTGATCGAGGACACAGCAAGCGGGGCAAGCTCATCGCGAAGCGGCTTGGACGAGTTGATGAATCTGATTCGCCGGGGCAAGGTGGATGCGGTTCTCGCCTTCAAGCTGGATCGCCTTGGTCGTTCTTTGCAGCACCTCGCGCAGATCATTAACGAGATGATGAATCACAGGGTCGCGCTGATCATTCCCGGCCAAGGCATCGACACTTCAAACGACAACCCCGCTGCCAAGCTGCAGCTTTCAATCCTTGGGGCTGTTGCCGAGTTTGAGCGCGAAGTGATCAAGGATCGAGTGAATGCCGGACTCACAAGGGCCAAGGCAAAGGGCGTGAAGCTTGGTCGCCCTACTACCCTCGCCACGCACAAAGCCGAGGCTCTGCGGCTCTCCAACGAGGGGCTAAGCGGAAGGCAGATCGCCGCAAAGATAGGTGTTCCCGTGGGGTCTGTCTTTCACCTGCTCAAACAAGCCAAGGCAGCAGCGTAGTAGTCGAGGCGTCCAGCTTTGCGGCGTGGCAAGGTGATATGCAGGCTCACGCCTGCTCGCCTTGCCTGCTGTCACCCTACTAACAGGCAAGCTGTGAAACTTTCGGATAGAGGGGCGCGAGTCGCGAGGTTGCGGCGAGTAGGAAACTCCCTCGAAATTGATGCGGCCCTTTTACTCTTCAGGCATCTTGGATCGAGCAACGGAGGGGGGAGGGGGTCTGGAAAATTGCACCCCTCCCCATTAACCATACTGGTTTGGACGCTCGGAAAATTTTTTGCAAAGAGGGTTGCCGTTGCCAAAAAATCCCCAAAAGGAAAGCAGAGCCAACGACACAAACAAATCTCCGCAAGTGTTGGCGAGGCATAATGGGCGTGTTCCCGTTTATGTTCCCGTCTACCCTTTTCATTTTCATAAACCACTCTCTGATAGAGTGGTGGAGGCGACGGGAGTCGAACCCGTGTCCTTCAAACGATCCACACAACCTTCTACATGTTTAGACGGTCTTTAATCTCGGAGAAGGCGGGCGAACCGTCACGCGTCCCTCTCCAGAGCGTCCACGAAATCGATTCATCCGGGGTAGCGGTCGCTCCATCCCAGACCAGCCTGCTGTCGTCGCATTCCGGACCAGCAGGCGTCATCCGGAATGCGTCGCAGCTCAATTAGGCCGCGAGAGCGAGATCTTCGTAATCTGCATTTATTTGTTTGATCCGATTTTTTACGAGGCCAACGAATCATCCTCGACATGCAGGCCGGGCTTCACACTCAAAGTCGAAACCATTACGCCCCCTTATTTAGGTGAGAGGAAACTAAGCCCCTTCTTGAGAAATGCAAGCCGACCTCCACAGGGTGGCTTCTCAATTCTGGCGGGGGTCTTCGGGCGCGTCCGAGAGGAGATGAAAAAATGGCCCCGAGGCGCGCATGATATTTTTCCACGCCGTATCGGGGTTTTTCATTTCGATCAACTCCCGCGTGGGAGTCAGAAGCAGCCAGGCATTCTGCTCGAGTTCCTGCTCGAGTTGACCGACCGACCAGCCGGAGTAGCCGGCGAACAGGCGAAGCCCATCTTCCCAACCGCGTCGCGACTCATCTTCTTCGCCGCCATTGAACGCGCGGAATGCCACCATGCTCGGATTTTCGCGCCATTGCAGGCTCGCGAGCAGCATTTTTCCGGCCTCCACCGGACCACCAAAATACGCGGGAGCTTTTGGCCCGCCATCCGCCTCGAACGGGATCGGGCGGTTCAGCACAAATCCCGTCGCACCCTCCTCCGGGATATGTTGGGACAAAAAAATAATCGATCTGCGGAAATTCGGATCCCGCAGGTCGGGATGCGCCACAAGGAGCGACCCCGTCAAATTCTCGCCGACTTTCATGATCCGACCCATAGCACAAACCTCATCCGGATGTGGCGAAAGAATTCGGTTCAATAATAGAGCGCGCGGACGAGGGACTGACACCGCTCGTGGGGAAGCACGCCGAGTTCCATTTGGTTCATCACATAGGCGAAGCCCAGGCGGCGGGTGGGGTCGGCGAAGGCCAGGCTCCCGCCCGCTCCGGCATGGCCGAACGCCGAGGTCGAGGGCCCCAGCATCGCACGGATTTTCCTGCCGTCGGCGTCGATCGGATCGCGGGTGAAGCCCGCCGAAAATGCCATCTCGCGCTGAAGCACGGGGTCGAATCCCTGGGCGGCGGGGGCGGCGATCCAAGCGAGGATTTCGGGATCCAAAAACTCCCTGCCCTGCCATGTGCCTCCATTCGCCAGCATCGCAAAAAATTTCGCCAACGCCCGCGCTGAGCCAATGCCTCCCATCGCGGGGAGTGAGGCGGAGCGGACTTGTGGGGCATTCATCGCCGAGGCTGCCGCGAGGCCTGCGGGACTCGCGAAGGCGCGACGCGTGGGAGAGCTGGGATCGGCGAAGGCTTTGATAAAAAGCTCATCGGCTTTCGCGGGCGGACCTGGCTTGGGAGCCAGCATGGTCGCCACGCGGTGGTGCTCGATTTCGGGAAGACCAATCCAGAAATCCAGCCCGAGCGGTTCGGCAAAAACTCTCCGCCAGCGCGCTCCTAGGCTTTCCCCGCCAGCCAGACGCCGGACGATTTCATCGAGGAGAAATCCAAAAACCCTCGGGGCGTAGGCTGGGCCAGCATTTGGTGGAATTTGTGGGCACTGAACCTCGATGGCCCGAACCACACTTTCGTGATCCAGAAGATTAGCCGAGGGATCGTCCAAAGCGAAAAGCCCCGAGCGATGCGTCATCACTTGCCCGAGCGTGAGGAGTTCCTTCCCGGATTGCGCGAACTCCGGCCAAAACTCCGCGACCGTCGTTTCCAAATCCAATCCTGCGGCATGAATCGCGTGGAGCGCGCAGGCACTGGCCGGGGCTTTCGTTGCGGACCAGACCAGAACGAGGGTCGAATCCTCCCAAGGTTCGCTTCGTGCGGCATCGCGAAAACCGCCCTGAAGGGAAAGAACCTCCTCGCCGTCCTCGAAAACACACACCGCCGCGCCAACCTCGCGGCCCTCCTGGAAATTTCGGCGGAACGCCTCCTCGACGGCCCTCACAGCTCCTTGTGCAGCGAGAGGAGGTCCGGATCGAGTCTCGCGATCTCGCGGAATTTCTCATCCATCGCGAAGCTCGTCTGCGCGTAGTCGCGCGCGGCGTTGATATCGCCTAGCACGGCGGAGTAGCAGGCGAGGTTGTAAAAATAAGTCGCCTCGTCCTCGAGGATCGCCGGGGCGCTGAGAAGCAGGTCGCGCGCCTCGGCGGTGCGGCCATTTTCGTGGAGGCAAAATGCCCCGTGGATGTAGCCCGCCACGCCATCGGGATACAATTCGCGCAACCTCCGGCACAACGCCAGCGCGTCATCCCAAGCGCGGGTTTTCATCAAAATAAAAAGCCGCATTTGGAGCACAGGCTCGAACTCGCAATACTCGGGGCCGAGGGCGTCCAACTCCGCCAGGGCGTCCACAGGCATATCGAGTTCGATGTAGCCTTGAGCTGCAAGCAGAGTCCGGTCGAGTGACATGGGGCGGAAAATACCGGTCGTGGCTTGTTTTTCAACCGCCATGTTCTGAACTCCGCGAGCTTCTTGCCAGCGGCGAGGCAAGAGGTAAGTTCGGCGGCCATGATGTTGACCAGCCGGGCCAAACGCATCGCCCCCGGAGCCGCAGCCCTCGTGCTGTTTCTCATGGCGTTTCTTGGAGTGCGTCACGAACGCCAGCGACCCGCTCCCACGGCCGATCAGGAGATTCTCCCCGCCCCGGTTTCTGTGGAGGTGGGATACGATCGACTCGCGCGGATCAAAAAATATCCCGCCGAAATCCAGCCATGGATCGATGCGGAGATCCGTTGCGGCGTGGCGGGATTGGTGTTGGGAAAATTGGTCGAGCCGGGAGCCATAGTGAAAAAAGGCGACCCGTTGATTCGCATGGATGAGACCGGCGCGCGCAATGCGGCGGATGCCGAGTTGGCTCGGCATAGCGAGGCTTCGGGGTTGTTGGTAGAAACCGAGCGGCTCCAAAAAACCGGCACCGTTGGGCCGACGGCCCTGGAGGCTTCCCTGGCGGAAGTGCGTGGGAGTCGCGGCCGGCTCGACCGGGCGAGGGAGCTTTTGGCCCGACACACGGTTCGCGCGCCAATCAGCGGCGTCTTAACCATTTTGAGTGCGAAGGCGGGGGACACCGTGGAGTTGAATCAACTGATCGGCGTCGTGGCGGATGTCGAAAAACTCCGGGTTTTCATTCATGTCCCCAAGGCGGAGGCAGGTTTTTTCAAGCCGGGCGAACGCTTTCTCCTCCGCATGGGCCGCGAGACCCATCGACCTGAAATCCTCTTCGTCCACCCCACTGCAGATCCGCAAACCGGCCTCATCAAAATCGAAGCCGTCCTCAACAACCCCAACCGCGATATTTCCGCCAAAACTCCATCCACGGTGGAAATCGAAACCGAGGCTTTCCCCGCCGGCCCGGTCGTCCCGGCGCAGGCGGTGCGGTTTACCGAAAACGGAACGATCGTCCTCCGCGAGGAAAAGGGAAACCCCGTGCCGATCCCTGTGCGGGTCGGCTCCGAGATCGACGGTTGGTATCCCGTTCTGGAAGGGCTCCAAGCCGGCGAGCGGGTTTTTATCGAAGGGCTGCCGTAATAACGGCCCGCTCAAAAACGAGCCTCGGCCACCATATTTTTCCCACGGATTTTGGGTTTACTCGCTGGGAGTGAATTTCGTGATTTTTGTGCCTTGGATTCCAATTCCGGCCATCAAGCCCTGCTGGCTGAAGAAAAACACATAGATCCCTTGGTGTGTCGTGGTCGTGGAAATCGAGTTTGAGAATCCCGCGTCGGCCACCACCAAAGAAGGCGCGGCACCGAGTTCGAACCCGTCGGATTTTTTAAGATAATTCAGGGATTTTTCATCCATGAAGAACAGGGCATAGGAAAACTTCTGGATTCCCGCCTGGAGGCCGTAGGAGGCCGATGTGGTGTTGAAGTAGCCAGCCACCGCGCCGTCCTTGAAAAGAACTCCGTCTCCACGCTGAGCCCCAAAAATAAAGCCTGCCTTGTAGATTTCGGGAAAAACCAAAACGGCCAGAGACTTCTCCCCGATCGCCTGAGCGCCAGGATTGGTGCGGTAAAGATGCCGGAGAGCGGTTTCCGACTTCTCCTTCAAAACTTGCGCAGGTTCCGCCAACGAGGTTCCGGTCAGCGCGATCAGGGCGAGCATGGGGACGAGAATTTTGTTCATAGCTCCGTCAAACCAAACCGCCTTTCCCGCGTCAAGCTTGATGGGAAGCTCTGGGCGCAAGGCTCGCGAACTTTTGCTAAACTTTTTTCGCAGCGATTCCGGCTAAGGCAGCGCCCGAGCCAACACCGTGATTGGCACATCCTGCAGCATTGTGCGCTCGAGCATTTCAAAACCGCAGCGCTGAAAGAGCTTCTCTGAGGACTCTGTGAAAACATGCAACCGCCTCGCTCCCGCAGCAGCCGCAAGCTCGATACCAGCTTGCACAAGCCTCAAGCTGTGTCCCAGCCCCCGCCTTTGCGGAACAACATAGAGACTTGCCAGCCATGGATCCAAATCCAGCCGCGCCGGACAGTCGCCGAAAACCACGCTCACCGATCCCACCAATTCCATCCCCTCATGCAAAACAAGCGTCGCAGGCAAAGAACCATCCCCTTTTTGATTCAAAAACTCTGCAAGAGCACTCCGCTCATCCCAATCCGCGTAAAGATGTTTCCACTCCGCAGCATGCAAGGCAGCCAGCTGATTGCGAAAAAATGGAACATCCGCAAGGTGCGAAATCATAGGAAGACTATGGCCGTTACTTCCGCAAAAGCACCATCGTGTCTTTATAAACCTTTCGGCCGATACTTTCGCCAAGGGCATTCAACTTAATGACATCCTCCAGCGCCGCAAACTCCAACAGACTCTCCGCAAATTCAATAGCATCCTCAGTATGGGAAAATCCCCAGTGAATATCCCGAAAACCATCAAAAATTTCCGACTCATACCAAAAGCAGCTTGCTTTTGGACTTCTGAATGTAGCGCGGGCGTCTCGCCTGCGTGGGTAAGTCGTTCGATGGCAGGCGAGACGCCCGCCCTACAATAAAACCTCCGAAAGTCGCATTTCCGAGAGAGATTGGTATCACAAGGGGCCATTTGCGCCTTTTCGAGAATACGCTCATAGACGTCGGGCGGGGTAGATGGGCTTCTATGCCAAATAATTTGCTGGCCCCTCTGACTCTTCCCCAAGTAGTAGGCCCTTCAAGTTTTCACCGCTTGGGCGTGTAGCTTCAAGCCGAGGGCGCCAACAACCTTGAGGATCGTTTCAAAGGCAGGACTCCGATCCCCCGAAAGCGCCTTGTAAAGGCTCTCGCGTGAAACTCCTGCATCACGTGCAACTTGCGTCATTCCCTTTGCCCGGGCGATGTCCCCGAGCGCTTTGGCGATGAAACCGGCATCGTTGCCGCCCTCCTCAAAGCAGGCTTCCAAGTAGGCTGCCATCTCTTCGGGAGTCCTCAAATGCTCGGCAACATCGTAGCGTGTGGTTTTGGTTTTTTTCATGATAAAAATGAATCGGGAAGGGTCTTAGCAAGACGCAGTGCGATTTTGATATCCCGGGATTGGGATCCCTTCTCCCCGCCGGCCAACAAAATCACCAACTCGCTCCCGCGCTGTTTGTAGTAAACGCGGTAACCGGGCCCATAGTGGATTCGTAGTTCCGAAACGCCCTCGCCGACGGCTTTTACATCGCCAGGGTTTCCCATGGCGAGCCTTTCGATCCTGACCATTACGCGGGCCCTTGCCTGAATATCGGTTAGGCCATCGAGCCATTTTGAGAACTCATCGGTTTTGCGAATATCCATCGCAAGCAGTGTATCCAGAAGGATACATGCCGTCAAGGTAAAATTCAGTCAACGCCTTGAAAGCAACCCTCCACGGCGCTTCCACCACATCGCCTGCGGCGCAAGCCTTTTCACGGAGACAAAGAGAAAAGTTCTCGCTTGGAACGCCGACGTCCTCGTCGGCATCAACACCTCAGAGCAAGACAAGTATGGCAACTCGGAAATTCGGCGAAAAAATGCGGCAATACGCGGGACCGCCTCTCTGACCTCTGACGTCTCAAAAAAATCAGAAATGGTAATTTTTATACGAGCAGCGCCCGTGCCATTTGTTCGCTCATTTCAAGGGATTTACAACCTCGAGAAAACCGAACTTTTTGAAATCGGTATCGGCCGTATAAAACTTTCGCACACCATGTTGCCTGAGGATCGTGGCGACGTGTGCATCGGGCACCAGATTCCCATAAACGCCTGCCGACTGGGCCACCTCCGCATAGTCCAGAGCGAATGAAGCCGTTTCTTGAATGACTCTGGTTCGGGGAAGTTTAAGCAGCTGCTGCACATTTCCCCACGCCGTTTCTGCCGACATGGGTTTTGCAAAAATCGATGGATGCGTTGCAATGCGCTGGTAGGCCATCAGCACCGGCCAAGTGAGGCACAAGATGTCGGAATCCTCCCTCCGCCCAATCACAAACGCTTTGGCGCGCACATGAAACTCAGAGCTTTCATCCGAAGCGTAAAGGAGCAGGTTGGCGTCGAAGGAATAGCTCATCTTCCGTCGAGCGCGCGATAAACCGCTTCCTTATCCGCGAGATTCACATTGGCTGACATCGCCTGAGACTCCCATCGAAACTCAGGCGTTGCCGGAGCCGCTACCCGCTTGGCCGTCAACGCCTCGGCTAAAAGGCGCGAAGCCAAGCTCCCGAGGGATCCTCCCTCCTTGTCCCTCAATGACTTCAACTCTTCCAAAACTGGACTCGCCAAATCCAATGTCGTTCTCATGATGTTTGATGCTATTTCTTAAAACATCAGATGTCAACATTAGCCATATCACGCTGGACTATTTCAACCGCCCTTGCGGCAGTTCTCGAACAACTCGTCGGGCATTGTGGGCGGGGGAGGGGGCAAGCAAAATTTGGAGGTGCCCTTTTTTCATTTCACGCAAAACAGATAGAACTTTTGCTCGCTTGAATCGAATTCAGGCCACTTGCAGTAGTTTTTCATCAGCACTTTGATTCGATTTTGTTTCCGGATTTTTTTGCATTTTACTTGTTATGGGAGAATTGGATAATCGATGACTCAAAAAGGACATAGCAGAGGCACCTATTTTTTGAGCCAGAAGAACGGGAACGGCGTTACCGATTTGCCGCAATCCCTCTCCCCAAGCGCCTGAGATAGTGTAGTCGTCTGGAAAAGTTTGAATCTTTTTTGCCTCAAAGACAGTAAAATAGCGCACGCTTCCGTCCCGATAGCGAATCATGTTTTCGCCACCAGGCACGCCATGCCCTCCGGCTTTGATGGTCTTGGCTGGATAATCTAAACAACTTCCTGTGTGCCCGGGATAGGTGCGAGCACCATCGCGAAAAATGTGGTCGGGAATACCATGATCAGATTTGGCATCAGGGACATTTACCAAGCAATCCCGTATCGTTTGCCATGGCTTGCCATCTGGCGCAAAGAGTTGATAATCGTGTTTGATCGATTGAATTTTTTCCGAGACAGATGCAGTAACTTGCGGTCTTTCAGATTTAGGGACTGAATGGCGATCCCAGTATTCGCCAGTGACGTATTGATCATAAAGCAAACGATCTTCAGTATGCGTTGCTTGAGGAAATTCCCAAGCAGGATCAATATCGGAATTAACGCCAACAATGATAACGCGCTCCCTGCATTGAGGCACTCCATAATTGGAGGCATTTACCAGGCGATAAGAAACATTATAAGTAACTCCATCTGGGAGATGAGAATTCTTTTTAAGTATAGAGAGTTGCGTTCTCCAATCTATGTTGGAGCCTGCGGTGAAACATGGATGGCGCAGTCGAAGTAAGATGTAGGAAAAGTATTCCGAAAAATTTTCGCGAAGAAGCCCTTTAACATTCTCAAAAATAAACAATTTTGGGCTAAGGGATTGTATTGTTTTAATGGCGGCCGGGAACATATCCCTTTTATCCATGTCGCCTTGGTGCTTTCCTCCCAAAGAGAAAGGTTGGCAAGGGGGGCCTCCGGAAACAATATCCACATGTTTGAGTTGGCTGAAGTCGTAACTTTGGATATCTCCGCAGTAAACCTTCTCCGAATCGAAGTTGGCTCGAAGGGAGGCGCAAGCATCTTTATTCCATTCCACGAAAGCTAAGTGCTCGAATCCTGCAAGCTCAAGTCCTTTTGCAAGTCCACCCGCTCCGGAAAAAATTTCAACGGATTTCATGTGGAGCCTCCTAATGCGCTAAAATGCAGTTTGATTTTATTTTCTATTTCAGCGCGGCTTGAAGATTTTCCTTTACACTTATCGGCCCACGATCTTCCGGGATGCAACACATCCCAATCACTGCGCGCTTGCTCATAACGGCCACTACCGGGGGCATGATTCCCAAACCCATCCACGACCGTATTCCAGAGCGGCTGAGTGATCTTGATGAGAGCGGCTTCTACAGTGCCAATCATATCAGAGCCCTCGCCTTCAAATATCACAAATCGACACCGAAAGTCTTTTATTTTTAAACTTGATGTAGCTGAGATACTTCTGCCGTGTTCGATAAGCCGATGATGTAGCTCGGTGGATTGGTCCGTTGCTAAATCCGAGGTTCGAGCTTGTCGCCAACCTCTGGGAACAGCTTTGCCTACATAGATGGGATACCCATAAGAAAGCCGGTTCAAGTCTCCATACTTCGCATAGAGTTTGCTTTTTCCGATGTAGTATAAAGCATATACCCCTCTGCCCGAAAATCTTTCTTCTGGAGGTAAATCCAATACCGGTGTCCCATTAAAGAACCTGACGCCATCCTTCACCAACTCAGCGAAAGCATCGTTGCGGTAAATATGCTCCTGACGATCAAAAGGGCGGCGCGGCATAGGGGTTTGTTAGATCTCCAAAAAATTCTTCAGCATCTGTTTCCCGTGTTGGGTCAGAATCGATTCGGGGTGGAATTGGACGCCGTAGACGGGCAACTCGCGGTGGGCGAGGCCCATGATTTCGCCTTCGGCGGTTTCGGCGGTGATTTTGAGGCAGGGGGGGAGGGTTTCGCGTTTGACGATGAGGGAGTGGTAGCGGGTGGCTTCGAAGGGGCTGGGGAGGCCGGTGAAGACATTCTCGCCGGTGTGCAGGATGGGCGAGGTTTTGCCGTGCATGAGACGCGGTGCACGGATGACTTCACCGCCGAAGACCTGGCCGATGCTCTGGTGGCCGAGGCAGACTCCGAGGATGGGGATTTTTCCGCTGAATTCGCGGATGGTGTCGCAACTGATGCCGGCCTCGGTGGGTGAGCAGGGGCCGGGGGAGACGACGATTTTTTCAGGGGCGAGCTTGGCGATGTCGGCGAGGGTGATCTCGTCGTTGCGCTTCACGAGCAGGTCGGCGCCTAACTCGCCGAAATACTGGACGAGGTTGTAGGTGAAGGAATCGTAGTTATCGATGACGAGGATCATGGGAATTGACCACAGAGGACACAGACAACACAGAGGAGGGAAAGAAGAGGGATGGGGGGGGAATGTGTTTTTGAATCCCCTCCGTGTTCTCTGTGTCCTCTGTGGTTAATTTTCATTTTGATTTTCTGGCGCGGTCGATGGCGCGCATGCCGGCCATGGCTTTGTTGACGGTCTCTTGGTATTCGCCTTCGGGGGTCGAATCGGCGACGACGCCGCCGCCGGATTGGACGAAGGCTTTGCCGTCCTTGAGCAGGACGGTGCGGAGGGCGATGCAGGAGTCGTGGTTTCCGTCGAAGCCGAAGTAGCCGACGGCGCCGGAGTAGGAGCAGCGTTTGCTTTTTTCGAGTTCGTTCAGGATTTGCATGGCGCGGACCTTGGGGGCGCCAGAGACGGTTCCAGCGGGGAATGTGGCGCGCATGACATCGAAGGCGCTGCGGCCTCCGGCGAGTTTTCCCGAGACATGCGAGACGATGTGCATGACATGGCTGTAGCGCTCGATGGTCATGAAGTCGGTGACTTTTACGGAGCCGTATTCTGCGATGCGGCCGACATCGTTGCGGGCGAGGTCGACGAGCATGAGGTGCTCGGCGCGCTCTTTGGGATCGGCCATGAGATCGTCGGCGTTGGCGTTGTCCTCCTCGACCGTTGCGCCTCGGCGGCGGGTGCCTGCGATGGGGCGGATCTCGACGAGGTCGCCAGTGAGACGCACATGGACTTCCGGCGAACTGCCCACGAGGGAGTATCCACCGGGACAGCGCAGGCAGAACATGTAGGGCGAGGGATTCACGAACCGCAGGGCGCGGTAGAGATCGAGGGCGTCGTCGTGAAATTCGGTCTCGAAGCGCTGGGCGAGCACGATCTGGAAGATGTCTCCCGAGCGGATGTATTCGTGCGCGCGGTGGACCATGGCGTGGTATTCCTCGCGGGTGGTGTTCGACGCGGAGGGCGCGGTGGGGGCGGTGGTTTCGGTGAAAATGGGATCGAAGGCGAGTGGACGGCGGAGGTTTTCCAGGATGCCTTGAATCCTCGCCGAGGCGGCGTCATAGGCCGCGCCGGGGTCGCCCTCGTTCGGAAAAACATTCGCGACAATGCGGATTCGGCGGCGGCGGTGGTCGAAGACGACAACCGTCTCGGTGACCATGAAAAACATGTCGGGGATGCCGAGTTCGTCTTTTGGCGGAGCGGCGATGGTTGGCTCGAACCAGCGGATGCAATCGTAGCCGAGGTAGCCCACGGCGCCGCCGAGGAACGGAGCGATCGCGGGGTCGGACGCAACGCGATAGGGCGCCATCCATTTCTCTAGTTCATCCAGAGGATCGCGCGCGGCCTCGAACGAACGGTTCGCACCGCCTTCGCAGATGGTGATGTTTTTTCCTGTGGCGGTGAATGTGGCCTTCGCGCCGAAGCCGAGGAACGAGTATCGCCCGACTTGGTCGCTCTGCTCGGCGGACTCGAGGAGGAACGACGGGGCCTCGCCGCAGAGTTTAGCGAAGGCTGAAACCGGCGTGTCGGAATCGGCGACGATCTCGCAGGAGACCGGGAGCACGCGGGCCGTGACCGCCTTTTCCAGAAACGCCGCCCGGGGCGGATCCAGCGGAATCATGAAAACGAAACCTTGGGGGCCTGGCGCTCGGCGGCGTTATCGACTTGGAACAATTCGGCGGCGGCAAAGTTGAAGATGCCGGCGATGATGTTGGTCGGGAAAACCTCGCGCTTCGTGTTGTAGGTCATTACGGAGTCGTTGTAGGCCTGCCGCGCGAAGGCGACTTTGTTTTCCGTCGAGGTCAGTTCCTCGGTGAGTTGCATCATGTTTTGGTTCGCCTTGAGATCGGGGTAATTCTCGGCGACGGCGAGCAAGCGGCCGAGTGCTCCGGTGAGGCCTGCCTCGGCGCCGGCGAGTTCGCGCATGGCGGAGGGATCTCCGGGATTCGCGGCTGCGCGGCCTCCAGCGGACTGGGCGAGGTTGCGGGCCTGCGTGACGGCTTCGAGCGTTTTGCTCTCATGCTGCATGTAGGCTTTCGCGGTCTCGACGAGGTTCGGGATGAGATCGTGGCGGCGTTTCAGCTGAACATCGATCTGCGAGAAGGCGTTTTTGAAGCGGTTCCGCAGGACGACGAGGGCATTGTATTGGCCGACGACGAACACCAGCGCCAGCACCGCGATGGCGGCGAGGACAATAAGAAAGATAATCAAGGCACCCATGGGGCCGGACTTTCTCCCCCGGCATGGTGGCGCGCAACCCCAAAAAACCGATTGGCGCGCCTACCGAGCGGAGGGGCGGACAGATCAGTTCGCGTATTTCACCGAGCAACCATAGGGATCGGTCTTCGCGGTCGAGACGGGCTTGCCGGCCAAAACCTCGTCCAGCGCGGCGGCGACATAATTTTTCGCGCCAGCAATGTCGCCGGGGTTGGTGGATTTTTTGTCATCGATCGCGCCGTGGTAAACGAGGACGCCATTGGCATCGATCACATACATATCGGGGGTGACTTTGGCGCCGTAGGTTTTGCCGACCTCGCCGGTTTCATCAAGGAGGTAGGCTGTGGCGGCGGATTGGGTCTCGGTGCATTTTTTTGCGGCTCCGGCGGCGTCGGTGTGGCCTTGCTTGCCGGGAGCGGAGGAGCAGATCGAAAGCCAGGTGACGCCTTTCGCGGTGGCGTCGGCTTGGAGTTTTTGCATGTTTCCCGAGCCGTAATGTTTCGCGACAAAGGGGCAGTTGTGGTTCACCCACTCGAGCACGACGACTTTGCCTTTGAAGTCGGAGAGGGAGACTTTTTTACCTGAGCAATCGGTAAGCGAAAAGTCGGGGGCGGGTTGGCCGATTTGGACTTCGGCTTGGACGATGGTGACGGCGGCCAGTAATAAGAAGAGGGCTTTTTTCATAGGCCACCATCAATGCACGGGCTCGTGCCGAGCGCAAGAGGGGTGAAGAAATTTTAGAAAAAACACTCAGGGCCGTGGCGGAGCGGCAATCCATTCGGGGGCGGCGATGCCAATGCCGAAGCGGCTCAAGGGGCGGGGTAGCGGGTTTTGTTTGTCCAACACGGCTCCAATCCCGATGGTGGAGTCATGGATTTGTATCACTCGTTTTTGCGCCCGCTGCTTTTCTGCCTGCCTGCCGAGGCCGCCCACAACCTCGCGTTGATGGGCCTGCGCACCACGCCGCGCATAGTTTTAAAAGGTGCCTTTGGCCCCGTGCCTCAGGACCCGGTGCGGCTTTTTGGGTTGAATTTCCCCAACCGCGTCGGCCTTGGCGCCGGGATGGATAAAAATGCCTCCGCCCTCGGCGCGTGGGCGGCGATGGGCTTCGGCTTCATCGAGGCGGGAACAGTCACCGCGCTTGCCCAGCCCGGAAATCCCAAGCCGCGCTGTTTTCGCTTCCCCGCGCAGAGCGCTTTGATCAATCGCATGGGCTTCAATAACGCCGGCGCCAGCGTGATCGCCCGGCGGCTCGCAAAACTCAAATCCTCCCGCCGCTGGCCCTCCGTGCCGGTGGGCATCAACATCGGCAAGTCGAAGGTGACGCCGAACGACCAAGCGGCCTCCGACTACGCGACGAGTTTCCGGCTTCTGCTGCCCTTCGGCGATTACTTCACGATCAATGTCAGCTCGCCAAATACCCCCGAGCTCCGCGCCCTGCAGGAGCGCGACTCACTGGTTCGCATCATTCGCAGCCTGCGCGAGGTGAATGCCGCCAAGCCGGTGCTGGTAAAAATCGCGCCCGACCTCGATGAGGCCCAACTTGCCGAGATCGCCGATGTCGCCAACTCCGAGGGCCTCGCCGGCCTCATCGCCACCAACACCACGCTCGATCAAAGCGCCGTCCCGCCCGAGGCGCGGCAGCAGGGCGGACTCAGTGGCGCCCCGCTTACCCGCCGCTCGACCGAGATTCTTAAAACCCTACGCCGACACACCTCGCTCCCGATCATTGCTTCCGGCGGCGTAATGACCGGCGCGGATGCCCGCGAGAAAATCGATGCCGGCGCGAGCCTCGTCCAAGTTTACACGGGCTTCGTTTACTCAGGCCCCGCCTTGATCCGGGAGATTACTACCGCGCTGGCCGCGTAGTTTTTTTCGAATCCGGCAAAAACCTTCTTGCCTAACTGAGGCGAATCCCTAATTTCCCCTTCCCGCCGAAAGTCGGGATTCCAAAAACAATCAACAGATCTTTTAAACAAATATGGCAGCAACTGCACAAAAAATTCGAATCCGCCTGAAGGCATTCGATTATCGCATTCTCGACGCCTCGGCCTCTGAGATTGTGGAAACCGCGAAGCGCACCGGCTCGAAAGTCACGGGCCCAATCCCTCTTCCGACCCGCATCGAGCGTTTCACCGTCAACCGCTCCCCGCACGTGGACAAAAAATCCATGGATCAATTTGAGATCCGCACCCACAAGCGCCTCCTCGATATCGTCGAGCCCACTTCCAAAACCGTCGATGAACTCCGTAAGCTGAATCTTCCAGCCGGCGTCGACATCACCATCAAAATCTAACCGCCATGAGCATCGGACTTCTCGGAAAAAAAATCGGCATGACCCGTATCTACGACGATAAAGGTCGTGTGACACCCGCCACCGTCATCGAAGCCGGCGGAAATCGCATTCTTCAGGTCAAGGCGACCGACAAGGAAGGCTACTCGGCCGTCCAAGTCGGCTACGGCGACCAAAAGCCCCAGCGTGTGAGCAAGGCCATGACCGGCCATTTCGCCAAATCCTCATCCACTCCCAAGCGCTTCATCCGCGAGTTCCGTCTCGCCGACGGAGCCGCCGCGCCCGAGTCCGTCGACCTTCCGGTCACCGGCTTCGAGGTCGGCCAGTTCGTGGATGTCATCGGCCAATCGAAGGGCAAAGGCTTCCAAGGCACGATCAAGAGGCACAATTTCCACGGTCAGCCAATGACCCACGGTTCCACGATGCACCGCCGAAACGGCGCCATCGGCAACCGCTCCACTCCGGGCCGTGTTTGGAAAAACATGGGCATGCCCGGCCACATGGGTGATGAGCGTGTCACAGTCCAAAACCTCCGCGTTCTCCAAGTGCGCGGCGAAGAAGGCGTGATTATCGTCGCGGGAGCGATCCCCGGCGCGAAAGGCACCTTCGTCGTGGTCCGTCCTTCCAAAAAGAAAACGGCCAAAAAGTAATTTCTAAAATTTCCCGGCCAAGTGGTTGGGTGTTTTCATAGCGAATGCCTGTGGGGGAAACCTCACAGGCATTTTTGCTTTTGGGATAGCCAAGGAAATCGACAGGGCTTGGCAACAGTGGCTCTGTGATCAAAACTTCTTCCCTTCGCACTTAACATCAAAATCCAACTACTTTTGGATTTCTGGAATGTAGCGCAGGCGTCTCGCCTGCGTGGGTAAGTCGTTCGATGGCAGGCGAGACGCCCGCCCTACAATAAAACCTCCGAAAGTCGCGGAGTCCGAAGCGTGGCAAGGTGATGGTGCCTTGCAGGGTTTGCGCGTCTTGGATCATTCGCCCAGCGGCTTGCCACTGGGCGAGTGCTGCCAAATACCCCGAGCTAATTTAAAAATGTAATCTGAGTATGGCCCGCAATCGCTGCTTTTGAGGCTACGGAAGTTGGGTGGAGCCCATCAAGTGGCGGTCCACTTCGCGAGCGGCGCCTCGGCCTTCGTTGATCGCCCACACGACGAGCGATTGTCCGCGGCGGCAATCGCCGGCAGCGAAGACATTCGGGATATTTGTCGTGTATTTCTCGTGCTCGGCCTTGGCGTTTCCGCGCGGGTCGCGCTCGACGCCGAAGGATTCGAGGAGCGGTTGCTCGGGTCCGACAAAGCCCATCGCGAGAAGAACGAGGTCGGCAGGGACGATGCGCAGGGTGCCTTCGACATCCTTCGGCACGAATTGGCCCTGCTCGTTTTTCGCCCACTGGATGTTCACGATCTCGATACCAGTCACTTCGCCATTCGATCCATTCACGAAACGCTTGGCGGTCACTTCGTATTTGCGGGGATCCTCGCCTTGGATGGCGGCGGCTTCTTCTTGGCCGTAGTCCATTTTGTAAACCTTGGGCCATTCGGGCCAGGGGTTGTTCGCGGCGCGGGTGAGTGGTGGCTTGGGGAGGATTTCGAGTTGGGTGACGGATTTGCAGCCGTGCCGGAGCGAGGTGCCCACGCAGTCGGTGCCGGTGTCGCCGCCGCCGATCACGATCACATTTTTGCCAATGGCGTCAACGGGAGGGCGGTTGCCGTTCGGCGAGCCGTGGACGCGCAGGAAGCGGGTGTTTTCCGTAAGAAATTCCATCGCGTAGTGGACACCGGAAAGCTCGCGGCCGGGAATCGGAAGGTCGCGGGGCTTGGTGGCACCGGTGCAGATCACGACGGCGTCGAAGTCTTTTTTGAGCTGATCGGCGGTGATGTGCTTCCCGATTTCGACTCCGGTTTTGAAGACGATGCCCTCGTCCTCGAGGATTTTCACGCGGCGGTCCACGACCTTCAGCTTGTCGAGCTTCATGTTCGGGATGCCGTATTGGAGGAGGCCGCCGATGCGATCGGCGCGCTCGAATACGGTGACATGATGGCCGACCTTATTCAGTTGAGCGGCGCAGGCGAGACCAGCTGGTCCGGAGCCGACGACGGCCACTTTGCGGTTCGTGCGAACCTCTGGCGGTTCGGGCACGACCCAGCCTTCTTCAAAGCCCTTGTCGATGATGGCGGCCTCGATGGTTTTGATGGCCACAGCCGGCTCGATGATGCCGAGCGTGCAGGAGCCTTCGCAGGGAGCGGGACAGACGCGACCGGTGAACTCGGGGAAGTTGTTCGTCTTGTGGAGTCGGTCGAGCGCTTCCCGCCAGAGGCCGCGGTAAACGAGGTCGTTCCACTCGGGAATGAGGTTGTTGACCGGGCATCCGCTGGCCATGCCGGAGAGAAGTTTTCCGGTGTGGCAAAATGGAATGCCGCAATCCATGCAGCGAGCGCCTTGGACTTTGAGTTTTTCCTCGGGCATGTGCTCGTGGAACTCGTCCCAATTTTTGATGCGGCTGCGCGGCGCGATGTCCGTGGCGACCTCGCGGTCGTATTCGATAAATCCAGTTGGTTTTCCCATGGCTTAGTTCCTCCTTAGTTTCCTCCCACGCGAGAAAGATCGCGCGAATTGGCTTCGAATGCGGCGTTGATGGCTTCCTCGCCGTCCAAGCCATCGGCTTTGGCTTGGGCGATTGCCTCGAGCACGCGTTTGTAGTCGTGGGGGATCACCTTCACAAATTTCGGCAACAGGCTGTGGAAATCGGCAAGAACGGCTTGGCCGTGTTCGCTGCCGGTGAATTCGACATGGCGTTGGATCAACTCACGAAGTTCCTCGATCTCGATGGGGTCTTCGAGTTTTTCCAAAGCGACCATGGCCTTGTTGCAACGCTTGGAAGCGAAGTCACCCGCCTCGTCGAGGATGTAGGCGAAACCGCCTGACATACCCGCTGCGAAGTTGCGGCCCGTGTTTCCGAGAACGACGACGCGGCCACCGGTCATGTATTCACAACCATGGTCGCCGAGTCCCTCGACGACGGCATTCACGCCGGAATTGCGGACGCCGAATCGCTCGCCGGCCATGCCGCGCAGGAAAACCTCGCCACGGGTGGCGCCGTAGAGGGCCACATTGCCGCAGATGATGTTTTCCTCGGCCTTGAAGGTGGAGGCCTTCGGCGGATACAGGACGATTCGCCCTCCGCTGAGGCCCTTGCCGAGGTAGTCATTCGTATCGCCTTCGAGTTCGATCGTCATGCCGTGGGGCATGAACGCGCCGAGACTTTGGCCGGAGCTGCCTTGGAAGTGGAGATGGATCGTATCGGCGGGCAAACCGGCGGCGCCGTATTTGCGGGTCACCTCGTTGCCGATGATGGTGCCGACGACGCGGTTGATGTTTTTCACCGGCAGAGTGGCGCGAACTTTCTCGCCTCGCTCGATGGCGGGCTTGCAGATGTCCATCAGCACGGTCATGTCGAGCGACTTGGCGATGCCGTGATCCTGTTCGAGTTGGCAGTAGCGGCCAACCTCGGGGCCGACTGCTGGCGAGTAAAGAAGCGGCGAGAGATCGAGTCCGCGCGCCTTCCAGTGGTCAACCGCCGTGCGGGCTTCGAGTTTGTCAACGCGGCCGACCATTTCCTGAACGGTGCGGAAGCCGAGTTCGGCCATGATCTCGCGGAGTTCCTGCGCGATGAAACGCATGAAGTTCACAGCATGGGCGGGATCGCCGGTGAAGTTTTTGCGGAGCTCGGGATTCTGCGTGGCCACGCCCACCGGGCAGGTGTTCTTGTGGCAAACGCGCATCATGATGCAACCGAGCGTGACGAGCGGCGCGGTGGCGAAGCCGAATTCCTCGGCGCCAAGGAGCGCGGCGATGGCGACATCTCGGCCGGTCTTGAGCTGGCCGTCGGTCTCCACCGCGATGCGGCTGCGGAGGTTGTTCAGAACGAGCGTTTGGTGGGTTTCGGCGAGGCCGAGTTCCCATGGCATGCCCGCGTGCTTGATGCTCGAGAGCGGCGAGGCGCCAGTGCCGCCGTCGAAGCCGCTGATGAGAACGACATCGGCGTGGGCTTTGGCCACACCCGCAGCGATTGTGCCGACTCCGACTTCGGAGACGAGCTTCACAGAAATGCGCGCGGCGCGGTTGGCGTTTTTCAAGTCGTGGATCAGCTCGGCCAAATCCTCGATCGAATAGATATCATGGTGCGGCGGAGGCGAAATGAGGCCGACGCCGGGCGTGGTGCCGCGGGTCTTGGCGATCGAGGGATAAACCTTCGTGCCGGGCAGTTCGCCGCCCTCGCCGGGCTTCGCGCCTTGAGCCATTTTGATCTGAATCTCGCGGGCGTTGGTGAGGTAGTGGGCGGTAACGCCGAAACGGCCGGAGGCGACCTGCTTGATGGCGGAGTTCATCGAGTCGCCATTTTGCGACCAGGTGAAACGCTCGGGATCCTCGCCGCCCTCGCCGGTGTTGGATTTTCCGCCGAGGCGGTTCATCGCGATGGCGAGCGTCTCGTGGGCCTCTTTTGAGATCGAGCCGTAGCTCATTGCGCCGGTTTTGAAACGGCGGACGATTTGCTCGACTGTCTCGACCTCTTCAATCGGAACGGGTGTGGTTTTTTTGAACTGAAGCAGGCCACGCAGGGTGAAATGGCGCTTATCCTGTTCGTTCACGAGCGCCGAGTATTTCTTGAAGGTCGCGAAATCGTCGGTGCGGACGGCTTTCTGGAGCGAGTGGATCGTCTCCGGATTGAAGAGGTGCTGCTCGCCGTCGTTGCGCCACTGGTAGTCTCCGCCGGGGTCGAGCGTGGGATTTACTGACTCGCCAGGGGGGTAGGCGCGGCGGTGGCGGCGGAAAAGCTCCTCCCCGATTTCCTTGAGCCCGATGCCTTGCACGCGGGATGGGGTCCAGCAGAAATACTTGTCCACGACCTCGTGGTTGATTCCGACGGCCTCGAAAATCTGCGCGCCGCGGTAGCTCTTGATCGTGGAGATGCCCATCTTGGCCATCGTCTTCACGACACCTTTCACAGCGGCCTTGATGAAATTTTTCACCGCTTTTTTGTGATCCACGCCGGGGAGCATCCCCTGGCGGATCATGTCGTCGAGCGACTCGAAGGCGAGGTAGGGGTTGATGGCGCTGATGCCGTAGCCGAGCAGGAGGGCGAAGTGATGGACTTCGCGGGGTTCGCCCGACTCCAGCACGAAGCTGGCCTTCGTGCGTGTGCCGGCGCGGATGAGGTGGTGGTGCAAGCCCGCGACCGCAAGCAATGCCGGGATCGCCACATGGTCGCGGTCCACGCCGCGATCGCTGAGGATGATGATGTTTTTCCCTTCGGCGAGGGCTTTGTCGGCATCGGCGAAAAGCGTTTCCAACGCCTTCTCAAGGGCGTCCGGACCGGCCGAGGCCTCGAAAAGGATCGGGATGGTGACGGGACGGAAGTTCTTCGTGTCCACATGCCGGATTTGCTCGAGGGCGGAATTGTCAATGATCGGCTCGTCGAGCTTGATCATGCGGCAGCTCTCGGGCGTGGGGTCGAGGAGGTTGGCCTCGGAACCCAACATCGTTGTGGTCGCGGTGACGATTTCTTCGCGGATCGGGTCGATCGGTGGGTTCGTGACCTGCGCGAAGAGTTGCTTGAAGTAGTTATAGAGAAGAACCGGCTTGTCGGAGAGGACGGCGAGCGGGGTGTCGGTGCCCATCGAGCCGATGGGTTGAACCCCGTCGCGTGCCATCGGGCCGATGATCACGCGCTGGTCTTCGAAGGTGTAACCAAACGCCTGCTGGCGCTGGAGGATCGTCTCATGGTCCGGCAGGTATTCGGCCGGCGGCTTTGGCAGGTCCGTGAGCAGGACATGGTTTTGATCGAGCCACTGACGGTAGGGGTGCTCGTGGATGATTTCGTTTTTGATCTCCTCATCGGAAATGATGCGGCCCTTCGAGGTGTCCACGAGGAACATGCGGCCAGGCTGGAGGCGGCCTTTTTGTTCGATCCGCTCGGGGGCGATCGGGAGCACACCGGTCTCGGAGGCCATGATGACGAGGCCGTCCTTGGTGACCCAATAGCGCGAGGGGCGCAGGCCGTTGCGGTCGAGCGTGGCGCCGATGACGGTGCCGTCGGTGAACGCCACAGAGGCCGGGCCGTCCCATGGCTCCATGAGGCAGGAGTGGTATTCGTAGAACGCACGCTTGTCGTCAGCCATGTTCTCGTTCAGCTCCCACGGCTCGGGAATCATCATCATCACCGCGTGCGGCAAGGAGCGGCCGGAGAGGGTGAGAAGCTCGAGGCAGTTGTCGAACATCGACGAATCGGAGCCGTTGCTATTGATGACCGGCAGGATTTTTTTGATGTCGTTGCCGAAGACTTTGCTGGAAAGGCGAGCCTCGCGGGCGCGCATCCAATTCACATTGCCGCGCAGGGTGTTGATTTCGCCGTTGTGGGCTATGAAGCGGTAGGGGTGCGAACGATCCCAGCTCGGGAAGGTATTCGTCGAGAAGCGCGAGTGGACGAGGCCGATGGCGGACTCGAAATCCTCGGATTTGAGGTCGAGAAAATAGCGGTCCACCTGCTCGGGCATGAGCATGCCTTTGTAGATCATCGTCCGGCTCGAGAGGCTCGGAATATACCAGACCTCATCCCCGCCGGCGGTGCGAATGAGGTGATGCGCGCGCTTGCGGATGACGAAAAGCTGGCGCTCGAAATCGAGAATGTCGGTGCAGCCGGCTTTGCGCTCGATGAACACCTGGCGCATGCGCGGCTCGCTCGCGAGGGCGGTGGCGCCCAGCATGGAGTTGTCCACGGCCAGTTCACGCCAGCCCAGAACGGCCAAGCCCTGCTCGGCGGCGACTTTTTCAAAGGTCTCCTGCGCAGCCTTGGCCTCGGCCTCTTCGGGCGAGCTGAAAACCACACCCGCGCCGTATTTTCCAAGCTCGGGAAGATGGATGCCCTGCTCCGCGCAGACGCGGCGGAGAAATTTGTCGGGCATTTGGGTGAGGATACCCGCTCCGTCGCCGGTGTTGTGCTCGGCACCAACCGCGCCGCGGTGGTCGAGGTTCAGCAAAATGGTCAACGCGTCCTTGACGATCGTGTGCGATTTTCGGCCATGGATATCTACGATGAAGCCGACGCCGCAGGCGTCATGCTCGAATGCCGGATCGTAAAGGCCCTGCTTGGGAGGCAGGCCGGTGAGGCGCTTTTTTTTGTTTTCCATGGTTTCCTTAAGTTAATCCCTTGCCCGCTCCGCCGAAGGGCGTGTCCAACGGGTCTTCGAAGCAAGCGGGGAAAAATACCCCTCCTCGGCAAAATCGCACAATCGTTTTTTGATGATTTTTTAGGGGCCGGAAAAACAGACCGGATCAGCTCGGCGAGACGGAGCCCTCGCGGATCGCTGCGTTGAGCGTTTCCCAAGGCAGCGTCGCGCATTTCACGCGCTGCGGGAAGCGGTGAACGGCTCCCAGCGCCCGGAGCGCGGTGAGCTTTTCGATCTCAGGCGAGACCTCGCCGGTGGTGGCGAGTTTGCGGAAATCCCCCGCGAGCGCGCTCGCCTCGGTGGTTGGCAAGCCCATCGCCGCGCCAGTCATCAAAGAGCCCGACGCCGTGCAGATCGCGCAGGCGCTCGCTTGGAAACGGACGGCTTCGAGTTTGTCATCCACGATGCGCAGTTCGACCGAAAGTTCGTCGCCGCACAGGGCGTTGTGGCCATCGGCGCGGTGGGTGGGGTTTTCCAGCGGGCCGTGATTGCGCGGGCGGCGCGAGTGCTGGAGCAAAATCTCCTGATAAAGTTCGTCCGTGTTCATGGATTGAAAAACCGGATCGCCTCCGCGATGGCGACCACCAAGCGGTCGGCCTCGGCGGGGGTGTTGTAAAAATGGAAACTCGCCCGTGCGGAGGCCGGGGCGCCGAGTTTTCGCATGAGCGGCTGGGCACAATGGTGTCCGGCGCGGATGGCGACTCGGCGGTCGTTGCAAAAAAATGCGAGGTCGTGGGCGTGGACCCCCTCGACGGTGAAAGTCACGAGGTGCGCGCGGGAGGATTTGGGTCCGAAAACCCGAACGCCTGGCAGACTGCGAAGTTTCTCCGCCGCGTATTCCGCCAGCGCCGAGGAATGGGCGGCGATTTTTTCGAGCCCCACCGAATCCACGAAATCCAGCGCGGCGTGCAGGCCGGCCGACTCAATGATCGCCGGCGTTCCCGCCTCGAAGCGTGCTGGCGAGGGTCGGAACTTCGCGCCGCCAAACTCCACGCGGTCCACCATCTCGCCGCCGAATTGCCATGGCGGCATGGTTTCGAGGATTTCGCGGCGGCCGTAGAGGATTCCGATGCCTGTCGGGCCGCACATTTTGTGGGCCGAGCAAACAAGGAAGTCGCAACCGATCTCCTCCACATCCACCGGAATGTGCGCCGCGCTCTGGGCTGCATCGATCAAGGTCGTGACACCATGTTCCCGCGCGAGACGGCAAAGTTCCTTCGCCGGGGTTTCGACCGCCATGGTGTTCGAGATGTGGGTGAAGGCGAAAATCCTCGGCCGTTCCGCGAGCAAGGCACTGGCGGCTTCCAGGTCGAGTCCCGCGCCGTTTTCGAGAACTGGCACATATTTCACCACCGCCCCTTGGCGCGCGGCGAGTTGTTGCCAGGGAACCATGTTGCTGTGGTGTTCGAGTTCGGTGAGGAGGATCGTGTCGCCGGGTCGGACATTCGCCCCGCCCCAAGACGCCGCGACGAGGTTCACAGCCTCGGTCGTTCCCCGAACAAAGACGATCGACTCCGCCGAGGCTGCGTTGAAGAAACTCCGCGCCCGCTCGCGAGCCGCCTCGTAGACCGCCGTAGACCGCTCGCTGAGTTCGTGGATGCCGCGGTGGACATTCGCGTATTCATGGCCCGCAAAGTCGCGCATCCGCTCAATCACCGCGCGGGGCTTTTGAGTTGAAGCGCCGTTGTCGAGGTAGGCGACCGGATTTTCCCCGTCCAAAAACGGGAACTCGTGGCGCCAGCGCTCCACATCGTCCATCGAGCTGGGTCTGGAATTTTTTTCGCTCAAATGTGTGCTCAGTAGGACTTCGCCCAGACGACCCGCTGTTTGCTCGGTTCGCCGCTGAAGGGGCACACGCCGGGCTCGGGATTTTCTTCGAAAGGAATGCAGCGGATCGTGACCTTCAGGTCAGCCTTGATCTGCTCCTCAACCTTCGCTGAGCCGTTCCAGTGGGTGAGGGCGAAGCCTCCGTGGATCTCAGGCTTGGCGGGATTTTTTGGAGTGAAGAATTGGTAGAACTCGTCCTTCGAATCGATCGGGCTCATGTGGGCGTCGCGGAATTCCGCGGCGCGGCGGAGGAGCGTGGACTGGATGTCGTCGAGCATCGAGGTGGCGCGGCCGGGGATTTCGGCGAGAGGCAAAAACTCCTTCTCCTTGTGCGCGCGGTCGCGGCGGGCGACGGCGGCGGTGCCTTGCGCGAGGTCGCGCGGGCCGATCTCGATGCGGATCGGAACGCCCTTCTTGATGTGCTCCCAGGTTTTCACGCCGCCTCCGAGATCGCGGGTGTCGACCTCGACGCCGAGCGGGGCGCCGTGGAACGAAATGGCGCGAAGTTCAGTGGCGAGTTTTTCGGCGGCCTCGAGGATGGCGGCTTTCGAGTCCTCTTTGGGCGTGATTGGAAGAATCACCACATGCGTGGCGGCGATGCGTGGCGGGACGACCAAGCCGTCGTCGTCGGAATGCATCATGATCAGCGTGCCGATGAGGCGTGTGCTCACGCCCCAGCTGGTGGTCCAGGCGTGCTCGAGTTGACCGCCGCGGCCTTGGAATTCGATGCCGGCGGCTTTGGAGAAATTCTGCCCGAGGAAATGCGAGGTGCCGGCTTGGATGGCTTTGCGGTCCTGCACCATCGCCTCGATGCAATAGGTGCGCAGCGCGCCGGGGAAGCGTTCGCTCTCGCTTTTCTCACCGGTGAGAACTGGCAACGCCAAAAAGTCGCGCGCGAAAGTCTCATAGACGCGCAGCATTTTCATCGTCTCCTCCTCGGCCTCTTCGCGCGTCTCATGCGCGGTGTGGCCTTCCTGCCAGAGGAACTCGGCAGTGCGGAGGAACAGGCGGGGACGCATTTCCCAGCGGACGACATTGGCCCATTGGTTGAGTAGGATCGGGAGGTCGCGCCAGGATTTGACCCAGCGCGCGTAGGCCGCGCCGATGATCGTCTCGGAGGTCGGCCGCACCACCAGTGGCTCGGAGAGCTCCCCGGCGGGCACGAGTTTCCCATCCTTCGCCTCGAGGCGGTGGTGGGTGACGACGGCGCATTCCTTCGCGAAGCCCTCGACATGCGCGGCCTCCTTCTCGAGGTAGCTCAGCGGAATGAAGAGCGGGAAGTAGGCGTTGCGGTGGCCGGTGTCTTTGAACATCCCGTCGAGCACGGCCTGCATCCGCTCCCAGAGCGCGTAGCCGGTCGGCTTGATGACCATGCAGCCGCGCACCTCGGAATTCTCGGCGAGGTCCGCCGCGCGGATGACTTGTTGATACCACTCGGGAAAATCCTCGTCGCGCCGGGGCGTGACAGCCGTCTGTTGTTTGTCGCTCATGGGGGCGGAATCATTGCGGGAGTCGCTGGCCGGTAAAGTTCTTTTCTTGGAAAAAACTTATGCCACAGGTCGAAAATGCAGCTGCGACGCTATATTTGAATCTCGCCGACTTGCTGTGCTATCGGAAATGAATTACTCAAAAACTCATGTCCACGATTACGATTCCGCTGGCTGACGAGGACTTTTCCTTTCTCCAAGCCTATTCCATGGCTCAGGGAACTTCTTTGGAAGCGTTTCTTGCCCGCCAGGCGCGGTGCTTGCGGGAGCGACTTCAAAAACCGCTTCCTGCGGAAGTTAGTGCTGCCAGTGGTATCCTCAAGTCGATGGAGGACCTTGAGGCGGTGGGGCTCGAACACTTTGAGAAAAAACACCAGTGACCATCACGCTGGACCTCAATGTGCTCTTGGATGTTTTCAAAAGCGTGAACCACACTACGCGGCATCGGCTCAGGTGCTTGCGTTGGTAGTTTCGGCTCAAGTGACCGGTGTTTTTCCATCGCATGGATTCACAACTCTCTACTATTTGGTTCGCAAGCATGCCTCCAAACCTCATGCCGAAGCGGCGATGGATCGGTTGTTGGATCATCTTGAGATCGGCAATCTCGATGCGGATGGTTGGCGGGAGGCGCGAAGACTCGAGTTCGAGGATTTCGAGGATGCGGTGGTGGCGGTAGTCGCCAAGAAACACCTATCGGATTTCATCATCTCCCGAAATGTTGATGACTTCGCCCATTCACCTGTTCCAGTGATCACACCAACGGATTTCCTGATCGAGTTTCCGATCCAAAATCAATAGCTCATTCTGCAAAGGGGTTGCCGTGATGCCTGCTGACTGATCGCGCCGACGGATTCCTTCCGAAAAAAAACTGCGCTGGCGCCTCATCTCATTCATAGTTTCTCCCATGCGTTGGAAATTTCTCGCGGCGTGGTTGGCTTTTGTGGCGGGGGCTTGGGCTTCCGAGCCGACGGCGGAGGAAATTCTCGCAGCCGCTCGGATGAATCCTGTCGGGCAGGCGGTCGCTTTGCGGGCGCAACTCCGCGCGGGGTCGGTGAAGGTGCCTTTTGTGCTCGAGGTTCGCGACGGCGCGGTGTGTTACCTTTTTGAAAACCCCACCGAGGAAATCCGGCTCCGCCTCGAGGAGAGCGACTCCATTTTGGAAGAGGTGAAATCCGGCGGGGCGAAACCTGTGCCGGTGGCCCGCTTGGACGACTCCCTGCGCGGCGGGTTAATCACCTACGAGGATTTGGCGCTGAAATTTCTCTACTGGAAAAACCCGAAACTGCTGGGGAGCGAAACCGTCCGTTCGCGCGATGCCTGGAAAATCGAGATTTTGGCGCCAGTCGATGGGTCTCAATACGGCGCCGTGCGGGTGTGGATCGACAAAGCCTCGGCGGCGCTCCTGCGCATCGAGGGCTACGACCACGAGGGGAGGCTGGCGAAGCGCTTCGAAGTCGTTTCCGCCCAAAAAATCGACGGTCAGTGGATGCTAAAACAAATGCGCGTCGAGCGCATCGATCCTGCTACACGCAAGACAAACGGAATTACCTACTTGGAAGTTATCGGCATCCGCGAGGGCGAGGGGTAGGGCGGACTTGACCGAGTTTGCCGCAAGTCTACCATTATTTTTATGAGTTCAGTGGCCGAGATTGAAACTGCAATCGATCAATTACCCCCCGATCAATTTCGCAAGCTGGCGACTTGGATCGGTGAACGCCAGCGGCATTTGGCTGGAGAGTGCGCGATATTGAGTGAGGAGTCCTTGGCAGTTGACTGGGACAAACCCGAGGAGGATGCGGCTTGGATTCACCTTCAATCGGCTCAGTAGTTTTATTGCCTTTTCCCTTTTCGGACTTGTCGAAAGCAAAAGTTCGTCCCGCCGTGGTGTTGGCGTTTGCTGGAAAGGGGGATTGGATTTTGTGTCAGGTCACCAGCAAGCCATATGCCGATTCCATGGCTATCGAAATCATGGATTCGGATTTTGAGACAGGTGGTCTTCGCGTTCGGAGTTTTGCCCGTCCGTCCAAACTCTTCACGGCAAATGGCTCCATTTTTCTGTCCTGTGCCGGTCGACTTGGCAGATCGAAAAGATCGGACCTTTTGAACAGGGTCATGGGACTTTTCCTCGTTTCCGCTGAAGTTGGTTAAAAAAGGAGGAGGGGTAGGGCGGACTTTTACGCGGCTGCTTTGGCGGCTTTCTTCCTCGGTGCAGCAGTCTTTTTCTCGCGCGGGGCGCGGGGTTCGAATTCGAAGACGATTTTGTCTTTTTCGAGCTTGAGGTAGGCGGAGAAGGGTTTGCCTTTTTTGCTGATGAAGCGGGGGATGAGGTCGGTTTTGCCGACGGTGAGGATTTTTTCGACCTGTTCGTGCGGGATTTCTTTTTGGCACAGGGCTTTGCCCATGCGGAATTTGCACTTGCCGGTGTTCGAGCACTGCCAGGCGGTGCCGGTGTCGTGGACGGTGCCGGTTTGGCAGGCGGGGCATTGGCCGATGGAGGGAAGCTGTGAAAAGTCGAGGCGGGCGGCGGAGTCGGCGCTGTCACCAAAGTCGAAGCTTTGCTTGCCTTCGGTTTTGTCGAACTGGACGACGGCGTTGAAGGGGCGGCCGAGTTTGGATCGGAAGCCTTCGAGCGGGCCGATGCGGAGGTCGGTGAGGAGTTTTTCGATTTCCTCGCGTTCGAATTGGCGGCCGGACATGTTTTTCCAGACGATGGCGCCGCAGCCGGGGGATTTGCATTCGAGGGCTTTGAAGGATTCCTTGAAGCCGATCTGGCCGCATTTCGGGCAGGGGATTTCGAGGTCTTGGAAACTCCCGGAGACGAGGTCGCCTTCGAAGGATTTGGCTTTTTCGACGATGTCGCTGGTGAAGGCCCGGATGTCGTGCATGAAGGTGCCGCGGTCGAGGCCGCCCTGCTCCATTTGCTTGAGCTTGAATTCCCACTCGCCGGTCAGCTCGGGCGAGGTGAGGGATTGGATGCCGAGGCCGCGGAGGAGGGTAATGAGCGCGAGGCCTTTCGAGGTGACGATGAGTTCCTTGCCTTGGCGCAGGAGGTAGCCGTCGTAGAGAAGACCTTCGATCGTTTGGGCGCGAGTGGCGGGGGTCCCAAGGCCGCGCTGGGACATGGCTTCGCGGAGTTCCTCGTCATCGACGAGCTTGCCGGCGCCTTCCATGGCGGAAAGGAGGGTGGCTTCGGAATAGCGCGCAGGCGGGCGGGTTTCGTTCTCTTTGAGTTCGAGAGATTCGGTCTTGGCGGATTCGCCGGCCTTGATCGGGACGACATTTTCGTCCTCGCCGGCGGCATCTTTTCCATAAACGGCGAGCCAGCCGGGATCGGTGAGTATTTTTCCATCGGTCTTGAACGCCTCATTCTCAACGCGGGTGATTCGGGTGGTGACCTCGAATTTGGCAACGGGATAGAAAGCAGCGACGAAACGGCGGGCGACCATGTCGTAGATTTTCAACTCGAAGTCGTCGAGTTTGCTGGGCGAGACGCCGGTGGGGATGATGGCAAAGTGGTCGGTGACTTTGGCGGAATTGAAGACGCGGCGGTTCAGGCCGATCCAGCCTTTCTCGAGCGCGTGGCGGGCGTGGGCGGCGAGGTCTTGGATCTCGAGGCCGGTGAGGATTTTTTTGACCTGTCCGAGGTTGTCATCGGGAAGGTAGCGAGAGTCGGTTCGGGGGTAGGTGAGGACTTTGTGCTTCTCGTAGAGGGCCTGGGCGATCTGGAGCGTGCGCTTGGCGCTGAGGCCGAAGCGGGAGTTCGCCTCGCGCTGTAGGGTGGTGAGGTCGTAAAGCTGGGGCGCGATCTGGGTGGTGGGTTTTTTCTCCTCGGAGATGACGCCTGGCTTGCCGGTGCATTTGGCGATGATTGCTTCGGCGGAGGCGCGGTCCCAGAGGCGTTCGGCCTTGGCATCCTCGTCGCCGTCTTTTTTGAAAGATTCGTTGAACCAGCGGCCACGGTAGGAGCCGGCGGAGACGCCGAAATCGGCGAAAACCTCGAAGTAGGGGCGGGGTTTGAAGGCGCGGATTTTCTCTTCGCGCTCGGCGAGGATGGCGAGGGTGGGGGTTTGAACGCGTCCGACGGGGGTGAGTTGGAATCCTCCACCCTTGGAGTTGAAGGCGGTCATGGCGCGGGTGGCGTTGATGCCGACGAGCCAATCGCTTTCGCTGCGGCACACGGCGGCGTCGGCGAGCGGAACCATGGAGGCACCGGTGCGTAGGTGGGCGAAGCCGTCGCGGATCGCATCGGGGGTCATGCTCTGGAGCCAGAGGCGTCGGGTGGGTTTTTTGGAACCGGCAAGCTGAACGATGTAGTGGAAAATGAGTTCGCCCTCGCGGCCGGCGTCGCAGGCGTTGACGACTTCGGAGACATCGGGGCGCTTGAGGAGGCGTTTGAGGAGATTCAGGCGCGATGAGGTTTTTTCTATCGCCTTGAGGTCGAAGTGGTCGGGAATGATCGGAAGGCTGGCGAAGCTCCACTTGCCCCGTTTTTTATCCATCTCATTCGGGAGGCAGAGTTCGACGAGGTGGCCGATCGCCGAGGTGATGATGTGCTTGTCGTTCTCGAAATAATCATCCTGACTGGCGAACTTGCCGAGAGCTTTGGCGAGATCGCGGGCGACGGATGGCTTTTCGGCTATGATCAGGGACTTGGACATGGTGCGAAGCGGTTTTGAAAATCATCGGGATGGCGCGGAGCCCCACCCTTTTTTTGCAAGGGCGGCGAAAGTAGAGGCAACCACGGGGATTGGCAACCCGGTTCTTGTCGGCGTAGGTCAGTCCACGAGCCAGGGGAGCTTCGGTGCCACCCAAGCCAGCCACGAGGCGAGCACGACCCATCCGAGGATGTTCATCCAAAAACCCGCGCGCGCCATTTGGGGGATCGTCACCCGTCCGCTCCCAAAAACAATCGCGTTCGGCGGGGAGGAAACCGGGAGCATGAACCCGCAGGTGCTGCCGAGCGCAACGGCCGCGCCGAGGTAAATCAAGGGTTGCCCGAGCGCCACGGCCAAGGCGGCGACGATCGGCAAGAAAGTGAGCGTCGTGGCGGAGTTGCTGGCGAGTTCCGACAGCCAAATCACCAAGAAGATCAAAAGGAAAAGCAGCCCCGCCGTCGGCAATCGGTCGGCGGCAGCGAGGACTTGGCCGATCCAATCTGCAACGCCGTTTTTCTGAATCGCCGCCGCCAGACTCAGTCCGCCGCCGATGAGCACCAGGATGTCCCAGGGAACCCTCTGGCATTCCTTCCAAGTCAGGATCGGCTCCGAACTCCCTCGCCTCGCGGGGAGCATGAAAAGCGAAAGCCCCCCAGCCATCGCGATCGTCGAGTCATTCAACCAAGGCAGCCAATCCTCCAAAAATCCCCGCGCCACCCAGAGTCCGGCCGTGGTGAAAAACACAGCGGCGACCATTTTTTCCCGCCAACTCATCGGCCCCAAATCCTCCTCCGCACGGCGCAAAATCTCGTGCCCGCCCGGCAAATCCTCCCCCGACAATCGATGCGCGACTCTCGTGAGCATCAACCACGCCGCTCCAGCCAGAAAAAGCGAGACCGGCAGGGCCAAAATCATCCACCCGAGAAAGCCCACGCGGATGTCGTAATTCTCCCGCAGGAAGCCGGCCAGAATCGCGTTAGGAGGGGTTCCAACCAGCGTGGACATCCCGCCGATCGTGGCTCCGTAAGCCACCGAAAGCACCAGCGCCGGTGCGAACGCGCGGTCCTCGTCCTGTTTGAACATGCTTAGGACCGACAGCGCGATTGGGAGCATCATCACGGCGACGGCGGTGTTGTTCACCCACATCGAAATGAAAAACGAAGCCATTAAAAACCCGCCGATCACCGCGCGGCGGCCAATGCCGGCGAGTCGGATGATCCGAAGCGCGATGCGGCTGTGGAGGTTCGAAGTCTCCATCGCCAGCGCGATGAAAATCCCGCCGAGGAAAAGGTAGATCACGGAATTCGAAAAAGGCGCCGCTGCTGCCGAGACCGAGCAAATCCCGGTGGCGGGAAAAATCACCAGCGGCAGCAACGCCGTGACGGGGAATGGGAGGATTTCCGAAATCCAAAAAGCCCCCATCATCGCTGCCGCTCCCAGCGTGTGCCAACCGGCCTCGGTCAGTCCCTGCGGCGCGGGAGTGAAAAGCGTGGCGAGAAAAAACGCGAGACCCGCCGCGGCCAGACCACGAGAAAAGAGAAGTGCTGTTTTCATGCTCGGGAGCATTTGAACTTTTCCCATGGAAATCATCAATCCTCGCCGACACAATGCCGCACTATGTTTTTACCCCAGGAGACAATTCGCAAGAAACGCGACGGCTGCCCGCTCGACCGCGCGGAGATCGCGCAATTCATCCACGGCGTGGTGGAGGGCTCGGTCGGCGAAGGTCAGATCGCCGCATTCGCCATGGCCACGCTTCTGAAGGGCATGTCGATCGAGGAATGCGTCTCGCTCACGCTCGCCATGCGCGACTCCGGCGAGGTTTTGGATTGGCGCGACCTCCCCGGCCCCGTGGTCGACAAACACTCCACCGGCGGCGTGGGTGACCTCGTCTCCCTCGTTCTTGGCCCGCTCGTCGCGGCGTGCGGCGGCTTCGTGCCCATGATCTCCGGGCGAGGCCTCGGCCATACCGGCGGCACGCTCGACAAACTCGAATCGATCCCCGGCTACTGCGTGACTCCGTCCGCCGAGGTTTTCCGCCAAGTCGTGCGCGACTGCGGCGTCGCCATCATCGGCCAGACCGCCGCCCTCGCTCCGGCGGACAAAAAAATCTACGCCGTGCGCGACATCACCGCGACCGTCGAATCGATCGACCTCATCACCGCCTCGATCCTCTCGAAAAAACTCGCCGCCGGTCTCCAATTCCTCGTCATGGATGTGAAATGCGGCAACGGCGCGTTCATGACCGATCAGGCCTCCGCCCAAATCCTCGCCAAGCGCCTCGTCGAAGTCGCCAACGGCGCCGGCATGCCGACCACCGCGCTTATTACCGACAAGAATCAGCCGCTGGCCCGCTCCGCTGGCAACGCGCTCGAGGTTCGCGAGGCCATTGAATTTCTCCGGGGTGGAAAAACCAACGCCCGCCTGCGCGAGGTCGTCTTCGCGCTCTCCGCCCAAATGCTCGCCGTCAGCGGCCTCGCCACCTCGCCCGCCGAAGCCCTTGCCAAACTCGAAGCGGCTCTCGCCAGCGGACGCGCCGCCGAGGTTTTCGCCAAAATGGTCCGCGGCCTCGGCGGTCCCTCCGATCTTCTCGAAAACCCCGACCGCTACCTCACCAAAGCTCCTATCACTCGAGAGGTGAAATCCACCGCCAGCGGATTTGTTTCCCGCATGGACACCCGCGACCTCGGCCTCGCCGTCGTCGCTCTCGGCGGCGGTCGCAGCCGTGTGGAAGATGTCATCGACCACTCGGTCGGCATCGAGTTCCAGGTTTCTCTCGGCGACAAAATCGAGCCCGGCCAAACCCTCGCCATCATCCACGCTGCAGACTCCCTCCGCGCCGAAGACGCCGCAAAGTCCATCGCCCGCCACATCCACCTCGAATCAAATCCACCCCAACACGCCCCCACTATTCTGGAGACGATCGAATTAAAATGTAGGGCAGGCGTCCCGCCTGCCATCCAATAAAATTCCATCTCGGGCGGGACGCCCGAGCTACAACCCAGCCAAAATCAAACATGACCAAACGCCGCGTCATTCTTCTCGTTCTTGATTCCTTCGGCATTGGAGCCGCGCCGGATGCCGTGGGTTTTGGAGATGAGGGCGCCGACACGCTGGGACACATCGCGGCGGCTTTTACCGACAAGCCGCTGCATCTCCCGAACCTACGCCGCCTCGGGCTTGGACACGCTTACCGGTTGGCGCATGGAAGGTTTCCCGCAGGCTGGGAGGACGAGATTTTGGTCACGGGAAGTTTTGCAGCGGCTCAATCCATCAGCACGGGGAAAGACACGCCAAGTGGACATTGGGAAATTGCTGGAGTGCCTGTGCGTTTCGACTGGAGCTATTTTCCAAAGAAGCCGGATTGCTTTCCCCAAGACCTCCTCGAGGAAATCTTCCGCCGCTCAGGCTGCAAAAGCTCCCTCGGAAACTACCACGCCTCCGGCACCGAGATTTTGGATCGCCTCGGTGCCGAGCACATTCGCACCGGGATGCCGATTTTCTACACCTCCGCCGACAGCGTTTTTCAAATCGCCTGCCACGAGGAATCCTTCGGCCTCGAGCGGCTCTATGAGCTTTGCCAAATCGCCCGCGCGGTTCTCGATGAGAGCGATCTCCAAGTCGGCCGTGTCATCGCCCGTCCATTCACCGGTCCGCCCGAAGGCCCCTTCCAGCGCACCGGCAACCGCCACGACTACGCTGTCCCGCCGCCCGCTCCCACTCTGCTGCAGCTTGTCTCCGAGGCGGAGCGTGATGTCATTGGCATCGGGAAAATTGCAGACATCTACGCGCACACCGGCGTGACCGAGGAAGTCCGAGCATCTGGTCACAACGCCCTGTGGCGCGAAACCCTCGCCGCGCTGGATCGCTGTGGTGATGGCGGGTTGGTGATGACGAACTTCGTGGATTTCGACGCCGTCTTCGGCCACCGCCGCGACCCGATTGGCTACGGCCGCACCCTCGAGGAATTCGATGCCCGCCTGCCCGAGCTTTTGGGCGGACTCCGCGCCGGCGACCTCCTTTGCCTCACCGCCGACCACGGCAACGATCCGACTTGGACCGGCACCGACCACACCCGCGAGCAAGTCCCCGTTTTATTCCACGCCCAAAACCTCCCCGCCGCCCAAAACCTCGGAATCCGCCCCACCTTCGCCGACATCGGCCAAACCCTCGCCAGCTACCTGGCTGTCCCTCCCGTCGGCGATGGCGCGGCGATGTTCGAGTTGTAAAACTCGGACGAATAATTACAATGTGACTACATTTCGAAAATGAAGACGACATTGATTTCCATCGGCAACTCGCGCGGGGTTCGAATTCCCAAGCCTTTCATTGAGCAGTGTGGGCTTTCGGAGGAGGTGGAAATGGATGTGCAGGATGGCACGATTCTTATTCACGCCCCGCGTCAGCCTCGCTCGGGCTGGTCGGAGGCGTTTGAGCAGATGGCCCGCGCGGGCGATGACCAAATACTCGACGCTCAAACCCCCGCGACCCGCTGGGACAATGAGGAGTGGGAATGGAAGTGAATCGATTCGAGGTTTTTCTCGTGGCTCTGGATCCGACGATCGGGCGAGAGATCAAGAAATCGCGACCCTGCACGGTAATCTCACCGGACGAAATGAATCACCACATCGGCACGGTCATCATCGCCCCGATGACGAGCAAGGGGCGAAATTACCCGACCCGTGTCAAATGCACTTTCCAGGGCATTGAGGGTCAGATCGTCTTGGATCAACTCCGAACCGTGGACAAATCCCGGCTTGTGAAAAAACTCGGCAAGCTCTCTGCGTCGGCCTCCGACCAAGTGATCGGTGTGCTGGGCGAAATGTTCCAGAAGTGAAAATCCAACCATGAAAAAACTCCTGCTTCTTCTCCTGCCTCTGTTGCTTCTTGTCGCCTGCGACAGCCCTCAAAAAACCATCGAGGCACTCCAGCGCGACATTGCGGCCTACTCGATCGAGCCAACGCCTGCGGCGGATGAGAAAATCCAGGCGGGGTTTGAAAAACTCGACGCGGACATTTCGAAGCTGAATGCCGCTGGCAAAACCTTGGAGGCCGAGGCGCTGAAGCGACAGGTGGACGCGCTGCGTTCCCAATACGACACGGCCCGGCTGGCGGGTTCGCTCCAAAAGGCACGAAATGCCATCGAGGGGTTTGGTCAATCGGTGAAAAATCTCGGCCAACAAATTGGCGAGACTTTCAAGCCGACTCCGACTCCGGTCAGCGAGTGAGAACCGCCTGATCCTAGCTGATACGGGTTCAGGCTGTGGGCGAAGCCCTCGAAAACCGAGGGTAGGGATGGCTCGCCGAGCCGTCCGACTTGCGCGGCGAAGCCGCTATTGCATCCCAAGGAAACGGCGACTGCGTCGCCTGAAGTTTGGGTCCGCTCGGCGATCCGACCCTACCATCTGTTCACGATAGGTGCTGCCGCACCGGTGGATTACCGCGTCTTGAGGGAACTGACGCTGGTGAGGATGCCGGCGATCATCGAGTAGGCGACGATGCCGACGAAGAGGGCGACGAGGAGGATGATGGCGGGTTGCACCAAAGTGGTGAGGTGGCCGATGCGGGTGGTGAGGTCGCGGTCGTAGCGCTTGGCGGCGCGCTCGAGGGCTCCGGCGATGTCGCCGGTTTGCTCGCCGACGGCGAGGATATCCATCATCACGGGCGGGAAAAATCCGACGCGGCGGAGCGCGGAGGCGAGGCTGATGCCTTCGCCGACCATCCCGGCGACTTTCACGAGGAGGGTCTTGAGGTAGACATTGGCCGTGGCGGCGGTCATGAGCTGGATGCCGTGGAGGAGCGCGACGCCGTTGGAGACGAGGGTCGAGAGGGTTTGGAGCATTTCGGCGAAAAATTTGGCCTGAAGAACGGGGCCGACGACCGGGAGGCTGAGCATGGTTTGGTGCCACCAATCGCGTCCGGCGGGGGTGCGGACGGCGTAGCGGGTGAGCAGGACAAGCAGGCCGATGAAGGCGATGATGGCCCACCACCATTGGCCGCAGAACTGGCTGGTGGAAATGAGAATTTGGGTGATGAGGGGGAGTTTCTGGCCGGTTTTTCCAAGCAGGCTGGAGAGTTGGGGGACGAGAAAGGTGAGGAACACGAACATCAGCACAATCGCCGAGGTGAAGACGATGGCCGGGTAGAGAAGCGAGGAAACGACACGGCTGCGGAGGTCCTGGATGAGCGTGAGGTAGGCGCACTGGCGCTTGAGGATTTGGGGGAGTGCGCCGGAGGCTTCGCCAGCAGCGACGAGGTTGCAGTAGAGCGGGTCGAAGGTGCGGCCGCAGTCATGTAGCGCGGCGGAGAAGCTGAAGCCGTCGCGCACACGCTGGCGGAGGCGGGAGGCGATGGGTTGGACGCCGGATTTTTCCTGGCGCTGCTCGATGACTTTGAGCGCGCCTTCGAGTTTGAGGCCGGCTTCGAGGAGTTCGGCGAGTTCCTCGGTGAAATACAAAAGCTGGGTGGTGTTGAGGCGGGGGAGGGGTTCGTTCGCAGCGGTGGTGGATTTTTTTGAGGTGTCTGATCCATCCGTGCTGGAGACGCTCACAGGCTGAAGGCCGCGCTCGCGCAGGAGGCGGTAGGCCTCGCCGCGGGAGTGGGCGGTGAGGCGGCCGGTGGAGGGGGAGCCGGAGGAGTCGGTGGCTTTGTAGGCGAATTCAGCCATGGGTGATCAGTGGACGGATCGGACGGATCCGGCGGATCTGTAGGGGTAGCGGCGGTTTTTTTGGGAGGAGCATCGCCTATTCGTCGAGGACTTCGAGTTCGCTGGTGGTGACGCGGAGGACTTCTTCGATGGAGGTGACGCCTTGGGCGATGCGGTTCCATCCGTCCTTGCGGAGCGGGATCATGCCTTCGCGGATGGCGAGGTCTCGGAGTTCGGAGGCGGGGGCGCGGCGCTGGATGAGTTCTTGGAGGCGGGTGCTCATGAGACAAATCTCGAAGAGCGCGGTGCGGCCCGAGTATCCGGAGTTGCGGCATTTGTCACAACCGACGGGACGACGGATTTTGTCGGTCCACTCGATCGGAAAGCCGATTTCGGCCAAGCGCTCGGGACTGTATTTTCCTGGCTGGGAGCAATGCGGGCAAAGGCGGCGGACGAGGCGCTGGGCGATGAAGGCGCGAACGGAGGAGCCGACGAGGAACGGCTCGACGCCCATGTCGAGGAGTCGGGTGATGCCGCCGACGGCGTCGTTCGTGTGGAGCGTGCTGAAGACCAAGTGGCCAGTGAGCGCGGCGCGGATGGCGATCTCGGTGGTTTCCAGGTCGCGCATTTCACCGACCATGACGACATTCGGGTCGCCGCGCAGGATACTGCGGAGCGCAGTGGCGAAGGTGAGGTCGATCTCGGGCTTCACGGCGATCTGGATCACGCCGTCGAGTTTGTTTTCCACCGGGTCCTCGATCGTCACGATGCGGCGCTCTTTGACATTGAGGCTGCTGAGGAAGGTGTAGAGCGAGGTGCTCTTGCCGCAACCGGTGGGGCCGGTGACGAGGATGATGCCGTTCGGGGCCGAAATGAGATTGCGGATGCGCTTTTCGTTGGCCGGGTCGAGGCCGAGGGTGGAGAAATCGAAGCGCTGCTGGCCGAGGAGGCGGAGGCTGACATTTTCGCCGTAGACGCAAGGGATCGTGGCCACGCGGACATCGATCGGTTGGCCGGCGATCTCGAGGGCGATGCGGCCGTCTTGGGGACGGCGGCGCTCGGCAATGTCGAGGCCGGACATGATTTTCAGGCGGGAGATCACGGAATCCTGGAGCATTTTAATCCGCTGCGGAACGGGGGCCTCGTGGAGAACGCCGTCGATGCGGTAGCGGATGCGGAGGTCGTGGCCGAGCGGTTCGAAGTGGATGTCAGTCGCGCCTTGGTGGAGGCCCTCGCGGAGGATTTGGTTCACGAACTTCATGACCGAGGCCTCGGAGTCGTCTTCACCGACCTCGTGGATTTCTTCTTGGACGCCACCGGGGATGTCGTCCTCACGGCCTTCGAGGAGTTCCTCAAAGGTGTCAGCGCCGACGCCGTAGGTGCTCTTGAGCGTTTCGAGAAGGCGGCGGCGGGTGGTCATGACCGGGCGAACTGGGCCGCGCCAGTGCTGGGTGATGGCTTGCCACGCGGCGTAGTCGAGCGGGTCGAAAGTAAGGAGCCGCATTTCGCCGCCCTCGATGGCGGACTCGGGAATCACCAACTGGCCGAGGGCGAGGCGGGCGGGAAATTTCTCGCGCACCTGCTCGATGGGCGTGACCTCGCTTTCCTCGCGCCAGGGGATGTCGAGTTCGGCGGCGAGGTTTTTCAGGAAATCGGGTTCGCGGACGAGTTGCGAATCAAGGAGCGCGGCTACGGGGGAGCGCTGAGCGAACGAGGCGCGTTGTAGGACCTCGCGGCACTTCTCGGGCTCGGAGCAACCGTTCTCGGTGGCTAGGCGGAGGAGGTCGTCAATTGTATTGATCATTGGTCCAGGGCCAGCGGAATTTTTTCTTTTTCTCCGGCGGGATTGGGGTGGGTTTCCAAACGGCGGGCGGGTTGGCCTGCTCAGCGATCGGGGCGGTCATTTCCTGGCCATCGCGTCCGAGCGGGGAGCGGTCGGCCTCGTAGGCACTGGCTTTGGTGAGTTCCTCGTTCGAGTCCACAACGAAGGGCTGAATCATGACGATGAGTTCGCGTTTTTCGGTTTTGCGTTGGGTGCGACCGCCGAGAAGGGTTCCGATCACGGGAATCTCGGAGATGTAGGGCATTCCTTCGCGGCCGAGTTCCTTGTCCTCCGAAATGAGTCCGCCGAGGACAATCGAGTTGCCATTCGGCACACGAACGCTCGTGGTGATTTCCTGGGTTGAGATACGCGGGACTTGGTTTCCCGAGACTTCGTCGAAGCCTGAGATGCTGTCGTTCGTCTGGGCGATGACGAGGTTCACCTCGCGGTCGGAATTGATGAGAGGGATGACTTCGAGTTTCAGCACGACATCCTGGTATTGGATGTTGGAGGTGATGGCGCTGTCATTGCCTCCGATTCCGCCACCAGTGGCGGTGGTGAGCGACTGGGTGGGCACTGGGACTTTCTGGCCGGAGAGGATCGTGGCCTTGCGGTTGTTTGTGGTGTAAACGACCGGGCGGGAGAGGGTGCGGAAGCGGCCCGTGCTTTCGAGGAAGCGCGCATAAATATCGACGGAATCCGCGATGGTTCCATAAATGCTGAGGCCTGCGAGGGATGAGAGGGCGGGGGTGAGGCTGGAGGGATTCACGATGCTCGAGGGGTTCGGAAAAATTCCGCCTGGAAGCATTTTTGGAGCGAGCGAGGTGGCGGCGATGCCGCTGGTGTCGGAGTTGCCAAGTAAGTTGTTGAGCGGTCGGAATCCTTCGGTGCGGATGAGATAGTTTACGCCATAGTCGACATTTTTACCCAAGCGGAGCTGGCCGATGACGACGGCGAGATAGACTTGCTTGGGACGCTTGTCGAGGAGCTCGAGCATTTGCTTCGCGCGGAGTTTCGATTCGGGCGGGCCATAGACGATGATGCTGTTCGAATTGCTGTCTGCCACGATGCGGATTTCACCGATCGTCATGGATTGGGGGGCGCCTTGTTGGGATTCGTCGCCGAGTCGGTCGGGGCGGTTCATGCCACCTGAGCCCGACGAAGATCCGCCTGAGCCGAAGGAGCTGTTGGAGGAATTCGAGTTGAGCGAGTTGTTGTTCCCCTGGGAGCCTGTGGATTGGCCTGTGCCGCCCTCCGTCTCGCTCTCGGGATCCGAGAGCATGTCTCCGAGGACGGAGAAAATATCGTTCACAGGCACATAGTTTAAAACGCGCACATAGGGCTGCTCGAAGTTCGCAGCGGAATCGAGTTTGGCGATGACCTCGCGCACATAGCGGAAATTTTCCACGCGGGTGACGACGAGGACGCGGTTCGTGCGCTTGTCGGCGACGAACTTCGCTTTGCCGGTGACGAGGCGATTTTCGTAGCGGGCGTTCGGAGCGCCAGTGGCTGCTGGTTGGCCTTGAGGAGCGGGGGGCTGGCCTCCCTGGGATGGTGCAGCGGCCGCCGAGGAGGAGCTGTTTTTCCCGGACTCCTCGGAGCCGAACATGTCATCGAGGATTTCGACGACGCGTTCCGCGCTGGCGCGTTCGAGTTGGACGAATTCCGTGATGACCTGGGCGGGTTCGATATCGATGAGTTCGAGGATGCCGAGGGCCTTGCGGATGACCGGGGTTTTGTCCGTGATGATGACGGCGTTGGTATTCGGAACGGGAACGAGTGATCCGTAGGCGTTGATCTGCACGACGCCTTGGATGACGGCCATCGCCTCGTCGGGGGAAACGAAGCTGAGTGATTTGTAGAAACTAACGACTTTGTCGCCGTCGGTGGGGAGTTCGCCGAGGTTGTTGTAGAGAGGCAGGCCCTCGGTGCGTGGGGCGCGGCTCGGTCCGAGGATTTTGACCGTTTGGTCGTCCACAGGCACGATGCTGTAGTTGTTCATCAAAAGGGAGCTTTCGATGATGGCCACAGCCTCCTCGCGGGAGACGGGCTTGGCGATGAGGATGGAGAGTTCGTTGCCCGCCAGATTCGAGTCGCGGATGATGCGCTTGCCGGTGAGGGTTTCGTAGAAGTTCAGGATATCGAGGACCGAGTTTCTGGGAAAGGTGAGGCTGACATTTTCCTCACGGGCTTGGCGCTGGGGGGGAGGGGGCAGGGTAGGGGTGACGGGGGCGCCCGGCGGAAGGATTTGGGGGATTTGCTGATCGGCATCGGGTGCGGGTTGAGCTGGAGCGATGGTGGACATCGCGAAAATCAGGGTGAGTGGGAGCAGGATGGATCGTGTTTTCATGGACCTGGAACGGGCTGGGCGGCGGGGGCTTGACCGGAGATGACCCGGCGGCGGATCACGCGCCGGGGCGGTTGGGAGTTCGGAGTAGTGCCGGGCTGGACGGCGGCTTGTTGCTGAGAAGCGGTGGGCGGCTGGGGAATTCCAGGAGGATGCGGCGGCATGTGCTGGCCGGGGGCGGCGGCTGGGACGGGCGCTTGTTGGTCCGGGGAGATCGAGAAGGCGGTTTCGGAAAAGCGGATTTCTGTTCGCTGGCCCTCGATGAGGACGGTGGCGCGCAGGTTTTTCGGATCGTCGCTCGTGGCAAGTTCCACCAAACGGTCTTTCGATGGGTTCTCGGAGTCCTCGAGTTTTTCGAGCATCAGGCGGTTCTGGGTGTTTTTATCGAAGACGAAAACGACGGGCCGTTCGTTGATGGTGGCCACGCCGGTGAGGGAAAACCGGTCGGGCGCGGCGGTGGTTTCCTCGGCGGTCGGAAGGGAGAATGGCGATCGAGAAAGGAGCGCTTGGAAATTTTCCATCGACCTCGGCTTCAACCACGGCGTGGCTTCCCAATCTCCGGTCTCCGAGGCGAAAGAAACCCCCGAGGCCAGAATAAGAAGCAGAATGGCGCGGATGGTGGTCATCATGGGCCCGTGGCGGGTGCGGCGTCGGACGGCGCACGGTAGTATTGGCGGACGACCAAGTCCACTATGACATTCGGCGGTTCGTTATCACTGCGGATCATCATTTTGTCGATGGCACGCCAGGCGATGGGGTTTTGGAGTTCGAAAAGAAAGGAGGCGACGCCGGAGAACGGGCCGGTGAGTTTCACTTGCAGGACCGCGCTTTCTCCGGCCGGTGAGTTCTCGGACGGGAGGAAGGTTTCCTCGGGGAGTTTGAGGTTGGATTTTTCCGCGAGGGAGCGAACGGAGTTGAGGAGATTCGTGCTCGCTTGATCGCCGGTGCCCGTGGGCGCGGGATTTTTCTCGATCCACTCGCGTGCGGGCTGGAGTGCCTCGGCGGCATGGATCCAGGATTCCCCAGTCGAAATGGCGGATCGGGTTTGCGTGATCTGCGCCATCAAGGCACTCCGATTTTGAATCCATAAACGGATCGCCAAAAGGTTCAGCGCGAGAAAAACCGCGGCGCCGAAGAGGATCAGGAGGCGTTGCTCATTCTTCGCTAGTCTTCGCATCGGGTCGCGCTCCTTCCATTTCAAACCGCACCTTGTTCCGCCCGGCCAACTGCGGCTGGCGGCTTGTCCAGTCGTAGTCCTGCAGCATCGGGACTTTCTTCACTTTTTCAAAAAATTCGTAGGCTTGTGAGACATCGGCGGCCTCGCCGGTGATCACGAGGCGGCCCTTGTCGTAGTTGTATTGCGTGAGCCGCACCTGCTCACCGGGAATCTGCGAGGCCACGGCGTCGAGTTGGTCGATGGCAAACGCGCCGGGGTCCACAGAGTTGCGGAATTCGTTCCAGCTCGAGACCATCTTTTGAGCATCGGTAGCGGCAGCTTCCATCGAGGCGAGCCGCGAGGCGAGGTTTTGGAGTTGGATTTTTCGAACCACCAAGTCCCCCGCAACCCCGAGCAAAATCAAGGCATAGACGGCCAGACCCACGACGGCGCCGAAGCCGACTTTGCGCAAACGGTGGCGACGGTCGATCTCCATGCGGGCCGAAGGCGGCGCGGGATTGCTGGGTTGGGCCGGAGCCGAGGGCGGATGCTCGTGAGAGTCGAGCGTCCAATCAATGCGGAGGGCATGGCCGAGCGCCTCGCATTCCGCTGGGGAAAAATTTCCGAGGATTTTTAGCTTCGCGGGTAAGCGGGGGATGACGCCTTCGGCAAGGAGGCGGCAGGCGGCCCGTGTGAGCGCGCTGCAAAAAGCGGGGCCGGGCGAGTTCTCTCCGGAGAAAGCGAAAAACACGCATTCTCCCTCGCGATAAAATCCGAAACAGAGTTCTCCCAGCTCCCGCCACACCAACAGATCGGCTTCGCTGGATGCCAGCATTCGCGCCGTAAACTCGAAGCTCTCGGCATTTTTGAAATATCCCGTCGTGTCGGGGTCGTCCACCGAGGCGAGGGCGAGAACAAGCAAGCGGCCGTTTTGGTTGAGGATCGGGAGGCAAATCAGCTCGGCGTTTTTGCGGAGGAGGTGTCGGCTCGATAGCTCCAAATCCGCCAATTCGCGGGGGTCACCTTCTGAGGCCACCCAGAGCGGCACGGCCAAAATGCTCCGTGTGGGAATCGCCATCAGGACATGGCGAAACGCCCCGAGTGCCTTCGGCGAAATCTCTTTCTCCAAGCGCGCGCCGTCTTTTCCCGTGAAGCTCCAAAGCTCCCAGTGCTCTGGCCCCGGACGAAGAATGGCATCGGGCGCGGAGCGGCTCATTTTTCCTCCCAACTCATCATTTGCCCGGGCGATCCGGCCGGCGCGACGACAATGATTTTGTGACGAACCCCATGGCAATACCCGGTGCTTTCGATTCGACGCAGGTCCCCCGAGGTGTCGAAAAAGGTGAGCAGCGCCTGGCGCTGGCGGGAGTCCGCTCCGAGAAAATCGGCCGCCGCCTCGATGGACTCGAGTTTTTGGTCGTCCTCCGTGCCTTCGATTTTGTCAAAACCGGCTCGAACCTCCAGAAGTGACTGGATTTGCACGGGGGTCAACTCCGTGAGTTCGGCTAGCATGGGTTCCTTGGCATGTTGAATGCTGATTTTGCCTGTATACCAGATGGTGAAATAGTTCTGCCAGTCCTGCTTTGCCGCGAGCAAGGGAGAGAGATTCATCACGGCCTCCATTTCGCGGATGTGGCGGAGCGGGCGGTTGGCGGGAAAACCGGGGCGGCCCGCGCGCTCATATTCGCCACGCTCGGCGCCCTTGAGCGAAAGAAGGTCGTCGTTATCGATCCAATCCTGCAGCCCATCAATCGCCGCTTCGGCCGCTTGAAGTTCCACGCCCCAACCTTCGAAGAGCCTCAAAAAAACAGGCCGGTTTCCCTGCTGGATGTAGAAATTCGGGTTGATCTTCGCCGCCTCGTTTTCGAGACGCACCTCGAAGCCTTCCCCGTCCGGACTGCCGCGCCGGAGCAGGGGATCGCCGGGTTTCACGGCGGGATTCAAACCCAGCGCGACCCCGCTCAGCGCCATTTGTCTCGCGATGAAGCGGCGTTCCGCCCGCGACTCGCTATCCAGCCAATCGCCCACCACTCCCGCGAGCAACACGACCAGCCCTCCCAAGAGCGCGATGCTCCAGAGGACCAGCGGAAGGGCGATGGCGCGGCGATGGATATCAGGGGCCATTGGGAGTCGGCGACGGCTTGGGGGTGGGTTCGTTGGTGGGTGGCGCAACTTGCGGAGCGGCCAAAGGGGGAATCCAAAATTGAAAATCCAGCACGCTTCCAGGCAGGTCGATGTATTGGAATTGAAGTCGCACAGATTCGGGGCGCTCCGAGCCCTCGGGCCATTCTTCGACCCACTCGCCTTGACGCCAGAAGGTCCAAGCAACTTTTTCGACACCCGGTAGCAGGGGAATCCACGCGCCCTGCGACAACAACCGGTCGTATTCGCTTCCCTGAATGTCGGCCGGAACACGCAGAATCGAAAAGACGCGGGTGCCGTCCGCCCTCGGCTTTGCCGATAAAATCAACGACCCGCCGCCCAGACTCGCCACGCCGAAGGTCCCCGTTGTTTCAGAAAAAACCAATTCCGGCACCGGCGCACCGGACGAGGATTTGCTCATCCGTAAAAAAATTTTCGCATCCGCTGGCAGATTCAAAAAGGCATCGCGTGTGACTCTTGCAAAAGCCTCCAACCGCCGTGCGCCGGCCTGCTCGACAATCGTCGCCTTCGTGCTTTCGAGGGCGGCGGAGGTGATCGTGTAAACCGCGCCGCTCAACAGCCCGAGAATCATCAACGCCAGGATGACCTCGAAAAGAGTGAAACCTCCGTGGATGGCGGATTTTTTTCTCATGGCCGGTAAACCAAAATCTCGGCCTGCTCCTTGGTGGGGTCCCTGCCGAATTCCGCCGCGACATGGAGTTTCCACATACCCGGGATGATTTGGCCATTGGTGTCTTGGAGTTCGACTTGTTCGAATGTCTCGACCACCGAGATGCCGTTGTTCGTGGCCCCGTCGATCGTTCGTTTGCCATCCAGCGGCGGGTCGGTCATGGCCGCCGCGAGTCGGGATTCGATGACGAACCTCGCCAACGCCCGCTGGCGTGCGCTCAACGCGGCCTCGACCGCCGATTGAAGCCCGATCGCAAGGCCCGTCACCGCGATGGCGAAAACTCCCAGCGCGATCAAAACCTCGAACAATGTGAAGCCGCGCCTAGTCATTGGTCGGAAGCGCCTGCGCTGTGAGCGGGTCGAATTGTAGAACCACCGATTCCTCCTCACCGCCCAGCTTGAGGGAGATGGGTTCGCAAATTCCCGCGCCGTTGATTTCCCATGTCTCGCCCCGTTCGGGGCGGCGGAAGCGCGTTTCGGTGAATCGCCGGACTTGGAGTTTCCAGCCTTTAGGGAGTTCCGCGCCGGGGATTCCCTGTGATCTCGAGACAAGTCCCCGCTCATCGAGTCCCAAGAGTTTGGCCTCACCGGTTTCGAGCGCGGCGGAGTGCGTGGCCTTCACCGTTTGCTCCACAAGTTTCGAGACACTTTCCGCTTCGGATTCTTGAAAGGAATTCGACACCATTGGCACGGCGATGCCG
>JBILML010000021.1:0-50342 GCA_044375555.1 Terrimicrobiaceae bacterium
CCCGATGACCGATACCCACTTGCTTCTGGCATCCGAGCCTGCTCCGCAGGCGAAATGCCAGAAGTGCCGCAGGCATGGGTATTCGGTCCATCGGTTCGTTAGCCATTTTTGTTTTCATTCGTTTTGTCTCTCTTCCGAAAAACTGTAAATCCCGCTGCGAGGACTGCGATAGGGTAGGCAAATGCGGCCATCATTACAATCAGCCCGTCTCCCAATCCTGTTTGTCCATCAGGTTTTGTTGCTGGATAAACATATGGGAGCCTTCCATTGAGCGTGATGTGCAGGAAATAGAAAACGGCCAGCGATACAACACTTGCAAATATTGATATTGAGATTGCGCGGGCAGGCAAATCCTTGCACACAGACTTGATGCAGAGCATCGCAAGCGTGGGAAAAAAGAAGGGAATGACGATGTGGATCTGGTAAAGCAGCTTTTCGATTAACATAGAGTGATATTTCTTGGCTAACGCTCGAAGTCAGCCGCCGAGCGTAGCGAGGTTGGCTGGTCTGATTTGTTCGAATTGTTTCATTTTGAGACTCTATCCAAAGTCAGAGTCGCTTTGGTTGAAAGAATGCTTCTCGAATCCAAGTATATGACAGCAATAGCAAGAGGGCAGTCTGGATGCCGACTCCAAGAAAATAAAAAAGTGCGGCGAACGCGGTTGTCGAGGACAAAGCTTGCACAGTTGTAGCAGTAACAAGAAATGTTAAAACAAAAGCCGCCAGGATAATCCACACTGCGATGCCCGCGATAGATGAATATCTGCACTTTGCAATTCCTGAGAGGATAAAAAAGAGTGCGAAGGATGGTGCTAGAACAATTGCGAACAAAATGTTGAAGTAGCCCCTGACCCTATCCCATGAAAAGGGCCTTTCTAAATCACCTGTTGACCAGATAAGAAGCAAAATATTAAAAACTACGATCCCTAACGCAGTGATTCGTGGAAATCTGAGCAAGTGCATCGGTCTGTTAGCCCTTTTTGTTTAGGAAGAGTGTATCCATGATGTTGGCCCCTGCCATTTTGGAAAATCGCATGTCGCCATAATGGTAGACACATACGCAGAAGATTCTCCCATCGGACATCTCAAAATAGTATCGATCAAGATATGATGGCCCCTCGGGACCCTGCTGTCCAACGACCGCCCTCTGTCCATTGATTCCGCTTTTGGTGACAACTGGTGTTGACGACAGAATGACCTCCGCGCCACGGTTGATTTCAGATTTTCTTTTATTGACGATTTCAGAGGCATGAATGACTGCTTGACTCGGAGAAATATTCTTGTGGGAGGTGAGGTGAATTCTGATTTTTCGCTTGTTGTCATTAAGCGGGTGTAGAACAAATCCGAATTTGTCGGACTCGTCGTGCGTCCAACCGTTCGGCATCGTGACCAAGACGCCGAGATCTTCAACTACAAAAGCCTGATCAGCTCGAAGCAATGGCATGAATCCAAGCAGCAGTATCAAAATCGCAAAGGGCTTCATATTCTGGGCTAACGTCCGCCGATCACCGGCGCGGGAGCACTGGCGTGACAGCGGGTAGCCATTCGGTAGATCGCATTGTTCGCACATTTCATTTTGGTAAAATAGAATAGCAATTTTTCTTTGATATCTCCTCTTGGACCATTGCGTTAAACAATGCCTTGATTTCTGGATTACTCAGTTGCCCACCACGATATACATACTGTCCATCTACAGTTTTCAATAACGATGCGATGTAAATCACAGAGGTATCTCCACCAGATAGTCGATAAAAGAAATAGAAGGTTTCTTCGGAATCCACCTCAATCAAAAGCAACGGCTCAAACTTTGTGACTTTCTTAAGAAACTCTTGTTTTCTGACCAAAAGATCATCGGAGGTCATTAAAATGAAGTCTTTTTCTGAAATACCGGCTGGATTTCCAAGATGGCTCCGATACCCGGAGAAGCCTCCACTTCTCTGGAGCCATGTTCCCCTCGCTACAAGCTTTTCTGGAGAGTTAAATGGAGGAGAAAAATCTTTTGCGTTGTCGATAGGAAATGAAAGATCGAAGAATTGTGCCTCGACGACAAACTCGCGCGGCACTCCTTTGTCTAACCCGGCAACTGTATCCGAAAGAGTGACCTTCATCGGAATGAACCCGGCAAAAACCGAAGCAGGAAGTAGAAAAAATAGCGCTATTAAAAATGATGTTTTCATGTTCTCTTGCGAATGTCCACAATCACCGGCATCTACCCGTGACGTGAGTAAGTGTTCGGTGGATCGCATTATTCGCGGTATTTTGTTCATGTGATTTGATCAGTGATCCAAGTCATTCCTGCGCATAGGGTAAATTGGATCATGAAGACAATTAGCCACAAATATCCTTCGAAGCCTCCAGCTGGGACCTCTCGGATCAAATATGCGAATCCAATAAAAACGATAATCGACGTGAGAAAAAGCAAGCTGATTCCTACGATCTCTTTCCATCCTTTATATTTTTTAAGATTTCTGGTGATCAAAATACAAGACAGAGCTGTTGGCGCCATGAGTCCGAGTGAGAACAAGGCCATCCAAAGTTTTGCAAACAGATTTTCATGACTCAGAATGGCGCTGCCAAAACCGCTTCTGAGCAAGCAAATATAGAGGACTGCTGGGACGCAATATCCAATTAATAAGGGAAAGTTTCGCGAAAAAGTCATATTACTTCGCTAGCGTCCCCGATGACCCCTGTTCTCACTTGCTTTTGGCGCAAAGCCTGCGAAAGCAGGCGGCACGACAGAAGTGCCGAGGGCATGGGAGTTAAGTGCATCGGTTCGTTTGCCTTTACTTTTTATCCTCTTTCACTGCGGCTAAAATCAAGCACTTGCCATTCACAAATCCCGCTGGAAAGACCAGCCCTTTGCTTGGCGCTTTGCTTTCATCCATGTTCAGGTTAAACATCCATTCCCCGTTGTGTGTATATGCAACTCCATCTCGAACCGCATGCATCGGCCCCGTATCGACTCGTTCGCTCGTATAAACATAATGAGATGGCCATGAAAATACCTTATCTGTTGTTCTTTGCATTGCCTTCGCAGCTCCCGGCTCAGTTCCCTCCAAATTAAAGCATCTCTGAAATGCAGCCCCATCCCGCGCATTGATGGCCGCTTCGACTTCTGCGACCAACTCATCGGGGGTGGTTGCGGCGAGTGCACAGCAAGAAGAAAACAAGAATAGAAATGCAGCGCGATTCAAAGTGATTCTCATAAATGCTTTTGTCATCAGGTGAATGTGTAAAGGAAAGTTTGTGGGCTACTGTGTGGAGTCAGGAGTGCAGTTACCGCGTCGCCGGGACTCCTTGGTTCGACAATTCTATTCTTCCGGAGCTTCATCCATCATCCACCAAGGGGTATTGATGAACTTGGCGCCATCATCCTTATCGTAGAAGCGATGCATGGCGTCATTCGTGAAGTAACGCCAAAACTCCGGCTCGTATTGCTTATCGATGATCTGGAATGTTCCCTTTTTCTCCTGCTCTTTCAGAAAATCCCGATAGGCGTCAAGCGGCTCGACGCCCGCCTGCTGAAAGATCACCCGTCCTCCGTATTGCGCGTAAAGCGCCTTGTTGATCTTCCACGACTTGACGAACTGCTGTGCGATTTGGCGCTTCATGAGGCGCATCTGGTCTTCCATCCCCTTGCTCATTTCCTTAGCTTCTTGGGTGGACTTCAGAGTGCGCTCGATGGTCTGAAGCCGGGATTCCTTTTCTTTTCGATCCTGATCACTGAGGGAGGTTGACTGCAACTGCTGCCGCAACTGCGCCCTGTCTGCCTCATCCTTGGCTTGAGACTGTTTCTCCATCTCCACTAACTTGGCAACAAAGGCATCCAGTTCCGCCTCCGAAGGTTCGATCTTGTTTTCTTTCGCATACTGCTGAAGGAGAGCGCTGAAAATCAAGCCGTTGAGTTTGTCCTCTTCCCCGGTGGTTATCTTCTTCCCGAGGACAACTGCGATCACATCTGTATCCGTCGCGCCAGCCTTGGGGCTATCGGTTTCCGCAAAACACGACACTGCCAGCACGACCATCCCCACTGTGAGCATATGTTTCATATCTCTTCCCTTTTTCTGTCGAAGATTGTTTGTTTACAAAAGATTATATTCATTTTTTTACGGGACATGAGCTTTTAGGCAACTCGACTTCAACGATCTTTTGAATATAACTCTTTGATGGTTCGGAAAACTCATCAAACCGGGGAGTAAAATGCTGCTTGGCTCGGGTGGCTATCTGCTCGTTGAATGCCTTAATGTTGAATGCGTCCCACGGCACTACGGCCAGCAGAGCAGATTCTGGCGTTGTATCAATCCTCTCTAATACCCCAAATGTCGCATCCGTGGCTTGAAAGGTAAGTTTCTTTGCGCGGTCGATATTCCCCTGCTGCAAATCTTTGTCGATGTTAGTGAGCCACATCAAAGTCGCATAATTCGAAGCTCGCGCCATACGAGTGACACCATTATAGCCACCGAGAACATATCCAGAGATGCCAAAAATGAGGGCGGTGCCAAATGCAATGATAGTGGTTTTCATATTCTTCCGGCTAACATCCCTGATGACCTGCCAAAAGTGCCGAAGGCATGGGAGTTAAGTGCATCGGTCCGTTAGATCTTTTTCTGTTTATTGAGAAACGTCACAACGAGGTTGAAAAGTCCCACGCTGAACACGAGAATCCAAGACAGAAGTTCCACGGGGCGAGTCGCAAAGGTTAAATAGTTGAGCGCGTAGTGTGGAATGTGACGGGATATCAGGGCATATCCGAGTCCAAGAAATAGGGGATGAAATATGAGCACTGCAAAAGCGACGACGATGTAGCCGCAAGCCCAGAGTCTTGGTAGGGGACGAGTGGCAAAGACGGCGAGTAGAAATGTAGAAAGGATGACGAGAAGAAACTGTGCGAACTCGTTAACGTATAGCGCGCTGGAAAAACTAAACGATTGCACGGCTGTCACTAGTGTAGTCACAACAAGTTTCTGAAGAGCAATTCCGGATAAGACAAGAATCAGGGCGGGCATGACTGACCACAAAATCAAAGTGAAGCGTCTCATGGAGAATATTCTGATCTAACTGCCCTCGTCAGGAGTCGAGTCCTTGACTCGATTTGCTGGGCGGCATGGTTCACATTATTTTATTAGTCGGGGTTATTCTTTCCATTTCAAACTTGTTCTTGGTTAGAGGATTCCTCAATGCTAAAATCGTAATAACTCCTAAGATTGTTCCGAATGGAAAGTAGAAGCACATCACGGCTGAAAGAGTAATTGCGAGTTTTTTCTGTTTCTTCACAACGAGCAGCCACGCAACGGTTGTGCTCGCAAGGAAGGCAATTACACCGACTGTAAGCAATGTTGAGTGAGGAATAGTTCCGGATAAGCCTTTTGCGGAGAGCAAGGCATAAAATGCGAGAAGCTGAGAAACAGCCAAGAGGCTCCAAATTCCAGCAAGGGCGTGAAGTATTGTTGTCATATTTTTTGCGAAGGTCCCGGATCACCGGCACTGGACCACTGGCTTGCGGAAAGTGTTTGGTGGACGGCATTGTATGGCTGTTTCATTTTGTGATGGCTGAAAGAGTAAAAGCCGTGGCACAAATCGCAGAGGCCAAAAATAAACTGCCAGCAATGAATGGTCTCGCAATCACGCCCATTCTCCCTGCCGGAATCACATAACTGAATGATGGATTCATCAATACCGGTATTCTATCGCCGATTTGGAGTTTTCGGAATCCAAAATAGCTCATATATCCAATTGGATATTCCTTTGTCGCGTTTTCATTTTGAACGGCAACGGTTATCTTGAGGCTTCTTCCACTGCTGCCGAGGGAGATCCACTCACGTCGAGAAACTGTCGCATCAACAGGAATACCTTCACCGACAAAGCGGCGCGCCCATCGGATCTCAAAACCGAGCCAAACGAGGAGGCAGATCGTAATGACTATGAGTGCGGCTGGGAGCATATTTTTTCCGAACGTCAAATGTGTGGCACAGGCTACCGGGAGCGCCACTCCGCAACAGGGTTAAGGGTTGTAGTCAAGAAGTTCACTTCGACACGGGGCGGGTAGCCGGTTGTCCACCACCGTCTTGTTCGGCTGGCGCGTCATACTGCTTGACCCACCATAGGCCGGGCTTCTCTTTGTATTGAAGGAGAAAGATCATTGGTCCGTGATCCGTCTTGCATCTGGCGGCAATATACGAATCCGGTAAAGGGCCGGATATCTTGACCGTCCGTTCCTCTAGGACGGTGAATTCACGTATCCGGCTGCCATCCTGAAAGCTGCTCATCTTACAGTAGGCAGCGATCACATTCTTCGCAGATGCGTTCTTTGGGGTATCAAGCTTCGGATAACCTCCATTGATCCAAGTGTGCGACTTCGACAATCTCTCGACGAGAGTGCCGATTCCGTCGGCCACTACCAAGCTTGTCGCGGCCATGAATGCGATAAATGAAATTAGGTATTTCATGATTCTTGCAGAACGTCCCGCATCACCTACCTCGGACCGCTGGCGCAACAATGCGAGCGCAGTGAAGCGGAGCCAGCATCCTGCGTGACGGCGGTAGGGATTAGGTGGATGTGCTCGTTAGCTTTCTCTTTTGTATTCAAGGGTTCCTTTGCCTTTTAGTGGTTCAGACTGAAAGATCTTCTTTCCGGCTTCAAGAATAGTAAGAGTGACATCCGTATCATCCTCAGTGCTCGTGACCGTTACTTCCTCAAAAAACTGTCCCATGAAATTTGATGATGGCGACTTGAATATGCGCTCTTGATCAACTCCGCTGGCATTCCACTTCGCCTTTATCTGAACCTTGTTCTGCCCTCGCCCCATGACCATGAAAGTGATGGTCTTATCAGGAGGGCCGCTCCATCCCAGGTCGGTGCTTTTGCTGGAAATGAGAAAATACTTTCCGTCAATCACAGCATACGGTGCACTTGTAGAATTCATCCCATTGCCCGCGTCTTTATATTTGGTCTGGATAAGTCCAATTGGCGTATATGTCGGCTCGATCTTCTTGCCCCGCTGGATAAACACGGTCTGAAAATCCGCTGGCAGGGGTGCGAGGGTAATTGAATCGATCTCCTTGTCTGTGAATATCATCTGTTGAACTTGGGCAGCTTGTTGCTTGTCTGCTTCACTCATGCCTTCGGAATAAGTGAGGGGGTTGAGCTTCTCGGCGCTTCTTTCTTGCATCGCCGTGCGGTAGGCTGCAATGAATTCCTCTGGAGAAGTCGGTTGTGCCAGAAGGGCAATAGGAAAAATGCCGAGTGAAATTGCGATGATGCGTGGTAGGTTTATCATATTGTGAGCTAACGTTCAAGCGCTGGCACCGCTGGGGCGGAGGTGAGCGTCGAAACGGGATGACGGGTTAAAATTACGAGTATGGCCGACAGAGCAGCCCCAGCGGTTGTCCAGCCGCGCCTTGTTCGCCCTCCTTTTGTCGGTGTTCATCTGTAGTGCAATCATGGGAAGAACAACTGCTTGATGACGATAGCGACTACTCCGAGAAGCAGCCCTAGAACAACTCTCTTGCCACGGGAAAGCTCGCGCTTCCACCAGGGCTTCTCGGCAAAGATCGGCCGACTGTCCCAATCACTCTGAGTCCCCCAATCTGCCGGAGACGAAAAGGTCTCTCCCTCGTCACCAGTCACAACGCCACCAAAGTGAGGGGCGATAGACGCCATATACTCAATGATCCTCGGTCCTTCTGGATTCTTGGTGAACACAGAGGCGTCCCCGCTTGAATAATGAAGAGCAAGGCTGTCTTCCCCATCAAGAATGGCGGTGATGAAGTGTGCGGTCTCTTCTACAACCTTGAGTTCGGGTCGGCTCGCCACGAAGTCTCTCCACTCTTGCTCGGTGATGCCGGTGCTAGGTTCAGGCCTGTTGAGCGTGATGTGATATCCCATGGCGATCAGTGGTATTTCTTGAGCGAACGTCGAGGCCATCCACGGCGTAATGGGAACGGGACGACAAGCCGAGGGTCACCACCCCTCAGACCACCCTATCAGGAAGAAGTCAACCTTCCACGCGCTATCGTGAAGTTCAAAGCTGGAAAAATCATAAAACAACGTGTTCTGGAGAGGACGATTCAACTCACTCAAAATCATGCCTAGAAAGAAAAAGCCCGAAGACCAGCGCCGCGTTATACTCACCCTCACAATCCATCCCGAAATACGGGAATGGGCTGATTCGATCAACGGTCGTCGTCGCCGCTCGATCCCTCATATTTTCGAGGAATTGATTGAAGCGGAGTGGCAACGGTTTCAAGCGCGCGGGCAAACCGCCCTGGATTCATTCACCTCAATACAAAAAGAAGGGGAGCGCCGCGAGCGACGCCCCCCTTCGGATCAGAATGGCTTTACTGGCAGGCTTCGCATTCGCCGCCGTTGCGCATGGCTTCGATGGAGCAGGCCATCTTTTGCTCGGCAGTGAATTCCGGCTTGGGACCGGCGACGACGCCGCGGAGTTCTTTTTTCACATTCGTGGTCGGGCCTTCGATACTCGAGGCCCCGAGCGTGCGTAGGTAGTAGGTCGTTTTGAGGCCGGTGTGCCAGGCGCGGCGATACATCTTGCTCACGACGCGCATGTCGGGCTCGCCGATGAAGAGGTTCACCGATTGCGACTGGTCGATCCACTTTTGCCGGCGCGCGGCGGCGTCGATGACAAACTCATGGTCGATCGTGAAGACCGTGCGGTGCTTTTCACGTATCGAGTCAGGGATTTCCTCGATGTTCGTGAGTTCGCCCTCGAAGTATTTGAGTTGTTCGAGCATGCGGGTGTCCCATTTTCCAATCTTCTTGAGGTCGCGGACGAGCTCGGTGCTGAGGATGGTGAATTTGCCGCCGAGGTTTTCCTTTGCGTAGAGGTTTTTGTAGTTCGGCTCGATGCAGGGCGTGGTCCCGGTGATGTTCGAGATCGTGGCGGTGGGCGCGATGGCGAGGACATTCGAGTTGCGCATGCCCTGGCGCTTGATTTTCTCGCGGACGGGCGTCCAATCGAGCTTCCCGCCGCGCGGGACATCGATCTTCACACCGCGCTCGCGCTCGAGGAGGTCGATGGTGTCCTGCGGAAGAAGCCCGCGATCCCACTTCGAACCGCGGAAGCTCGAGTAGGGTCCACGCTCGGCGGCGAGATCGCTCGAGGCCGAGTAGGCGTGGTAGGCGATACACTCCATGAACTCATCGTTGAACTCGACGGCTTCCTGCGAGGCGAAGCCAAAGCCGCGCTTGAAGAGGGCATTCTGGACTCCCATGACGCCAAGGCCGATCGGGCGGTGACGGATGTTCGAGCGCTTGGCGGCTTCGGTCGGGTAGAAATTGATGTCGATGACATTGTCGAGCGCGCGGATGGCTACGGTGATCGTCTCCTTGAGCATCTCGTGATCGAGTGTGCCATCGGCCTTCATGTGCGAGTCGAGAACGACCGAACCGAGGTTGCAGACAGCTGTTTCATCCTCACTGGTATTCAGTGTGATCTCCGTGCAGAGGTTCGACGAATGGATGACGCCGACATGGTCCTGCGGGCTGCGGAGGTTGCAGGGATCCTTGAAGGTGATCCAAGGATGGCCGGTCTCGAGAAGCATCTTGAGCATTTGCTTCCAGATTTCGATGGCCGGAATTTCCTTGCTGGAGATTTTGCCTTGGCGGGCGAGTTCTTCGTAGTGGAGGTAGCGTTCTTCGAATTTTCGGCCGTAGGCTTCGTGCAAATCGGGAGCCTCGTTCGTGCGGAAGAGAGTCCAGTTTTCACGGGCCTCCATGCGCTTCATGAAAAGATCAGGCACCCAGTTTGCGGTGTTGAGGTCGTGGGTGCGGCGGCGGTCGTCGCCGGTGTTTCGGCGCAGTTGGAGGAAATCCTCGATGTCATTGTGCCAAGTCTCAAGGTAGGCGCAACCGGAGCCGCGGCGCTTCCCGCCTTGGTTGACGGCAACGAGTTGGTCGTTGTGGAGTTTGAGGAAGGGGATGACGCCCTGTGACTCGCCATTCGTGCCTTTGATGTAGCTGCCGGTCCCGCGCACAGCGGTCCAAGAACCGCCGAGTCCGCCGGCCCATTTCGAGAGGTAGGCATTTTCGGCGATGCCGCGTTGCATGATCGACTCGATCGAGTCATCGACTTTGTAGAGGTAGCAGCTCGAGAGCTGACTATGGAGCGTGCCGGAATTGAAGAGCGTCGGGGTGCTCGAACAGAAGCGACGCGATTTGTAGAGATTGTAGAGGCGGACGACCCAGTCCTCCTTGGCGGCGGGTTCCTCGATGAAGAGGCCCATGGCGACGCGCATCCAAAAGAACTGAGGAGTCTCGAGACGGCGGGTTTGTTTCTTGGTTTTATCAACGATGAGGTAGCGATCGTAGAGGGTCTGGATGCCGAGGTAGTCGAAATCCATATCCGCCGTGGGATCGATGGCATCGGCCAGGACATCAAGGTCGTAGCTGAGAAGTTTGGGCGTGAGGCGTTCGATCGAGACACCGGTGCGCAGGTAGTTTTTGAAGGCCTTGCGGTGTGCATCGCGGAGGCTCTCGATGCCATCGCGGGCGATGCGCCAATCGAGAACTTCCTCGTAGATATAAGAGAGGAGAATCCGGGCAGAAAACTTGGCAAAATCCGCGTCGCGTTCGATGAGAGTGCGGGAGTTGAGGATGATCGTATTTTTAAGGATGTCCTCGGTGACCTCGCTGCCGATTGAGCGGCGGAGTTCGCGCTCGATCTGGGCGGCATCGAGATTGAGGTCGAGCCCGATCATGGCGAACTGGATTCGTTTTTTCAGCTCCGAGCCATCCCAGAGAATATTTTCGCCATCACGTTGAGTGACCATGATGAGGGCGTCCTGCACATCGCTCGTGGCGGCCTCGGCTTCGGTTTTTGCGTTCTCAGTGCGGTGACTGGCGCGCTGGGCGCGGTAAAGAATGTAGCTCTCGGCGACCTTGTAATATCCCTGCCTCATCAGTTCCTCTTGGACCAAATCCTGAACATCTTCGATGTGAACGAATGCGGACTCGCGAACGCGGACTCGCTCCGAAACGCTCCGCGCGATGATCGCGGAGGCGGCGGGATTTTCCTTCATGTCGAGAAAGGCGCGGCGGCACGCGTGCTCAATCTTGGATTCGATCCAAGGCACGACCGAGCCATTGCGGCGGATGAGACGGACACTCATCGGAGCGGATTCCATCAAATCCTCGGTGCGGGTGCCGGAACGGACGGAGCGTTTGAAAACGAGGCTCTTTGCGACATCGTGAGCGTCGTTTTCGATGAGGGCTTTTTCGATGAGGAGCGAGAGATCGTTCTCGGACAGCCGCAGCGAGCCGGCTTTCTCAGACTCCTCGGCGAGGCTCAGCGCGACAGAGTGCGCGACATTCGCGACGAAGCCACGGTTTTGTTCATTGAAAATATTTTTCTCTTCGCGAGAGAGAAGGAGATCCGTAAGCGCCTCGCCGATTTCATCGGCGACATCGGAGAGGTTGAAGGATTCCTCTTCGCCGTTGTGGCGGGTGACGATGATTCCCTGCAAGGGATGCGATGGGGCGGGAATGGCTTCGCGCCAGGAGAAGTCGGGCTTCTGGTCGCGTGGCATGGTGACGAGGCGCTTGAGCGCGCGATCTTCGTCGAATGAGAGAGTGCGAGGCATTTTTAGATGAATTCGGGGTGTGGTGGGTGGAATAGTTTTTAGAGATCGTCATCGGAGACGCCGGCGAGATCGACCCCGCGGCGGTATTCGGTGACGCGGCCTTCGAAGAAGTTTGTTTCTTTTTTGATCTCCATCATCTCGGAGAGCCAAGGCAGCGGATTGGCGATGTCCTTGTGGAGGGGCTCCAGGCCTACGCCGACGAGACGGCGGTCGCCGATGTAGTCAATGTATTGGCAGAACTCTTCCACCGTGAGACCCACCCCGGCGGCCGGCAGGCAATCGCGGATGAATTGTTTCTCGAGTCGGATCGCTTCGCCCATGGTGGCACGGAGATCTTCGCGGAAGTCTTCGGTCCAGATTTCAGGATTTTCGTCCACGAGGTCTTGGAAAAGCTGGCGGAGCAGCTCGATGTGGTTCGACTCGTCGCGGAGCGTGTAGCTGATCATTTGGCCGATGCCGGGAAATTTATTTTGCCGGTAAAGGGCGAGGATCATGCCGAAGAGGCCGTAGAACTGGGTTCCTTCCATGCACTGACCGAATAGGAACATATTTTTCGCGAGGGCGGATTTGTTGGCAGCAACCGTGAAATCCGTGTCGCCACGGAGCGCGCGGCTGTTGCTCACGACGAAATCCGTTTTGTCCTTAATGGTGGGGATATCCTCAAACATCGCCTCGCATTCATGCGGGTTGATGCCGAGCGAGCTGATCATGTAAACGAGCGAATCGGCGTGGATGTTTTCCTCTTGGGCATGGCGACCGAGCGCGAGCTTGAGTTCTGGCGCCGTCACGGCCTCGCGGATGACATGCAGGACATTGTCTCCCACGATGCCTTCGGCAGCTGAAAAATACCCGATGCCCATTTTAATAATCCAGCGGTCCACTTCGGAGATGAAGCCCGTGGTGTCGCGCCAATGCTCACAATCCTTCTGCATCTGGATGTCTTCGGGTTCCCAGTGATTGGCCTTCATCTTTTTGTAGATGTCGTAGGCCCAGGTGTATTTCAGGGGCAGGATGTTGAAAAACATGGTCTGACGACCATTGATGACGCGCTTGGCTGCGTAGGCGGCTTCGGCCTTGGCGCTGTCGAGGATGAATGTGCGGTCTCCGAGCGAGATAGTTGTGGTGGCCATGATGGGTAATGTTTGGGTTATTTAGTTTAAGGGTTCCGCCTCCTAGAAAACCATGATTCCTTCAACTAGGCGGCGCAAGTGGGGGAGTTGTTTATCAAGTCCCCGCAACTAGTCAAAAAAATACCACCGATTGGCGTAAAAAAAATTGTGACCACTATATGTTGTGGTTTCCCCCGAAAGTCCCACAAGCAAGTCTCGGGCCAATTTTACTTCATTAATTTGCTGTAGTTTGGGGAAACTTAGTGCTGAAAGTCGGCGTGACAATTAGCCCGTCGAGAGGATAGTCGGGGCATGGAAATCCTAAAAACCCTCGCGGTCGCGCTCAGTCTTGGCACGCTGGCTGGGCTGAATCTCTACCTCACGGTATTCGTCACCGGCCTGGCCGTGAGGATGGATTGGGTGGCGCTGCCGGCGCCGCTTCAGGGGCTCGAGGTGCTCGCTCATCCACTGGTGCTCGCGGTCGCCGGAGTGCTTTTTTTGATCGAGTTTTTTGCCGACAAAATTCCGTGGATCGATACGGCCTGGGATGCGGTGCACACCTTCATTCGCCCGGTCGGGGCGGCCGCGCTGGCTGTGGCCGCGATTGGCGACGCGCATCCGGTTTTTGAAATCGTAGGCGTGCTTCTGGCAGGCGGCATGGCTTTCTCCGCGCACGCGGCGAAGGCGGGAACTCGCGTGATCGCGAACGCATCGCCGGAGCCTTTTTCGAATATTGGCTTAAGCCTCGCCGAGGACGGATTGGTGCTGGGCGGCTTGGCGTTGATCGTTTGGAATCCGCTTCTGGCTTTGTTCTGCTCGGTTCTCTTGGTGGCAACAGCACTTTGGTTCCTGCCAAAAATCGTGCGCGGCGTGCGAGCGAACCTCTGGTTGGCTTGGATGAAACTCCAGTCGCCGCCGGATTCGGAAAAAACCTCCGCGCCGCTGACGAGGCTGCCTGAGCGGTGGGATTCGCTCCTTCGCCGGATGTGTGCCAGCAAGTCGGAGGTCGAGTGGGCCCTCCCGTGTATCAGCCGACGGGGCGACAAATTGCCTGCCAATCTTTCCGGTTGGATCGTGAGTTTGGCCGACCAGCCTGCGGAAATTTATTTCATCGGCCGCACTTGGCGCGGCGGAATCCTTGCCGCGCTTGATATCCAGGGGGCGACCATTGAATTCCACGATGGATTTCTGGCCTCGCGAATTGAAATCCGCCATCGCGACGGACAGCCCAAGCAAGGTTTTTCCTTCGATGCATCGCTCTCGAAATCCACTCAGGAAGTGGCTTCTCGGTTGATAGACGATGCCAGACTTGCCTCCCGCCCAGCGGGATTGGTGCCGAGGCTCACCTAGCGTTTCGGCAGATTCACACGCGGCGGCTGAATGACAATTTTCTGAGTCATCAGGGAAACATCGTCATTCTTGTTCGCTGAGGCCAAGTGCTGGTCGAACACTGCCGCAGCCTGCGGGCGAGACATGATCTCGGAGAGATTCAGCAACTCGAGCCGCTCGGTGTAATCGCGAAAGTCCAAGCGAACCTTGCCGATCGTCAGCAACTGCACGACCAAACTCATCACATTCGTGTTCGAGTGGCCTACCTTGAGGATGTATTCGTCGATCTTTGTGGCGAGGGAGACGATTTTTGGCGGGACGGGTTCGCGTGTGCCTTGATCAATCAAAAACATTTCATCACGAACCATGATTTCCTTGGAGGTCTTAGGAGGCTTGATGCCGGGATTAGTAGGAGTGCTCATGGAGTTTTAAAAAAATCTAAGTCTTTTCGTGCGGGAATAAGGCTTTCATTTCCAATAACTAACCCGGTGGCCAGGATAATTGTCGGCCACCAAGAAGGTGAACATGGAGATGAGGGACAGTTTCGCCGCCGTTTGATCCGTTGTTTATGACTATTCGATAACCGTCGGCAAGTTTTTCCAATCGGGCGATTTCAGCGGCCGAGAACAGAAGGTGGCCGAGAAGCGCGCGATCGGCTTGGGAAGCCGCTCCGACGCGCTCGAGGGGTTTTTTTGGAACTATCAAAATATGCACGGGAGCCTGCGGAGCGATGTCGCGGAAGGCGAGGCACTGATCATCCTCGAAAACGATGTCGGCGGGAATTTGGCGGGCGATGATTTTTTCGAAAAGCGTCATGCGAGGCGAAGGTTGAGTTCCTCCTTGCGCGGGGATTGATCGATTTCCGAGCGGACAAATTGAACGATCTCGCCGGTGAGTTCCGAGCAATCGGAGCGCCAGACCTTCGCGCCGCGGAGCAGCTTCACACAGGCGTGAAGATCGCCGAGTTCCACCTGCTGGGCGGGGGAGTCGGGAATTTCCCGCAAGCGGGCGCGGAGCAATTCGAAAAACGCCAACTCAAATCCATTGCCCGCGCGGCGTGCGAGGTCGGAGAGCGAGATGCGCACAGGCGGCGGGAGGGTTTGGAAACACCGGGCGACATCCGAGTAACCGATGACCTGCAGCACGGATTGGACGGCTTTTTCGAGTCGGGGAATCGTCACGATGTTGTCCTCGAAATCCTGTTGCAGAAAGCTCGAGATGCTTTCGGTGACATGGTTCGTGAGCCACCATTTTTTGTAGCCTGCGCTTTCGGCGGCGCGCACCACCGCAGAGGAAAGCCAGGCGCGGTCATAGTTCATCACGCTGCCATCATGGAAACGCACGAGCGGGAAATTGTCGCGGAGTGCAATCATGCTTTGAAAAGCTCCCTTTGATCCGGCGTGCGGGCGACGCGTTTTTCGAGCGACTCGATTTCGTCGATAAAATCGCCGACCTCCTGAAACTCCCGATAAACCGAGGCGTAGCGGACATAGGCGACCGGATCGATCGTATGCAGGCGGCTCATCACATGGGCGCCGAGTTTTTTCGAGCTGACCTCGCGGTCTTGCTGGGTCTCAAGTTCCTGCAGGATGTCCTCCACAGCGCGCTCCATTTGCTCGAGTCCGATCGGGCGTTTTTCGCAAGCTTTGACGATGCTCGAGAGAAGCTTCTTACGATCGAGGGGTTCCCGGCGCCCGTCACGTTTCACGACCCGCATTTCATTGTGCTCAAGAACCTCGTAAGTCGTGAACCGCGTCTCGCAACCGAGACACTCGCGCCGCCGGCGAATACTCACTCCGTCCTTCGAGAGCCGGGAGTCGATCACCTTGTCGTCAATTGTTCCACACTTGGGGCAGCGCATATATGTTGTGTCGAATTCCGGATGGCGGGAAAATCGACACTACATCTTGTGAGGTCAATTTTATTTTCGGGAACTCGAAATTTCCGTGAAAAACCAAGGCGCAATGGCTCGGAAAAGAAGTTGCAGCGATTGGATTTTTTCCTGAGGATTTTGAGCAACCTCTCAACGCCATGAACATCTCCAGCGCCAGTTCCGCTTCCGCCCAGTCCATCGCCGCAATGGATCGTTCGCGTGCGAGTTCCGCGACCGCCGAAGCCCGGCGCTCGGCGGAACAAGCCACCGCGGCGCAGGTGCAAACCAAGCGCGCCGTCCAGCAGGCGGCCGCCGCGCCAAGGGAGGAAAATCGGATCTCGCCAGACATCCGCCAAATCACCGCCCGCGAAGTGCGTCGCGAGTCGGGGGAAAACCGCTCCGAGAATGTCCGGCGTATCGGCGAGCAAATGGCAGCGAAGTTCCGCGAGGTTGCGCGGCGTTCGGAAGGTGTTCGGGCCAGCGGCAACAGCGAGCGAGAGAGTTTTTCGGCGGTTGCTTGATCGTCCGAGGGGATTGACCACCGAGGACACAGAGAGCACGGAGATTCGGGGCAGATAGCCTCAGGTAGGTCTTCGGTGCTATGAAAAACCTGGAGGGCTGACCTCCGTGTCGGCCCAAGTTTCAGGCGCGAAGCGCCGTCCCACTCTCGCCAAAACCTCCCCGCCCTTGCGGGGATATTCTGCTAATTCTCAAATTCGAGTTTACTGAAACGGGGCTTCGCGCCTGAAGCTTGGGCGCCGACGGAGCGTCGCCCTCCAAGGATTCGCGAGGATTCGCGGGGGGTTATTCGGCGGTTGCCTGATCGTCCGAGGGGATTGACCACCGAGGACACAGAGAGCACGGAGATTCGGGGCAGATAGCCTGAGGTAGGTCTTCGGTGCTATGAAAAACCTGGAGGGCTGACCTCCGTGTCGGCCCAAGTTTCAGGCGCAAAGCGCCGTCCCACTCTCGCCAAAACCTCCCCGCCCTTGCGGGGATATTCTGCTAATTCTCAAATTCGAGTTTACTGAAACGGCGCTTCGCGCCTGAAGCTTGGGCGCCGACGGCGTGCCGAGCCCTACCTTGGGATTTCGATTGGGGGCCTTCTGTCTTCGTGCCTTTGCGGCTTCGTGTGAGGCTGTCTTTTTGTGGAACGGCGCTTCGCGCCTGAAGCTTGGGCGCCGACGGAGCGTCGCCCTCCAAGGATTCGCGAGGATTCGCGAGGGGGTTATTCGGCGGTCGCTTGACCGTCGAGCGAGTCAAAGGACTCAGAGCGCACGGTGGCCGACTAGAAATTCGCTGTTGGAGTGGGCCTGCCTATGGGCGGGATTTTTTCCAGGAGATTGACGATGGTTTGGGTTTGGCCGGGGAGGATTCGTGTGGGGGCGATGTCGGTGAGGGGTAGGAGGACGAAGGCTCGTTCGGCGATTCGGGGATGCGGGAGGGTCAGCTCTGGTAGAGCGAAGGCGAGGTTGTCGTAGTAGAGAATGTCGAGGTCGATCGTGCGCGGGGCGTGGTGGGCGTGATTCGCTGGACGGCCGAGGATTTGCTCGAGGCGCTGGAGTTTTTCCAAAAGGTCGAGTGGAGGTATCGTGCAGGCGAGTTCGATGGCGGCGTTGAGGAATGCTGGCGAGCCGGGAGGGCAATCGACCGGCGCGGTTTCGTAAATGCGGGAGCAGAGGAACGGCCCGCAGTCCTCGTGAAGAGCAAAGAGATGGCGGCGGGCGGCGCGGAGGTTTTCGAGGCGGTCGTCGAGGTTGGAGCCGAGCGCGATGCCGACCCTCATTTCAAGCCGAGCACATCCTGCATGTCATAGAGGCCAGGCTTTTGGCCCTGAGCCCAGCGCGCGGCGCGGAGAGCGCCTTTGGCGAAGGTGTCGCGACTGGAGGCCTTGTGGGTCAACTCCACGCGCTCGCCGACATTCGCGTAAATCACGGTGTGGTCGCCAACGACATCGCCGCCTCGGACGGCGTGCATGCCAATCTCGGTTTTCTGGCGTTCGCCGACCATTCCCTCGCGGCCGTGCATGACATTTTTGTCGTAATCCAACTCGCGGACCTCGGCGAGGATTTCGGCGAGGCGGCGCGCGGTGCCGCTCGGGGAGTCCTTCTTGAGGCGGTGGTGCATTTCCACAACCTCGAGATCGAAGTCCGGCCCGAGGATTTCGGTGGCCTTGCGGGTGAGCCAGAAGAGGGTGTTCACGCCCACGCTGAAATTTGGCGCGAAGACGACGGGGATTTTTTTCGAGATTTCGGAAATCCCGGCGCGGTCGGCGTCATTGTGGCCAGTGGTTCCAATGACGAGGATTTTCCCGGCGGCGGCGCAGGCTTCGGCGACCGCCACGGTGGAATCGGCGTGGGTGAAATCGATCACGGCGTCGCCCGCGGACAGGGCAGCGGCGAGGTCGTCGCCGACATCGAGGCCAGCGGAGAGTTCAAATGAGGCGGGATCGGCTTTGGCACAAGCGATGAGGGCCTGGCCCATGCGGCCCCTCGCGCCGTTGATGATGACACGCGTGGGATTCACAGGCCGAGTTTTTCGAGGGTTTCGACGAGGCGCTTGCGGTTGGCCTCGGTCATTTCGCAGAGCGGGAGGCGAACTTCGTCCGACATTTTGCCGAGGCGGGCGAGGGCGAATTTCGTGGGCACTGGGTTTGGCTCGATGAAGAGGTCTTTGAAAAGCGGGTAGTATTTCGAATGGATCGCTAGGGCCTTGGCGGGTTCGCCCGCGAGATAGTGGCTGACCAATCCGGCGACCTCGGCAGGGATGAGGTTCGAGGCCACGCTGATGACGCCCACGGCACCGACCGAGAGGAATGGCAGGGTCAGCGAGTCATCTCCGGAGAGGATTTCGAATTCGGGCGGGAGCGCGGCGCGGAGTTGGTTGACTCGCTCGACGCTGCCGCCGGCTTCCTTGATGGCGACGATGTTTTTGAAATCCCGCGCGAGGCGGACGGTCGTCTCCACGGGAATCTCGATGCCACAACGGCCGGGGATGCTGTAAAGGACGAGCGGGATTTTCACCGACTGGGCGATGGCCGCGAAGTGGCGGTAGAGGCCCTCGGGGCTGGGCTTGTTGTAATAAGGAGCCACGAGCAGAGCGGCGTCGGCGCCGGCTTTTTCGGCGGCTTGGGTGAGGTCGATCGCCTCGGCGGTGGAATTCGATCCCGTGCCGGCGATGACTTGGCATCGGCCAGCGGCAGTTTCGATGGCGACCTTGATGACGCTCAGGTGCTCGTCGTGATCGAGAGTCGGCGACTCGCCTGTGGTTCCGACGGGAATGATTCCCGAAATGCCGCCAGCGATTTGCTCCTCGATGAGGGCTTTGAAGGCGGGGATGTCGAATTGGCCGTCACGAAATGGAGTGACGAGCGCGGTGTGGGCTCCTGCGAATGACATGGTGCGGGGATGGTTACAGGGAAATGACTCCGTCGAAAACAAAATCCGCCGGGCCGGTGAGCTTGGCCGAGGCGAACGAGCCGTCGGCGTCTTGGGTGAAATCGACTCGCATCGTGTCGCCTCCGCGCACGGTGACATGAACCGGTGACGCCGCACCGGTGGCCAATGAGTGGAGCAGCGCAGTCGCACAAACTCCGGTGCCGCAGGCGAGCGTTTCGCCTTCGACGCCGCGCTCGTAGGTGCGGAGGACGAGGTGGTTTTTTTCGAGGGCCTGGGCGAAGTTGGCGTTGGTTCCCTTCGGCGCGAAAGCCTCGTGGCGGCGGATCGTGCGGCCGAGGTTTTGGACATCCACTTTTTCGACATCACTCACAAAAACCACCGCGTGCGGGACGCCGGTGTTCAAAAAATGGATTTCGTGGCTGGTGCATCCGAGATCGAAAACCTGCGGGGTGCGGTGGTCGGTCGGGCGTCCCATATCAAGCGAGACGAGATCGCCCTCGAGCTTGGCCACGATCACGCCGGCTTGGGTTTCGAAGCTCAACGACGTGGGTTTTTCCGGCATGAGACGGGCGGAGTAGCGCGCGAAGCAACGGGCGCCATTGCCGCACATTTCGGCCTCGCCGCCATCGGCGTTGTAGTAGCGCATGCGAAAGTCGGCCTGGCCCTCGGCGGGTTCTACGGCGAGCAATCCGTCAGCCCCCACGCCGCGGTGGCGGTCGCACAGGCGTGCGATGGTTTTTCCATCCAGCGAAAATTGGCGCGAGCGGTTGTCGATCACGACGAAGTCGTTCCCCGCGCCGTTCATTTTAGTGAAGCGAAGTTCCATGAAGGCGGTGACATTTAGCGGCCCGCAAGCCTCCGCGCAATCGACTTAGTTGAAATCGATGCTCAAGCCGTTGAGACCGTCTTGGAGGATTTGGCCGCCGATTTCGGATTCGTAATCGACATACTCCCGCTCGGGCACGGCGGTTTCCGTCGGGGCCAGAACCCGCGAGGTTCCAGCAAACGCGCCGACTTTTTGGCGGATGGCATTGGCTTGAAGGCGGCGCAGTCCGTCCTTGAAGGACTTCGCGCGGGAGGCGTCGGGGTAATCGGCCGGCATGCCGAAAGCGCGCGCCCAGCCGGAACGAACGAGTTCCTCGGCGAGGTTTTTTTTGCCCACGAGGATGACGGCGTAGTTTCGAGGTTGTCGGGAATTTCCGCGAGCATCCTCCCATTTCGTTAGGACCGTGAACTGACCCGCGAGGAACTTTTTGGTGAATTCCTTCGCCTTCTCGCCTGCCGCGACCACGGCGGTGTCCTTCGCAAGGCCGAAATCCTCCATCTGGTCGGCGATGCGCTTGGGAAATGAGGTGTCGGTCTCCGGGCAATCCACAAAATAAAGCCGAAAAATGTGGTTTTTTCCTTCGTGGAGGACATGGAAACTATCGCCATCCATGTATTGATCCGGCGCGAGGCGGCATTTTTCCAGCGTCTGCCACTCGCCGGCGACGGCATTTCCAAGAACGAGAAAAAAGCAAACGATGACTGCGTGGGGAAATTTCCTAAACATGGGGTGTGCGGACCCTGCGCTATCGATTCGGGGTTATCAACTCGCAAATTTCCTGCATCTGGCGCGCTTTCCCAGTCGAATAGTTGGCAGTAAAAATTATTTACTTCTCTAGTGCTGGTGCAACTCTACCCACCCAAATAAATGTCGAAAGCACCGAAAGACATCTTTCAGAAATGCCGCGATTACCGCGACACGGCTGATGCGCGAGCGCAGGGTTTCTACCCCTACTTCCGATCCATCGAAGAACCACATGGCAATTATGTGATCTGCGAAGGCGAGCGGAAGATCATGATCGGGTCGAATAACTACCTCGGCCTGGCTCAAGATCCCCGCGTGGTCGAGGCGGCCTGCGAGGCGATTAAGAAATACGGCTCCGGCTGCACAGGGTCCCGCTTGCTGAACGGAACGATCAATCTCCATGTGGTACTTGAGGAGGCACTTGCGGATTTCCTCGGGCGCGATGCGGCGATTCTTTTTTCCACCGGATTTTTTGCCAACCAAGGCGCACTCATCGCCCTGACCGAGGATGGCGACGCCATCCTGTGCGATCGAGAGAACCACGCGAGCATCATCGACGGCTGCAATTTCGCTCCTGGAAAGCTGATTCCTTTTCGCCACAACTCAGCCAGCTCCCTCGAAAACCGCCTCAAGCGCCTGCCTGACGAAGCCGGGCGCGTTGTGATTCTCGATGGCGTTTTCAGCATGTCGGGTGACATCGCAGACCTTCCCGAAATCAATGCCGCCGCAAAACGCCACCATGCCGCGATGTATGTGGACGAGGCCCATTCGCTCGGAGTGCTCGGCCGCCAAGGTCGCGGCGCCGTCGATCATTTCGGCCTCAATGATGAGGTGGAAATCGTGATGGGCACCTTCTCCAAATCCCTCGGCTCGATGGGAGGCTTCATCGCTGGCGATGCCCAGATGATCGAGTATTTGAAACACCGCGCCCGGTGTTTGATTTTCACCGCCGCCCTAGCTCCAGCGGTCGTCGGAGGCGTTAAAAAAGCCCTCGAACTCATGCAGGAGGAGACCTGGCGCATCGATCAACTTTGGAAAAACACCCGCAAGATGCACGAGGGTTTCAAGCGCATTGGCTTCAAGATCGGCTCCACGCAAACCCCGATCGTTCCCATCCTCATCGGCAGCGAGGCGAAGGCCTTCATCTTTACCCAGCGCCTCTTTGAAGAGGGAGTTTTTGCCACACCCGCAATCTACCCAGCCGTTCGTTACGGCGAGGCCATCGTTCGCACGAGTTTCATGGCCACACACACCGACGAGGACCTCGATCGCGTGTTGGAGATTTTCGAAAAACTCGCCCGTGAATTGGGAACCTTCGACGACCCCGCTTATGCCAACCCCGGCCGACGCAAAAACATTTTCGATTTCCGATTGCCAGACTCCGTCGCGGAGGAAGCTGTTCGAGAGAACGGCGGAAGCCATTCACAAAACGGATCCGGTCTTCACGCCGCCCTTTCCAGGTAGCATCGCGAAATTCCTCGCGCCGGACTCCACCTTCAACCGGCGGCACGGCACCATCACGGCTTTTATAGCCGAGCGCGATGGTCGCCCCATCGGTCGCATCGCGGCGATCGTGAACCGATCCCACAACGCCTACCACCAAGACCGCACAGGGTTTTTTGGGTTTTTCGAGTGCGTGAATGAACCCGCCGTGGCGCGGGCCCTTTTTGAAAAAGCCTCCGCCGTCCTGCGCGCAGCAGGCATGGAGACCATTCGCGGCCCCTACAACCCCAGCATCAACGACGACTGTGGCGTGCTCATGAACGGCTTCGATAAACCGACCATGATCGGCCTGCCGTGGAATCCCGACTACTACCTGCGCCTGCTCGCCGACCTTGGTTTCAACAAAGCCCGCACGCTTTATGTGATGGACCTCCCGATGCATCGTCTCGACCCACCGGAGCGCTTCGTCCGAATCATCGAGCGTCTTAAGAAACGCGCCAATCTCACCATGCGCCCCTTCAATCTCCCCAAACTTGAGCAGGAACTTGAAATCGTCCGCCGCGTTTATAATGCCACTCTCGAGCGGAATTGGGGCTTTGTGCCGATCGGCATGGAGGATCTGCTCGACTCTGCCGAGGACATTCGCGCCATTGCCGACCCCAGGCTTCTCCTCATCGGCGAGTCCAACGGCGAATCCGCTGGCGTGGCGATCGTCCTGCCGAACTTCAATGAAATCCTCCATGCCGCGAGAAACACCCCCCACTGGCTCCGTTTGGCCCATATTTTTCTCCTGATGAAAACTCGCAAAATCCAGACCTGCCGACAAACCGTCCTCGGCGTCGTTCCGGAATTCCGCGACAGAGGCCTCCACGCCTGGCTCGTCCACGAACAGTTCCGCGAGGCCAAGCAACACCACACCCACGCCACCCTCGGCTGGCTCGAGGACACCAACGCCGAAATCATCGAGATCTGCCATGTGGTCGGCGGCGAGACAGACCGTGAGTGGGGAATTTTTGAAAAGCGACTCGCCTAATGAGCCGCACCCCCCTTTAATCTCCCTTCCCCCGACCCCTGCGAATTCTCTAAAACTCTCTCTATGCCGAATACCATTCTCGTTGGCGCCCAGTGGGGCGATGAAGGAAAAGGAAAAATCATCGATTTCCTCACGGATGAAGCCGATGTCGTTGTTCGCAGCCAAGGCGGCAACAACGCCGGCCACACCATTGTCATCGAAGGCGAAAAATATGTCCTCCACCTCATCCCCTCCGGCATCCTCCGCAAGTCCAAGACTTGCGTGATCGGCAACGGCGTCGTCCTCGACCCCGTCTCGCTCGTGGGCGAAATCCAAGGCCTCCAAGAGCGTGGCGTTAAAGTCGGCAAAAACCTGCTCATCAGCGATTCCGCCCACCTCGTCCTCCCCTACCACCGCATCCTCGACGGCCTTCGCGAAAGTCAGAAGGGCGGCAAAAAAATCGGCACCACCAAGCGCGGCATCGGCCCCGCCTACGCCGACAAGGCCTTCCGCACCGGCCTCCGCACAGGCGACCTCCTCAAGCCCGACCTCTTTGCCGAAAAACTCACCAAGCGCATCAAGGAAAACAACGCCGTCATCAAGGAACTCGGTGAAAAGCCGCTGAGCCCGAAAGAAGTCGTCGACGAATCCCTCGCCGCCGGCCAAATCCTCGCTCCGTTCATCACGAACACCGTCGTGTTCCTCCACGAAGCGCTGGCCGCAAAAAACTCGAATATGCTTTTCGAGGGCGCGCAGGGAACCTTTCTCGATATCGACCACGGCACCTACCCCTATGTGACCAGTTCGAACACCACCTCCGGCGGAGCCTGCACCGGCAGCGGCGTTCCTCCGAACCGCATCGACCATGTGATGGGAGTCCTCAAAGCCTACACAACCCGCGTCGGCGAGGGCCCCTTCCCCACCGAGGATTCCGACCTCTCGAAGCGCTTCCACGCCATGGGCCGCGAGTTCGGTGCCACCACCGGCCGCGCCCGCCGCTGCGGTTGGTTCGACGCCGTCTCGACCAAATATTCCGTCATGATCAATGGCATCGACCAGCTCGCGATTACGAACCTCGACGGACTCGATGAGGCCGAGTGGATCAAGGTCTGCGTCGGCTATCGCATCGGCTCGAAGAAACTCGATTTCCCGCCCACCGATTCCGAGGAACTCGCGCTCTGCAAGCCTGTCTACATCGACATGCCCGGCTGGCGCAAATCCACCGAGAACGCCCGCGAGTTTTCCGACCTCCCGCAAAAAGCCCGCAACTATGTCAAAAAAATCGCGGGGCTCGTCGGCGCCAATCTCTCGATCGTGAGCATCGGGCCAGGCCGCGAGCAAACCATCCGGCTCTGAGCAAACAAGTGAGCGCCGTTGTCCCCAAGCATGTCGCCATTATTATGGACGGCAACGGCCGTTGGGCCCAGCAGCGCGGTCTCCCGCGCATCGCAGGCCACGAGGCGGGCTCGAAATCGATCGAGCGCTGCGTCCAGGCCTGCCTCGACACCGGCGTTCAATATCTGACGCTCTACGCCTTTTCCTCGGAGAACTGGAAACGCCCCGCCTTGGAGGTCAACGCCCTCATGCTCCTGCTGGAAAATTTCCTCAACCAAAAGCGCGATGAAATGGTCCGCGAGGGCATCCGCCTCCACCACATCGGCCGCATCCAAGAACTCCCCTCCGTCTGCCAGCGCAAGCTCCGCGAGGTCATGGACGCCACTGCGGCAAATACCAAGCTCCACTTCGTCCTCGCCCTGAGCTACAGCGGCCGCGCCGAGATTGTTGATGCCGTGAAATCCCTCGTCCGCGACACTGCCGCAGGCACCGTGAGCGAAGCCGACATCACGCCCGAACTCATTGGCTCCCGCCTGAACACTGCCGGGATGCCCGACCCCGACCTCCTCATCCGCACCTCCGGCGAGATGCGCATTTCGAATTTTCTCCTCTGGCAACTCAGCTACACGGAAATCCATGTGACCAAAAAATTCTGGCCCGATTTCCAGCGGGAGGATTTCCTCGCCGCGCTCGAGGACTACGCCGGCCGCTCCCGCCGCTTCGGCGGAGTCTGAGCCGCGTCCGCACTTTCCGCTTTCTCGCCTTGCGCGAACCCGATTGAATCCCGCGCCATGTCTGAATTGTCCAAGGCCTACGAGCCCCAGTCCGTCGAAGAAAAATGGTATTCCTGGTGGATCGAGCACGGCCACTTCACCGCCGACCCCGCCTCGCCGAAGCCCGCTTACTCGATCGTTATCCCGCCGCCGAATGTCACCGGCGTCCTCACGCTCGGCCATGTGCTCAACAACACACTCCAGGACATCCTCGCCCGCCACGCCCGCCAGACCGGCCACGAAGTCCTCTGGCTCCCCGGCACCGACCACGCCGGCATCGCCACGCAGACCGTCGTCGAGCGTAAGCTCCGCAAGGAGGAAAAGAAAACCCGCCATGACCTCGGCCGCGACGAGTTCCTAAAGCGCGTCTGGGAGTGGAAGGACAAGCACGGCGGCATCATCATCAACCAACTCAAAAAACTCGGCTGCTCCTGCGATTGGACCCGCGAGCGCTTCACGATGGACGACGCCTACGCGCGCAAAGTGCAGGAGGTTTTCGTCGATCTCCACGCGAAGGGCCTGATCTATCGCGGCAAGCGCATGGTGAACTGGTGCCCCGTTTCGCTCACCGCGCTCAGCGACGAGGAGGTCATCCCGAAAACCCAGAAATCCTTCTTCTACCACTACCGCGTCGAGGTTGTGGAAAAACCCGGAACCTTTCTCGAGATCGCCACCACCCGCCCTGAAACAATCATGGCCGATGCCGCCGTGGCCGTGAATCCCAAGGACCCGCGCTACGCCGCCCTCATCGGCCTCCATGTCCGCCGTCCCCTCCCCGCCAATGTCGAAGCGCTTCTCCCGATCATTGGCGACGAGGCGGTCGATTTCGAATTCGGCACCGGCGTCCTCAAAGTCACACCCGCACACGACAAGACCGACTACGAGATCGGCCTCCGCCACAACCTCCCCGTCATCGACATTTTCAACCCCGACGCCACCCTGAACGAACTGGCCGGCGAGGAATTCGCCGGTCTCGACCGCTTCGAAGCCCGCACCGAGGCCGTCGCCAAGCTCACGGAACTCGGCCTCCTCGTGAAAGAGGAGCCGCATGAAAACAATGTCGGCTTCAGCGAGCGCGCCGATGTGCCGATTGAACCCCGCCTCTCCGAGCAGTGGTTTTTGAAATATCCGAAAACCGCCGAAGCCCGCGACGCCGTCCGCAACCACCTCATCCGCTTCTTCCCCGACCGCTGGGAAAAGGTCTACGACCACTGGCTCGAAAACATCCAAGACTGGTGCATCTCCCGCCAACTCTGGTGGGGCCACCGCATTCCCGTTTGGTATAACAAAAATGTAGGACAGGCGTCCCGCCTGTCACCCGATAACGCTCACGGGCGGGACGCCCGTGCTACATACCCACAGATCCACTTCGACGAGCTCGGCGAATTCCAAATCACCCAACGCCACCTCCCCCATTGGGAACTCGAAGGGGCGACCTACTCCGTCACCTTCCGTCTCGCCGATTCCCTCCCCGAATCCAAAGTTACCGAACTCCGCCAAGAGCGCGAACTCTGGCTCGCCAACCCTCCACAGAATCTTACCGAGGAAGACCACAAAGCTTTCCATCTTCTCTTCAGCAAAAAAATCGAGGACTGCCTCGATGCCGGCATGGGCTCGTGCCTTCTCAAAGAAGATGCCGCCTCCAAAATCGTCGAAAACGCCCTGCGCCATTTCGATGGCGAACGCTACGAACTCCGTGCCTGGTCCGTGATGCCCAACCATGTCCATGTCGTCTTCACTCCCAAGGCCAGTCATGAATTGAAAGAAATCCTCCATTCTTGGAAATCCTTCACCGCCCACGAACTGAACAAACTCACCGGAAAGACCGGCCAAGTCTGGCTCAACGAAACCTACGACCACATCATTCGCAACGACGAGGAACTCTGGCAAACGATCAACTATGTCGAATCCAACGCCCCACGGGCCGGGCTAAAAAACATCCGCCAATCAAACAACCTGAATGTAGGACAGGCGTCCCGCCTGTCGCCCGAAACCAATTGCGGGCGAGACGCCCGCACTACATCCTTCGTCTGCCAAATCGATTCCCCCGGCGAGGGATGGGTTCAGGACTCCGATGTGCTCGACACCTGGTTCTCTTCGTGGCTCTGGGCGCACGAGACGATGGACGCCGCCGCGCTGAAAAAATTCTTCCCGACCAGCGTGCTCGTCACCGGTCCCGACATCATCTTCTTTTGGGTCGCCCGCATGATCATGGCGAGCCTCGAATACACGGGCGAAATTCCGTTCCGCGATGTCTACTTCACCGGAATCATCCGCGACAAACAGGGCCGCAAGATGTCGAAAAGCCTCGGCAACTCGCCCGACCCGCTCGACCTCATCGCGAAGTTCGGTGCGGATGGCATTCGCTTTGGCCTACTCCGCATCGCCCCGCAGGGGCAGGACATCAAATTCGATGAGCAGCAAATCGTCGAAGGCCGCAACTTCTGCAACAAGCTCTGGAACGCCTGCCGCTTTCGGCAAATGCAAGGCCCGCTTGACCCTCAAGCCGATCCGTCCAAACACGAACTCTCCCTCTTCGCGCGCGATCTCCTCGCCCGTCTCGACGCCACCATCCGCCGCGTCAACGAGGGCTATGAGGCCTACAAATTCAGCGACATCGCCCAGGCACTCTACGACTTCGTTTGGGGCGATTTCTGCGACCGCTTCATCGAAGTCGCGAAATCCGACTTTGCCGTAGACTCCCCGCGCCGCGCCGGCACACTGGCCACGCTGGACTACACGATCAAGCGCATCCTCCAACTCCTCCACCCCTACGCGCCGTTTATCACCGAGGAACTCTGGAGCAGCCTCGGCTTCGGCACCGAAAGCATCATGTTCAGCGGTTGGCCCGAACCCGCCGCCTTCGCCGCCGACCCGCGCTCCGAAGCCGTCTTCACCGCCGTCTCGACCAGCCGCAACCTCCGCGCGACCTACGGCATCCAAGGCAACCGCCGCCTCCCATGGCAACTCGCCCCGTCAGCCGATTGGGTAAAAAACGAACTCCCCGTTCTCTCGAACCTCCTCTACGCAGAATCGATCACGATTGTCGAATCCGCCCAGGAGGGTCCTGCTTGTCAGGACCGGAGCGACTCCCGCAACCACACCGATCCGGCGCTGACAAGCAGCGCCCTCCTCGCAAAGCGCGGAGCACACGCCGCCTGCCCAACCGACATCGGCACGATCTACCTCCCGCTCGAGGGCATCATCGACGCCGCCACCGAGGCCAAGCGCCTCGACGGCGAAATCCAAAAAGTCGAAGCCGAGATCGAGAAAGTCGCCAAAAAACTCTCGAGCGAAACCTTCGTCCAAAACGCCCCCGCCGAAGTCGTCGCCGACCACCGCCAGCGCCAGCAAGATTGGATCGCCAAACTCGCGGAACTCCAAAAAGCCCGTGCGTCCCTCGGTTGATCCAGCGATTTCACCGACACAGGTTTTATGGATCCACTTCCTGCGAAACTTTTGCGCTCCTTCGGTGTTTGATACGCCATGAAGAATGAGTTTCCCGAAAATGACGGTCTATGGAATTTGCTGGGACAGGCCAGCCAGCACCAAGCCTCGCCCTTCTTTTCGCGCAATGTGCTCCGATCCATCCGCCAGTCCGCTCACGCTCCATCGCCTTGGTTTATTCCACGCTGGCTTACGCCGGCGGCCTTCGCAGCGCTCATCTTGGGTTTTGTTTTCGCTCTGAACCAATCCCCTTCCCGCCAAGCGGCATCTGACCTGCCAAGTGATCTCGCGAGCTACATCGATGAGGCCGCCGGTCTCTACCAAATCGTCCCGCTCACTGAATTCACGCCCGCCCATTTGGCAGGCCTCTGACCCCGCCTCCGTATTGGGGGAGAAAACCTGATTTCTTCTCGGGCCTACCCCTCCCCTCCATCTTCTCAAGAGGCTACGCCGTTTTAATTGCAAGTTTTTTGCATTTTTAATTGATCGAGCCCCATCGTCTCTATTAATGCAAATTATATGCAATTAAGAGATGACTCTCGAAACCCTGTCAAACCGGCGTCTCCGCTTTTCAAAAAGCTCCCCGTCACCGTTCTCTCCGGCTTCCTCGGCGCCGGAAAAACCACGCTCCTCAACCATGTCCTCAACAACCGCGAAGGCCGCCGCGTGGCGGTCATCGTGAACGATATGAGCGAGGTCAACATCGACGCGGAACTCGTCCGCGACGGGGGCGCTGAGCTCAGCCGCACGGAAGAAAAACTCGTCGAGATGACCAATGGCTGCATCTGCTGCACCCTGCGCGACGACCTGCTCAAGGAAGTATCGCGCCTCGCCGAGGAGGGTCGCTTTGACTACCTGCTCATCGAGTCCACAGGCGTCTCCGAACCGCTGCCCGTCGCGCAAACCTTCACCTTCGCCGATGAAAACGGGAAGAGCCTGCAGGAAGTCACGCGCCTCGACACGATGGTTACGGTCGTGGACGCCTCCAATTTCCTCGAGCACTACGAGGCCGGCGAATCACTGAAGGAGAAAAACGCCGCCCTCGGCGAAGAGGACGAACGCACCATCTCCGACCTTTTTATCGATCAAGTGGAGTTCGCCGATGTCCTCCTCGTTAACAAAACCGATCTAATCGACAAAGAGCAACTCGAGGAACTCCGCGCCATTCTCCACCACCTGAATCCCGGCGCGGAAATCATCGAATCCCAGCGCGGCCGTGTAGATCTTGCTGCCATCCTCGACACCCGCCGCTTCGACATGGAAAAAGCCCAAGCCTCCGCAGGCTGGCTCCGCGAGTTGAACAACGAGCACACGCCCGAGACCGAGGAATACGGCATCGGCAGCTTCGTCTTCCGCGCCCGCCGACCGTTCCACCCGCAGCGCTTCTGGGATTTCATCCACACCGAACGCCCCGGCCTCCTCCGCTCAAAAGGCTACTTCTGGCTCGCGAGCCGCAACACCATGATCGGCCTCTGGTCCCAAGCCGGAGGCAGTGCCGAATACCGCCCCGCAGGCTTCTGGTGGGCCGCCGCGCCGAAATCCAGTTGGCCCGATGACGACGACACCTGGCGTTCGATCATGAAAGATTGGCAGGAACCCCACGGCGACCGCCGCCAGATGCTCGTCTACATCGGCCAAGACCTCGAAAAGGAAAAACTCCTCGCCGAGCTGGAAGCCTGCCTGCTCGACGACCAAGAACTCGCCATAGGCGAGGAGAAGTGGGAGAAATTCCGCGACCCCTTCCCCGCGTGGGTTGTTGAGCCAACAGACCACGAACATTGAACCACTGAACAATATGACACCGCTCATCGTCATCGTCGGCTTTCTCGGAGCCGGGAAAACCACCTTCCTCCAAAAGCTCGTTCCTGCCCTCGGAGCCGAGGGTCTAACCCCCTCGCTTCTGATCAATGACTACCAAAACGCCCGAATCGACGCCGAGCGGTTCCGTGGAGTCATTGACGAAGTCACCACGCTGAATGGCGATTGTGTCTGCTGCGGGTCGCGCGACGAACTCCTCGCGGCGCTGGAGCAATTCGAGCACCGATCCGGCCGCGTTCTTCTCCTCGAGACCAACGGCACCACGGATTCCGAGCAACTCCTCGAAACCCTCGCCTTCAACAAAGATCTCAAACGCTTCACTCCGCCGATTCAGCTCTCGATCATCGATGGTCAACGCTGGCAGCGCCGCTTCTGGCACAACGCTCTCGAACGCGACCAGGTCCGCACCGCGACCCATCTTTTCATTTCGCGCACCGACATCATCGCGCCGGAACGCCTCGCATTCGTGGAAAAATCCCTCGCCGAACTTGGCATCCACGCCTCCGTAACCGACCCAGCCTCCTTCGCCCGAGAAATCGCCACGCTCCCCGTGTTGCACGAATCAGCCCACTATCACGCCGAGGAACACCACCATCACGGAGAGGCTCACCATCACCACCATGCGGAACACCACTTCGCCTCTTGTGAAATTCCTCTCCCGGCATTTGTGAAAAAGCGGGCCTTCGAGGAATTCCTGAATTCCCTCCCCGAAGAAGTCCTGCGCGCCAAGGGCCTCGTCGTCCTCCGCGAAGAGCCCGGCGAATTCCAGATCTTCCAAAAAGTCGGGCACGATGGCGCGGTGCAATTTTTCCCCATCGGCCAGCACCCCACCCTACGCGACCCCGTGGCCCTCTTCATCGGTCCGCATCTTCCCCTCGAATCCCTCCGAGAAAAGATCTCCGCCCTTTCCTGATCGGCCTCGATTTTTTCAAGGCCTGCGGGAGCAGAGTGGTTTTACTTCAGCAGCATCTTCCAAGCCGAGGACTCCAAAGCCGCTCGCAGGCTGGTCAGATTTTTTTTGGAGACGGATTTCAGCTCGGATGGAGTTTTTCCCCCGGCGAGGAAGTGGTTCAGCGCGGTTAGAAAAAGCGGGGCTTGCTCGTCGGGCGGGAGCTCGATGTCATCGGGAAATTCCGCATTGAGAATCCAAGTGCCCGACTCCGAGCAATGGGTCAACTCCACAGCCCAATGGAAAATATTTTCCAACGGATCTCCCGAGTAGCGCCGCGCGACCATGGCCAAGACGGCTTCGCGACTTTCGAGATTGAGAAGGAGAGCGAGGAGAAACCGATGGTCGGGATCTTCGATACTCGACCGCATAGCCACCAGGGCGTCGCGGCGGATGATTTCCAAAAGGGAGGGAAGCACCGGCTTGGCCAAGGCGCCGTGTTTTTTGGAAAAAGCCGCCCACGCCTGATCCCAGGCGCCAAGATTCCGAAGATGGCCCATGGCATTTTGGAGAGTGAAAAATCCACGCTCGAAATCGAGTGTCCCGATCATTTTCAGAATCAGGCTGGCATACTCCGGTGACGCGGTGTGCTCGAGCACATCGAGGAGTTGCTTTCGGCGAAGCGTCAGGAAATCCCCTTGAACCGGATCGATCGCCAGATGCGGCGGGAGATAGGTGAACTGCGGTCCCGTTCCAGGATCGGATTGGGTGCGAATCACAATCGTCACTGAGGGAGTTTCCAGATGGAAGAGGGAGTGGATGCACGAGCGGCCAGACACGATCGGCACGGTGTCGCCCCGCTCCAGAAGCTGGGTTTCTTGGAGCTTCAAGTCACCCACGCGGAAGTGCGCGGTGATGGACTCGGCATTCTCGAAAACATAGCGAGAGTGAATGCTCGAGCCCTCGAGCACTTGGAAGGCCCCGGAGAATTCGTGTTGGTGAATGTCAGTGGTTCCATCGAGCCAGAAGAGAGCCTGAATATAAAACTTCGGGTTGTCGTAAACGATGAGTTCGGGCTGTCCAAATCCGGAGGACGATTGATGCGGCTGCTCGTCGTGAAGAAGAAAATCTCGGGTTAATTTCTCCAGATCGACATGGCGGGATGCTGGCTTGGCTTGAAGCGCCTTGGCAGCGATCTCAGGAAAAGCCGCCAAGGAAAAATTCGCCTTCTTCCAACGAGTGTAAACCGAGTTTCCCAGCTCTGCGAAATAGGCATCCATCCGCCAACTCTTCCGCACACCCGCCGGAGGAACAAGAAGAACCACCCTACGATTTCGGGAGAGTCACTTCGAGGCGGCCATTTTTGTAATCCACCTTCATCTGGTCCACCCGCACCGGCCCGGGGAGCGTGAGGGATTGAGTGGAACTCGAGGCACTGAATGCGGTGAGGCCACCCGCGCCGGCTCTCTGGTCCTGCTTGGTGGTGATGGTGACGAAGCGGTCGTTATCCACATTCACGCTCACATTTTTTGCCTGCGCCTCCGGAATGGCGGCGCTGAGGATGTAGCGGTCGGCTTCCTCCCGGAGTTCAAATCCTCCCGCCGCGCTCCCAATCACACCTGCGAGGCCGGATTGGTTCAGGAGCGATTGGAGCATGTCGATGCCGCTACCGCCGGAGGAGGATTTCGCCATTTGGTTGAACTGCCCCATCATCGCCGCCGCCTGCTTGAGCATGTCATCGCGCATCGCATCGAAATTATCGAGCCCCTGAAATGCGTCGCGGAACGGATCAGGCGCCGACGCCGTGGAGGGCGCGGGGCCACCCTTGGGAATGGTGATGACCATCTCACCGCTATCGCGCTGGATGCCAAGCGGAGCGTCGGGAACGGCAGCGGGAAGTTGCAGGCTCTGATCGTATCGGGGCTCCTTCTCGCCGCCGCTCGTTTCCAGCAAAAGCCGCCGACCCGCAAGGCGGACATTCACCGGAGTTTTCTCGGGAACTCCGAGCCGAACCGTATAAGCCGAGTCGGTTTCCGTGAGGTTCATCGAGGAACTCAACACCGGCGCGGCCTGGAGCGTCCAAGCGGACAGAGCGAGACAGACAAGAAATGCATGGGATTTTTTCATGGCGTTAAAATGACAAAGCCGTTGGGTATTTGTTCAATTTCTTTTGAAGGCAATCATCAACCAGCCGATCAGGAAAAGAACCCCTCCGATGGGTGTAATTGCCCCGAGCCAGCGCAGGTTTGTCACCGCGAGCAGGTAGAGAGTCCCTGAGAAAATCACCACCCCGGCAGTCCAAACCCACACGACGACAGGCCGTTTTTCTGCGGCCCAAAGCGCGGCGACCGCATGGATGAGGTGGTAGAGGACGGCCGTCTGCCAGATGGCTGTGGTGCCGTAGGATTCGAGGAGGTTTTTCAGGCTATGAGCCCCAAAGGCTCCGAGGCTCACCCCCAGAAAACCCAAAATGGCAGCGACGCGGATGGTGGTCATGGAGCCATGCTTGCACAGGAATCCTGGCCGCGACAACATCCCGCTCGTGGGTCCGATCCTTCTCACTATTCTTGCCAGCTCGTTCCTGTGCTACTGGCTCGCAGAACGCTTCTACGGTTCGTTTCTGGAGCGCACCCTTGGCGTGGATCCGAAAAACCAAACCCCCGCCGTCTCTCAGAACGACGGGCGCGATTTTGTCCCAGCCAAGCCCTATGTGCTCTTCGCTCACCACTTCGCGGCGATCGCCGGCGCGGGACCAATCGTGGGGCCAACCCTAGCGCTGGTTTACGGCTACTTGCCGGCGCTGATCTGGGTGGTCATTGGCGCAACGCTCCTCGGTGGCGTTCATGACATGGTCACGCTTTTCATTTCTTCGCGGGAACAAGGCCGCTCCGTGGCCGACATCGCCAGAACTTACCTCGGCCCGACAGGCTATATTTTAATCGTCAGTTTTTTGGTGATCGGGCTCCTGATGATCACGGCGACTTTTCTGAACCTCAGCGTCACCGCCCTGACCAGCATGTATCCCGCCGAGAAGGTCGGCATCGAGCCAGCCACGACAGAACAACTCGCCGCCGCGCTCCAAACTCCAGCCGATGCTCTTGGCATGCATCCATTCCATCACGGCGACGGTCTGCCGACTGTTGTGAAGGTGGAGAACGGCCAGCCCGTCCTCATCGCGAAGATCGGCGGCATCGCCTCGACCAGCGTGCTGTTCATCACACTCTGCGCCCCGATTTTGGGCTGGATGATCTACAGGCGCCGCACTCCGGCGTGGCTCAACTACTCGATGGCCGCCGCCCTTTGCGCGCTCTCGGTCTGGCTAGGCATTATCCATCCGGTTGTCGTTTCAGCCGACACCTGGCGCGTCATGATGACGGCTTATGTAGTCCTCGCCTCAGCGATTCCCGTGTGGCTGCTCCTCATGCCGAGGGATTTTGTAAATGTCCAAATCCTCTACGCGGGCATGATCGCCGTTGTCGCGGGACTCGTCGCGGCAGGATTCAGCGGCCGGTTTCCAGAAATCCCCCTCGCCCCCCAAAATGCCGCCGAGATGATTCCGGCATGGGACCCGCAGACAGGCCTCCAATATGTCGGGATGCTCTGGCCGATGCTCTTTATCACGGTCTCCTGCGGAGCGATCAGCGGCTTTCACTGCCTCGTCTCCAGCGGAACAACCGCGCGCCAACTTTCCTGCGAAAGCCATGCGCGCAAGGTCGGCTACCGCTCGATGCTTCTCGAGTCGATGCTCGCCGTCTCGATCATCCTCACGCTGCTCGTCGGAATGGATTGGGAAAACTACCGACTCATCACCTACGGCGAAAAAAATCCCATCCTCGCCGTCTCACTCGCCACCGGCACACTCGTCCACACGGCCTTCGGCCTCCCGCTCTGGGCCGGAACGGTTCTCGGCATCCTGCTTCTGGAGGGCTTCGTCGTCACCACGCTCGATGTCGCCGTTCGATTGAACCGCTACCTCCTCGAGGAAATCTGGAAATTTGTTTTTAAAAACCCGCACCCGATTCTCTCCAGTGCTTGGTTCAATACCTCGCTTTGCGTGGGCCTCATGTATCTCATCTCACGCTCCAATTCCCTCCCGATGCTCTGGCAGGTCTTCGGCTCCGCGAACCAGATGATGGGCGCCATCGCGCTCCTAGTCGCCTCCGTGTGGCTCCGCGACCACGGCCGCCGCTGGGCTTTCACCCTCATCCCGGCCATCCTGATGTTCGCCACCACGCTCGCTTCGACCTCGATCTCGCTTTGGAAAAATACCCAGCTCGGCAACTGGCCCCTCGTCGCCACTTGCGGGGTCTTGATCCTACTCGGCATCGGCCTCGCGGCTATCGGAACCCGAATTTTCCTCGCCCCGCGACGGACCGCCCCGATTTGATCCCGACCTACTCGCCGCGATAGGAACACCGCGCGAACGGTGTCTCGTGAATCACAATCTCCGCAAGGCCGGGAAGCTGCGGCTCCAATTTTTTCCAAAGCCAATCCGCCATCAACTCAATCGTCGGATTTTCCAAACCCGGCATATCGTTGAGGACCGAGTGGTCGAGTTGTTGAATGATCGGCTTCATCGCCGCGCTGATGCGCGCGTGGTCGTAAACCCAACCCGTCTCCGGATCGACCACCCCCTCGACCGTGATTTCAATCTTGAAAGTGTGACCATGCATGAGGCGGCACTTGTGCCCCTCCGGCGCCTTCGGCAAAAACTGCGCAGCTTCGACAACAAAATCTTTAGTAAGGCGGGCCTTCATAGTTGCGGTCTTGTATATCCGCGCCGAGGGATCGATTGGGAGTCCTTTATCTTGCGAAGACTAAAAATCGGAAGGCGGATTTGTGTCTGAATTTCTAACACGGAGGCCTTTTATTCCTTCCTTTCAATTCCTTGTGTATCCAAAGCGGATGCCTGCGAAGATCCAGAATTGCAAAAACCTCGGTGTCCATAGGCGTTTCGCGATAGTAGATTCCGAACGGAAATCTTTCTGAGAGCATGCGATGGAATCCAAAATGTTTGGAATGGATTCCGTGGAAAAGTCCCAAGCTCTCGATGTCGGAGAGGATGGTGTCTTCAAAATAATCTCCAACACCAATTTCTTGCAGGTCGTAAAATTCGCGCCCGCGCTCGATGTCCTCGGCTGCTTCTTCGAGGACAACGATTCTCCTCATGCTCCTTTTGACGCCAGTCGGGCTTTGAGCTCAGGAATTGTCAGGAATTTCCCTTCCCCAGCTTCCACTTTTGCCAAGCGTTCGGAGAGCACCTCTCCATGCCAATCTGGTGATGGAACTTTATCTTCCGAACCAGAAAAGGACCGCCAAAGCAGCTCCATCGCCTGCAGACGCTCGGTCAGGCTCATGCTTTTAATTTCGGACTCGGCTAACATGGTATGAATCTAAATTGTAACAACAAGATACTCAATGGAGTTTCTTTCCAACAGCGTAATGAAGTCGAGAAAGTCGGGATGCAGATTTTCCATCGTCTTGGGTTTGGTAAATCACCGCCATGGCGGTAAGGCATTCCAAGGGAGTTGATTTCAGCCATGGGTTTTCACACCCAAGCAGACTTTCTATAGGGCTTTTTAGTAACCGTTTTTCAATAAGGATGAATTATTCAACTGTAATGTGAATTAATATACTAGAGCTAGTTGTATTAAAATGAAAGGTTAAACTAAAGAATTACGAGCTGCTTTAATATCCTCTGCAAAAGCAGAGGCTGAGAAGCATCTAATTTTAAAAGTTCCGCTTTCAGTATTAATGCAGATAATGTTTGTAAGTATTCCTTTACTAACATTAACAGATACTATATCTAATAATGGAATTTTAATAAACAGGCTTCCAGTGTTTAGCGCAAGATTCATTTTATTAGGAATGAATTCAAGCGATGTTTCTGACAGCTGCGCGGTTCCACCTACCCACAATCCGCCCATATACTTAGAGACTGCATCAAGTGCTATCTTCTGTATAGCAGCAGCAAGCAGATGGGGGTCTGAAACGTAAAAAAAGTATGTCGTAATTGCTGGCTTAGCGTCAACAATTAAAGCATTAGCGCTGCGTTTTTTCATAACATTCAGCAAAGCAGTTATGCTTTTATTTTAGGAGTGCACTCAAATATTAACAAACTTTATTACTTCGCTTCGGCAATCAACTGCCTTAGCACAAATGGCAAGATGCCGCCGTGGCGGTAGTAGTCGACTTCGATCGGGGTGTCGATGCGGAGTTTGACTTGGTGGGATTCTTTGGTGCCGTTTTTGCGGGTGATGTGGAGGGTGACATCTTGGCGGGGTTGGATGCTGTCGCTGAGGCCGGTGATGTCGTAGGTTTCGGTGCCGTCGAGGTTGAGCGTTTGGGCGCTGACGCCTTCGGGGAATTGGAGCGGGAGGACGCCCATGCCGACGAGGTTGGAGCGGTGGATGCGTTCGAAGCTTTGGGCAACGACGGCTTTAACTCCGAGGAGGCGGGTGCCTTTGGCGGCCCAGTCGCGGCTGGAGCCGGTGCCGTATTCTTGACCAGCGAAGACGATGAGCGGGGTGCCTGCGGCCTGATATTTCATGCAGGCGTCGTAGATGCTCATTTGCTCGCCGGTGGGCTGATGGATCGTGAGGCCGCCTTCCACGCGCGTGCCGTCGGCTTTGGCGGGGATCATGAGGTTTTTGATGCGGACATTGGCGAAGGTGCCACGGGTCATGACGCGGTCATTGCCACGACGGCTGCCGTAGCTGTTGAAATCCACCGCTTCGATGCCGTTTTCGACGAGGTATTTTCCAGCGGGCGAGCTGGCTTTGATGGCACCGGCGGGCGAGATGTGATCGGTCGTGACCGAGTCGCCGAAAATGCCCATGGGGCGAGCGCCTTTGATGTCGGAGATGGTTCCGGCGGACATGCCGAAGTTCTCGAAGAAGGGAGGTTCCTGGATGTAGGTGCTCTTGCGGTCCCAATCGTAGATCTGGCCGACGCTGGATGGCACTTCGTTCCACTTCGGATTCTGGTCTGCGAAGCCGGTGTAGAGTTTTTGGAAAACCTCGGGCTTGAGGGCGGCCTGCATTTCGTTGCGGATTTCCTCAAGGCTTGGCCAGATGTCTTTCAGGAAAACATCAACGCCGGCGCTGTCCTTGGCGATGGGTTCCTTGGTGAGGTCGATGTCCACGCGACCGGCGAGCGCGTAGGCGACGACGAGCGGGGGCGACATGAGGAAGTTGGCGCGGATGTTTTGGTGAATGCGGGCCTCGAAGTTGCGGTTGCCTGAGAGGACGGCGGCGGTGACGAGGTCGTTTTCGACGATGGCGCTTTCGATCTCGGGAGCGAGCGGGCCGGAGTTGCCGATGCAGGTCGTGCAGCCGTAGCCCACGATCTGGAAGCCGAGTTGGTCGAGGTAAGGCTGGAGGCCGGTGGTCTCGAGATAGTCTTTCACGACGCGGGAGCCGGGAGCGAGTGATGTCTTCACGGCTGGATCGACGCGGAGGCCGCGGCTGGCGGCTTTTTTCGCGAGGAGGCCGGCGCCGATCATTACGCTCGGGTTGCTGGTGTTTGTGCAGCTGGTGATGGCGGCGATGAGGACGGAGCCATTGCGGAGGTGGAGGTCGCCCTTGGCATGGGCTGCGGTGATGGCGTCCGGCGTTGGGCGGTCATTCACCATTTCGGCTTCGTCAGCGCTTTGGGAGCCATTGCGTTTCACGGCAGCTGTCTTGGAGAGATCGTTTGCGGCCTTGCCGTAACCGCCCTCGGCAACGGATTTCGTGAGCAGGCTGGTGAAGGTATTTTTGAGATCAGGGACATTGATGCGGTCCTGCGGGCGCTTGGGACCTGCGACGCCGGGCTGGACGGTCGAGAGGTCGAGGTCGATGTCCACGCTGTATTCGATGTCGCCTTTTTTCGGCATACCGAAGAGGTTTTGGGCCTTGAAGTAGTTTTCGAACGCGCGGCATTGCTCTGGCGTGCGGCCGGTGGCGGCGAGGTAGTTGACGGATTCGGCATCGACGGGGAAGAAGCCCATCGTGGCGCCGTATTCGGGAGCCATGTTTGCGATCGTCGCGCGGTCGGTGAGCGGGAGTGTGACCGCGCCCTCGCCGTAGAATTCAACAAATTTTCCAACCACCTTCGCGGCGCGGAGGAGTTGGGTGACATGGAGGGCGAGGTCGGTCGCGGTGACGCCTTCGCGCAGGCGGCCAGTGAGGTTTACGCCCACCACCTCGGGAGTCAGGAAATACACGGGCTGACCGAGCATTCCTGCCTCGGCTTCAATGCCGCCGACACCCCAGCCGACGACGCCGAGGCCGTTGATCATGGTGGTGTGGGAATCAGTGCCGACAAGCGTGTCGGGGTAGTAGATATCACCGGCGTTGAGGACGCCCTTGGCGAGATACTCGAGGTTCACTTGGTGCACGATGCCAATGCCGGGAGGCACGACGCCGAAAGTTTTGAATGCCTGTTGGCCCCATTTGAGGAACTGGTAGCGCTCGCGGTTGCGCTTGAATTCCATGTCGAGATTGAGCTGGAGCGCCTGCGCGGAGCCGTAGAAATCGACCTGCACGGAGTGGTCCACCACGAGATCGACGGGCACGAGGGGCTCGATGATAGCCGGGTTGCCGCCGAGACCTTTCACGGCCGTGCGCATGGCGGCGAGGTCCACCAGAAGCGGAACCCCGGTGAAGTCCTGCAAGACAATGCGAGCGACGACAAAAGGAATCTCCTCCGGCGCGGGAGCTTTGGCATTCCAGTTCGCGAGCGTTTCGACATCACGCGCTTGGACTTTTTTTCCATCGCAGTTGCGAAGCACGGATTCCAGAACGATGCGGATGCTGACGGGCAGCTTGGAAATCGGGCCGACGCCTGCCTCTTGCAGGGCGGGTAGAGAGTGAAGTTGGGCGGTTTTTCCTTTTCCGAGATCGAAGGAGCGCAGGGTGTTGAAGGGCGTGGTCATGCTTAAACCCTGAATTCAAGCAATTCGGGTGGGCCTTCGCAATCTCGTTTCCGAATCAAAGTCGGGCTTCACCCCGTTTTTCTTGTGAGGTCTTTTTGATAGGTGGAAACTCACTCCATTATGAAAAACGAATCCATTCCGCACACTGGCGCGCCGAAACCGAACAATGCGGCCATTCTCGCCTGGGTCGAGGATTTCGCCGCCTTTACCAAACCCAATGAAATCTTCTGGTGCGACGGCTCCGAGGCTCAAGACAAGTCCATGCGCGAAGCGATCGTCGCCTCGGGCGCCGGTCAGTGGCTGAACCCCGACAAGCGCCCGAACTCCCTGCTCGTCCGCAGCGATCCCCGCGATGTCGCCCGCGTGGAGGAGCGGACCTACATCTGCTCGCGATCGAAAAAAGACTCTGGCCCGACGAACAACTGGGAAGCCCCTGACAAGATGAAAGCCCGACTCCAAGGCCTGTTCGACGGCTGCATGCGCGGACGAATACTGTTCGTAATTCCCTTCAGCATGGGGCCGGTCGGCTCGCCGATCGCCCAATATGGCATCGAACTCTCCGACAGCCCATATGTCGTCGCGAACATGAAAATCATGACGCGCGTGAGCCCCGAGGTTTACCAGCAGATCGAAAAAACCGGCGTCTTTGTGAAATGCCTGCACTCGGTCGGGTGCCCGCTCGAACCGAGCCAGAAGGATGTCGCTTGGCCCTGCAACCCGCCCGAGACCTACATCACCCACTTCCCCGAGGAGCGGCTGATTATGAGCTTCGGCTCCGGCTACGGCGGCAACGCCCTCCTTGGCAAAAAATGCTTCGCCCTCCGCATCGCCTCCGCCATGGCGCGCGAGGAGGGCTGGATGGCCGAACACATGCTCGTGCTCGGCGTGAAGTCGCCCGACGGCGAGAAAACCTATGTCACCGCGGCGTTCCCGAGTGCGTGCGGCAAGACGAACTTCGCCATGATGGTCCCTCCGGACTCGATTAAAAAACAAGGCTGGGAGATCACCTGCGTGGGCGACGACATCGCCTGGATCAAGCCCGGGCCCGACGGCTACCTGCGTGCGATCAACCCCGAGGCGGGCTTTTTTGGCGTTGCCCCAGGCACCTCGTATGCGAGCAACCCGATCGCCATGGACTCGATCAAACGCGACACCATTTTCACCAATGTCGCGCTCACCGACGACGGCGATGTCTGGTGGGAAGGAATGACTAAAGAGCCACCCGCGCATCTCATCGACTGGCTTGGCCGGGATTGGAAGCCAGGCCAGACCGACAAGGACGGCAAACCCGTTCTCACCAGCCACCCGAACAGCCGCTTCACCGCGCCAGCGAGGAATTGCCCGGTGATCGACCCCGAGTGGGAAAACCCCGCCGGCGTGCCAGTCAGCGCGATCATTTTCGGAGGACGCCGCTCCACGACGATGCCGCTCATTTTCCAGTCCTTCAACTGGTCGCACGGCGTCTATCTCGGTGCCACGATGGGATCGGAGATGACCGCTGCCGCCGCCGGCACGCTCGGCCAGGTGCGCCGCGACCCGATGGCGATGCTGCCCTTCTGCGGTTACAACATGGGCGACTACCTCACTCACTGGCTCCAGATGCGGAAACTCATCAAATATGTGCCCCGCATTTTTCATGTGAACTGGTTCCGAAAAAGCCCCGAAGGCAAATTCCTCTGGCCCGGCTACGGCGAGAACACCCGCATTCTGAAATGGATGGTCGAACGCTGTCGCCCCGGCGCCCACGCGCTAGAAACCACGATCGGCTGGCTGCCCGACTACGAGGACATCGACATGAAGGGGCTCGAGAAAACAGTCACGCCCGAGGTTTTCGCCGAGGCCCAGAAAATCGACACCTCCGAGTGGCATCGCGAACTCCTCTTGCAGGATGAACTCTTCATCAAACTCTACAGCGAACTCCCAAAAGACCTCATTTTCCAGCGCGAGCTGCTGATGTCGCGGTTATAAAAACCATCGCCTTAAAAACCCAGACGCCGATTTTTCAACCATGGCCATTTACACCTACGAAACGATTCCTGCTGCGCCGGATCAGCCTGTGCACACTTACGAGATTCGCCAGAGCATGAAGGACGCCGCACTCACGAGCCACCCCGAAACTGGCGAACCCATCCGCCGCGTGATTACTGGCGGGCTCGGTATCATGACTTCAGGCAAGGGCGGTGCTTCTGCGACTCCACCCAGCGGGCATGGATGCGGCACGGGCTGCGGCTGCGGTTGAATCCTTGATTCCGCCCGAGGCGGGCTTCATCGTTCCAGCCCGCAATGTTTTTCCGACGCCTTGTTCTTAATAGTTTCGCCAAGCTCCAATCCGGTCGCATGGAGGTTCTGCTGCCCGATGGCGCGAGGGGCGTTTACGGAGGTCTCGGCTCCGGCGTCGAAGCCCGCATCGAGGTGCTGGACGAAAATTTCTTCAAGCGCTGCGTGCTCCACGGCCCGATCGGTTTTGCGGAAGCCTACATGGCAGGCGAGTGGACGACGCCCGATCTAGTCAAAGTCATCGCGTGGTTCATTCTTAATTCCGATGAGGCCGAAGCCCTGCAAACCCGCACCCGGCGCGGCACCGGAGCCTTCAACCTGCTCAATTTCGCCAACCGCCTCCTGCACCTCCGCCGACCGAACAGCCGCCGGATGAGCCGTGAGAACATTCGCGAGCACTACGATCTCAGCAACGAGTTTTTCCAGCTCTGGCTGGACCCGACGATGACCTACTCGAGCGCGTATTTCGAACGCGCCGACGAACCACTCGAAGCCGCCCAGATCCGGAAATACGACAAGCTCTGCCGCCGCCTCCACATCGCCCCGACAGACAGCGTGCTCGAGATCGGCTCCGGCTGGGGTGGGTTCAGCATGCACGCGGCGAAGACCTATGGTTGCCGCGTCACCACCGTCACCATCTCCCAGCAGCAATTCGACGAAGCCTCGCGCCGCATCCAAGACGCCGGCCTAGGCGAAAAAATCCAAATCCTCCTCTGCGACTACCGCGACCTGCGCGGGCAGTTCGAAAAAATCGCCTCGATCGAAATGCTCGAAGCCGTCGGCGACAAATATGTGGACGGCTATTTCACGAAAATCGACTCGCTCCTCGCCCCGCGCGGCCTAGCCGGCCTGCAAGCGATCCTCTGCCCCGACAACCAATACCCCATCCTCCGCGACGGCGTGGATTTCATCCAAAAGCACATCTTCCCCGGCTCGCTCCTCATGTGCAACGCCCGCATCGGCCAAGCCCTCCGAGCCTGCGGCGACCTGAATCTTTTCGACTACGAGGACATGGCACCGCACTACGCGCTCACGCTCCAACGCTGGCGCGAGACTTTTGAGGAAAAACTCGACGCCGTCCGCGCGCTCGGGTTCGACGAGATTTTCATCTGCAAATGGCGCTACTACCTCGCCTACTGCGAAGCCGCCTTCGGCACCCGTCACATCACCGTCGCCCAATTCGTCCTCTCCCGCCCCGACAACCTCGCCATCCCTTCGGCGATTTACTCGATCTAGCCCGAGCTCCGCAGTTTCAAAAGTCGTTCCCACGCCCCGCAACAGCTTTCTTTGGCGCTCCATGGCACTTTTCGAACAAACAAAACATCATTTGCAAGCAACTGCAAATAAAAGGAATGGGCAGAACTGGATTCGAACCAGTGAAGGCGTAAGCCAGCGGATTTACAGTCCGATGGTTGCCTACTGAAACTTGCCAAAGTGACAAAAAAGTGACAAATAGGGTCGTTAGCGTTGCACCAAATTGACGCTCGTTGAATCCTATGAACTCTACCAGTAAAGCATCCCACACCGATCCGGTTTCAGCCTCCAAACGTAAGCGCCGAGCTTGGGCGGTGATTCGGGAGACTTGGCCGAAGATTCGCAAGCGTCCGCTGGCGGGGGGGAAGTTTGTTTTTGAAATCGATTGCCGCTACCTCGATGCGGGGGGGAGATCGGCGGGGAAGCGTTATCGTGAGGCGACTGAGGATGCCGCGTTGATTCTCGCGGAGCAGAAGGCGCAGAGCCGCACTAACGAGGGGAAGGTGCTTATTTCCTTGTCCACGGATCAACAGCGGCAGGCGGTGCGGGCGTTTGATGTTTTGAAGGCGCATGGCGTTGCGATGGACTTGGAGGATGTGGCGAAGGCTTATTTAAAGCATGTGGCGAAGACGGAGGAGCCGCTGTCTGTGGAGAAGCTTGTGGAGCGGTTTCTGGCGCACAAGCGCAAGAATCCCAAACGGGAATTGAGTAAGCGGCATCTGGATGATTTGCGGTTGCGGTTGGATCAGTTTTGCAATGGCCGGGGGGCGGGCGTGGTTGGTTTTGCGGAGCGGATGGCCCATGAGATTGGACACAAGGAGATCGAGGCTTGGTTGATGGGACTGCCTTACAATCGGACGACTCGGGCGAAATACCGGACGCACCTTTCGGCACTGTTCAATTTCGCAAAGCAGAATGGCATCGCGGGGGAGAATCCTATGGAGAGAGTGGCAGCTATGGCGGCAGGTGAGCCGCCGAGGGAGATTCTAACGCCTGCGCAGGCCGAGGCGCTGCTGAAGTGTGCTGATCCATCAATCTGTGCGGCGTTGGCTCTTGGCTTGTTTGCTGGCTTGAGACCGGAGAGTGAAATCTGCCGGTTGGATTGGAGCCTGATTCATTTGGTGCAGGAGACGATCACGGATCCAGCGGGGAATAAGGTGAAATCTTATGGTCACATTGATGTGCGGGAGTCGAAGGGGGTAGGCGGGGAGAGGTTGGTGCAGATCACGCCGAATCTTTACGCCTGGCTGAAGCGGGTGCGGCCTGCTTCGGGCACGGGGCCGGTGTCGGTGGGGTATGATCGATTGAATGAGTTGATCAAGGCGGCGGCGACGGCGGCTGGGATCGAGCGCTGGCCGCATGACGGGATGCGGCATAGTTTTTGTTCGTATCATTTCGCGGCGTATCGTGACGAGCACGCGACGATGGCGCAGAGTGGACACCGGAGCGTATCGACCTTCCGGCGGCATTACTGCAAGCCGATTCAACAGAAGGTGGCATTTGCGTATTGGAAGATTCGACCGACAGCGGGTGCCGGAAAAATTGTCGAGCCGGAGCCGTTGCAATCGCCTAAACGGAAATTGAAATGAAAGCCAAACCGTCGAAAGCAAGGGGGGGCAGGGGGGGTAAAAAAACGGCCGCGAAGCCGGTGAAGGATGTTGAGTTGGAAGTCGCCGAGCAACGAAAAAGGCGGAAACTCCGCAAGCAGGCAGCAAAGGTAGCGAATGCTTTGAACATTCTGCCCAGGGTGGCGAATGTTGGGTTTCCAGAGGGTTTTCGTGTTCGTTTGTCGGAGGAGAGTTTGGAGGCCTTGTCGTCTCAGCCAGAGGCAAAAGGTCCAAAGAAGAGGAGATCGCAGCAGGAAGCGAAGGAGATTCGCCACATAAAAGATCGGCCCGATTTTCCATCCAAGGCGCCGGAGGTCGTTCAATACTTTAGCGAAAAGGCATCGGGGCAGTTCACCCGGCCGAATGACGGTGTATTAAGCAGGGAGACTCAGTGGATTTATCTCTTTATCCAGCGGTTGTCCTCATTCACTCGCTGTTTGGGCGATGTCTTGCATGAGGGGTTGCCGCCAAAAAACTGGAGGCCTCATGCCGAGGCTGCTCTTCAAAAGCAAATCCTGCCAAGCTGGTCGGGGGAATACACCGAGGAGTTGATGGCGATAGAGGCTTTGAGGGATTGCGCTCTCATGGCGGCGGTGACGCTTAGGCTGGCATCGGAAAGGGGTGACGGGGGTGAGCGCAGTGGTTTTATAGCCGAGAAAGCGGCGGCGGCATTTCAAGACCTGGAGAGCTTTTTTGTTCTGCCTGCAGAGCAGGCTCGAAAACGCAAGGAGCGCCGCTCGAAAAGGGCCGATGATCCCAGAGATTGGTCGCATGCTTTTACAGCCCAGTGTGTGAAGTTGATGTCGGATGCGCTGTATCTGCACGCTGTTGCCGTGGGTAAGGGCGCGTGTCTAAAGGTGGAGGGCTATTCCAGCGCGCTTCCCAGCGTGGAATTCAATGCAGCTGCGGGAGCTTTCGAGGCATGGTCTCTTTGGTTCATGGGGTGGTTGGATACTTGTTCGCGGCGCGGGATTATTGATCGGGACATGTGGATAAAGCGTCGCACCACATTGATTGCAAGGGAGATAATTCCCGAAATTCATCGGCGGTGGATGGCGGGGTTATTGTAGCCCCCAAAGTGTCCGGACACTTTGGTTAAAACATTGTTTATCATGTTGTTGCAATTTTATTCTCTAGTCAACTCGCGTCATGTTGGTAGTGCTCCGCGCAGTATGTGCGGGGCCAAACACCATAACCAACATGCAATACTCAAACATACCATCCGAGGCTGACCGCCTCGGCATCTCACAGCGCCTTCTTTGGCGTTGGATCAAAGCTCGGCGCGTTCCGAGCATCAAATGTGGCCGGCGGGTTCTTCTGCGGCCTGAGGAAGTAGACGCTGCCCTCAACCGATTCCGGTCGGCAGCTATCGGGGAGGGAAATCAGAAATGAGAACGCTCCTTACAAAAAGAAAAGCCCAAGGAGGCTGGCGGGCCTCCAAGGGCGGGATTCCCGTGACAGGAATAAGTAAAACCTACTTTGCGACAGGATGGGGGCAAGGCCTATTCTCGCGAGTATTCCATGGTTGCGAGAGGAGGGTTGAAAAATGACGACATCCCTTCCATCGCTGCCGCAGGAGCAAAAGCTCCCGCAATTCGTCAGGGATTTGCTGAGCTCTCCGCCGCGACGCGGCGGGGGGCTTCACAACTGGTTTTTCAAAACAGCGCGGGTTCTGCATCCGTTCCGCTCGAGGGAGGAGATAGTGGAGTTGCTTCGCAGCGCCACGCACGGGGAACCGGTGCAGGCGGGCGAGATCGAGAGCGCAGTGCACAACTCTGCGGAGTGTGCTTGGCAGCCAGGGCAGTTCGCGCCAAAGGCGCGGACTTCGCCTTGGCCTGCTCTGGATCAAGCGAAGCAGACGGAAATCATCGCCGGAGGCGGCGAGCTTTCCGACCTGTGGGAGTTGAGTCCGCGGCGGGTCAAGGGCGAGGAGTCGCAAACCGAGGAGATTATTGACGCTCTATTTCCAAGCGATTCGTTGATCTGCTGCGGTGCTTCGAGCAAGAGCTTCGCCACTCGTCCGAGATCGGAGTGGCGAGGTAAGTTGGCTGGGCTTCAGTTGATCGTCCCGAGTCCCATGTCGGCGGTGACTGGAAAGACCAAGGACGGTCGAGACAGCGGCCACACGCTCTCAAATACAGGGCCAAGAAGATTTCTCGTCATCGAGCAAGACTCGGGGACGCAGGATGAGCAGGCAGCGGTGCTCATGCACCTCGCATTGCGAGCGCCGCTGGCTCTGGCCGTGCACAGCGGGAGCAAGAGCATCCATGGTTGGTTCTACTGCGTCGGTCAGACCGAGGAGCGTTTGCGCCGCTTTATGAACTACGCGGTGAGTATCGGCGCAGACAGCGCCACTTGGACTCGCTCGCAGTTTGTGAGGATGCCGGATGGCACTCGCGACAATGGCAATCGGCAGTCGGTTTATTTCTTCAACCCGGAGGTGCTGAAAAATGAAGCCTGACCTTGCAACAGAGTGGAAGGATGAACTGGAGGTGAGCGAGGAGTCGAAGGAGATTTCGATGCTCGATGCCATTCGGCTTTCAGCCAAGAGCGCAAGCGGGATTGCGGCTCTCGGCTTGCCGCCGCGTGAGCCGGTGCTCGGTGATTGGTTGAAGGAGGGAGACACTGGTTTTCTCTATGCGCCACGCGGCATTGGGAAGACTTGGTTGAGCATGTTGCTTTCGAGCAGTGTGGCAAACGGCGGGCAGGCAGGACCGTGGAAAGCTCATGGAGCGCGCAAGGTGGTCTACATCGATGGCGAGATGGCTCTCGATGGGATGCTGGAGCGCATGGAGGGGATGCAGTCGGGGGAGAATTTGGTCGTATTGAATCACGAGGTTCTTTTCCACCTCGGGAACAAGACGCTGAACCTTGCCGACCGTGCGACTCAGGATGCTCTCACCGCTTATTTGGTGGAGTCGGGTGCCGGAATGGTTGTCCTGGACAACCTCTCTTGCCTTTGCTCCGGCATGGAGGAAAACAAGGGGGATGATTGGGAGCGGGTCTTGCATTGGCTGCTGACTCTCCGCCGTCTGAAAATCGTCGTGCTGATCGTGCACCATGCCGGTCGCAATGGTGAGATGCGGGGCACCAGCAGGCGGGAGGATGCCGCTTTTTGGGTGCTCAAGCTCGACTATGCCGATGAGGCCAAGAGCGGCACTTCAAGAATGGCGAAGTTTGTCTCGATGTTCACCAAGGAGCGTAACTCCGGGCGTGAGCAGATGCCGCTGGAATGGACCTTCGAGACGGATTCGGCGGGGGTGGTTCGCGTGGATTACAAGCAGGCTGATCCGCTGGCAGTTTTCCGAAGCTGGGTTGAATTTGGCCTTTCCAACGCGACGGCGATTGCCGAGGCGATGGATGTCTCAGTGGGCCATGTCTCCAAGCTGGCGAAAAGGGCCGTGGGTGCTGGCTGGCTCAAAGTCCAGGGGCGAAAATACATTCTCGTTTCCGGTGTGCCAGTATAGGCGGGGAAACGGGAAACGAGAGGAAACGAAATCGGAAACTAAGGGCGTTTTTGGAAACGAAACGCTCTCTTCCCTCTGATCCTTGGAAACGGGCTGCAGACCGTTTTGGGGGGTGGTTGGAAACGAAGCTGATCAATTCCTCGATGGCGAGAGAATCCGTTCGGGCGGGGGATTCCTTACGAAACTGCCCTGTTGACGGTATCGAAGAGTGGTTTGGTTGAAATGTCCTCTTTTTTGTTGCTTTAACTGATAGGGAATACTTTTGTGTGACCAAACAACGTTAGGCAAAGCAAACCCTAGAATATGATGAAGCAAATGTTGCCGAGATTCACGCCAATAATTAAAAACTTTGTAGCTCGCCTATATTTGTTTATGTTCGTTGTCATTGTGATTGTCATTCAATCCGTTTGGTTGGCATTGATTTATAGTGGGCCATCGCTCGTAATGAAACTAATGTTCCCCGTGCTACTTGTGGTCGGATCTGTTATTCACTTTCGCAGAAAATGAACACTGATATTAACATTTCGCTTACTTTTGTCTTAATCGCTGCGCCCCTTCTGTTCTTGCTTGTCGTAATCAGTTGGCCTTGGGTAATTAGGAAGACAAATTTTATTGAACTTGTTCATAGCCATTTAGGCCGTTACGCACCAATTTATCTTATAGTTGGCCCACCTGCTATCACCTATTTCGCTGTATGTGGATTAGTCTCGGCGCTAGGGATGGTTGCCTTTGGAGCGATTCACGAAGAGAACTGGACAAGAGAATATGTGATCCAGCATGGCATTTTTAAAATGTTTCGTTGGATTGAATACAGCTGCAGCTTTTTTGGTGCTTACGTATTTATTCGGGTTATCTTTTGGATAAGGGTCTCCCGGCTCTGGATTGTTGTAATAGCGGTCTCCCTCTCAATGAGTGCGGCATACCGCAGTATTCGGAATGAACCCGAACATCATTTCAGCTCAGGTCCTGTGATTTTGTCGGCACCCGATTTCCAAGATGCAATTCCTGTTTTGCTAGGCCTCTTTTTTTGTCTTATGCACCAAAGATTTATAACGGAGCGGAAGGTGGTAATCCCTTCAATTAGATGAAGAATGTCTACGGACCAAGTAGTGTAGTTTAAATTTAGAAGTGTAGTTCATCAGAAATGAAAACAGAGCCTAACAAGGCGATAGAGCCAACGCCTGTGCTTGCCTCCGAGCAGGCAAGCACAGGCGTGGCTCATCTAA
>JBILML010000005.1:0-102190 GCA_044375555.1 Terrimicrobiaceae bacterium
GGTAGCTCTGGCTTGGCGCCAGCGCGCGAGCTCTGCCCTTCGGGCTCGCGCTGCCGCTACCTTGCCTCCGGCATTTATGAACAATTCTCATGACTTTTGTCCTACAAGGACACAGAGAGCACAGAGGAAGGTTGGAAAGTTGGAGGGGGGATTTGTTTCGGTTCTGGTCTTCGTGAACTCTGTGTTCTCCGTGGTTCATTTTCAGAGTTACATCATCCTCCGGGAGGAGACTTGGCGGGCCATCGAGGCGCGGCTCATCAGGAGTTCGCCGGCCGTGACCTCGCGCTGGCCGAGCGAGGAGGCGCAACCGGTGCAGAGGTAGTCGTAGATTTCCTTGTCGGGCAGGACGAGGAGGAGCTTTTCGCGGACCGGCATGGCGGTCTGGCATTTTTTACAATAGAGCGACGAGGCGCGGAGACTTTCGAATTGCTGCATGGCGGTTTGTGGCGCGGAGGATAGTTTCGCGGCGTGCGGGAATCAACCGCTCAGAGGGTTTGTTCTTGCCAGCACGGCGTGGGATTGGTTTTTGGAGGCCCTTCTTATGACCGACACAACCATTCTTTCCATCCGCGCACGCCAAATCCTCGACTCGCGCGGCAATCCAACCGTCGAAGCTGATGTCGAATTGGCCGGAGGAGCCATCGGCCGCGCCGCTGTTCCAAGCGGTGCCAGCACGGGCGAGCACGAAGCGGTCGAACTCCGTGACGGAAACAAAGCCAGCTATCTCGGCAAAGGCGTGACCAAGGCCGTCGCCAATGTCACCAAAATTCTCGCCCCGGCCATCATTGGTTACGACGCCGCCGACCAAGTCTCTGTCGACAAGGCGATGCTCGCTGCCGACGGCACCTCGACTAAGAAAAAAGTCGGCGCCAATGCCATCCTCGCCGTCTCCCTTGCCACCGCGAAAGCCGCTGCCGCGCAGGTCGGCCAGCCGCTTTACAAATACCTCGGCGGGCCAAACGCCAAGGTCCTCCCCGTGCCGATGATGAACATCCTCAACGGCGGTGCTCACAGCGATGCGCCGATCGACTTCCAGGAGTTCATGATCGTGCCGAAAAATTTCTCGAGCTTCTCCGAGGCCCTTCGCGCCGGCACCGAGATTTTCCACGCGCTCAAGAGCGAACTCAAAGGCCGCAAGCTCTCCACCGCCATTGGTGACGAGGGCGGATTCGCCCCCGCGCTCTCCAGCGCCGAGGACGCGCTCGACTCCATCGCCAAGGCCGTGAAGGCCGCTGGCTACAAGTTCGGCAAGGATGTCTTCATCGCGCTCGACTGCGCCTCCAGCGAATTCTACGACGCGGCCAAGAAAGCCTATGTCTTCAAGAAATCCGACGGATCCAAGCGCACCGCCGACGAACTCGTCGCCTACTATCAAGGCCTCTGCAAAAAATACCCGATCATCTCCATCGAAGACGGCTTCGCCGAAAACGATTGGGCCGGCTGGAAAAAACTCACCGAGGCGCTCGGTGACAGCGTCCAACTCGTCGGCGATGATCTCTTCGTCACCAATGTCGAATTCCTCCGCAAAGGCATCGAGCAAGGCGTGGCGAATTCAATCCTCGTGAAGGTCAACCAAATCGGCACCCTCACCGAAACCCTCGACGCCATCGAACTCGCCAAGGAGAACAAATACACGGCCGTCATCAGCCACCGTTCCGGCGAGACCGAAGATGTCACGATCGCCGACATCGCCGTCGCCACGAACGCGGGACAAATCAAGACCGGCTCCCTCTGCCGCACCGACCGCGTCGCCAAATACAACCAACTCCTCCGCATCGAAGAGGAACTCGGCGACAACGCCATCTACGGCGGCAAAATGCGCTAAGCTGATATCCCTTCAACAAAAAGGCGGCGCCCGAAAAGGTCGCCGCCTTATTTGTTTTCCCCGCTTTCTATCCCAAGCGCCGGTCTACTTGGCGAATGGATTGACTGCCAAAATGGTCCCGTAGATTTGTCCTGGATTCAGGTCTTCGGTAAGGAGTCGCTGGCAGCCGGATTTTTCGGCAGCGGCGATAATCGACGCATCCCAAAAAGAGATCGAAAAGAGACTCGTCAACTCCAGCGCCCGCCGCACCATGGCGGCGTCCGGAGCGATGACCGTCAGGCGTTCCAATAGGACCAACTGGCGCAGGACGATTGGCCGAGGTTGGCGCAGTTTGTGGAGGGCGGTGTTCGCGTATTCTTGGAGGACTTGCACGGAAATGACACCCGATTTGTCGCGGAATGCCCGCTCGATGACATCAAGAGCTTGGGTTTGCTTGGCGGGGTCGGTGGAATCGTTGGCGTAAACGATCACATTGGTATCGAGAAAATCCATGTGGGCAGGTTTTTGTGCCCCCTAAAAAACCCGGTGCGCTTGATCCCGGTCGAATCGAAACCCCGGCTCGGACTTTCCCGGATGGGCCAGGGCGTTCTTTCGGAACTCTTGCAAATCTTGCGAGGGATCGCTTTCGGGAACGGCTACCGAGCACATATAATCCCGAATCAAACCATTCAGCGACTTGCCCATGCGTTGGGCTGCCTCTCTGGTTTTTTGAACGATTTCCTCCTCGCACGAAAGGGTGATATTCATATTTGCACACATCACACATAAAGTTTTATGTGTCGAGGAGGGATTTTACTTCTTCCGCTTGATCATCAGCGTGGCGGTGGGCTGGGCTGCAAGGCTGGACGGAGTTGCCGTTCCGCTGGAGGGAGGATTTGCTGAGTGGACGACGCGGTTTGTCTGTTGGTGGACAGGGCTGGTCTGAGAGGCCGTATCGGCGCTCGAGTTGTTGAAATAAAAAAAGCCACCCGAAAAAAGGGTGGCTGCACTGACAATAACGAAAGGTATTTTTTTATGGGTGTTCGGGGTTTGTTGGTTTCGTAGTATCAGAGACGTCAAGATCCGCAGGATTCGATTTCAGCTGAAAAAAATTCACCGCGCGGGAGTGCCGAGTGGCAATATTCGTTCTTGAGTTTTGGGGATCGGGGAACGAAATTACCCGCTCTAAATCGGGCCGTGGCTCAGCTTGGTAGAGCGCTTGAATGGGGTTCAAGAGGTCGAGAGTTCGAATCTCTCCGGCCCGATTTTCCAACCCGGGTGATGCCCGGTTTTTTTATGCCCCGAGGAGCAGGCGCGCGGGGTTCTCGATGCAGTCCTTCACGCGGATGAGGAAGGTCACGGCCTCCTTGCCATCGACCACGCGGTGGTCGTAGCTGAGGGCGAGATACATCATGGGGCGGGCGACGATCTGGCCGTTCACCACGACGGGGCGCTCCTGGATTTTGTGCATGCCGAGGATGCCGCTTTGGGGCGGGTTGAGGATCGGTGTGCTGAGGAGCGAGCCGTAGACGCCGCCGTTGCTGATGGTGAAGACGCCGCCGCTGAGGTCGTCGAGGGAGATTTTGCCTTCGCGGGCTTTGGCCGCGTAGGCGGCGAGGCGGGTTTCGATGTCGGCGAAGGAGAGTTTTTCGCAATCGCGCACAACGGGGACGACGAGGCCTTTCTCGGTGCCAACGGCGACGCCGACATCGTAGGAATTATTCAAAATGAGGTCGTCGCCATCGATGCGGGAGTTGATGGCGGGGACGGCTTGGAGGGCGTCCACAACGGCTTTCACAAAGAAGCTCATGAAGCCGAGTTTGACGCCGTGTTTTTTACTGAAGTCTTCCTGAAGGGCTTTGCGGAGGCTCATCACGGCGCTCATGTCGCACTCGTTGAAAGTGGTGAGGATGGCGGCGGTGTGCTGGGCTTTGACGAGCTGCGCGGCGATTTTGCGGCGCAGGGGTGTCATTTTCTTTCGGACGACGCGGGAGTCAGAGGAAGTGGGCGCGGGCGTAGCGAGGACGGGAGTCGGAGTTGGAGCGGGGGAGGATTTGGGAGCTGCAACAACGGGTGCGGGGGTCGGCGCGGCGACTGGAACGGCGGCAGGAGCGGGAGCAGGTGTGGTCGGGACGGCGGGTGCAGTTCCGGTGGCGGCGGGGTCGATCTCGGCGACGAGTTGGCCGATTTTCACCTCGGTGCCTTCGGCGACTTTTGTGCTGACGACACCGGCGGCGGGGGCGTTGACCTCTTGAGAAACCTTGTCGGTTTCTAGCGTGAAGAGGAGTTCATCGGCGGCGACTTGCTCGCCGTCTTTTTTATGCCAGATGGAGAGGACTCCGGAGGTGATGGACTCGCCGACGGATGGAATTTTGACTTCGACTTTCATGCTCTTGGTGTGGTGGTTCAGATTTCGAACGCTTGTTTGAGTAAGTTGACGAGTTGGTCCTTGTGTTTTCCGTAGGAGCCGACGGCGGGGCTGGCGCTCTCGGAGCGGCCTGCGTAGCCGATGAGCGAGCCGACGATGCCTGCGATGCGCGGGGCGAGGAAGAGCCAGGCACCTTGGTTTTCGGGTTCCTCTTGGCACCAGACGAACCGCTTCACGGATTTGTAGCGCGCGACGACTTCGCGGATGCGGTCGGCGTGGAGCGGGTAGAGTTGCTCGATGCGGATGATCGCGGTGGTGGCGTCCTGCTTGGCTTCGGCGCGGGCGCGGACGAGGTCGAAGTAGACCTTGCCCGAGCAAAACACGATGCGCGTGACTTTCTTCGGATCCTTGATGGCGGGGTCGTCGAGGATTTCCTCGAAGCGGGCATTGGTGAAATCCTCGGTGCGCGAGACGGAATCCTCGGAGCGCAGGAGGCTCTTGGGCGTCATGATGACGAGCGGCTTGCGGTAGGCGCGGTGGATTTGGCGGCGGAGGGAGTGGAAATACTGGGCCGGCGTGGTGGGATTCACGACCTGCATGTTTTCCTGCGCGCAGAGCTGGAGGAAGCGCTCGAGGCGGGCGCTGGAGTGCTCGGGGCCCTGGCCTTCGTAGCCGTGAGGGAGGAGCATGACGATCGAGGTGGGGCGGCGCCACTTTGCCTCGGCGGAGGCGATGAATTGGTCGATGATGATCTGCGCGCCATTCGAGAAATCGCCGAACTGGGCCTCCCAGATGCAGAGCATCGAGGGGTAGTCCATCGAGTAGCCGTAGTCGAAACCGAGCACGGCGTATTCGGAGAGCGGGCTATTATAAATGCAGAAGGTCTCCTGCTTCGGTGTGATGTGCTGGAGCGGAATGAATGGCTCGCGGGACTTTTCGTCGTAGAGGACGGCGTTGCGGTGGCTGAACGTGCCACGGCGGCTGTCTTGGCCGGAGACACGCACGGGAGTTCCCTCGACGAGGAGGGAACCAAATGCCAGCGCCTCGGCGAATCCCCAATCGAAGGGGCCGCCTTCCTTCCAAACTTGCAAGCGGCGGTCGAGGACCGTGCGCTGGATTTTTTGGACGACATTGAAACCGGCGGGAACGGTGGTGATGGCTTTGACGATGCGATCGAGCTTGTTTTTGCTGATGGCGGTATTGACCGGGTCGTGCGAGTAGGGGGCCTGATGAATCGCGGTGGAGCCTCGGAAGGCGCTCTTCTTTTTCAGGGAGGCGATTTCTTTTGCGGCTTCGGCGTGTTCCTTCTCGAGGCGCTCGATGCAACCGGTGCGGATTTTCTCGACCTCGGCCTTTGAGACGGTTCCCAGCTCAGCCAACTCGGACGAAAACCTGGCTCCCGGGAGCGGGTGCTTTTTGATGATGTTGTAGATGTCCGGCTGGGTGAAGGAGGGCTCGTCGGTCTCGTTGTGGCCGTGGCGGCGGTAGCCGTAGATATCGACCACGACATCGCGGCCGAATTTTTGGCGGAACTCGAGAGCGATCCGGGCCACTTCGACGACTGTCAGGGGATCCTCGCCATTCACATGGAAAATCGGGGCGTCGACAATCTTGGCAATGTCGGTGCAATAGGCCGTCGAGCGGGCATCCATCGGCAGGGTGGTGAAGCCGATCTGGTTGTTGACGACGAGGTGAATGGTGCCGCCGGTTTTGTAGCCGGGCAGCTGGGACATATTGAAGGTCTCGGCCACGATGCCTTGGCCGATGAACGCGGCGTCGCCGTGGATGAGGAGTGGCAGGACTTTCTTCCGCGTGGCGGTGTCCTCGAGAACGCGCTGACGGGCGCGGGCCTTGCCTTGGACGACCGGATCGACCGCCTCGAGGTGGCTAGGGTTTGCGGCCATGCGGATTTCCACCGTCGCTCCGCCGGGAAGCTCGCGGGAGCTCTGGTAACCGAGGTGGTATTTCACATCGCCATTCTCGCCGCCGCCGAATTTCTCGGGATTAAAGAAGTCCTGGAACTCCCCGAAAATCACGCTCGCGGGTTTTTTGACGAAATTGGAAAGAACATTGAGGCGGCCGCGGTGGGCCATGCCCATGACGATTTCGAGCACGCCCGAGGAGGGGCAGTTTTGGAGAATCGTGTCGAGGGCGACCATGAGCGATTCGCCGCCTTCGAGGGAGAAGCGTTTTTGACCGACGAATTTCGCGTGGATGAAAGACTCGAAAGTTTCGGCCTCGTAGAGCGTCTCCAGCACGCGGCGGTGGAGGGCGGGGTCGTTGCGGTCCGCAGCGGCGCGGTTTTCCACGCGGCTCACCACCCACTCGCGGATCTCGCGGTCATGGATGTGCTCGAACTCCGCGCCGAGCGTGGCGCAGTAGGTTTTGCGGAGCGTTTCGATCATTTCGCGGAGCGGGAGGGCGCATCCGTTTTGGAAAAAGCGGGAGGAGACCACCTCATTCATCTCGGACTCGCCGAGCCCGAAGGCCGAGGGTTCGAGCGCGGGATTCAAAGCCGGAGCGGGAGAAATCGGATCGAGATGCGTGCAGGTGTGGCCGATCGCGCGGTAGGCGCGCACGAGTTCGTCCACCTTGGCCTGGAGAGGCGAAGCGGGCAGGCCGGCGCCTTCTTTTTGTTCCTCGACGACGCTTCGTTCGAGGCCGAGTTCGAAGCCTTCAAAAAAAGCGGCCCAATCGGGGGAAACAGAGCGCCGGTCTTGGAGCCAGCGTTGGTGGAGTTCGTCGATCATCGCCTCGTTGGCACGGGCGGGGACTGATGTATTCATTCGGTGGTGGATGATTTCGGCCCGGGATTTAGAGACTGACTGGCCGTGGGGGGTGAAACTAAACATTCGGTCCTCAAGATCAAGACGGGAAAAATTGATTAAAAGCGTGGCTTGCCAACCCCATGGCGAGCCTGTTGATAGGCGCATGCGAAAAACCAAAATCATCTGCACGCTCGGGCCTGCTTCGGATTCGGATGTTGTCATCGGAGATCTGATCCTCGCGGGAGCAAATATTTTCCGCCTGAACATGAGCCACGCCCGGCACGACTGGGTGCGTGATGTGGTGAAGCGCATTCGCCGTATCGCCACCGGGCTGCAAGCGAACTGCGGCATTCTTCTTGATACGCAAGGCCCCGCGATCCGCACCGGGGACCTCTCGGCGAAGCTCAATCTCAAGCCCGGCGACATTTTTGAATTCACCGTTCGCGGCGCGAAGAGCGAGGAGCAATTCTCGGTGGATGTGAACTACGACGGTCTCGTGGACGACATTCATGTGGGCGATGTCGTGCTGGTGGACAACGGCGTGATCCACATGAAGGTGCTGGAAAAAAACGCCAACCGCGTGAAGTGCCAACTTCTCACCGAGGGCGACCTCGGCTCCCGCCGCCACATCAACCTCCCGGGCGTGAAGGTCAACCTCCCGCCGCTCACCGCCAAGGACCTCGAGGACATCGAACTCGGTGTCGAGGTCGGCGTAGATTTTGTGGCGCTGAGTTTTTGCCGCGAGGCCTCGGATATTTTGGAACTCAAACGCGTGTTGCGCAGCCTCGGCTCGAATGCGCGCACGGTCGCCAAGATCGAAGACCAGAATGCTGTCCGCTACATTAAGGACATCGTTCGCGCCGCCGACTCGATCATGGTCGCCCGCGGCGATCTCGGCATCGAATGCAAGATGGAGGAACTCCCGATCATCCAGCGCCGAATCATCAAGGAGTGCATCCAATTTGGCCGTCCCGTCATCGTCGCCACCCACATGCTCGAGAGCATGATCACAAACCCTATTCCCACCCGCGCGGAAATCACCGATGTGGCGAATGCCGTCTTCGAGCAGGCTGATGCCGTGATGCTCAGCGGCGAGACGGCGCAGGGAAAATATCCTGTCGAGTGCGTGAAAGTCCTCGACCGCGTGGCGCGGCGCATCGCCTTGAGTGGCGGCGCGGGCTATGCGAATGACGCCATCCTCGCCACGCAGCGTCAAAAAACCATCCGCTCCGCCGTGATGCTCGCCAACTCGATCGAGGACTCGAAGCTCGTCGTTTTCACCCGCACCGGCGAGATGGCCGACCAAACCAGCCACCTGCGCCCTGAGCGCGCACCGATCTTTGTTTTCACTCCCACGCAAGAAGAGGTGCGCCACCAGACGCTGAATTGGAACTCCCACGCCTTCCAACTCGATTTCACCACCGACGCGGAGGAGACCTTCGCCGAAGCCGAAAAATTTTTGATCCAACAAAAACTCGTCGCCAGCGGCGAAAAGCTCATCGTCCTGCGAGAGTTGATCGAAGGCGAAGAGCGCTTCGAATCGATCCAGATCCGCACCGTGCCTTGAGGCGCGGAGTCAGCTTGCTTTCGAGGTCTCGGCGGTGAGGAGGCTTTGCAAAATCACGAGGCCGTCGGTGCTGCCGAGGGCCAGGTCGCAGGCGCGCTCGGGGTGGGGCATGAGGCCGAAGACATTTCGGGTCTCGTTGCAAATGCCGGCGATGTTTTCGCGGGAGCCGTTGGGGTTTGCAGCATCGGTTACGGCGCCGGTGGCATCGCAGTAGCGGACGAGGATTTGGTCGTTGGCGTTGAGCTTCGCGAGCGTGGCGTCATCGGCAAAGTAGCAGCCTTCGCCGTGGGCAATGGGGATGTTTAAAACCTGGCCTTTGGTCGCGGAGTTGGTGAAGCGCGAGTTCGTGGATTCCACGCGGAGGTGCTGGTGTTTGCAGACGAAGTGGAGGCCTTTGTTTCGAACGAGCGCGCCGGGCAGGAGGCCGCTCTCGCAGAGGATTTGGAAGCCGTTGCAGATGCCGAGGACGGTGCCTCCGGCGGCGGCGAAATTTTTCACCGATTGCATGATCGGCGAGAACCTCGCGATCGCGCCGCAGCGCAGGTAGTCGCCATAGGAAAAACCACCGGGAACGACGACGGCATCGAAGCCCGCGAGCGAGGTGTCTTTGTGCCAAACGAAGTCGGCGGTGCAGCCGGGTAGGGCGTTCAAGGCGAGAACGCAATCTTGGTCGCAGTTCGAGCCGGGGAAGCGGAGGACGGCGAATTTCATTGTTTGGCGATGGAGTAGTCTTCGATGACGGGGTTCGAGAGGAGGTCGCGGGCGATGCGGTGGATTTCGGCCTCGGGCGTGGCGTCGGGGAGTTCGAGTTCGATCAGCTTGCCGATGCGCACGCGGCCCACGCCTTGAAGGCCGAGGTGGCGGATGGCTTCGGCGGCGGCGGCGCCTTGAGGGTCGAGAACGGATGGTTTCGGCAGGACGGAGACATGGACTTTCATGGCGTGGAGATTTTCGGATCGGAATCGTTCGTGCGAGGGGAAATTTTTTGGAGTCTGGAGCGGATGAGGGAAATCCCTGCAACGATGGCGGATAGAACAAGGCACGAGATCGAGAAAATTTCGCCGTAGCGTGAGTAGAAAGTGGGCGAGGGGTTTTGCGGGACGGAGATTTTGCTGAAGAGGATGCCTGGCCCGAAGGTGTTGCCCGACGGATCGCGGAGGATTTCGCGCACGACGCCGTGGCGGTCGATCGCGCAAGTCACGCCGGTATTCGCGGCGCGGATCATCGGGATGTTGTTTTCCACGCAACGGAAGAGGGCGTTGCGAACATGCTGGAGCGAGCCAGCGCTTTCATTAAACCATCCGTCGTTCGTCACCACGACGAAGGCCTGCGCGCCGAGTTCGGCAAAGCGGCGGGCGAGGTCGCCGAGCGTGTCCTCGAAGCACACGAGCGGGCCGAGTTTCACCGGTTGGGCCTCCATTTCGAGAAGGGTGAATTTTTTTCCCGGATCGAAATCATCAGGCACGAGTTCGCCAATGATGCGGGCGAGCAGGGGGAATTCCTCGCGCAGCGGCACATACTCGCCGAACGGGACGAGGTGGATCTTGTGGTGGAGTTGGGCCTCGGAGCCGCGCGAGGTGAGGAGTGCGATGGAGTTGAAGTCGCCTTCCTGGCCCCAATGGACGGTGCCGAGTAGTAAGTCACCAGTGTGTTGCTCGGCAAGGCCGCGCACGAGGTCCCAGGTGTGCTGGTGCCCGAGGACGGGGTTCGGCGTCGCGGACTCGGGCCATAGGATGAGGTCCGGCTGCATCGCGATGGCGGCGAGGCTTTGGTTTTTGTAGCCCTCGAGGATTTCCATTTCGAACGCGGGATTGTTGCGTTCCAACTGCGGCACGCTCGCCTGCACGGCGGCGAAGGAGAGTTCGGTTGAGGCGGGCTCGGGGTCGAGGAGTTGGCGCACGCCGTAGGTCCAGGCCAGCGCCACGAGGGCGATCGTCAGTGCGAAATCGAGATGAGCGCGGCGGGCTCCTTTGCCGAGTTCGAGCGAGAGGCGTTTGATCGTGGCGGCGATCATGAGGTTCGCCATGGCGATCAAAAACGAAATGCCACCGACTCCGGTGACATCGGCGATTTGGATGAAGGGGATGTTGGCATGTTGGGCGATGCCGAGGCCGTTCCATCCGAAGGCGGGGAAAATCACACCGCGCAGCCATTCCATCGCGGTCCAGCCTGCCGCGCCGAGCGCACAGACTCGGAGGTTGTGGAGCGAGCCGAGCCATGGGGAGGCGTCGGCGGCGTCTGGGCTTTTTAGCATCCCGGCGAAAACCGCCCACCCCGCCGTGTAGAACGAGAAATAGAGAGCCAGTAAGAGATAACCCGGCCAAGTCAGTTCGGTGAGCCAGAAGGCTCCCATGGGAAAAAAGAACAGCCCGCAAAAATACCCCAGCCCTGCGAGTCGGAGCCACTCGCGGCGCGGCGCGGGTTTGGTGAACCACACCGCCCACGCGAGCGGAACGAGTGCGATCCAGATCAGGTTGCCGAGATCGGCAGGCGGGTAGGATAAGCCGAGGAGCACACCGCTCGAAGCGGCAAGAATCCAAGGCAGAAGGCGCGACATGGCGCGAAATAAAGGGCGGCATTTCCTAATTGCACGAACATTCTTGCCAGCGGGAGTGGGGGACAAGCCCGCCCGCCCGGACTTTTTAGTTTGCACCATCTGGGACCCTGCACCACCTTGGGCTCTCTTACGGAAATGGCCATCCGCGTATTTCTCCTCAGTCTTGTTTTGGCGTCGTTGCAGACAGTGTTCGCTTCTGCCACGAGCACGTCGGATTTTGAAAAGCTCGCCATGGCCCTGCGCGAAAAGGCGATCCAAAAAATCGAGCCCCCGATCGTCGCCACCTCGACGGGAGTTTCCTCCGGCCGCTATCCTTGGAAGCGCAACATCGTCACGACCGTTTTCTGGGTGGGTGAACAGCCTACGCGCAATAATCCCGTGCCGAACTGCAAGAGTTCCTGGGATCAGCATTGGCACAAAAACTTCGGCGGCTACGACAATCCCGACCCCGCCACCCGCCACCACTTCCTTCCGAAAAAATTCATCCCGCGCCAGAACCCGTTTTACATTGCCCTCCCCTATAATGATGTGACCCGCGGCAAGACGAAACCCGAGGCGCCCGGCATCATTCCCTGGTTCCGCGAAGCCTTCGAAAAAACCGGCCGATCCGTTTGCAAGGGACGCTGGATCGCGATCCGGCACGGCAACCGCATCGCCTATGCCCAGTGGGAGGACTGCGGCCCCTTCCGCACCGACCACTATAAATATGTCTTCGGCAACGAGCGCCCTCGGCCAAATCTGAACCAAGGCGCCGGCCTCGATGTCTCCCCGGCCGTGCGCGATTACCTCGGCATGAGCGGCAAGGATGTTTGCGACTGGAAATTTGTCGAAGCCCGCGAAGTCCCTCCTGGCCCTTGGACCAAATACGGCGATAACAATACTTTTGTTCTCAAGGCACGCGGGGCGAATCTCTTCGTTGCCGACCGCAATAACGCCAAGGGCTTTCGCTGAGAATCCCGCCGCCCGCTACTCGGCGGCGCAGGCTTTCAAATCCTCGATATTCGCGAACTCCAGCGTCGAGGCATGCGTCGATTCGAGTCGGATTTTCGGGGCCATCCCGGCATCGAAGGCCTCTTTCCACCGACCTGCACAAAGGCACCAGCGGTCACCGGGCTTGAGTCCGGGGAATTGCATGTCCGGCCTGGGCGTCGAGAGGTCGTTGCCCTGCTCGAAAGAGTATTTCAGAAATTCCTTCGTCATCACCGCGCAGACGGTGTGAACCCCCGAATCTCCCGGCCCGGTGTGGCAATAGCCATCCCGGAAAAACCCCGTCACCGGTTCGTAGCAGCAAGGCTCCAGATCGCCTCCCAAAATATTTCGCGCCATGGACCGGATCGTAAGCACCGGCATGGCCTCCTGCCAGCCCGAAAAATCCCGGAGCGGTGTGGAAATCGTTCCGCGCTGATCGGGGATTTTCAGGGGGGTGGGATTTGGGGTTGACGCTCTGCGAAATCCTCCTACTCTCTCGCCTCCATTTGCCAATTTTATGAAACGCACATACCAGCCTTCCAAGCGCACGCGCAAACAGCAATTCGGCTTCCGCGCCCGCATGAAGACCAGGGCCGGCCGCGCCATCCTGAGCCGCCGCCGCCGTCACGGCCGCAAGCGGCTTCTCCCGAAAGGTGTCGAAGTCCACTTCGCCAGACACACCCAAGCCTGAGCGGGCTCGACTGCGTTTTCCAAAAACCGCTCGTCTCCTCAATAGCCGCGACTTTCGCAAGGTCCGGGAAAAAGGAAAATCCTCGCAAGGTCGTCTGCTCCGTCTCGGTGTTCTCAAGGACTCCGCCGCGCAGACCAGTCGGATTGGTTTCGTGACTTCCAAGCGTGTCGGTGGAGCGGTGGATCGTAATAAAACCCGGCGCCGACTTCGTGAAATCATCCGCGCCGACCGACCTCGACTCGCTCCGGGATTTGACATCGTGGTCGTCGCCAAGTCCACGGCCGCGAGTGCCACTTTCGACGAATTGAGAGCGGAATGGTTGCTTCTCGCCCGCCGACTTTCTATTTTGCCCGACTCTCAATGAAATACCTGCTTATCGCTCTCGTGCGCTGTTACCAGTTCACGCTCTCGCCATTCCTGCAGGTGATCGGCGGCCCAGGCTGTGGCTGCCGGTTCGAGCCCTCGTGTTCGAACTATTGTATAGAAGCCCTCCGCGCCCATGGAGCCTGGCGCGGTTGCCTCCTGGGACTCCGCCGCCTCGCTAGATGCCAACCCTGGGGCGGTTGTGGACACGACCCGGTTCCCACGCAACTCAAGACCCTTTCGCACTAAATGGACCGCACATCCTGGATCGCCATCATCATCTCCGTCATCGGACTCTTCGCCTGGCAGTGGTATGTATCTGAATACATGGCGCCGCCGCCGGCCCCAGTCGCTCAGGCTCCTTCCGCACCGACTCCACAGGCGCCAACACCTGAACCAACGGTCGCCGCCACGCCGTCACCATCCGCCATGACGGCCCGGGCTGAGAGCCTCAAAGGCGAAGGCGCCGAGTTTGTTTTCAATAATGACACCGGCGGCATCGAACAAGTCGTGCTGGGAATGCACATGGGCGAGAACAAGGAAAATGTCTCGCTGAACCGCAGTCGCACGCTGCCCATCGGCGCGATCGGGTTCCAGCCCGGTGAGGCGCTTGGGGGATTCTCGATGAGCACCGATCCCGCGAAAGGCGCGGCGGTTTTCAGCGTCACCCGCGAAGGGGGATTGGAAATCACGAAGCGATTCCTGCTCCCGCCCCCAGGGGAAAAGACCAAATCCTACACGGTCATGCTCGACATCTCGTTCCGAAATACCGGCACGACGCATTATCAGGTTCCCGACTTTTTTGTCGCCGCCGGCGGCGCGGCGCCGATCCACATCTACGACCTCCCGATGTATACGCGCTTCGATTGGGGCCACGAGAATTCGATGTCGAACATCGATGTGAATTGGTTCTCCGCGAGTTCCGTTCCGCTGATCGGCATCCAACTCCACGGCGAGCGCGAGCTTTACCAAGAGAGCGAGCCCGATATCCGCTGGGCGGCCGTGGCGAGCCAGTATTTTTGCACGATCGTGACCCCGCAGGGAGGAGTTGGGGCAAAATCCGTTTGGGCCAAGCGCTTCGAGGCTCCGAAGCTCAATGGCAGTGAGGTTTTCGGCGTTCAAGGTGGGCTGATCCAAGCCGGTCCGTCGCTGGCGCCCGGAGCCACCGAGACGCGCTCATTCCAGATCTACGCCGGCCCGAAGGAACTCGATCGCCTCCGCCAACTCGGTGCCACGCAGGAGCAAGTCATGAGTTTTGGTATTTTCGGATTCGTCAGCGAATTCCTCCTCTGGGCGATGAACAGCCTCCACGCCCTCATCGGGAACTACGCGTGGTCGATCATCGTTCTCACGATCCTGATCAAAACCGCGCTCTGGCCGATCCAAAACAAGGCGACGAACGAGATGCGCAAAATGGCGCTCCTCTCGCCGAAAATGACCGAGATGCGGGAGAAGTTCAAAGACGACCCGCAAAAGATGAACCAAGAGGTGATGAAGCTCTACAAGGAGTATGGAGTAAATCCCTTCAGCGGTTGCCTCCCGCTGCTCGTTCAGATCCCGATTTTCTTCGGTTTCTACTCGATGCTCGGCACCGCCATCGAGCTTCGCAACAGCTCATTCTTCTGGGTCGCCGATCTTTCCCAGCCCGACACCATCGGCTATATCCTCGGGCTTCCGATCAATATCCTCCCGATCGTCATGGCCGGCACGATGGTCTGGCAAATGGTCATCACGCCGAAGACCGGCGATGCCATGCAGCAGCGGATTTTTTACTTCATGCCGATCATCTTCCTGGTGTTCTGCTATAACTACGCCAGCGGCCTCGCGCTTTATTGGACAACCCAAAACCTCTTCTCGATTGTTCAGCTCTACATGACACGGAACAAACCCCTGCCGACGCTCGAAAAGAAAAGCATTGTTGCCAAGCGCGCAGCGGTTGAGGCAAAGAAGAACAAGAAAAACCGCCACTCGCCATGAACCAGCAACCCGCCGAAATCCTCGACACCATGCTCGGGTATCTTGGCTTCGTCGCCACCATCGAGCACGAGGAGCACGAGGGCACACCTGTCCTCCAAATCCTCACCCACGAGCCTCAGCGCCTGATTGGCCGCCGCGAGGAGGTGATGGAAGACCTGCAGCATCTCGTGAACCGCCTCCTCCTGGCCCAAAATCCCCCCGCCCCGCGCATCATCGTCGATGTGCAGCACCACCGCGCCATGCGCGACGATGCCCTCGTTTCGAAGGTCAAACAACTCGCCAATGTCGTGCGCGCCACGGGCCGTCCGATGCAGACCGCGCCGCTGAACTCCTACGACCGCCGCATCGTTCACAATCTTTTCAAAGACGACGCCGAGATTCAGACTTGGAGCCCGCCCGAAGAGGACCGCCTCAAGCGGATCACGATTCGCAAGCGCCCCGCCGGAAAGTAAAGCCGGCGGCACCTTTTTCACGATTCCCCGCATCGGCCCCCAGCCACCGCTCGTAACCTTGCGCGACATGCGTGGCGTGAAAAAAGAACATTTGCCCTCGAAGATCTGCGTCGTTTGCGGGCGGCCATTTTCTTGGCGAAAAAAATGGGAACGCGTCTGGGCGGAGGTGCGCTATTGCAGTGACAAATGCCGCCGTGTGCGGCCCGCTGTGCGATGAAGGAGCCAACGCAACTCGTGTGGTTCAAGCGCGACCTGCGCGTGGAGGATCACCATCCTTTGGTCGAGGCGGCGAAGCGCGGCCCGGTCGTTTGCCTGTATGTCTACGAGCCGGAACTGCACGGCAGTGCGGAGTTCACCTCGGCGCATCTGGTTTTTTTGAACGAGTCCCTTCGCTCGCTCGACCACTCGTTGCGGGAGATAGGCGGGAATCTCGTCTTGCGGCGGGGGGCGGTCACGGAAGTGCTGCAAACCCTGTGGCGGGAAATTTCCTTTGCCGAACTTTGGTCGCACGAGGAGACCGGAAGCGGGCTGACCTACCGCCGGGATCGCGAGGTGAGTGCGTGGTGCCGCGAGCGGGGAATTTCATGGAATGAATTTCGGCAGGATGGCGTGGTGCGCCGCCTGCGGTCCCGCAATGGATGGTCGAAAAATTGGGAGGAATTCATGCGGGGGCCAGCGAGTTCGGTGCCGGCGATTCGCGGGGTGGATGGATTAAGGAGCGGGGGGATTCTTGGTCCCGAGGAATTGGGTTTGCCGCCCTCTGACAAGCCGGACGCGCAAAAGGGCGGCGAGGAGGCGGCTCGCCGAACGCTCCACGCGTTTCTCACAGATCGCGGGGTGAATTACCGCGCCGCGATGTCGAGCCCGCTCGAGGGCTGGACTGCTTGCTCGCGCATCAGCCCGTATCTTTCCTTTGGCTGCATCTCAATGCGCATGGTGGTGGCGAATCTCGGCGAGCGTCGCTTGGCTCTGCGCGCCGCTCGGGAGGTTGGTGCGGCGGTGGATCGGAGATGGTTCGGGTCGCTGCAGAGTTTCGGTTCCCGTTTGCGCTGGCACTGCCACTTCATGCAAAAACTGGAGGACGAGCCGCGCATCGAGTTTGGAAATTTCGTGCGGGCTTACGATGGGCTGAGGGAGGAATTCACTGAAAGCCCTGAGGGACGCCGGCGTTTCGACGCTTGGAAGGAGGGGCTCACCGGTTACCCGATGGTGGATGCGTGCATTCGCTGCGTGAAGGCGACGGGCTGGCTCAACTTCCGCATGCGGGCAATGCTGGCTAGTTTTTCCGCGTATCACCTCTGGCTCCACTGGCGCGAACCGGCGGTTTGGCTGGGGGGACACTTCCTCGACTTCGAGGTGGGCATTCATTTCAGCCAATTCCAAATGCAGAGCGGCACGAGCGGGATCAACACACTGCGGATTTATTCCCCGGCCAAACAAGCCCTCGAGCAAGACCCCGACGGCGTCTTCATTCGCCACTGGGTGCCGGAACTCCGCGAGGTTCCCGTTTCCTGGCTGTCACGGCCGGAGCAAATGCCCGCCGAAATTCAGAGCCGCTACGGATGCCTCATCGCGAAAAACTATCCGGCCCCGATCGTGGAACACACGGCAGCGGTGAAAGAGGCGCGGGATAAAATCTCGGCGGTCCGTCGACAAACGGAAACGCGAACCGAGGCCAAGGCGGTTTTTGTGCGTCACGGAAGTCGCAAGCGATCCCCAGCTCGCCGCAGTCCAAAAAATCTCCAGCCCACCCTGCCGGGTCTGGAACTCGGCTGAGACCAGTTTTAGGATTCTTTCTTGGGAGGTATCAAAAACGAGGCGGCGATCGAGCTGCCGATGAGCACGGAGATGATCGTGAGCGACCAACCGATCGGGAAGTGGCCGCCGAAAAGTTGGTTCAACCAGACCATTTTCAGACCCACGAAAACGAGCACGAGACCGAGGCCGTATTTCAGGAAGCGGAACTTGTGCACGACGCCGGCGAGGAGGAAGAACATCGCGCGCAGGCCGAGGATGGCGAAGATGTTTGAGGTGAAAACAATCATCGGCTCCTTGGTGATCGCGTAGATCGCCGGCACGGAATCGACGGCGAAAACGACATCGGAGATCTCGATGAAGATAAGCGCTACAAAGAGCGGGGTCGCCATCAGTTTTCCGTTTTGACGCAGGAAAAACCGCTGGCCCTCGAGTTGCGGTGTGATCGGCAAAACGCGCTTCAGGAATTTCAGAATGGGGTTTTTCTCAGGATCGAGCGGCTTTTCCGGGGCGAGTATAACTTTGATGCCGGTGAGAATGAGGAAGACGCCGAAAAGAACGACAACCCAGTAATATTGGATAAGAGCCGCCCCGACCGCGATGAAGATGCAGCGAAAAATGAGCGCTCCGATGATGCCGAAGAAAAGGACGCGGTGCTGGTATTTGTCCGGGATGTTGAAGTAGGTGAAAATGACAACGAACACGAAGATGTTGTCCACCGAGAGGGCCTTCTCGACGATGTAGCCGGTGAAGTATTGAAGCATCGCGCGGTGGGCCTCCACCGACGGATCAAAGCCGGGAATGGCGAGCAGTCGGGCGTCGTTGAAAAAACGGAACTCCGCAAATTTGCCGAATAGCCAGCCGAACAGAACCGCCATCGCAACCCACACGATGCTCCACGCCAGAGCCTCGCGAAATTTGACCTCATGCGCCTTGCGGTGGAACACCCCGAGATCGAGTGCCAACACGACCAAAACAAAAACCGTGAAGCTGCAGTAAAACCACCAGTAATCGGCTAAAGGAAACAAACTCATCGCCGCATCTTGGGGAATGGGGGTGGTTTTGACCATGCGACGATTCCGAAAGAATCCTTAGGAAAATACGAACACTAGCAGTCGAGCGGAAGGCGTCATTTTGGAGTCGCGGAGGATTTATCGTTGCCAGAGGCGTTTCGCGCCTTGATAAGAACGGACCATGACATTCGCCGACTTCATCGATTTTTTTCTCCATGCCGAGCGCCACTTGGAGTGGTTCATCAAGAATTACGACTTCTGGATTTATGCTCTGCTCTTCGCGATCATCTTTTGCGAAACAGGTCTCATCGTGACCCCGTTCCTGCCCGGTGACTCGCTGCTCTTTGCCGTCGGAGCCCTCGCAGGAAAACAACTCATTCAAGTCGAGATCGTGACCCCGCTGCTCCTCGTCGCCGCGATTATCGGGGACGCCGTCAACTACTCGATTGGAAAGTGGATGGGGCCAAAAGTATTTCAATACGAGTCCAACCGCTTCTTGAACAAGGCCCACCTCATGAAGGCCCATGAATTCTATGAAAGATACGGCGGCCGCGCGATCATCCTGGCGCGCTTCGTTCCGATCGTCCGGACTTTCGCGCCATTCGTCGCCGGCGTGGGATCGATGACCTATTCCAAATTTGCGCTCTACAATGTCTCCGGCGCGTTCCTTTGGGTCGGAATTTTTCTCGGCGGCGGATATTATTTCGGCGGCCTTGAGGTGGTTCAAAAAAACATGAAGCTCGTTATTCTCGGCATCATTGTTGTTTCCGTCCTGCCGATTGTTTGGGAATTCGCGAAAGCCTGGTTGGAAAAACGAAAGAGCGCCCAGTAAGCAAAGTCCGCTTCGGTTGACCCTTAGCGGAGCATGACGAGCAACTCCTCCGCCGCATCGCGACCGGCCGTCCAAGCGCCTTCGATGCGACCACCGTTGGACCAGTCGCCGGCTATGACGAGAGGCGCGGGGAAAGTGTGGGCGATCGGGCCGGATGGCGTTTCGCCGGAAACTGGCAGCGCATACCGCCACCTCTGCAAAAAGATTTCGAGTGGTGAACACAAATCGAGCGAGGTCATTTCAGAAGCTCGGCGGAGCAAGGCAGCGGCAATTTCTCCCTCGGGCGCGTCGGCGTTTGCGACGCTGAAACTTGGCGCGGCATGGAGCATGAGAATCGTGCGACCCGCGTGAAGTTCCGGGCGCTTGCTGGTATCGTGGCTGATCCAGGTCAGCACCTCGTCGTCGGGGGCTTGGATGCCTTGCCATGGGAGTTCCCTTCGCGAAAAACAAGCTGCCACCGCGTGACAAGGCCATGAGTGGTGACGGTCGAGTTCTTGAGCCGCCATCGGCGCTGTCTCGGCAAGGAGGGCACGGCTTTGTGCGGGCGGGGGCGTGAGCAAAAGACTCCGCGATCGCACGAGGCGGCCATCCTCCAGGGTGGTTTGCCATTCACCATCGACTACGGCGAGGCGCGAGACTTTGGATTCGCGCCGCACGATGTCGCCGAGCGGATCGCCCAGTGAGCGGCCGAGCGCGGCCATTCCAGCCCGGCAGGCGAAGCGCGGGTGGGCGAAATCCTCGGGCGCGTGGAGTTGGCCGCTCGAGAAACGGTGCAAACCACGCGTCCATTCGTGACAGACGCCGGCTTCCATCCAGCGTGCGACCTGCGCAACGAACTCTGGGTTTTTGGCGGTGAAAAATTGGGCGCCGTGATCGACCGGCAGGTTGTTCCAGCGTCTCGTCGCGGCGCGTCCGCCCAGGCCGCGGCTTTTCTCCAGCACTAGCACGGAGCGGCCTGCGGCCTGCAACCGGGTGGCGGCGTGGAGCCCGCAAAGGCCGGCTCCCACGATCAGAATTTCGGTGTCCATGTTTCAAAAAAAACAGCCGCAAGGTGAGTTGCGGCTGTTGTTTTGTTTGGAACTTTCGCGCCGGGTGATCAGGCGATGGTGACCTCTTTGGCGAGGTAGACATCCTGAATGGCGTGAAGGAGCTTGGCTCCTTCGTCCATTGGGCGCTGGAAGGCTTTGCGGCCGGAGATGAGTCCGGTGCCGCCCGCGCGCTTGTTGACGACGGCGGTGAAGACGGCTTCGTTGAAGTCGTTCTTGCCGCTCGCGCCGCCGCTGTTGATGAGGCCGGCGCGGCCCATGTAGCAATTCACGACTTGGTAGCGGCAGAGGTCGATCGGGTGGTCGGTGGTGAGCTCGGTGTAGATGCGCTCGTCGAGTTTGCCGTAGCTGGAGCCGCCGGTGTTGAGGGCTTTGAAGCCGCCGTTGTTCTCAGGGAGCTTCTGCTTGATGATGTCGGCCTGAATGGTGCAACCGAGGTGGTTGGCCTGGCCGGTGAGGTCGGCGGCGAGATGGTAGTCCTTGTCGCCTTTGATGCTAAAGGCGGGGTTGCGGAGGTAGCACCAGAGAACGGTCGCCATGCCGAGTTCGTGGGCGTAGGCGAAGGCCTCGGCAACCTCGACGATCTCGCGGTGGGCGTCGTCGGATCCGAAGTAGATCGTGGCGCCGATGGCGGCTGCACCCATGTCGTGAGCGGTCTTGATTTTTCCAAAGAGGATTTCTTTGAAGGCGTTCGGGTAGGTGAGGAGTTCGTTGTGGTTGATTTTAACAAGGAACGGAATCTTGTGAGCGTATTTGCGCGAGACGGAGCCGAGGACGCCGAAGGTCGAGCAGACGGCGTTGCAACCGCCCTCGATGGCGAGCTTCACGATGTTCTCGGGATCAAAATACGCGGGGTTTTTTGCGAAGCTGGCGCCGGCAGAGTGCTCGATGCCTTGGTCGACGGGCAGGATCGAAACATAGCCGGTGCCTGCGAGGCGGCCGGAGTTGTAGATCCACTGGAGATTGTTCAGAACGCGTTGGTTCCGGTCGGTGTGGGCGAAAATGCGATCGACGAAGTCTGGCCCGGGCAGGTGGAGTTGGTCCTTCGAGACGGTTTTCGAAGTGTGTTTGAGAAGGTAGTCGGCTTTGTCGCCGAGCGCTGAGACGATGTTATCAATCATGGTGTGGAATGTTGTTCGGCGGCGACTAGTAGAAAAGCGATGGACGCTTGTCGAGCAATTCGGTGATTATCCCAGTGGTGTCTGGGAATTTCATTGACCGCAGGATCGGCTTCTGAAAAACCACAACGCACTTCATGTTTTCATTTTCTGCTTTTGGAATGGTCTGCGCCGTTTTTCTCGGTTGCGTTTGGTGGGTCAGCCGCAACGATCAGGGGGTTTCCTGACCTGTGTCGTCGGAAGGGATTTAACCTGAATTACTGAATGCAACCTTGGCTTTGCTTTGAATGGGACACGGTGTCTGCAGATTACTCGGTGCCCGCGCCAGCTTCTCTGGCGATCCGACCTGCGAACCGCGAGGACGAAGAGGTCGTCGGCAAGGTTCTTCGCACCGCGTTTTCCATGGATTCGTCCTGGGGCGATATCAGCCGCCGGCTGGATGAAAGCATGGAGCGCTTCGTCGAGGAGGCGTTCGATAAAAGCCGGGAGACGCCCTCGTGTGTGGTCGCCCAGCACGGATCGCGCATCATTGGCGTTTCGGTGATGGATGCGGATCCCGATTCGTTGAACCACCTCTCGAGCGGGCCGATGATCCTCCACGAATACCGCAACCGAGGTCTCGGAAGTGCTCTGCTCGCGGCTACGCTGAATTTCCTGCGCGCTGAAGGCCTCGCCAAAGTGCGGGGCGTGACGCGTGCCAACTCCACTCCGGCGCGTTTTATTTACACGAAGTTCGGGAGCCACCAGGTGTCCTGCGCGATCGATCCCTTGCAGGTTGCTGCCCGCTAAACAGGGCAGGGGATTTTTGGCTTTTCACAGCCCCAGGGTTAGGCAAAACATCTGCCCAATGCAGGGCCTTTTCGATCAATACGAAACGGAGGGATTTTTCGATGAGATGTTCGAGGTGGATGGCAAGGTGCGTTCACACTACGAGCGGCTTCTCGGGCGTTTCTCGGATATGGACACCGCCACTTTCGAGCGCAAGCGCTCCATGGCGGAAAGCGCGTATCTCAACCAAGGAATCACATTCACCGTGTATCGCGGCGATGAGGGCACCGAGCGGATCATGCCTTTTGATCTCGTGCCGCGCATCATCCCGGCGGACGAGTGGCGACACTTGGAGCGCGGCTTGGAGCAGCGCCTGCGAGCGCTGAATCTTTTTCTCCACGATATCTACCACGACCAACGAATCGTGAAGGAAGGAGTGATCCCACTCGAAATCATCCGCACCGCGAAGCACTACCGGCCTGAACTCGTCGGGTTGGATGTGCCACACGGAATTTATATCCATGTCTGCGGCACCGATCTCATTCGCGGAGCGGACGGACAATATCTCGTGCTCGAGGACAATGGCCGTTGCCCGTCTGGCGTTTCGTATGTCCTGGAAAACCGCCAGGCGATGAAGCGGGTTTTCCCAAAGCTTTTCAGCCGCTACGGAGTCCGGCCTGTGGACCGCTACCCGCAGGAACTCCTCGCCGCACTCCGCTATGTCGCGCCGGGAGGAAATCCCGATCCGACGGTCGTCGTGCTCACGCCAGGGATCTACAACTCCGCGTATTTCGAACATTCGTTCCTCGCCCGCGCGATGGGCATCGAGATTGTCACGAGCCAGGACCTCGTCGTTGAGGATTCGCGGGTTTTCATGAAGACCACAAAGGGCCTCAAGCAAGTCGATGTGATCTACCGCCGGATCGATGATGATTTTCTGGATCCGACCGTTTTCCGAAAAGATTCCGTGCTCGGCGTGCCGGGCATCGTCAACGCCTACCGCGAGGGGAATGTGAACCTCGCCAACGCTCTTGGCACCGGCGTCGCCGACGACAAGGTCACCTACTACTATGTCCCGGCGATGATTCGCTTTTATCTCGGCGAGGAACCGATCCTCCCGAATGTGGAGACCTACCTCTCCGCCGTGGAATCCGACCGGAAATACATTCTCGAAAATCTCGAGCAACTCGTCGTGAAAGCCGCGAATGAAAGTGGCGGATACGGCATGATGATCGGCCCGCACGCGACCAAGGCAGAGATCGAGAAATTCCGCGCCGCGATCATCGCGGACCCGCGCGGTTACATTGCCCAACCGGTCGTGAGCCTTTCCCGCTCGCCCTGCCGCGTGGATGGCGGGTTCGAGGGACGCCACATCGACCTTCGCCCCTACATTCTCATGGGTGAAAAAACCACCATCATCCCGGGCGGACTCACCCGTGTCGCCATGCGAAAAGGCTCCCTGGTTGTGAACTCCTCGCAAGGCGGCGGCACAAAAGACACCTGGGTTCTCGACGAGGGGGAGGAGCAATCATGCTGAGCCGCGTCGCCGATTCCTGCTTCTGGCTGAGCCGCTACATCGAGCGCGCCGAGTCCAGCTCCCGCATCCTTGATGTGAATATGCAACTCGTGCTCGATTTCGAGGCGCTGAATTATTCCGACTCGAATCAGCAGTGGATTCCCATCCTCGCCACGCTGGAGGACCAGGAGCTTTTCCATCAACTCCACGAAAAAACCACCGGCGATGCCGTGATGGAATTCATCACTTTCGAAAAATCCAACCCCGGCTCGATCCTGGCCTCTGTCACTCACGCCCGCGAAAACGCCCGCACCGTCCGCGAGCAGATTTCCAGCGAAATGTGGGAGCGCCTCAACCGTCTTTACCTCTACCTCCAAAGCCCTGACGCGCGCGCCTCGCATCGCGAGAGCCCGATCGGATTCTATCGCGCCCTCGTAGAAAATCTCCACTCCTTCCAAGGCATCACCGACGCCACGATGACGCACGGCGAGGGCTGGCAATTCCTCCAAGTGGGAAAATTTCTCGAGCGGGCAGACTCCGCCTCGCGGGTGCTGGATTTCAAATACCATGTCCTCCTGCCCCAAGATGAAAAAGTCGGCGGGAATATCGATGTCACCCAATGGCTGGCCGTGCTGCGCTCCTGCTCAGCCATGGAGGCCTATTTCAAACTCTCGCACGGCCAAGTCAACAGTTGGGGGGTTGCGGAGTTTTTGATCCTTCACGACTCCTTTCCACGCTCGATCCGCTTCTGCGTAGACGCCCTCGACTCCGCCCTGCACCGTATTTCTGGCACAGACCGAGGGCATTTTGAGAACGAGGCCGAGCGCCTCTCCGGCTTGCTCCGGTCGAACCTCGACTTCGCCAATATCAGTTCGATTTTCAAAACAGGACTCCATCAGTATCTCGAGGAAACCCGCAATCGGCTCGGTGGGATTTCCAACGCGCTGGCTGAGACCTATTGTCGTTGATCGTGACCTCTCAAACCCCGCCCGCCCTGGCCCTCACCGTTCTAGATACGGCCGGCTACGAGCGCCTGCTCAAAAAACTCGCCCGCACCTTCGCGCTCTCGCTTCGCATCCTGCCCATCTCGATCCGCCCCGCCTTGTCCTTGGCTTACATGCTAGCCCGTGCTTCGGACTCGATCGCGGATGCCGCCACCGCTCCCGCCTTCCAGCGCCTTGCTCTCCTCCGGGCCTTGCCGGATTCCTTTCCTGAAAAAAGCCCCGACCTCGGCCTGACAAGCGACGAGCGTGATTTGGTGGTGCGCTTGCCCGATCTCCTCAAAGCCCTCGACGCCATCCCCGACGCCGCCGAAATCAAGAGCGCCTGGCGAGTCATCCTCCGCGGTCAAATTTTCGATCTCGAGCGCTTCGAGCCATCTGCCGATGGCGAGTCGCCAAAACCTCTCTCTCCCGACGAACTCATTGATTACACCCAACTCGTCGCCGGCAGCGTGGGGGAATTCTGGACGCGCCTGAGCTTCCGTCACATTCCCGACTACGCCGCCAAACCGCTCGACGAAATGCTCGCGCTAGCCAAGACATTCGGCCAAGGCCTGCAAATGGTGAACATCCTCCGCGACCGCCGACACGATGCCGACTCGGGCCGTGTTTACATTCCCGACGAACGCTTTTATCCCGAAATGCAACGAGCTTCCGAACTCCTCGAAGCTGGTCAGGAATACGCCTCCGCCGTGAAGGCCCGCGCCCTCCGTGCCGCCTGCAAACTCCCGCTCGACCTCGCCCGCCAAACTCTCGCCCTCGTCGCCGAGCACCCCCTCGGCCTGCGTGTGAAAGTCCCCCGCTACAAGGTCTGGATCGCCTTCGCCAAATCGTTCCTCAATTAGCCCCCAAAAATGCCCGCGCTTTCGCATGGAAATTTTCCCGAAGAGTCCTAGTGTGCCCGCCACTTTCATGAACCCGCCTTCATTCTCCATTCAGGACGCCGCCGATCTCTACAGCATAGAACGCTGGGGTGGGGGGTATTTCGCCATCAATGAATCCGGCCATGTCGTCGTCCATCCCAAGCGCAACGGCGAGACGATCGATCTCATGGAAGTCGTCGCCCAAGCCCGCGCGCACAACCTTGCCTTTCCGCTGGTGGTGCGCTTCCACGACCTCCTGCGCGACCGCGTGGAGACGATCAACAAGGCATTCGCCGGCGCAATATCGGAGGCGAATTACACCGCGCCCTATCGCGGCGTGTTCCCGATCAAGGTCAACCAACTCCGCGAAGTCGTGGAGGAAATTCTCGACGCCGGCCAGCCCTGGCACTTCGGCATCGAGGCAGGCAGCAAGCCCGAACTCCTCGCTGCGCTCTCGGTCCACACCGATCCCGAAAGCCTCGTGATCTGCAACGGCTACAAAGACACGAGCTTCATCCGCAGCGCGCTGCTCGGCCGTAAGCTCGGAAAAAAAGTCATCCTCGTTGTCGAAAAGCTCGAGGAGTTGGCCCACATCCTCCGCGTGTCGCAGGACATGAAAACCGAGCCGATGATCGGCCTGCGCGTTCGACTGCTCTCTAAAGGCGCAGGCAAATGGGCCACCAGCGGCGGTGAGAATGCCAAGTTTGGTCTCTCGACCGCCGACCTCGTCGAGGCCAGCGACATGCTCCACGCCGCCGGGCTCGCTCATTGCCTCAAGCTCGTCCACTTCCATGTCGGCTCGCAGGTTCCCGACATCGGCACGATCAAGCGCGCCGTCCGCGAAGCCGCCCGCTTCTACGCGAAACTTTCGAAGATGGGCCACGAACTCGGCTACCTCGATGTCGGCGGCGGCCTCGGCGTGGACTACGACGGCTCGCGCACCACATTCGATAGCTCGATGAATTATTCGATGGACGAATATGTGCGCGACATCGTCTACACCGTGAAAGAGGTCTGCGACTCCGAGTCCGTCCCTCATCCCGTCCTGGTCAGCGAAAGCGGCCGCGCCATTGTCGCCCAGCACTCCGTGTTGATCGTCGAGGCCTTCGGCGCGATCGAAAAAGCCAGCCACATCGAGATTCCTCCCACGCCCGCCCCTGACGGCCAACCGAACCTCCTCGTCGACATCCTGGAAATCCAAGCTGGTCTCTCCATGGATCGCCGCCTCGAGAATTTCCACGACGCCCAGGAAATCCGCGAGCGCGCCCAGTCGATGTTCGACCTCGGCCTGCTCGACCTCCGCACCAAGGCAGGCATTGAGACCGTCTATTGGCAGATCGCTACGCGCACCGTGGAGCTTTTTGACAAATCCGAGCCCCTTCCCGAAGAGGTTCAGGAAATCCAAAACGCCCTCGGCGATCAATACCTCTGCAACTTCTCGGTTTTCCAATCCCTCCTCGACCACTGGGCGCTCGGCCAGCTTTTCCCCGTGATGCCGATCCAGCGCCTCAACGAAGCGCCGGACCGCAACGCCACGCTCGTGGATATCACCTGCGACTCCGACGGCAAGGTCGCGAAGTTTATCGACATCCAGGATGTGAAGGAAACCCTCCCGCTCCACCGCTGGAAGTCCGGCGAGCCTTACTATATCGGCTTCTTCCTCGCGGGCGCCTATCAGGACATCATGGGCGATCTCCACAACCTCTTCGGCCGCGTGAACGAGATGCACATCTACCTCGATGAGGACGAGGACAGCGGCTACTACATCGAGGAAATCCTCCCCGGCAGCACGATCGGCCAAGTCCTCAGCCTCACCCAGTGGGATGTGAACGAACTCGCGCGCCGCATGAAGGCCCAGACCGACGCCGCGATCAAATCCGACCGCCTGAAGCCAAACGAGGCCATGCGGCTGCTTGACGACTACGAGAAAAGTCTCACGCTTTACACCTACTTGAACTTCGACGACCAACACGCCAAGCCGCCCACCGCCTAATGCGCACACCACTTCACGACCAACACCTCGCTGCCGGCGGCCGCATTGTCGAATTCGCCGGATGGGAAATGCCGGTTCAATACACCGGAATCCTCCAAGAGCACAAAGCCGTGCGCGAATCCTGCGGCGTGTTCGACATCTCGCACATGGGCGAGTTTTTCGTCGAAGGCCACGGCGCCACGGCTTGGCTCGACTCGCTCCTCACGAACAACCTCGCATCTGTCCCCGTCGGCCAGGCCCAATACACGCTGCTCCTCAACGAAAGCGGCGGCGTGATCGATGACCTCATCGCCTACCGCCTCGCGGAGGAAAAATACCTTCTCATCGTCAACGCCGCGAAGATCGACGAGGACGCCGCCTGGTTGAAAAAACACGCCGCGCCAGGCGTGACATTCACCGACCGCAGTCCCGAATTCGCCGCCCTCGCGATCCAAGGCCCGAAAGCCGCCGAGGTTTTCGAAAAACTCTTCCAACGCCCCATGCCCGCCGAGCGCAACCGGGTCCTCGAAATCACAGAACGCCCAGGAGGGACCTGCTTGTCAGGTCCGCAGCGGCTCCCGCAAACACACCAGCCCGGCTCTGACAAGCAGAGCCCTCCTCGCCGCGCGCCAAGCTTCACCGCCACCACCGGCTACACCGGCGAAAATGGGTTCGAGTGGATCATGCCAGCCTCCGAAGCCGCCGCCGCCTGGCAAGCCGCTCTGGCAGCCGGTGCCACGCCCTGTGGCTTGGGAGCCCGCGACACGCTCCGCCTCGAAATGTGCTACCCGCTCAACGGCTCAGACCTCTCACCCGACCGCACCCCGCTCGAGGCCGGACTCGGATTTTTCTGCGATCTCAAAAAACCCGCCTTCCTCGGTCGCGACGCACTCCTTGCGCAGAAGCAACATTCCGTCCTTCCCCACAAACTCTGCGCCCTGCGCGTCACCGACAAATCCCCGCCGATCCGCTCGCACTACCGCGTGTTCGTGAACGGCGAGCCTGTCACCGAGACCACCAGCGGCGCTCTCTCGCCGAGCCTCGGCTACGGCATCGCCCTCGCCTACCTGCCGCCCGCCTACTGCGATCTCGGCCAGGAAGTCCAAATCGAAGTCCGCGACCGCCGCTTCCGCGCCGAAATCGTCAAAAAACCTTTCCTCAAAAAACCATGAATGTTCCTGAAAACCTCCGCTACGCCACCAGTCACGAATGGATCCTCGTCGAGGGCGAAACCGGCACGATCGGCATCACCGACCATGCCCAGGCTGAACTCACCGACATCGTCTTCGCCGAACCTCCGGCCATCGGAAAAACAGTGAAAGCCGGCGATATCGCCGCCGTCGTCGAATCCGTCAAAGCCGCGAGCGACATCTACTCGCCCATCAGCGGCGAGGTCGTGGAACGCAACGAAGCGATCGAAGCCGACCCCTCGCTCCTTAACACCGATCCCTTCGGTGCCGGCTGGATTTTCAAAATCCGCCTCGCCAACCCCGCCGACCTCGAGTCCCTCCAAGACGCCGCCGCCTACCGCGCCCAAATCGGAGGATAAAGTCCAGCAATCGTAAGTTCGGATTCGGGGGATGCACTGGGATTGCAAAAATCTCTCCCTCTGTGCTCTCTGTGTCCTCTGTGGTCAATCCTGCTGGATTCGGGATCAAACTGCCCTGATTTTTTGCATTTTTCTTCGCCATGAGTGATCCGTCGCGCGTAATTTTACCTACGACATGACCGCATTTGCCCACCGCCATATCGGCCCCGACTCCAAGGAAATCGAAACCATGTGCGCCGCTGTTGGCGTGCCGTCCATCGACGCCTTGATCGACGAAACCGTTCCCGCTTCGATCCGGCTTAAAAACGACCTGAAGCTCCCCGCCGCGCGCTCCGAGGAAAAGGCCCTTGCCGACCTCCGTGCGATCATGTCGGAGAACAAAATCGCCGCGAACCACCTTGGCATGGGCATCCACGGCACGCACACGCCCGCCGTCATTCGCCGCAACATTCTCGAAAATCCCGGCTGGTATACCGCCTACACGCCCTATCAGGCCGAGATCGCGCAAGGCCGTCTCGAGGCGCTTTTGAATTTCCAGACGATGGTTTGCGACCTCACCGGGATGCAGATTTCCAACGCCTCCCTGCTCGACGAGTCCACCGCTGCCGCCGAGGCGATGACGCTTTGTCACGACATCAAGGGCGGCGATGCGATTTTCGTCGCCGACCATGTCCATCCACAAACCCTCGCTGTTCTTCAAACCCGCGCCGAGCCGCTTGGGATCAAGGTTCTCACCGGCCCTGCCGAAAACCTCCCCGCCGAACCTGTCTTTGCGGCCCTCTTTCAATATCCAGCCACCGACGGCTCGATTGGCGACTTGGAAAAACTCGTCGCCGGTGCCCACGCGGTCGGCGCCCTCGCCATTGTTTCCGCCGACCTCCTGGCGCTCACCCTCCTGAAGCCTCCCGGCGAATGCGGTGCCGATGTCGTGATCGGTTCGAGCCAGCGCTTTGGCGTCCCTCCCGGCTATGGTGGGCCCCACGCCGCCTTCCTCGCGATCCGCGATGAACACAAGCGCCGCCTCCCCGGCCGCCTTGTTGGAGTTTCGAAAGACGCCGCTGGCAATCCCGCCCTGCGCCTTACGCTCCAGACTCGCGAGCAACACATCCGCCGCGACAAGGCGACCAGCAACATCTGCACCGCCCAAGTTCTCCTTGCCGTCATGGCCTCGATGTATGCCGTTTATCATGGCGCCGAGGGACTCCGCTCCATCGCCGAGCGCATCCACCGACACGCCGCCAATCTCGCCGAGTCCCTCAAAAACGCCGGCCACAGCGTCCACCACGCCGCGTTTTTCGATACGATCAGCGTGACTCCAAAAAACGAGTCCGCCCCAGCCTTGGTCGCCCGCGCCGCTCAGGCCGGCATCAACCTCCGTCTCCTCAACCCGACAACGATCACCATCTCGCTCGACGAAACCACCGAAGATCTCGGCCCTTTGCTCGAGCTCTTCGGCGCGACGCTCGCGGAATCTCCCAAAAAAACTCCACGCCGCACCTCGCCCTTCCTCACCCACCCGGTCTTCAACACGCACCATACCGAGACCGAGATGCTCCGATACATCCGCCGTTTGCAGGCGAAGGACCTCTCGCTCACGACCTCCATGATCCCGCTCGGTTCGTGCACGATGAAGCTCAACGCCACATCCGAGATGCTCCCGGTCACTTGGGACACCGTCTCTTCGCTCCACCCCGCCGCGCCCGCCGACCAATCTCTCGGCTATCAAAAAATGGCGCGCCAGCTGGAGGAATGGCTCGCCGAAATCACAGGTTTCGCCGCCGTTTCCCTTCAACCCAACGCCGGCTCGCAGGGTGAATACGCGGGCCTTCTCGCCATCCGTGCCTGGCATCGCTCTCGCGGCGATACCCAGCGGACCGATTGCCTCATCCCCGTTTCCGCGCACGGCACGAACCCCGCCAGCGCCGTCATGGCGGGAATGAAAGTCGTCCCCGTCGCCTGCGACCAATCCGGGAACGTCGACCTCGCCGACCTTCGCGCCAAAGCCGACGCCCATCGCGATACGCTCGCCGCGGTGATGGTCACCTATCCGTCCACGCACGGCGTCTTCGAGGAAGGCATCCGCGAAATCTGCGAGATCGTCCACGCCGCTGGCGGTCAGGTTTACATGGATGGCGCCAACATGAACGCCCAGGTCGGCCTCTGCCGTCCCGGCGATTTCGGAGCCGATGTCTGCCATCTCAATCTCCACAAAACTTTCTGCATTCCGCACGGCGGAGGTGGCCCTGGTGTCGGCCCCATCGGCGTGGCCAAGCACCTCGCGCCCTTCCTTCCCGGAGATCCGCTCGCCAACAACAGTGCCGTCGGCCCCGTGTCCCAATCGAACCTCGGCAGCGCGAGCATCCTCGTCATTTCCTGGATGTATATTGCGATGATGGGCCCCAGCGCCCTGCGCGACGCCACAGCCGTCTCGATCCTCAGCGCGAACTACATCGCCACCCGTCTCGAAAAATGTTTCCCCATCCTCTATCGGGGAAAATCGAACCGCGTCGCCCACGAATGCATCCTCGATTTGCGCGAGTGGAAACAACGCGCCGGCATCGAGGTCGAGGATGTTGCGAAGCGTTTGATGGATTTTGGATTCCACGCCCCAACGATGAGCTGGCCGGTCGCCGGAACGCTCATGGTCGAACCAACCGAGAGTGAATCCCTCGCCGAAATCGACCGCTTCTGCGACGCCATGATCACGATCCACAGCGAACTTCTCGCGGTCGAATCCGGTGCGCTCGACAAGACCAACAACCCGCTCAAAAACGCCCCGCACACCGCAGCGGCCGTGACCGCCGACGACTGGACGCGACCCTACCCGCGCTCGCAAGCCGCCTGGCCTGCCCCGTGGCTCCGTCAGCACAAATTCTGGCCCAGCGTCGCCCGCATCGACAATGTCCACGGCGACCGCCATGTCTTCTGCTCCTGCCCGCCGATGGTGGGTTCCTAATTCAGGAAATCACGAGAACGAACCAATATTCGGCGAAAGGGAATCAGCTCATCGCCGCACCGTGGGGGTAGTCTGAATTCAATTCACGGATCCTGTTCCCCAGCGGCGGTGGAAAAACCGCTCCCAAGGGGAAAAGAGGATTCGGTCGGCGAGGAGTCCTATCACGATGATAATCGCCATGACGGCGACCACTTGATCCATCGCGAGGAGTTCGCGGCCGTATTGGAGGAGTTGGCCAAGGCCAAAGCCGGTGAGGATGGTCACGAAAATTTCTGCGGCCATGAGCGATCGCCATGCGAAAGCCCAGCCCTGTTTCATGCCTCCGACGAGGTATGGAAGCGAGGCGGGGAGGATGACTTTGACCCAAGTGTGGAGTCCGCTCGAGCCCATGGTGCGGGCCGCGCGGAGGTAAATCGGTGGCATGGCCCGGACGCCGTCGCTGGTGGCAATGATCACCGACCAGAGAGTTCCCATCACCACCACAAAAAGCATGGCGGCTTCAGATTGTCCGAACCACAGCAGGGCGAGCGGCACCCAGCACACGCTGGGGAGGGTTTGGACTCCCAGCGCGAGGAGCCCGAGGGTGTCCTGCATGATCCGGGATCGCGCGGTGAGCAGGCCGAGGGGGACGCCAAAGAGCAGGCCAATTCCATAGCCGAGCAAGAGGCGTTTCATGGTCACAAGCGTGGCCGTCCACAGGGTGCCATCCATGCCGGACTGCCACAGGTATTCAAAAACATTCAGCGGCGAGGGAAGCAGCACCGGCGAGTAGAGGCCGGAGCGCGATGCGACTTCCCAGGAGAGAAGAAGAACGAGGAAGAATGCGGTGGAAGAAATGGTGCGGATCATTCGGAAGCCTCCTTGCCCGATGCAGAGTTGAAGCCTTTCAAGGTCGCAGTGATTTCCGTGGAGTAGTGGGCGAGTTCGATGCTGTTGATATCTCTTGGGCGCGGAAGCTTGATAATAAACTCCGCGCGAATGCGGCCGGGGTTCGGCGAGAAAAGAAGAACTCTGTCTCCGAGGCAGGCCGCCTCTCGGACATTGTGAGTGACGAAGATGATAGTTTTCCGGCGCGCCTCCCAGATGCGCTGAATGTCACCGTAGAGTTGTTCGCGGGTGAGCGCGTCGAGTGCGGCGAAGGGTTCATCCATCAGCAACACGCGAGGATTGGGAGCCAGGGCGCGGGCGAGAGCCACGCGCTGTTTCATTCCCCCCGAGAGTTCGTGGATATTGGCGCGCTCAAATTTGTTCAACCCCACGAGATGAAGGTAGTATCGCGCAACTTCATTGCGCTCCTTGCGGTTCAGGCCCGGCTTGAGGCGGAGGCCGAAGAGAACATTCCCGATCACATCCAGCCATGGGAAAAGAGCGTGCTCTTGGAACATCACCATGCGGTCGCGCCCTGGACCACGAATCGATTCTCCGGCAGCAAGGGCGCGTCCGGAAGTGGGCTCGTCGAGGCCGGCGATGATATTCAGGAGCGTGGATTTTCCACAACCGCTGGGGCCGACCAAACAGAGGAATTCCCCCTCGCCGACTTTGAGGCTGACATTATCGAGGGCCACGACGGTGCCGCGCTGAGTGGTGTAGGATTTGGTGACGCCTTGAATCTCAATGCGCTCGGGTTGGGCGTTGGCGAGTTCGGCTTCGAGGCTCATGGCTTCCAAATCAAGTTTTTCAAATTCACTTCGGCCCGCAGGAAACCAACCTTTTTCGCCTTTTCCAGAAATTTCTCGAACGGCTCCACGGAAATCGAGGTGTCGGGATGGAGCCGCTTCCATGCCTCATCGACCAGGGATTGAGGAATCTCCCTCCGGGTGATGGCGCTGAGTTCGTTGCGAATGCGTCGTCGGGCCTCCTCGGGATTGGCGATCATCCAAGCGGTGAGTTCCTCATTGGCGGTCGCGAACCTCCTTGCGACTTCTGGATTTTCCGCCAGAAATCCCGAGCGGGCCGCAAGCACGGTGGTGACGGCGTTTGGGTCGCAATGAAAAATCCGGCCACCAGCTTCATTCACAAGGCGGGTAACCCACGGCTCGACCGTCCAAGCACCATCGAGTTTTCCCTGAGTGAAGAGTTGGAGCATGTCGGGGTTTGCAGTCGGGATGACTCGGGCGGCTCCGCCCACTAGGGTCACTTTCATCCCATGCTCGAGCAGCCAGAAGCGGCACTCCACATCCTGGGTATTTCCCAGTTGGGGCGTGGCAATGGTTTTCCCCCGAAGGTCCTCGGTGGTCAAAATCCCCTCGCCGCGGACGACCAAAGCCTCGCCGCCTCGCATCGCGCCAGAGAGCACATGGACTTCCTTGCCGTTCGCGCGGACATGGGCGTTGACCACCGGGCTCGGGCCGACATAGCTGAGGTCGATGGCTTTGGTGAAAAACGCCTCCATCGCGGAAGGGCCGGCATTGTAGATATTCCACTCGATTTTCGCAGGCGTCCCCAGCCGGCTCTCGAACCAACCATTCCCTTCGCGGCTCATATTTGAAGCCACGAGAGCCTGGGCATGGGTGATGTTCGGGAAAAAACCAACACGCACGGTATGCACCGGCTCGCCCTCCGCACGGAGCGGAAGAATCAGCGCGAAAAAACCGCAAACCAGTGCGCTAAGTAACGCCGCCCGTAAGCCCGGAAGATCACATCCCCGAGCCGTCGAATCCACCCTCTGTGATTTCAAATCAAGCATTCGCGGGCGAAAGAGTGGCTGGCTTCGCGAAACAGTCAACCACCGAGAAAGCGCCGGATTGGATTACGAAAGTCTTTCACTATGAATCCAGCCGCTTGCTCCAAAAAGCCCGCCTCCTGCAAAAGATTGGAAGGCGGAACAAAAGCCAAACTCAGGTCGCCTTCTTAACAGTGCTTTGGATGTAAAGTTCGCGGAGTTGCTTGAAGTCGGCTTCAGCGGGCGACTGGGTCATCATCTCGACGCCTCGGTTGTTTTTCGGGAAGGCGATGACATCGCGGATACTTTCCTCGCCGGCGATGAGCATGACGAGGCGGTCGAGGCCGAGCGCGATGCCGCCGTGGGGCGGGGCGCCGAATTGGAAGGCTTTCAGGATGTGGCCGAAGAGGAGTTGTTGTTTTTCTGCATCAACGCCGAGGACGCTGAACATCTTCGACTGCAAATCGGATTCGTGAATCCGAAGGCTGCCGCCACCGATCTCGACGCCGTTGAGAACGACATCGTAAGCCACGGCGCGGATCTTTCCGTATTCGCCGGCCTCGAGCAGCGGAAGATCCTCGGCGCACGGGCGGGTGAAGGGATGGTGGACGGCGTTCCACTTCTGTTCCTCCTCGTTCCAGGCGAGCAGAGGAAAATCGACAACCCAGAGGAAATTCAGGGCGGTGGAGCTTTTGAGTGTGTCGAGCATTTCGGCGACACGAAGGCGGACGCGGCCGAGGGTTTCGCAAGCGGTTTCCCATTTGTCGGCACCGAACAAAATGAGGTCGCCTTCCTTGATGGCGAGGCGCTCGGTGAGGGCGGCTTTTTCGGCGTCGGTGAAGAATTTGACGATCGGGGATTTCCACTCGCCGTTCTCGACCTTGATGAAGGCGAGGCCTTTCGCGCCGGCTTGCTTGGCGAGTTCGGTGAGGTTTTCGATCTGGCCGGTGGTGATGCAGGCGAGGCCTGAGGCGTTGATGGCTTTTACCACACCGCCGCCGTCGAGTGCGCCACGGAAGACTTTGAACTGCGTGTCGCGGAAGACATCTCCGAGGTCGGTGATCTCCATGCCGAAGCGGGTGTCGGGTTTGTCACTGCCGAAGCGGTTCATCGCGTCCTTGTAGGTCAGTCGCGGGAAGGGTGTCGGGATTTCGATGCCTTTCGACTCGCGGAAGACAGTGGCGATGACTTTTTCCATCAGCGCGAGGATTTCGTCCTGCGTGGTGAACGACGCCTCGACATCGAGCTGGGTGAATTCGGGCTGGCGGTCGGCGCGCAGATCCTCGTCGCGGAAGCAGCGGGCAATTTGGAAATACTTCTCCACGCCGGCGACCATGAGGAGTTGCTTGTATTGCTGCGGGGCCTGCGGGAGGGCGTAGAACGCCCCGGGCGTGAGGCGCGAGGGAACGAGAAAGTCGCGCGCACCTTCGGGGGTGCTTTTGGAAAGGATCGGAGTCTCGATTTCAAGGAAGCCCTCGGAGTCCATCACATCGCGCATGGTCTTCACGACGCGGTGGCGCAGGCGGAGGTTGCGGGCCATGTTTTCACGGCGCAGGTCGAGGTAGCGGTAGGTGAGCCGGAGGTCTTCGTTGGAAACCTTGTCGTCGAGCTGAAAAGGGAGGACCTCGGCGGCATTGAGGATGTCGAGCGCGCTGGCGACGAGTTCGATCGCGCCGGTGGCCAACTTCGAGTTTTCGGTTCCAGCAAGGCGGGGGGCGACTTTGCCGGTGACGCGGATGACATCCTCGCTCCGGAGTTCGTGGGATTTTTTGGCGGCGTCGGGGTTTTCCTCGGGACGGAAAACAACCTGCGTGATGCCTTCGCGGTCGCGGAGGTCGATGAAAATGAGTCCACCATGGTCGCGGCGGGAGGCGACCCAGCCGCAGAGGGTGACTTCGGTGCCGGAATGTTCGGAGCGGAGGGCGTTGCAGTGGTGGGTGCGGTAGGTCATGGCGGTAAGTTTTAAGAATGAAGTTTGTAAGTTTTAAGAGTCGGGGCGAGCGCGGCGTGGTCGAGGGTTTGCTCGGCGCGGGTGGCGAGGTGCTTGAGTTTGATTTGCGGCCATTCCTGGCCGATCACGACCGCATGGATGGCGCCGAGGTTTTCGGCTTCTTGGAATTGCTTGCCGACTTTCGCTGACTTGAGCGGGAAGTCGGTGGAGAGGCCAAGCTCGCGGCATGTTTGGACGATCTGCAGGGCTTCCGCGCGGCGGGATTCGTCGGCGATGACGACAAACACATCGCTTGTTAGCGCGAGGGCGGCTTGGAGTTTTTCGGCAGCGGCGGGGGTTTCGTCGATGAGGTGGCCGAGGACGACATCGCCCATGCCGAAGCCGATGGCAGGCAGGTCGGCGGCTCCGTCGCTGAGGCCTTTTACCAAACCGTCGTAGCGTCCCCCGCCGGCGAGGGCGCGGAGGTTTTTCGAGCGGTCGAAAATCTCGAAGACCACTCCGGTGTAGTAGGCGAGGCCGCGCACGATCGAGAGGTCGGGTTGGACAAATCCGGAAAGCCCACGCGCGGCGAGGGCCTCGAGAACGGGTGCAAACGCCTCGGGGCTTCCGGCGGCGATGAAGGCTTTGAGATCGGCAACAATCAGGCCGGTCGGTGCGAGCTTGGCGTTGAGTTTTTCCTCGGGTTCCCGCTCGAGCTTGTCCGCGCAGGCGAGGGCGGTGCGGCAGGCGGCTTCGTCGCATCCCCGAGATTGCAGGAAATCCATCCAAGCCTTGCGGTCGCTGAGGCGCACGACGAAATGCTCGGCGGTGAAGCCGAAGGCTCTCATCAAGTCGATCCCCAGCGCGAGAATCTCGGCGTCGGCCTGCGGTGAAGACTCACCGAGGATGTCGGCGTTGAACTGCAAAAACTCCCGCAGGCGGCCCTTCTGTTGGCGCTCGTGACGGAAGAAATTCGAGACGCAAAACCACTTCATCGGTTTGCGGTAGTGCTTCTCGCGGGCTGCGACCATGCGGGCGAGGGTGGGGGTCATTTCGGGGCGCAGCGCCACCTCGCGACCACCGCGGTCGGTGAAGGAATAAAGCTGCTCGAGAATCTCCGCGCCGGCCTCGTTTTTCTTTCGATAGAGATCGGTGCTTTCGAGGGCTGGCCCATCGAATTCCACAAAGCCGTATCGGCGCGAAACCTCCCGCCAGGTGGCAACCACATGATTCCGCCTTGCGCAGTCCTCTGGAAAAAAATCCCGAAACCCGGGCAAGCCCTGAATCATTGAGTGAGCCTCCGCGAGAGCTCGTTTTTTCTACCAAAAATCATCGCGGGAGAATGCGTGGTTCCAGCCGTCCTGCCCAAGCTAAAATTCGCGTGTCAGCGAGGTTGGTGCCCGAGGGCGTAGGCGAGGTGCGGGGTGTAGAGCTTGGGCTCGAGCAGGAAGCTGTCGTGGCCTTTTTCGGAATGCACGGTGAGCCGGAGGTGAGGCACATCGGCTTTTTTCAGCTCGGCGCAAATTTCCGATTGGTAGTCGGGGTAGAAGCAGCAATCACTATCGATCGAGAAGACGAGGTATTGCTGGTCGCGGCAGCGGGAGAAAAGTGGATGCGCGCCCGAGGATTTGGCGTCCTTGAAGAGGTCGAACTGCTGCCAAGCGTCGATGATTCGCAGGTAGCTATTGGCATCGAAGCGGCGGACGAATTTTTGTCCCTGATAAAGCATGTAACTCTCGAGGACGCTGGAGATGCGATACCAGGGGATGTCTGTCTCGGGTTGGACGATCGCGACCTTCGCACGCTCCTCGATCGCATCTGCGTAGAAGAAGGTCTTGTGGCTAATCATGCGGGCGAGCGCGAGGCCGTGGACCGGGCCGGTGGTGCCGTAGTAGTCGCCGCTGCCGAACGCAGGATCGCGCGTGATGGCGATGATCTGCTCGAGGTTGTGCATCTGCTGGAGGCCGTGGGAGCGGAGGCCGGTGGCGATCGGAATCGCATTCGTGACGCGCTCGGGGAAGTGGAACGCGAAGTCGAGCGCGCACATGCCGCCGAGTGAGGCTCCGACGACGGCGTGGAGTTTTTCGATACCGTGCGTCTCGAAGATGGGGAGTTGCGAGCGGACGATGTCGTGGACCGTGACGCGCGGGAAGCTGGAGCCATAGGGCTTGCCGGTGGCGGGGTTGGTCGAGGCGGGGCCGGTGGAGCCATAGCAACTGCCGAGGTAGTTCGCGCAGATGATGAAAAACTTGTCGGTGTCGAGCGCGCGGCCGTTGCCGATGAAGCTGTCCCACCAACCGGTGTGCATTTCCTCGGTCCAGCGGTCATCGGTGCCGGGCACGGATTTGTTGGTGCCGGCGGCGTGCTGGGCACCGCTCAGGGCGTGAAAAAGCAGGATCGCGTTGCTGCGGTCGGCATTGAGTTTGCCATAGGTCTCGTAGGCGATCGTGACCGATGGCAACACGCCGCCGTCCGCGGTGACGAAGGGCTCGCCAGCGCTGCCAAAAGTTAAAAATTTCGTTTCGACTGTTCCGACGCCTTGGGACATTTGAAAAAATTATTGAGCCGCCGTGGCGCGGGAGAGTGTGAGGGGATCGGGAGCGGTGCCGCCATGGAGGCGGATGGTTTCGAGTTTCATAACAAACTGGGAAAGGCCTAGAGCCTAGAAAAGGGAAGTGTCCCGCGCAAGCATCGTGCGAACTTCCATAAGTCTTCTTGAATCGTTAGTGGGTGAATAGGCATTTTGTGGCATGGGGAAAGCAACCAAGTTTCGAAATTGTCCTGTAGTCGGTCGTGAAATCGCGGCTGTGGAATGCGGCCGGAACCGGGGAGTTGTTTACAATTGTCCGGCGGATTGCCCCTACTGCCCTTGGACGTTGGAAAACTATGACGATTTTTTGGAGATCGAGCAGGACGTCGATCGGGAGACCAATGTATTTTACAGGAGCGTCGCCGGTTCCCGTGACAATATCCGAAATGCCATCGACAGAATCATGGATGGTGACGGGGATGAAGATGAGAAGTTCATAGAACTTAACTCGTTGTTCTATCGCGAATATCTGATCCGTGATTTCGGGTCCGGGAAAAAACTTTTCGACTTGTGGCACGAGTCGGGTTGGGAGGGATTGAGCCGCGACGAGCCATTCATCGCCTCGCACAAGATTTCGACTCGGGTATCGCTGCTCGAGGTTCGGCGGGTGGTCGATGGACAGACCGTCGAGTGCGTGGATCTTTTGTCGGAGAAGCTTGAGCTGATGATCTGTTGCGACCGGAGTCTTGCCCGGAAGGCGGCGCCGTTTGACACTGTTTTGGCATGGACCTGCCGATATCCGTTTTTTCATCGCGTGCATGGAGTCGCCCGGCCGTTGCCGAACTCGGTGGAATCTTCATGCGACAGGGTTTTGAAAGCGGTCGAAAAGTTGGGCGGACCATCCAAGCCAGGCCCTGAGTGGAACGATTGGCTCGCGATTCATTTGAACGAGGTGGCGGACGAGATTTGTCGCGAAGAAAAAAAACGGATGCTGTCGGCGGCGCGGAACTCGGACTTCAAGGAGTGCGTTGCGGTTTACCGGTGGAGGGCTGGTTTTTCCAAGTTGGATTTGGAGGGGCGTCGGGATTTTGTGTGGCTGCCGGAGGACGCGAACACACGGGCCAAGTCGGGAGCGCATGAAAACCATGTCTGGTTGAGGACCGGAGAGTCGGCCAAATGGGAGGAAAAATTACCCAAAGCCTATCGTTCAATTCCCGGCGTGCCTGGAGAGCCGGTCTGGGGACACCTGCATGTTTATCCCGACCGGGTGGAGGTGCTGGCCGTTTCCGAGACACTTTTTCGTCCAATGCGGGAAATGACCGAGGAGTTTTTCGGACGGGCTCTGGTTTTCGAAAAGGAATTCGTGGCCGATTTGGCCAAGCAGAAATTTTCGGGCGGGGAGAGCGGACAGCATGAAGGGGTTATTCTTGCCTCGAACTTTTTCCGTGAAAAACCGGATGTGAAAGAGGTTTTAAAACAAACCCTCAACGCCAAGCTGCGCCATACCTTGGGCGAACAGATTCCTGCTCTCGGAGGAATCACTCCCCGCGAGGCAGCTCAGAGTCCGGAGACGCGCCCGATTTTGATCGATTGGATGAAAGCTTACCTGTCCTCGATCGAGAGCTTGGGAAAACAGAATGGCGTGGTTTTGGATATCGACTGGGCTCTGGACGAATTGGGACTCGGGGAGTTGAAAGTTCCGCGCATCTGGCGCGGGATCACGGAGAGAGAGGGAGGATGGTGGCGCGAAGTCGAGGCCGATGAAATCGAGGAGGTTTTATTTGGAGATAGGAGTCTGGAAAGGCCCGACTTGGCGGTTTTTCCGGAGGTTGAGGAGTATTTCGAGTCGATAGACAAAAAACGTCTGAAAAAGCCGGAACTCGAGATGTTGTTCTATTACGGGGACTTCGCTGTCGGGGTTTTGGTGCCCGCCGGCATCGAGCCCAAGGCGATTTCGCATGACGACATTCGTGGGGAGTTCATGGCTTTGCTTGATGAAATCAGCAATCACGCCCAGCAGTGTATTTCCGATGATTCGGGGATGGATGATGTCGATTCGGCGGTTTCCTTGTTGGAGGGAATTCTGAAGCGATCCTGCCAGCCGAAATTGCTGATGAGCTTGGCGGCCATGCTCGCCGCTTATGCAGAATCGGACACCATGAAAGGAAAAATCCGAACGGAAGCCCGTTTTCCGATTCTTCTCCAACTGGAGGCCTTGATGCGGTGTATCCGGCGGGTCGGGGTCTGAACCGGATCCGGCTCGAAAACATTCCGCCCTCAGCCAGCAACTCCTCGCTGCCATGACGAGGCTGGCTCGGCAAAACAAAAACGCCGGGCCCTGTTTCCAAGGTCCGGCGTTTGTTGAGTGAGACTTTGGTTAGGCCTTCTGCTCGAGGATGGCGGCCTTGACCTGAGCGGGGACTTCTTCGAAGTGCGAGGGCTCCATCGAGTAGGAAGAGCGGCCTTTCGAGAGCGAGCGGATCGCGGTGGCGTAGCCGAACATTTCCGCGAGCGGAACTTCGGCGTTGATGGTGCAAAGGTTGCCTTTGGTTTCCATGCCTTGAATGCGGGCGCGGCGGCGGTTGAGGTCACCCATGATGTCGCCTTGGAACTCGTCTGGAGTCACATTTTCCACCTTCATGATTGGCTCCAAGAGGATCGGCTTGGCTTTTTTCATACCGTCCTTGAGTGCGAAAATGGCGGCCATTTTGAAGGCCATTTCGTTCGAGTCCACATCGTGGTAGGAGCCATCGGTAATGTCCACATGGACATCGATGACGGGGTATCCCGCGACGACGCCGTTGAGGATGGCCTCTTTGAAACCTTTTTCGACAGCGGGGATGAATTCCTTGGGAATGGTTCCGCCGACGACTTTGTTTTCGATCGTGAGGCCTTTGCCGCGTTCGTTGGGACGGACTTTGCAAACGACATGGCCGTATTGACCACGACCGCCGGATTGCTTGACGAGTTTTCCTTCGCCTTCGGCTGGATTGAGGATGGTTTCCTTGTAAGCGATTTGGGGTTTGCCGGAGTTGGCCTCGACCTTGAACTCGCGCATCATGCGATCGCGGATGATCTCGAGATGGAGCTCGCCCATGCCGGCGATGATGGTCTGACCAGTTTCCTCGTTGGTGAAGACGCGGAAGGTCGGATCTTCTTCAGCAAGGCGCTGGAGCGCATTGCCCATCTTTTCTTGGTCGATCTTGGTCTTTGGTTCGACAGCCATCGAGATGACGGGGTCGGGGAAGGATGGTGGCTCGAGGAGGATGGTGTGATCCTCGTCGCAGAGCGTGTCACCGGTCGTGATATTTTTGATACCGACGATGGCGGCGATGTCGCCCGAGTAGCAGGTATCGATATCCTCGCGCTTGTCGGCTTGGATTTGGATGAGGCGGCTGATGCGTTCGCGCTTGTTGGTGCGGGGATTGTAAACGGTATCGCCTTTGGAGAGCTTGCCGGAGTAAACGCGGAAGAAAACGAGTTTGCCGACAAAGGGATCGCTCCAGAGCTTGAAGGCGAGGGAGCAGAATTTCCCATTGTCATTCGAAACGACTTCGATGGGCTCGGCGGTGTCGGGGTTTTGTCCTTTCGCAGGCGCGATGTCGAGCGGGCCGGGGAGGTAGTCGATGACGGCATCGACGAGGTATTGGACGCCTTTGTTTTTGAAGGCGGATCCGCCGGCGACTGGCACGAAGCGGTTGGCGATGGTCTGGCGACGGATGGCGGCCTTGAGTTGCTCGATGGAGATGGGTTTTTCCTCCAGGTAGAGCATGCCGATTTCCTCATCGAGGTCGCACATTTGGGAAATGAGGTCGTCGTAGGCGGCTTGGGCCGTGTCCTTCATTTCCTCGGGAATCTCTTCGATGGTGTAGGTGGAGCCCATCGCGTCGTTGTCATGATAGATGACGGCCTTTTGGTTGATGACATCGATCTGGCCCTTGAGGTAGTCCTCGCGGCCGAGTGGGATGAGGATTGGCCAAGCATTGGCGCCGAGTTTTTGGCGCATGGAGTTGACGGCATTGTTGAAATCCGCGCCGGTGCGATCCATTTTATTAACGAACGCGATGCGGGGAACCCCGTATTTGGTGGCTTGGCGCCAGACGGTTTCGGATTGGGGCTGGACGCCGGCGACGCCGCAGAACACGGCGATCGCACCATCAAGAACGCGCAGGGAGCGCTCGACCTCGGCCGTAAAGTCCACGTGGCCTGGAGTGTCGATGATGTTCACTCGCATTTTGATTCCCGAGTAGGCTTTGTAGATGCCTTCCTCCGGGCGTTGCATCCACGAGCAAGTGGTGGCGGCGGAGGTGATCGTGATGCCGCGCTCGCGTTCTTGCTCCATCCAGTCGGTGACGGTCGTGCCCTCGTGCACCTCACCGATCTTGTGGATCATGCCGGTGTAGAAAAGGATTCGCTCGGTGAGAGTGGTTTTGCCGGCATCGATGTGCGCGGCGATGCCGATGTTGCGTGTGCGCTCGAGAGGGAAAGCGCGGTTGGGGGAGTTCGGGTTCGAGGTGTCGGTCGTGGCTGCCATGGTGTGTTTTTTTAGTTTGGAAAGGGGTTTAAACAAAAAAGAGGGCGGTTTTTCCTGTGGGGAAAAAACCGCCCGCTTGGGAAAATCATGCTACCAGCGGAAGTGTGCGAAGGCGCGATTGGCCTGCGCCATCTTGTGCATGTCGTCGCGCTTCTTGATCGCGTTGCCTTGTCCGGCGGCAGCGTCTTTGAGCTCGTAGGCGAGGGCGTTTTCCATCGGAACTCCCTTGCGTTTGTTCGCAAAAGTCACAAGCCAGCGCATGGCGAGGGAGACTTGGCGGGCGGCGGGAACTTCCATCGGCACTTGATAGGTGGCTCCACCGACTCGGCGGGATTTCACCTCGAGGCGGGGCTTCACATTCTCGAGGGCCTTATTGAGGGTCTCGAGAGGGTCGATGGTGTCGGTGCCTTCGCGGGTTTTTTCGATGGCGGTGTAAACGATACGCTCGGCTGTCGACTTCTTGCCCTCGCGCATGACGGTGCTGATGAGGCTGGCGACAACGGGGCTCGCGTAGCGGGCGTCCTTTTTGACTTCTTTATGAATAACTCTGCGGCGGCGTGACATGATGAATGAAAATTCTGTTAATTATTTCTTTTTGCCCTTGGCTGCCTTGTCTTCTTGGCCGGGCTTAGGACGCTTGGCTCCGTATTTCGAACGACTGCGGCGGCGACCGTCAACCCCGAGGCTGTCGAGTGTTCCGCGCACGATGTGATAGCGCACGCCGGGAAGGTCTTTCACCTTGCCGCCGCGAACGAGGACGATCGAGTGCTCTTGGAGATTGTGGCCTTCGCCGGGAATGTAGGCGATGACTTCTTGGCCATTTGTGAGTCGAACCTTTGCAACCTTGCGGAGAGCGGAGTTGGGCTTCTTGGGTGTGCGGGTCATGACCTGCACACAGACGCCGCGGCGCTGGGGGCAATTCACCAGCGCTGGCGACTTCGACTTGATCTTGGTTTTCTGGCGTCCTTTGCGGACGAGTTGATTGATGGTTGGCATTCTCGAATCGTTTTCTAACACGCGTGACGCAGCGGGAATGCGGCTTCGGCATTCCCCCAACACCTTGCGGGAGGGTGGAGACTAGGGATCGCACTTCGTCTTGCAAGCGAAAAAACCGAAATTTTCCCGCTCGCGAAGATCGGGTGTTTTAGGCTTTGAGTTCCTCTCCGGTTTGGGCGTTGGCGATGACAAATTTTTCCTGATGGAAGGTCGGGTCGGCGCGGAAAATCAAGCGGCCCGCGTAGCGGCGCTCGATGTCGATGAGGTGGTCTTCATCGTCCGTGCGGAGTCGGGCGAGCAGGTCGGGATGAACGGTGACGCGAATCTCGTGGATGCTCTCCTGATGTTTGCGCATGACGGAGTGGAGGGAGCGCTGGAGTTCCACACTCATGGTCATGGGGCTCTTGATGACGCCTTTGCCGGAGCAGTGCGGGCAGGGCATGAAGAGCGTGCTGGCGAGGGATTCGTTGGCGCGCTGGCGGGTCATTTCCATGAGGCCGAGTTGGGAAATCGGGAGCACATGGGTGCGGGCTTTGTCGCGCTTGAGGCGATCCTTGACGCGCTGGTAGACGGCTTGCTGATCCCGGCGATTCTTCATGTCGATGAAGTCGGCGACGATGAGTCCGCCGATATTGCGGAGGCGGAGTTGGCGGGCGATTTCCTCGGCGGCTTCGAGGTTGGTTTGAAGGATGGTTTTTTCCATGTCCTTCGCGCCTTTGTTCCGGCCAGTATTCACATCCACCGCGATCATCGCCTCGGTTTCATCGATGACGATGTAGCCGCCGCACGGGAGCCAGACTTGGCGGTGGAAAGCGGCCTCGATCTGGGCCTTCACGCCGAAGCATTCGAAAATCGGCTGGGCGCCGGTGTAGTGCTGGATGGATTTTTTTGCGCGTTTGGAAATATGGCCGACGATTTCCTGCATGCGTTCGACCGACTTGGCGTCATCGACGATGATGGCATCCACTTCGTCGGTGAGAAAATCGCGCACGGTGCGCTCGACGAGGTCGGGTTCTTCAAAAAGGCAGGCCGGTGCCTGTTTTTGTTCCATGCCGCTTTGGACTTGCGCCCACTGCTCGAGCAGCAGGCTGAGATCGCGCACGAAATAGCGGGCGCGTTGACCGGCGCCGACAGTTCGCATGATGATGCCCATTCCCTCGGGGACATCGAGTTCGCGGAGAATGGTGCGGAGGCGGTCGCGCTCTTTCGGATCCTCGATCTTGCGAGAGATACCAAACTGGTCATTGAACGGCATCAAAACGAGGTAGCGGCCGGCGAGGCTGATATCGGTCGTGATGCGTGGGCCCTTGTTGCTGATCGGGCCTTTTTTCACCTGCACCAAAACATCCGAGCCGACGGGGTAGATGTTCGGCACATCCTTGTGGGTGATGCGCGGGGCTTTCTTTTTGTTGCCGCCTTCGCGGTTGATCGTCTCGATGCCGCTGTCGAGTGCGGCGGGGATGGCATCCCAGAATTGGAGAAACGCATTTTTCTCGAATCCGATGTCGACGAACATCGCCTTGATGCCGGGCTCAATGTTGCGGACTTTGCCTTTGTAAATGCTGCCGACGATGTTCCGGTCGGTCTCGCGTTCGATGGTGTATTCTTCGAGTCGGTTGTTCTCAAGAAGCGCGACGCGTTTCTCGAGTTTCTCGCAACTGACGATGAGTTTGATGCCTGTTTTTTTCTTCAGGCCTAAAAGTCTTTTTACGGCTTCTACTAGCATGGGTTTTTCGGGTTTGGGTGTTGAAGTTTTGGTCGGCGCTGGTGCGGCGACCGCTTGGTTGGAAGTGGGTGTGTCCTGAGGCGGGGTTTGAGAGTGACGGCGTCCGCGACCCCGGCGTCCGCGTCGATTCCGGCGGCGGGGTTGCTCCCCAGATTGGGGGACTGCCTCGGAAGAAGCGGGGAAGTCCGGCGGGGGAGGAGCTGGGATTTCCTGCGGGATTGCGGTAGCTGGGGTGTTGGACTCGGCGGCGGGAAGGTCATCGGTTTTCTTTCTTCTCGGGCTTCGTCTCCTTGGACTTTTCTTTTTTTCCTCCGAGGAAATTGAAGAAGTTTCCGATGGGATTGGATTTGGGTTTGGCGGCGCCTGGCTGGGCTCCGGCGGTGGCTGGTTGGGCTTTTTCGACACGGGGTTGGGTTTTGTTTTGCACGCGGCCGGCTTCGTCTGCATCGGCGCGCACGGTTGGTTCGGCGGCGGGGCGGTTTTCCTGGCCAGTGGCCGAGGGGCTCTCGGCGGTCTCGCCGTCGTCGAAGAGTTTGTTGGTGGCGGCGACCTCGCGGCCGAAGTCGACGCTCTCGGTGAAAAGGAAATTGCCCTTGGCGGGTTCCAGCGCGGCGAGTTGGATGTCCTCCTTGCCGCTTTTGTATTTCTGGATTCCATCGAGAATTTTCGCGGCGATCGGAGCAGAGACGCCGCCGCCGGATTTCGCGCCTTGGACAAAAACCACGACGACATACTCGGGGTTTTCGAAGGGAGCGAAAGAGATGAACCAGGTGTGGTTGTCTTTCACTCCGGAGCGCCAGAACTGGGCTGTGCCGGTTTTTCCGGCGGTGGGAATGTCCGAGTTTTTGGCGCGGCCTGCGGTGCCGCCACCCTCGTTCACAACGCACCACATGCCTTGGCGCACATGGTTGACCTGGGCGGCGGTGAGACCGGCATCGGTGAGAAGATTTGAGCGCACGCGGGGAGGGTCTTGTTGAACCACTTTGCCGTCCTGCGAAACGATGCGGTCGATGAGTCGAGGGTAGTAAACGGTGCCGCCATTAGCCAGAGCGGCGGTGACGACGGCCATTTGAAGCGGGGAGGCAAGGACATCGCCTTGGCCGATGGCGGTGTTCGCTGTGAGGCCATTCGACCAGCGTGCGCGGGGATTGATATTGTTCAACCACTCGGGGCCGGGAAGGACGCCCGGGGACTCGCCGGAGATGGGAATGCCGGATTTTTGGCCGAGGCCGAGCATGTTGCCGATGGCGACGATTTGCTCGATGCCGGCGGCGTTGCCGAATTGGTAGAAGTAGGCGTTGCAGGAAACCTTGATGGCGTCCTCGAGAGAGAGTTTGCCGTGGGTGCGTTTTTTTTCCGCGATCCAGCAGCGCATGTATTTGTCGCCGTATTGAACGCCTCCGTAGCAGGAGAAGGATTTGTCCTCGAGGCCCGCGCGCATGCCGGCGAGGGCGATGGGAATTTTATAGGTGGAGCCAGGCGCGTAGGCGCTGATGGCGCGGTTGACCATGGGATTGGTTTCTTCCTTGTTGATATTTTTCCAATCCGTGGCGGAGATCGAGGGGATGAAAACATTCGGATCGTAGGACGGCACCGAGGCCATGGCGAGGATGTCGCCATTGCGCGGATCGAGGACCACGGCGGCACCGCGACCGACGACGCGCAGGGCCTGCTCGGCGATCGCTTGGATTTTTGCATCGAGAGTGAGGTGGACATTATTTCCTTGGACGGGTTCGCGCCGGCTGCTTTCGCCCTCGATCACGCCCTTGGCGTTGCGACGAAGGATTCGGGCGCCGGGCTTACCCTTGAGGTGCTCGTTCATCGAAAGCTCGATCTGGGCCTTTCCTTCGACATCGGGCTCGTAAAAGTTGAAAGAGCGCAGGTCGGGAAGTTTATCGAGGTCGCGAGGGGACCCGACATATCCGAGGATGTGGGCGGCCATGGAGCCGTAAACATACCAGCGGACGGGCTTGACGCTGACATTCACGCCGGCGAGGCCGAGGTTTTTTTCCGAAAAAAGGGCCATCTCATCGAAGTTCAGGTCTTGGCGGTAATTGTAGGGAACTTCCCGATTGGTGCGGTAGTGGATCTGAAGCGCATTGGCGCTGTAATCCTTGGCGACGCCGATTTCCTCAAGTCTGGGGATGACGGTTTCGGAAACAATTTTGACGACATCGGCCTCTTTGAGATCGCGGGGCATGTTGTGGACCTTGCCACGGTAGCTCACCATCGGAACGGCCCCCTTGGCTTCCTTATAGGCGCGGACCATGTCGGGGAGGTAGAAATCCACTTCGAAGCTGGCGCGGTTTTCGACGAGTTTGATCCCGTTGCGATCGAGGATTTCGCCTCGGACGGCGGGGAGTCGGACGGTCACTTGCGAGCCGCTGCTAACGCGGGAGGCGTATTCGGACCCCTTGAGAACTTGGACTTCCCAAAGCCGCCAAGTGATGGCGCCCATTGAGACTAAAACCAAAAAACCAAGAAAGAGGATGCGGGATCCGGCGCGGGTTCGCTTCATCTCTTGATGGTCCTCGCTTTGCGGGAGCCATCGGGAAGCAAACGATCCATGTGAGAAAGGGTCCAGTAGAACAATGGCGCGATGAGCGCCGCCATGACTCCGGGCGCCAAAATGCGCCAAGCGATGGCATTTTCCCAAATGAAGTCTCCCCGTTGCCAGGTGATCACCGCGAATTGGATGAAAAGATAAAGCGATGTGCCGAGGGCGCTCATGAGAACGAAAGGCAAGACATTGCCTTCCTTCATGGCGGGTTGGAACCCATTGGCGACACAGCCGGTGGACATGAAGTAGAGAATAGAGAAGCCAATCGGGATTTCAACCTTTCCACCCACGACATGCAGATACATCAGGTCGCTCAAAAACCCGGTGTAGAGCGCGGCGACAAGCATCGCCGGGAAGGGCAGGACCATGGCCGAGTAGAAAAAAACCAGCGGCACCAACAAAATATGTGCCCCGTGCATGCCATCCATCGGCGGCATCCCGTGCTGGATGATAAAAGCCAACACGACCCCGATGAAGAGTGCCGCAAGGTCGATCAGCGTCTTCATTTTTTCCCAACCAGCACGAACACATCCTCGGTCGAGGCAAGATGCACGGCGGGTTCCACAATGGCTTGGCCGTCGAGGGGACGGCGGATGAATTCTTTCACTTTGCCGATCACGACTCCGGGCGGGAAGGAGCCGTGGGCGACACCCACAGTCATGACTTCCTGGCCGGGGGTGATCTCGGCGTTTTTGGACAAAAAGTTCATTTGAAGAAGTCCCGTGGCGTCGTCTTCCTGAACGCGAAATCCGGAGACGATGCCCTGCTCGCGAGTGCCCTCGATCTTCGCGCCGATGCGGCAGGTTTCATCGGTGATCAACACCACGATCGCCTCGTTTTTCGAGACCGTGGTGATTTTTCCAACGAGTCCGGCGTCGGTGAGGACGGGTTGATCGGCCTCGACGCCATCTTCGAAACCGCGGTTGATCCGGATCGTATTCCACCAAGTCGAGGCATCGCGCGAGATGACTTGTGCAGGCAGGAGCTTGAAGGAAGCGCGCTCGCGGAAATCCAAGGCGAGGCGGAGGCGGCTGTTCTCGGCCTGAAGCTCGCGAAGCAGGCTATTGGCGGCGCGGAGCTGGTTGTTTTCCGTGAGGAGTTGGCGATTTTCCACCTCGAGTTCGTCGAGAGTTTTGAGCCGTTGCCCGACCGAGCCGATGTTCTCTTGAACCGCAGAGCTCGTGCGAAGAAACGGTGAGAAAATCGACATGAACCCGGCTTGCAGGGATTGCATGGCCGCCGTGGACAAAGTCGAAAGGTAGAGCACCACCGCGAGAACGGCGACGACCAGAGCGATGTGAAGTTTATTCATCCAGATTCAGGAAGCGGAAGTTCCACTCCGATCCTCAGAATCAACGCCCGTGCGGGCGCTCGGCAGAAACGGCCCGGAGGAATTTAATCTCCGAAAGAGCGCGTCCGGTGCCTTCCGCTACGGCGCTCAAAGGATCCTCGGCGACATGCACGGGGAGGCCGGTGGCTTCCGAGAGCAGGCGGTCGAGACCGCGAAGGAGCGCACCACCGCCGGCCAGCACGAGACCGCGATCGACCAAGTCGGCGGAGAGTTCGGGCGGGCAGCGCTCGAGCGTGATTCGCACGGAGTCGACAATTGTCGAGAGCGGCTCCATGAGCGCCTCGCGGATTTCCTGCGAGGTAATGGAAATGGTTTTGGGAAGGCCTGCCACGAGATCGCGGCCTTTCACCTCGAGGCCGACCTCCTTCTCGAGTTTGTAGGCAGAGCCGATTTTGATTTTGATTTCTTCAGCGGTGCGCTCGCCAATCATGAGATTGTAGGCCCGCTTCATGTAGTTCGTGATCGCTTCGTCGAGTTCGTCACCAGCCACGCGCACGCTGCGGCTGAAGACAATTCCGGAAAGGGAAATCAAGGCGACCTCGGTCGTGCCACCACCGATATCCACGATCATATTTCCTGCCGCATCCTGCACGGGGAGGCCGACACCGATGGCGGCCGCCATGGGCTCCTCGATCAAGTAAACCTCCCGCGCTCCGGCGTGGGTGGCTGAGTCCTTGACGGCGCGTTTTTCCACTTCGGTAATTCCGCTGGGAACGGCCACCACGACGCGTGGACGGACCATGCGGCGGCGGTTGTGAACCTTGCTGATGAAGTGGCGAAGCATGGCTTCGGTGATCTCGAAATCGGCGATTACACCGTCCTTCAAAGGGCGGATGGCGACGATGTTGCCGGGCGTGCGGCCGAGCATTCGCTTGGCCTCGTTGCCCACAGCAAGGACGCGATTGGTGCCTTGCTGAACCGCGACGACCGAGGGCTCGCGGAGAACGATGCCCTGGTCTTTGACATAAACGAGTGTATTTGCGGTGCCGAGATCGATGCCTATGTCGCTCGAAAACAGTCCAAGAAGATTATCAAACATCGAATGGGATCAGGAATGGTAGCGGCTCTGGGTGTTCCGAAGGGGCTGGATTTAGTGCGCCACGGAGAAAGAGCCTTTTGAAGTAAATTGAGCCCAGAAGATTCAGATTCGCGGCGTTTCGCGTCAAGGTTTTGTTTTTGCCTGACGCAAGTTCATCCCATCGCGCCAGCGATCGCGTCACCCATGGCCGAGGTGCCGACCAAAGTGGTGCCGGGTGTGTGGATGTCGCCGGTGCGGAGTCCCTTGGAAATCACGGAGTGGACGGCGTTTTCGATCGCGGCGGCGGCATCTTCGTGGCCGAGCGAGAACCGCAAAAGCATTGCGGCGGAGAGGATTTGGGCGATCGGATTGGCAATGCCCTTGCCCGCGATGTCGGGAGCGGTGCCGCCGCTGGGCTCATACATGCCGAACCGGGTGTCACCGCCGGTCGATTCCCCAAGGCTGGCGCTGGGCAACATGCCGAGCGAGCCGGCGATCATGGCCATCTCATCGCTCAGAATGTCTCCAAAAAGATTTTCAGCGAGAATGACATCGAAAGACTTCGGGTTTTTGATGAGCTGCATCGCGGCGTTATCCACATACAGGTGCTTGAGGGCCACATCCGGGTAGTTGCGGGCGGTTTCGTTCACCACGCGGCGCCAGAGGACGCCATTTTGGAGGACATTCGCCTTGTCGATCGAGGTGACTTCGCCGCGGCGCTTGCGGGCGGCTTCGAAGGCGACCTTCGCGATGCGGCGGATTTCCGATTCCCAATAAACCATCGTATCGACCGCGAAATCCTCGCCGTTCTCATGCTTGATGTATTTGGGTTCGCCAAAATAAAGGCCGCCGGTGAGTTCGCGCACGCAGAGGACATTGAAGCCGCCCTCGACGGTTTTCGGGTTGAGCGGCGAGGCGTGGGTTAGCTCCGGTAGGCAAATGGCGGGGCGGAGATTGGCAAAAAGCCCGAAATGTTTGCGGAGCGGCAGGAGAGCGGCGCGCTCGGGTTGCTCGGCAGCGGGTAGGGATTCCCACTTCGGCCCGCCGACGGAACCAAACAAAATCGCATCCGCTTTTTCGCATGCCGCGAGGGTTTCGGCGGGAAGCGCGCTGCCAGCCGCATCGATAGCGGCTCCGCCCACGAGCTTGTGGTCGAATTCCAGGCGGATGGAAAATTTCTTGGCGGCGATGTCGAGCACCTTGAGGCCCTCGGCCATCACTTCGGGGCCGATGCCGTCGCCGGCGAGAACGGCGATGCGGAATGTCTTGTCCTGATTCATGGGCGGGCATTCAAGCGCGGCGGGCGGGACGAGGCAAGTTCGGCTTCCGGCTTGCTCCGGCGGGCGAAAATTTGTTTCTCTGCAGGTGATGCCAATCACTCGATCGAAAATTTTTGCCGCGCTGGCGATGCTAGCTCTCACCTCCTGCTCCTCGGTGAGTGTGGAAAAAATGCGTCACGCGATCCCTCCTCAGGAAGGGCCAAAAAAATCGCCGGACGAGATTTTGGTTCGACCTTTCAAGGTCACCAACGAGGCACTCCGCGTGGACCGCGAGTCGAAGGAATTGGAGGAATTCAAAACGGAATTGTGCGATCGCTTGGCGCGGCAGACGGCCGAACGGTTGAAGAAACATGTGGCTCCCTCGCGGGTGGTGGCGGCGGGCGAGACTTTGCCTCGGGGAAATGTCTGGCTCGTCACCGGCGAGTTCCAGCGTGTGAACCAGGGAAGCCGCGCGCTTCGTAGCATTGTCGGCTTCGGCGCGGGCGGAACGAAGATGGATACGGTCGTTCGCATTTACGATCTCTCGCAAGGCGAGCCTCGCGAATTTCTGAATTTCGAAACCACCGGCGGATCAAATTTCACTCAGGGCGTTCTTGGAGTTCTGACATTTCCTGTCGGCGGGCCGATGGCGTTTATGTCGCTCGCCAATGCGGTGGACGGCGTGCGAAGCGGCGTGACATTTGACACCAAACGCACGGCGCGCGAGACGACGGCGGTGCTTTCCGAATATCTCCAAAAACGCCGCGCGTTGGTGGGCAAAAAACCGATCAAGCCGAAGCGGCTCGGCCAAATGCCGGAGATGCTACCCGAGTAAACACTCGACGACGCGCTCGGTCTCGGAAAAATCCCGAAACAAAAAGTCCGGCGTGTGCTCGGCGAGTTCCTCGAGCGAGTAATGTCCGGTAGCGATGGCGACCGTCTTGGCGCCGATCGCGCGGCCGCACTCGATGTCGCGCGGCGTGTCGCCAATCACATAAATTTTCTCGGGCGCAAACTCGATGCCGTGACGGTCGAGCGCGCGAGCACGGGCAAATTTTCCAAGCTCGTTTCTCTCGTGGTGGTCATCGGCAAACGCGCCGAACTCGAAGTGGTGCCAGACGCCGTAGTGTGTGAGTTTGATTTCCGCGCCGCGCACGATATTCCCTGTGAGCAGGGCGAGAACCGCCTCCTCGCGCTTGGCGAGGACTTCGAGCAACTCGATCATGCCGGGAAGAACGCGGCCGTTGTGTTTCGGCATCCGGGTTTCCAAGTGGCCGAGATATTCGTCGAGCAACGCGGTGATGTTTTCCGGGCTCGGCGCGAGGCCGTTTTTTTCCAACATGGCGACGGCGATTTTCTTGTCGGTCGCGCCGGCCAGCAGGATTCCACCCAAATCCTCGTCGATTCCGAAGCGGGCCTTCATCGCATCGCGCAAAGCCCATTCGCCCGCGCCTCCCGAGGCGATCAGCGTGCCGTCGATGTCGAACAGCAGAAGTCGGCGGTCACTCATCCCCAGCATCCTCGTCGTCCCCGTGGTCGTGATCGACCGGCTCGGGTTCGAGGATTTCGCCGTGTTTCGAGAATTTGCGGTGGCGCTTGTTGGCTGGGAGCGGGCTGAGCGTCATGCCGATCGCGCGGCCGACGAGCTTAGGATCCATGTCCACATGCGCCATGCCGGAGAGGTCGGTGCGAACCCGCTGGACGACATCCATGCCGAGTTCCTTGTGCGCCATTTCGCGGCCGCGGAACTGGAGTTGGATTTTCACCTTGTTCCCCTTGTCGAGGAAATCCTCGGCGTGCCGGATTTTTGTCAGGTAGTCGTGCTCGTCGATATTCACGCGGAATTTGACTTCCTTCACCTTGCTGACGGCGTGTTTTTTGTCTTTCTCCTGCTTCGAAAGGTCGTAGCGGAATTTGCCGAAGTCCACGATGCGGCAGACAGGTGGTTGGGCGTTTGGAGCGATCTCCACGAGGTCGAGCCCCAGACTGCGTGCTCGGCGAATGGCTTCGTCGAGGCGCAGGACGCCGAGTTGTTCATTGGTCGAGGCAAGAATCACGCGCACTTCGCGGGCGCGAATCCGCTCATTGATGCGAATATCCCGAATATTAATAGCTGGTCCCCTTTGGCTGGATGGTGAAAACGGAGCACCTTGGAATCAAGGCGTCCCGAAGATGGATGAGTGCGCGCGGTGTGCGCGTGAAAAAGTAACTCAAGCGCCGCATGCCGACGATTTGGAAATCTGTGTGAAGCAAAAACCTTTGCGGTCCATCATTTGAAGCGGACTAATGACAGCAATTGCCAAAGCACTGCAAGGGGTTTTTTTGGAAAAAATACAAACACCGGCGTGTCACTCGGGCGAGTAGTTCCAGAATTTCTCAAACGCCTCGGACCAGTCGCGGTCCTCGACACGGCGCCTGCCGGCCTCACCCATCGAGGCGCGCAGGGCGGGGTTGTCGGCGAGTTGGCGGATCGCATTGGCGAGGTCTGCGACGTCGTTGGCCTTGGTGACGAATCCATCCTGTCCGTTCGTCACGAGATCGCGCGGGCCGCCGACATCCGAGACGATCACGGGAATCCCGCTGGCCTGCGCTTCGAGGATCACATTGCCGAAAGTGTCGGTCGTGCTCGGGAACGCGAAGAGGTCGGCTGAGGCGTAGGCCTTCGCCAAATCCTCCCCGCCGAGATAGCCGGTGAAAATCGCGTCGCCGAGGAGTCGCTTCAACTCGGGCATATAAGGACCATCGCCGACGATGATCGGCCGCACCGGCGTGCGCCATTCGGCAAGTCGCCGCGTCGCGGACACGATCAGGTCGAGGTTTTTCTCCTTCGAAACTCGGCCGACGAAAAGCATTCCGACCTCGCCCTCGCGCAGGCCCCGCGCGGTCCAAAAGCCTTGGTCGCGCTTGGTCGGATGGAACAACTTGGAGTCGAGTCCGCGCGGCAGGATGCGGAGTCGTTCGCTCGGGATGCCGCGCTCGATCCAGCATTTGCGGTAGTCCTCGGAATTCACATAGACGATGTCGAGCTGGCTGTAGAACCAGTGCATGTAATTCCAGGTGAGCGTCTCCATAAACGAGTCGTCCGTGAGGATGCGAACATATTGCGGGAAGTCGGTGTGGTAGATGCCGACGGCGGGCAGGCCGAGCGACTTCGCGGCGGCGAGCGCGCACAGCCCGATCGGGCCTGGCGTGCTGATGATCAACTCGGAAATTTTCTCACGCTCGAGCCAATCGAAAATCTGGAGCACCGGCGGAAAACTCAGTCGCTGGAGTTCGTATTCGGGCAACTCGAACTCGCCGATGGGCGCGAAGTTTTTCAAGGGAACCCCGTGGTCGGCGACTTCGGAGCGGCAGGTGACAATCGTGAGATCGCGCCCGGCATCGACTCCGGCGGCGGTCATTTTGCGGATCGTCGTGGCGACGCCATTCACATCCTCCAGCGTGTCGGTGAACCACGCGCGCCGTTTGTTTTTTAGAAAATCCGGAATGCCTCCTGAAAGGTCCCGGGCATTGGATCGAAGCCAGTCGCGCTTCGGCAGGCGGAAGGCGTGGATGTAGGGGCTGAGCAGCGCGGCGATCGGCGCGAGCGGGATAATCGTCTGGATGCTCTCGAGGAATTTTCCTTTCGAGATTTGCTGGATGAAATCCGTGACGAACCGGTAGCCGAGGCGGTTGGCGATGAGGTTCGCCATCAAAAACGCGCGGCGCTCGGCCTCCTCCACTCCGGCGGTTTCGCGGGCCAGCGCGGCTTTGAGTTCGGGTTGGTTCAGCGAGTCGGAGAGCTGCTTCCAGAGCGAGCGGTTGCCGGATTTCGCGATCTCAAAAATTTTCCCGGTGAGGATGCCTTGGGTGACGAATCCGAATTTGTCGATGAGCGAAAACTCGGTCGGGTCGCGGCCCTCCATAAATCGGGAGGTGATTTTTTCCAGCAGTGCGGCAGTCGGGTCGCCGGGTTTCAGCGGCAGGCGGGCCTTGGCGTATTCGAAGGCGGTGCTGTAGGTGCCGTGCGCCATCGCGAGGGGAGTTCCCGCCCGTCCGGCGGCTACGCAACGGCCTTCGCGGATGTTTTGCAAAAAGTCCTCAGCCGTCGCGCAGGCTGCGGTTTCAGTGAACGCCCCCGCAGGATGAGTCCCGCCGTGGTCGTCGGAACCGCCGGTGAAAACCTTGCGCCACGGTTCGGCGTGCGTCGGCTCGAGGCCGGTGCGGGCATTGAAAATCTCGATGTGGCGCGGTGTGAGGTTGCCGAGGAGCGATTGCGCTGAGGCGCTTGCCAACTCGCCGTAGCGGCCGTTGATGCCTTCGAAATGACGGAACATCAGTGCGAGTTTTTGCAGATGCAGCGGGCCGAGTTTGCCGTTCAGGCTGTGAAAGGGATGGGCGACGGCGTGGGCGAGGTTTTGGGCGAAGAGGTAGGCTTGCAGGTCGTAAATGCTTTCGCGGGCCTTCTCGATCTCGCGGTGTTGAGCCTCGTTGAGGCCCCATACGAGCACATGGATGCGGCAGTCATCCTCGGGAAAAACCGTGGCGACCTCCTCGCCGAGGATCACATCCGGCATATGGGCGATCTCGAGGCACCCCTCGATCGTGTTTTGATCGGTGAGCGTGACGAACCGCATGCCCGCCGCGCGCAACATTCCGTAAAGTTCTAGCGGATCCGAGGCGCTCGCCGGAAAATCCAATCGCCGCAAAACCCAGTCCGCCGCGCGCGTGCTGTGGCGCGAGTGGATGTGCAGGTCGGTTCGTGTTGTCGGGCGGTTCATCGGAGGCTCCTCTGCCGGAGCAGCCATTGCTGATAGGTCATCGCCTCGCGGTCGGCAAGCGCCGCACGGGTGAGGGCCAAAATCTGACGCCGGATTGCGCGATAGTCCCAATCCGGCGGATGGATGCCGATGCGGAGAAGGGGGGAGGATTTGGTCGCGAGGAACAAAGTGCGGTTCCAAGCCAAGCTACAAACCCGCCTCCAACGCGCCCGCACGCTCCACACCAAACTCCGCGAGAGGTGCGTCGTTCCTCTTTTAAAATCCACCACCGTCGCGATCCGCGTGGTGTAGTCGAATCCCGCCTCGCGCACGGCCGCTTCCGCCTCGCTCCCGAGAAGCCACGCGGGCGCGATAAAGCCAGTCGGCGCGATGTCCGTCGCAGCGAACTCGGCGAGCCCATCCCTCAAAAGCCTAGCCGCCGCCTCGCGCTCCAGATCAAAAAACTCGCCCTCCCCGGCGGTGTAGCTCTGGGTCACCAGTTTTTTTACCAAGTCGTCGCCCGGCTTTTGTCCGCGCAGGTGGTAATACCCGTGAAGCACCGCCTCGTGCCCCTCCGCGAGCCGCGCTTTCAGCCAGTCGAGAAACTCCGCGTCCGCCGAAATCCTCCCGCGCCGGTGGTGGTCGGGGATCACGAGCAGTGAGGTTTTGGCACAACCCAGCCCCATCAAATTCTCGAGAATCCGGTCCGTTTGCCGACGGGTCGATGGACTCACATCGTGGATGGAGGCGACCAGAGCGCGATCAGCGGGAGTTTTTTGCATTTGCCAAGAGGGCATCTTGCGCGAAAGTTGCGCGAATGTCAGACGAAAACCCGAAGCCACCCAACGATAACCGCCAGCGCCAAGGAGGCGGTCAGGACCCTCAACTCAACTGGCGTGGCCTCGTTCTCTTCGCCATCGCCTTCGCCCTCATTGGCGGCGCGTTTCTTTTCCGAGGAAACAATTTCGCCCAGATTCAGCAAATCCAATACCCGCGTTTCATCGATCTCGTGAAGCAGGGCAAAATCGTGGTCTCCGCCGACGCCCCGCTCCAGCTCGTGGTCGAGGAGGGTCGCAATACCCAGTATTTCGAGGGCAAGGTGAAGCTCCCATCGCCCGCCACCGGCGAGGAAGTGCCGATGCAATTCCGCACTCCGATCTTCACGCAGTTCAACGGCTCCGAGATCGAAAAAGTCCTCGGCGACGCGGGCATCACTCCGGCCATCACGCCGAAGACCGACCTCCTCGCTTCGGCCATCGTGAGTTTCCTGCCGATCGTTTTGTTTTTGGTCATCCTCTATTTCTTCTTTCGCTCGCAGATCAAAATGGCGGGCAAGGGCGCGTTCAACTTCGGCAAGTCGAAAGCCCGCATGCTCTCGAAGGATAAAAACCGCATCACCTTCAAGGATGTTGCCGGCGTCGAGGAGGCGAAGGACGAGGTGCAGGAACTCGTCGAATTCCTTAAAGATCCCAAAAAATTCCAAAAACTCGGTGGCCGCATTCCGAAGGGCATCCTCATGGTCGGCTCCCCGGGAACCGGAAAAACCCTCCTCGCCCGCGCCATCGCCGGTGAGGCCGATGTGCCGTTCTTCTCGATCAGCGGTTCGGACTTCGTGGAAATGTTCGTCGGCGTCGGCGCCTCGCGCGTCCGCGACATGTTCGAGCAGGGCAAAAAATCCGCGCCTTGCCTCATGTTCATCGATGAAATCGACGCCGTCGGCCGTCACCGTGGGCACGGCATGGGGGGTGGACACGACGAGCGCGAGCAGACGCTCAACCAACTCCTCGTCGAGATGGACGGCTTCGACACACAAGAAGGCGTGATCATTATCGCCGCCACGAACCGCCCCGATGTCCTCGACCCCGCGCTCCTGCGCCCCGGCCGCTTCGACCGTCAGGTCACCGTTTCTCTCCCCGATGTCAAAGGCCGCGAGGAAATCCTCAAAGTCCACGCGAAAAAAGTGAAGGTCGCCGAAGGCGTCGATCTCGGCGTCCTCGCTCGCGGCACGCCTGGTTACTCCGGTGCGGAACTCGCCAATGTCCTCAACGAAGCCGCTCTCCTAGCCGCCCGCAAAAATCTCAAAGGCGTCGGCATGCGCGAACTCGAAGAAGCCCGCGACAAGGTCCGCTGGGGCAAGGAACGCCGCTCGATGGCCATGAGCGAACGCGAAAAAACCTCCACCGCCTGGCACGAGGCCGGCCACGCGATCCTCAATGTCCTCCTCGAGCACACCAGCCCGCTCCATAAGGTCACCATCATCCCGCGCGGCCCCTACCTCGGCGCTACGATGTATCTCCCCGAGGGCGACAAATATTCCACGCAGCAAAAAGAAGCCCTCGACCTCCTCGCCGTCACGATGGGCGGCCGCATCGCCGAGGAAATGTTCACCAACGACATCTCGAACGGCGCCGCCGGCGATATCCGCCAGGCCACCAGCCTTGCCCGCAAGATGGTTTGCGAATGGGGCATGAGCTCGCTCGGCATGATCAGCTTCGCCGAAGGCGGCGAGCATGTCTTCCTCGCCCGCGACCTCTCCCGTCCCCGCGAATACAGCGAAGCCACCGCCCAGCAGATCGACGCCGAGGTTAAACGCATCATCGACGAAGCCTATGCCCGCGCCCAGCGGAAGCTCGATGAGAGGCGCGCTGCTGTCGAAGTTCTCGCCAAAGCCCTGCTCGAATACGAAACGCTCGACGCCTCGCATGTGAAGGAAATCCTCGAGCACGGCGAAATCAAAAACCCACCGATCGTGGAAGCCGCCCCACCGCCACTTCCTCCCCCGCCAACCGACTCCGCCCACCAACCGCCCGAATCCATTAAACCCGAATTCCCCGCCGGCGGCCTGCCCTCGCCTGCCCCGGCGTAGACCTTTCTTGAGAGGCTAAATTTTTCTCATGTCCACCCAACAGCTCACAAGCGAAGCGATGGCGCTACCGATTTCCGAACGAGTGTCCCTCGCCCAAGCTCTCTGGCAAAGCATCGATCCGGGTCTTGCGGCGGTAAAGGATCGCGAGGCTGTTGCAGAGGCCATTCGGCGTGACGAGGAACTTTCGTCTGGCGTGGTGCAGGGCCGCACTCACGAAGAGGTGATGCTGGCTGCTCGGCGCGCTGTCGGATGCGCCTGATTTATCACCCCGATGCCGAAGCGGAACTGATCCAGTCTGCTCGGTTTTACGAGCAGCGGGTCCCCTCACTTGGCGGACAGTTTCTCGATGCGACGGAGTTCGCCGTAGGCGCGATTCTGGATGCTCCGGAGCGTTGTAGTTTTATCGAGGCTGGAGTGCGGCGATATCTGATGCCGCGTTTCCCTTTTGCGGTGTATTATCGCGTCTGGCCGGATCACCTTCGCATTCTAGCGTTCAAGCATCACAGCCGCGATCCGGACTATTGGCGATATCGGCTTTCGGATTAGGTCGCAACTACTCCACCGTGACGCTCTTCGCTAGGTTGCGGGGTTTATCCACATCGCAGCCGAGTTCGTTGGCGATGTGGTAGGCGAGCATTTGGAGGGGGATTGCGCTGAGGATCGGTGAGAGGTAGACGGGCGCGTCGGGGATGAGGATCACCTCGTCGCAGACTTTGCGCAGGGAGGTGTCGCCCTCGGTGCCGATGGCGATGACTGGGCCTTTGCGGGCTTTGACTTCCTCGATGTTGCTGAGGTTTTTTTCGAATACGGCATCCTGTGGCGCGATGAAAACGGATGGCGTTTCCTCGGTAACGAGCGCGATGACGCCGTGTTTGAGTTCCGCACTGGGGTAGCCGGAGGCGGAGATGTAGCTGATTTCCTTGAGCTTCAGCGCACCCTCGAGGGCGACCGGGTAATGAGCTTGGCGGCCCATGAAGAGGAAGTTTTGCGCCCGGGCGTATTTCTTTGCGATCGCGGCGACCTGGGTTTCGAGTTCCAAGGTGCGCGCCACGAGGTCGGGGAGCTTTTCCATTTCCGCGATGATGTCGCGGCCGTCGCTGTGCGAGAGGTGGCGGATGCGGCCGAGGAGCAGGCCGAGCAGGGCGAAGATCGTGAGTTGGGAGGTGAAGGATTTCGTGGCGGCAACGCCGATCTCGGGGCCGGCGTGCATGTAGACGCCGCCGTCGCTCTCGCGGGCGATTGTGCTCGCGACATTGTTGCAAATGCCGAGCGTGCGGTGGCCTTTTCGTTGACTCTCGCGCAGGGCGGCGAGGGTGTCAGCGGTCTCGCCGCTCTGGCTGATGACGAACACCAGCGTGTCGCGATCGAGCGGGATGTTACGGTAGCGAAATTCGCTGGCGAACTCGCATTCCACGGGAATGTGCGAGAGGGATTCGATGAGGTATTCGCCGACGAGCGCTGAGTGGAGCGCGGTGCCGCAGCCTGTAAGAATCACGCGGTCGACAGCGCGGAGTTCAGCATTGGTCATGTTGAGGCCGCCGAGTTTCGCTGTGGCTTCCTCGATCGAAAGACGGCCGCGCATGGCGTCGCGAACGCTGTTCGGTTGCTCGTGGATTTCCTTGAGCATGTAGTGCGGGAATTTTCCCTTATCCACCGACTCGGCAGTGAACTCGACCTTGCTGACCTGAAAGTCCGCACCGGTTCCCGAAACCGTCGAGATCTCGAATCCCTCAGCCTGGATGGCAACGATCTCGTAGTCGTTTAAATAAACCACTTCGCGGGTGTGGGCGACGATCGCGCTCACATCGCTGGCCAGGAAATGCTCGTGTTTTCCGATGCCGAGAACGAGTGGACTTCCCCGCCGGGCGCCAACGATTAAACCCGGAACCTCGGCGTGGATGACGGAAATTCCGTAGGTGCCGATCACCTGTCGCAGGGCGTGTCGCAGGGCTTCAATGAGCGCGGCGCCATCACGGGAGGTGGAGCGGTCGAATGCCTCGCCGACGAGATGGGCCAAAACCTCGGTGTCCGTTTGGGAGTGGAAAATATGCCCTCGCTCCTGGAGTTGTTCGCGGAGGGTTTGGTAATTCTCGATGACTCCGTTGTGAACGAGATGGAGCTTCCCGGACTGATCCGCGTGCGGGTGGGCATTGTCGCGCGTTACCGCACCGTGTGTCGCCCACCGGGTGTGGCTGATGCCGGCTTGGCCGCGAATAGGAAAATTTTCGATTTCCGTGGCGAGATTCGCGATGCGGCCGACGGCTTTTCGCACCTCGATGCCGCCGGGGTTCAGGAGTGCCAAACCAGCCGAATCATAGCCTCGGTATTCGAGGCGGCGAAGTCCGTCTAGCAAGACGGGAAGGGCATCCGAGGGGCCGATATAGGCGACGATTCCACACATGAAACGAGCGTGACAATTCCCGCCCCTCCGAGCAAGCTCCGATCCACTATGACTGTTCAGCCCTCCTCCTCATTCAAGTCCGGAACCTTGGCAATCATCATGGGCGGCGGTGCCGGCACCCGCCTCTTTCCCCTCACCAAGGAACGCTCGAAGCCGGCCGTGCCGCTCGGCGGAAAATACCGGCTCGTCGATATCCCGATCAGCAACTGCCTGAACTCCGGCCTGCGCGGAATTTACATCCTCACTCAGTTCAATAGCCAGTCCCTCCACAGCCATGTCAACGAGGCCTACAAGTTTGACCACTTCACGCCGAGCTTCGTGGAAATTCTCGCCGCGCAGCAGACACCGGAGGGCTCGCGTTGGTATCAAGGCACCGCCGATGCCGTTCGGCAAAATCTCCGCTATTTCCTCGAGCACCCCTGCCAGCATTTCATCATCCTGAGTGGCGATCAGCTTTACAGCATGGACTACCGCGAGATGCTGAAGCAGCACATCGAGAACAAGGCCGACATCACGATCGGCACGATCCCGGTCGAGCGCGAGCCAGCGCGAGGATTTGGGATCATGGTTACCGATTCCGAGCGTCGCATCCGGAAGTTTGTGGAGAAACCCAAGGAGGATGCCGTGCTCGATACGCTCCGGATTCCCTCAGACCTTCTCCGCGCGATCGGCCAGCCAGAGGATGCCGACCTCTACCAAGCCTCGATGGGCATCTACATTTTCAACCGCGATGTCCTCGTCTCCTGCCTCGACAACGACATGGTGGACTTCGGAAAAAACATCATCCCGACCGCGATCAGCCAGCACAAGGTGATGGCGTATATTTTCCAAGGTTACTGGGAGGACATTGGAACGATCGATGCGTTCTTCCACGCCAATCTCGAAATGGCGGATAGCAACCCTCGCTTCAGCTTCTACTCGCCCGGCAGCAATGTTTACACCGTCCCGCTTTGCCTCCCTGCCAGCGTGGTTGGAGCCGTCCGTATGGACCGTGCGATGATCTCCGATGGTTGCATCATCGGCGATGTGGAGTTGGAGCGTTGCGTCGTTGGCACCCGCAGCATCATCCAATCCGGCACCCGCCTCAAAAATGTGGTGATGATGGGAGCCGACCTCTACGAAAAAGAAAATCTCCGCCCCGTCTCCGGCGTTCCACCAATCGGCGTCGGCCGCGATTGCCACATCGAGGATGCGATCATCGACAAAAACGCCCGCATCGGAAGCGGCGTCGTCATTTCCTCCAAGAAAAACTCCCCCAATGCTGATGGCGACGGCTATTACATCCGCGATGGAATCGTCGTGATCCCGAAAAACAGCGTGATCCCCGACGGCACCCGTATCTAAATCCGCCGACATGAAATTCGCATCCCGCCTCGCCTTTTTAATTCTTCCGCTGCTTCTCGCGGGTTGCTGGTTTCAAAATCCGCTCACCCCGAAAGGATCCGAAAATCTCAACACCTGGCTCCTCGGCGAGTGGCAGCACAAAGATAAGAATGGCGCGGTCTCCCGTGCGCTGGTGACGCCGATCTCGGGCGATCTTTACCGCGTTCAGGTCTCGATGGCGGCGAAGGGTGGACGCCGGGATTATGAATTCGAGGCGTGGACCTCGCGCGTCGGGAATTCGGTATTCGTCACCTTCCGGAGCATCAAAAATTCCCAAAACCTCCCCGAGGGCGCGCATGTTTTTGCACACACCCAAATGCTCGATCAAAACACGCTCCGCCTCCGCAAAATCCAGCTAGGCTCCCCGGCCGACGCCTCCTCGTTCGAGCTCCGCAAGGAAATCCGTGCGCGTCTCAAGGATGGTTCGCTCTATGCGGGAGGCGCCGAAACCGACTGGAAGCGCATCGGCGAGGTTTACTGGAGCCGCGATGGTCAGACCGGGGCTTTCGAGCCGCTTCGCTACCAGGTTCCCAAGCCCGGCGAGAAACCCGGCCAACTCGGCCGAGTGCTTCGTTGACCTCCATCGAGGAACAACATCTCCGCGAGCGGCTCGGCGCTGATTTTTTTCAAAAACGGCTGGAGCGCCAAGCCGGCAAGCGCGCGAAACTCCAGCACCAAGGCGAGGGGGTATTCCGGCTGGAGCGACTGGTTCCTTTTGATGCCTTGCTCGGCGGAGTTTTTGGAATGCTCGGAATCCGCGAACTCCTGAGGCGGCGTTTTCTGGATGTTCAAGTCGTGAGGCAGGAGTGGAGGCTTCGGTCGCTGCCAGCCGCCTTCGACGGCTTCCGCCTGCTGCAGCTCAGCGATCTCCACTGCGATCTGGATGTCGAATTGACGCCGGCAGTCGAAAACAGCGTGCAGTCCACGCCGCACGATGCAGCGGTCCTCACAGGCGATTTTCGAAATGGGATGGATGGCGACCACGGCCCCTGCCTGCGCGAGGTGGCGAGGATTTGTGCCGCGCTCGCACCTGTTCGCTTCGGCATTCTCGGCAACCATGATTTTCTCGAGATGGTTCCCGAACTGGAAAAAATCGGATTGCCGGTTTTGCTCAACGAATCAGCCGCCCTCGAGCGGGACGGCGCGCGGCTTTGGATCAGCGGGATCGACGATCCGCATTTCTACAAAACCCACGACATCGCGAAGGCTCGCGCCGGCATTCCCTCAAACGAATGCGCGATCCTGCTCTCGCACAGCCCCGACACTTTCGCCGAAGCCGCCGATGCAGGATTCCAACTCATGCTCAGCGGACACACCCACGGCGGTCAGATTTGTCTGCCGGGTGGGCACCCGATTGTCGTGCCGTGCCGCGTGCCGCGAAAATTCATCTCCGGCCGCTGGGAGCATTTCGGCCTGCAAGGCTACACCTCGCGGGGAACCGGAGGCTGTGGGATTGCGGCGCGATGGAATTGCCCGCCCGAGATCACGCTCCACATCTTCCGGGCGGCCTGAGCCTCAATTACCGTCCCAGATGAAATTCTCGAGTCGGATTTGATTGATTCGGTTTTTGGCCTCGAGTGCGCGGGGCCCTTCCATCGCGGCCATCAACTCGTAAACGCGGATAGCCTCAGGCCATTCCTTGCGGGATTCGAGAATCAACGCCGCCGCGAAGCCCGCTTTGTAGAACCAAAAATATTCCACAGGAGCCTCGGCGGATGGCTTGAAAACCTCGTAATAACTCGCGAGTGCGGCGTTGAGGTCGCCGGACTTTTCCTGCGCCGTTCCGATGCGCGCCAGGGCTTGATTGCGCCAAGCGGGATCGGGATTTTCCATGGCGATTTGTTTCCACACCTCGATGGCGGATTTGTAGGAAAGAGGATCGGTGTCGCCGATCGAGTAGAGGTTTTTGCCTTTCTCCATAAGGACCGACGCCTTCATGTCGGGGGTGGGATCTGTGGAGAGGATTTTATCCAGAATAACATTCGCCTCGTCTGCCTTGCCGCGTGCGGACTGGATTCCAGCCTGTTCCAGCCGGGCGCGGTGGGCGAGGGGCCCTGGCGTGGAAGCGACCTCCTCGAAAAGAAGCATTGCCGCCTCGGGAGCCTCGGCGCTCGGAATGCGGGCGGCGGCTTTGGCGGCAAGGAAAAGTGCAGGAGCTTCGTTGGTGTTATCCGGAAATTTGCGAGCGAGGGTCTCTAGTTCCACGCGGGCAGCGGCGAAGTCGCCCTTGCGGTAGAGAAGTTCGCCAAGCTTGAGGCGCACCTCGGGCTCGGATTCTGAATCGGGATGTTTGAGAAGAAACGACCGAGCCTCGTCGATGGCGGTTTCCTCGGAGCCGGGATCGCCGGTGTCGGCGAGAAAAACGCGGATCGCTGCCTGGCGGGGGAGGTCGGATTGGGTCGAGATTTTTTCGAGTTCCATTCGCGCTCCGGCGGTGTCGAGTTGTTGGAATTTCCACTCGGCGAGAGCGAGGCGAGCCTTTGTGGCTGTCGCGGAATCCTTCAAAGATGCGAGAGACTCTAAAGCCGCCCCCGCCTCGGGAGATCCAGCACGCAGCTGACGAAAAGCCACCTGGAGTTTCAAAGCGGAGAGATGTTCGCTTTTCGGGAAGCGCGCCTCGAGTTGGGTTTGAAAGGGCTTCAACGTGGAATCGGAAAGCATCTCGCACAAGGCCGCATTGTAGAGGGCGGATTCTGCAAAACGGTCGGCCTTCGAGGCGTGGTCAAACGAGACGGCAGCTTCGTCAAAACGCGATTTGTTCGCGAGGGCTAGGCCAAGAAGAAAATCGGTTTCCGGAGAATGACCGATGGGCGGAAGAACCGACAGGGTTTCATCCACCAGACCCAGACGAAGCCGGAGCTCGGCCATTTCCAATCGGGTTTCCTCCTCAAAGGGATTGGGGCCCTGCTCGGCGGAAAGTTTTTCGAGGAGAGCAAGTGCGGCTTTCGGATTTTTCTGACGCGCCGAGAGGATGGCCAAGTAGTAACAGGCCAATTTTCGACGAAGGGAGGGATTCCCATCCTCGGTCCAGCGCTTGAGTTCGCTCGAGGAGGTGCTGGCAGCGCCTGAGTAAATCTGGTCGAGCTCCCAAAAAACACGATTCAGCCCCGGGGCATTCGGATTCGCTGCGATGAATTCCTCCAGCAGATTTTCCGCCTCTTGATAGCGCCCGGATCGGCCAAGGGTCTTCGAGTGCAAGAGGACGGTTTCTGTCGCCATCGCGGAGTCGAGAGGAACCAGGGGCGCGAGAAGTTTGAGGGCCTGATCGTTGTCATTTTGAAGAATCGCCGCACGGGCCAAAAGGAAGTCCTGCCTCGTTTTTGCCTGAGGGGAGTCGGGCATGATTTGATCAAGAATCTCCAGCGCCGCAGCCGGATCCTTGCGGTCGAGTCGGAGAGCCGCGAGTTCTTGCAATGCCATTGTCCGAAGCGGGGAAGACGGCCAACTCACCGCTGGAGCCAAGATTTCCTCGGCCTCGGATTTTCGGTCCAGATTTTGGAGCATCCGAGCCTGTCCGAGAAGTGCTTCGTTGCGGAGAGGGAAGTCCGTTTGGGATGAACCTTCGGAATAGGCTTCGAGCGCGGCGGACCATTCGCCAATCGCCGCCTGAGATTGAGCCATCCAAAAAAGGCCTGCGGGGCCGAGGGGGATTTCAGAGGATTCGAGGAATTGGATCGCGGCCTCGGGTTGGTTCGACTCGAAGAGCGCCTGGGCGTAGAGCAGACATGCGGAAGCCGAACTGCTGATTTTTCCGAGATCCGGTTGGCTCTGCTCCAGTTTAACGAGCGCCACTTGCGGAAACCCATTTTGCAATGCCTCGCGCGATTCCTCCAGTGGGCCGGCTAGGGAGAACGAGGGGGTTCCAAAGACCGCTATTGCGAGAAGCCATTTCATGCCTTGAGGTATTTGGAAAGGTAGCCGCCGGTGTGGCTGGCGGGGGACTTTGCGATTTGCTCGGGCGTTCCCTGCGCAACGATTTGCCCGCCGCCGGAACCGCCCCCGGGGCCGAGATCGAGAATCCAGTCCGCACATTTGATCACCTCGAGATTGTGCTCGATGACGATCAGCGTGTTTCGGGCGTTGCGGAGTTTCATGAGGACTTCGAGGAGTTTGTGGATGTCCGCAAAATGAAGTCCGGTGGTGGGTTCGTCGAGCAGGTAGATCGTCCGGCCGGTGGCGCGTTTGGAGAGTTCGGACGCAAGCTTGAGGCGCTGGGCCTCGCCTCCCGAGAGCGTTGTCGCCGATTGGCCGAGCCTCAAATAGCCGAGGCCCACATCTTGAAGCGTGTCGAGTTTGGAAGACAGCCCGGGGATGTTGCGGAAAAAGCGCGAGGCGTCATCGACCGTCATCTCCAGCACATCCGCGATATTTTTTCCTTTGTAGGTGATCTCGAGGGTTTCGCGGTTGTAGCGGCGGCCGTGGCAGACCTCGCACTCGACATACACATCGGCGAGGAAATGCATTTCGATCCGGATCGAGCCGTCGCCCTGACAGTGCTCGCAACGGCCGCCCTTGTTGTTGAAGGAAAACCTCCCCGAATCGTAGCCGCGGACGCGCGAGGCGGGGAGTTCGCTAAACAAGTCGCGGATCGGCCCCAGCGCGCCGCTGTAGGTCGCAGGGTTCGAGCGCGGGGTGCGGCCCACGGGGCTTTGGTCGATCACGACGACTTTGTCGAACTGCTCCATTCCTTGGATCGCGCGGTGCGCTCCGGGACGGGCTTTGGCGCGGTGGAGGTCGCGCTCGAGGGCCACTCGCAAAATGTCATTCACCAGTGTGGATTTCCCACTGCCGGAAACGCCGGTGACGCAAGTGAAGCAGGCCACAGGAAACGCGGCGTCGATGTTTTGAAGATTGTTCTCCGTAGCGCCCAGCACGCGAAGCCAACCATCACCGACATCGCCAGGCTGGAGTTCGGTTTTTCGGGGGGCGATGCGCTGGCGGGGAACGGGAATCTTTGCCGTGCCGTTGAGATACTGCGCGGTGAGGGAATTTTGGTTGCCCAAAACCTCCTCGAGCGTCCCCTGCGCAACCAACTCCCCGCCGCGCGGGCCGGCGCCGGGGCCGATGTCGAGGATATGGTCGGCGGAGCGGATTGTGTCCTCGTCATGCTCGACGACGATCACCGAGTTGCCGAGATCGCGGAGGTCGCGGAGCGTTTGGATGAGGCGGTCGTTGTCGCGCTGGTGCAGGCCGATGCTGGGTTCGTCGAGAACATAGAGCACGCCGGAAAGGCCCGATCCGATTTGGGTGGCGAGGCGAATGCGTTGGGCCTCGCCGCCGGAGAGCGTGCCGCTCTCGCGGTTGAGTTGCAGGTAGTCGAGGCCCACCTCGTTCAAAAACCGCAACCGCTGGCGCACCTCGCGGAGGACATCCTTCACGATCCCTGCGTCGGATTCTGAGAGCGCCAACGAGTTCATCACTCCTGCGGCCTCACCAATTGTGAGTGAACAAATCTGCTGGATGCCAAAAGTGCGCCCATCGTTTGTCGTGAGTGTAACGGCGAGGATTTCCGGCTTGAGACGCGCGCCGCCGCATTCCCGGCAGACGCGCTTGCCCATGCAGGTGCGGAGTCGGGTTTTGGTGAACTCGCTTTGCGAGGTTTCGTAAAGGTGCGCGAGTTGTGTGAGCAGGCCCTCGAACGGCTTGGTAACCGTCCGCTTCGGGCCGAGGGACATGGTGATCTTCCGGTCTCCGGAGCCGTGCAGGAGGAGCTTTTGGAAATCCTCGGGCAAATCTTTCCATGGCTTGTCGAGCGGTGCGGGGGTGTCGGCCACGAGCGCTTCGAGTTGCGCCGTGTAGTAGGCCTTCATGAGTTTCGTCGCCATTTTCCAAGGCCGGATCGCACCCTGCGCGATGGTCTTCTCGGGGTCGATGATGAGATCGGGATCGAAAAAACTCTCCGTGCCAATTCCCTGGCAGGCCGAGCATGCGCCGAGGTGGCTGTTGAAGGAAAAATGCTTGGGCGTGAGGCGCGGCATCGTGAAGCCCGTCGCGGGGTTGCTGAAATCGGTGGAGAATTTCTCCTCGGTCCAACGGCTCGAGCTGGGTTCCATGCGCGAGGTCACGAGCTTGCCGCCGCCCCGCCGCAAGGCGGTTTCCACCGAGTCCGCGAGGCGTTGGCCGAGGTCGGGCCGCGCCACCAGACGGTCCACCACAGCCTCGATCCAATGGGCTTTGTCTTTCTCCAGCCGAATGGTTTTTTGCTCGCCGAGATCGATGACCTCACCATCCACCCGCAGGCGGACGAATCCCTCGCGGCGGGCCTTTTCAATCACATCGCGAAACTCGCCGGTCTGCCCCGAGACAAGCGGCGCGAGGATCAGGAATTTCGTTCCCTCCGACCAACGCAAGATGGAGTCCGCGATTTCCTGGGGTGTCTGGCGTGACACGCGCTCGCCAGTCTTGGGGTCGTGGGGAACGCCGACCGCCGCGAAGAGGAGTCGGAGGTAATCGTAAATTTCGGTTGTCGTGGCGATGGTGGAGCGCGGGTTTGCCGTCGAAGTGCGCTGCTCGATCGCGATCGCCGGTGAAAGTCCCTCGATGTAGTCCACATCGGGCTTTTGCATTTGGTCCAAAAACTGCCGCGCATAGGCCGAAAGGCTCTCGACATACCGTCGCTGCCCCTCGGCGAAGAGCGTGTCGAACGCCAGCGAGGATTTGCCGGAGCCGCTGGGGCCGGTGACCACCACCAGCTTGTGGCGCGGAATCTCGATGTCGAGATTGCGGAGGTTGTGTTGCCGGGCTCCCTTGATTCGGATGACGGAGGGTTTTTCGGGAGTCATGAAAAAGTGGCGGATCCCGTTCGATCCGGGACCGCAAAAACTAAACGAAAACCTCCCCCGCCTGCAAATGTCCTCTGGATGGCATAGGCTCGACTTGCCGCTTGTGGGCTCTCCGGGCATGGCTTAGTGTCAAGCCCGAAAATGATTGCTCCTCGCAGTTCGGACAACGACGGACCGCTGACATGGATTGGAAGTTTTCCCGTCCATGTGAGCACAGTGCTTGCCGGAGTCCATGGTGCAACGCTGATTCTGACCGCTTTGGCGATGGCCGCCGGAGCGGAAACGGCGTTGCAGGCTTTTGTTTTCTCGAGTTCGGCCGTGGTGAATGAACTCTCGCTTTGGCAACTGGCGACCTACGCATTCGTCCACATGCCGCCGTATTGGCTCTTTTTGATCGAGCTTTACCTGCTGGTGGTCTTCGGGCGCGAGATCGAGGGGTATCTCGGGCGCGGGGCGTTCATTCGTTTTTATCTGACACTTCTTCTGGCCCCGACCTTGCTATTCACCGCCGCCGAGTGGCTCGGCTGGCATACCGGCTACGCGGGATCGAGCGCGTTGCATTTCGGTGTCTTCGTCGCGTTCGCGTTGATTTACCCGACGGCCGAGATGTTTTTCGGCATTCAGGCGAAATGGATCGCGCTGGCGCTGCTGGCGATCAATTCCCTGCAGTGCCTCGCGCTCTCGGACTACGAGGCCCTGGCCGTGCTGGCGGTGGACTCGGTGGCGGCGTGTCTTTTCATAGCGCGGTTCCAAGGCCGCTTGGCGATGAGTTTCCCTACGAGACAAGCGCGAGCTCCAGTTCGTGCGTCCGCCAGTTCTCGTCAACCACGACCAGTTGCCGCCGAACCCGAGGAGGAGGATTTGCACAATTCCATCGATCCAATCCTCGATAAGATTTCCCGTTCCGGCATTGCCAGCCTGACCGCGCGCGAACGGGAGCGTCTAGAAAAAGCCCGCCACAAGCTCATCGCCAAGGACGGCGGCGCCTGATCCGACCATGCCCGAAAGCCACGACCCCTCGCAGTCCCGATCCGACCTCGACCCGCACCTCAAAGACCCCTGCTATGTCAACGCCCTCTCGCACTTTTATCGCGGCGAGTTAGGGCGAATCATGATTTGGCGGCAGCGCTTGGATGTCACCACGACTTGGGCGATCACCACGAGCACGACGATCATCGGGTTCGCTTTTTCGCTCCGCGATGTCCCTCACATCATTTTCTTTTTCAACCTGATGCTGGTCTGGGTGATGTTATGGATCGAAGCAAGGCGCTATCGGTTTTACGATGCCTTTCGCGGCCGGGTGCGCATGTTGGAATCCCATTTCCTCGTTCCCATGGTGGCTCAGAGTCCTAAAATCCTCGATGGCCAGTGGCGCCGGCTTGTTTGTGAGGATTTGATTCTCCCCTCGTTCAAAATCAGCCGCATCGAGGCCGTTGGCCGTCGCATGAAGCGGAACTACATTTTTATTTTCGGCATCGTCATCCTGGCATGGACCCTGAAAATTTTCATCCACACGCCCCAGCCGATCCATTCATTTGCCGGCTTCTACCATGCGATGGCTGTCCACCAACTTCCGGCCTGGATGGCATTCGGATTCTATATCGGAACGATTCTGGCGGTTGTCTTTCTCATGGTCTTGGTGCTCCGCACATCCAGCGAGGAGATTAATGAATTCGGAAACTCAAATCCTTCACTATGGAAAATCTAGATTCCGTCGCCCGCCTCAAGGGAATCGTTGTCCGTCTGCGCGCGCCGGATGGTTGCCCTTGGGACCGTGAGCAGACGCACGCCAGCCTCCGAGCATCGCTCATCGAAGAGTGCCATGAGGTCGTTGATGCCATCGAGAAGGCAGACGATGCGAACCTCCGCGAGGAATTGGGCGACCTTCTGCTTCAAGTGGTGATGCACGCGCAGTTGGCTGGCGAGCGAGGCGCCTTCACCCTAGAGGAAATCGCGGCCGGAGTTTCCGAAAAAATGATCCGCCGCCACCCCCATGTCTTCGGCGACAAATCAGCCGCGGATTCTGAAGCCGTCCTTAAGCAGTGGGAGAAAATCAAACGCGAAGAAAAGGGAAACCATGCCGGTGTTTTGGATGGGGTCGCCACCTCGCTCCCCGCTTTGCTCCGCAGCCAAAATCTCCAAAAAAAAGCCGCGCGTGTCGGGTTCGACTGGCCGGATGTCGCGCCTGTTTACGCTAAGCTCAGCGAGGAAATCGGCGAAATTCGAGAGGCCGTGGAGCAAAAAAACCCAGCTGCCATTGAGGCGGAGGTTGGCGACTTACTTTTTTCGGCGGTGAATCTCGCGCGCAAATTGGGAGTCGATGCCGAGACCGCCCTCGCCGGAGCGAACAAGCGCTTTGCCGCGCGCTTCCGTCACATCGAGCAAGCCCTGCGATCTGAGGGCCGCGAGGTGGAGGGAACCTCGCTGGAGGAACTCGACCGAATCTGGGAGCAGGCCAAGAAGGCATGACGTTAGATATCCTCAATCCCGGCGGGCGGGATCCGGACCAGTCTTTTCCTGACGCCGCCGGCTCCCCTAGTGATGTAGGTCACCCTCCTGTGAACTATCATGGCTATGCAGCTTGCATGGCTGGAAATTTCCGTCGAAAAGCCGTGGGATGCGATTCCAAGCATGTCCTTGTTCTTCTAAGAAAGAGAAACATGAGAGATGCCCTGCTCGCTGTGCGGGAATTGAAAAAGAGGGGCCTTACAGTGCTTCTCTCATGCAAGGAGTCCGGCTCGCATCAAATCGCAGAACTTCTCGGAGACCCTAAACGCTGGCTCCAGTTTTGCGAACTGTGTCGTGAGGCTCATGGAGCCATTTCCAGCACACCCGAGTTGACTGGTTTGTATCTCGCCGCAGGAGCGAGGCTGGCTGAGTTCATTCCTACCCCTTATCCACTGGAATGCCCCGATTGGAATTTTTCTAAACCCCTTGCAGACAGGGCGGGGATTTTCATTGGAACCCGCGAATTCGATGTTCCCTCGCGCAACCATATGGCCGCTCTGATTATCGGCGACTCGCTTTCCCGAGACCTTGAGTGTCCTCTGACTATTGTGAATTCGGAGGGGCGACGAGGCCGAGCGATCTTGGCGCCATTCCAAAAAGCAAACTTCCGGCTACGGGTGCTGGATTCACTGCCTTACCCCGCCTATCTCGAAGAAATGGCAACCCATCGCATCGTTTGGCAACTCGATTCCAGCTCGGTTCCGGGTCAAGTTGCCGGCGATGCCCTTTTGTGTCGAATGCCATGTCTTGGCGGCAACGGAGCCGTTGACCGATTGGCTTTCCCCGAATGGAGCGGCCAACATCCTCAGGAGATTCTGATGGAAAAGGCACGGACTTTAATTTTAGACGACAACGAATGGAAAAAAGCTGCTGAGCTCGCAGTTGAAACCGGAATCGATCAACTGGCTTTTTCAGCAGTTTCAAAAAAGCTGGAGGCTTTCTTCACCCGTCTCCATGGGTGCTGTTCTTAAAAGACGAAGTCAGCGGGCTTTGATCGGGGCCTTGCCGGACTTGGCGGCTTGGGATGCGTCTTCGCCCGCGCCGGAGGCATTGGCGAGGCCGGCGTCCTCGGGCGGGAGGAAGGCTTGGAAGCGCGATTTGTCGATGGCCTTCATGTAGGCCTCCTGTGGGCCGACATTTCCGGCGAGGAGATGCTCCCAGATGGCGTCGTCCATGAACTGCATGCCCTGACTCTTTCCGGCGACGATCACATCTTGGAGTTTTTGGGTTGCGCCTTCGCGAACGATGGCGGCCACGGCGTTGTTGACGATGAGGATTTCGTTCACCGCCACGCGACCGGAGCCGTCGGCTTTTTTCATGAGAAGTTGGGCGACGACTCCGCGTAGGGAGGAGGCGAGCATGGTGCGCACCTGAGCTTGCTGGTCACTCGGAAAGACATCGATCATACGGTCCACCGTTTTGCGGGCGTTGTTCGTGTGGAGAGTTCCAAAGACGAGCAGTCCTGTTTCAGCGGCGGTGAGGGCGAGCGAAATCGTCTCCAGATCGCGCATTTCACCGACGAGGACGATGTCGGCATCTTCGCGCAGGGCGGCTTTCAAGCCTGCGGGGAATGACTCCGCATGCTCGGGAACTTCGCGTTGGGTGATGATGCTTTTTTTGTTCCGGTGAACAAATTCGATGGGCTCCTCGATGGTCACAATGTGGCGGGAGAAGTTCGCGTTGATGTAATCGATCAGTGCCGCCAGCGTTGTGCTTTTTCCGGAGCCGGTAGGGCCGGTGACGAGCACGATGCCGCCGCGCATGTGGCCGAAGGTTTTAATGATCTCGGGAACGCGGAGGTCTTCGAGCGTTTTGATCTTGGTGGGGATGATCCGGAAGACCGCGCCGTAGCCGTGGGTTTGCTTGAGATAGTTGCACCGAAACCGGTTGTCCTCATTCATCTCATAAGCGAAATCGAGGTCGCCATTTTCCTCGAATCGCTGCCAGCGCTCAGGAGTGCAAATTTCGCTGAGCATGTAGCTCATTTCCTCCTGCGTGAGCGGCTCCTCGCGGATGGGAACAATTTCGCCATGCCTGCGGATTTTCGGTGACTGGCCTTCTGCGAGGTGGAGATCGGACGCTCCGCTGTCGATGAGAACCTGAAAGAACTGGTCGATGTAGGGCATGGGTGGAGAGTTTTAAGATTTAAGATTTAAGTTTTAAGTCGGAATCGTTTTCCGCCGCCGCTTGTTGAGGAGGAATTCAATGCCATGTGCTCCATCTCCGTGCTCTCTGTGTCCTCTGTGGTCAATCCTTGGGCGGGGTTTTTATTGGTGACCGGTGATTTTCATCATGTCGGCCTTTTGCTCGGCGCGGTAGACGGCTTCCTCGGCAGAAATAATTCCCGCTTGGAAAAGCTCGATCAACGAGTCGTCCATGAGCTTCATACCGAGTTTTTTCCCGGTCTGGATGATGCCGGGGAGCATGAAAGTCTTGCCCTCACGGATCACATTGCCGACGGCTGGAGTGTTCATGAGGATTTCGATGGCGAGGGCGCGGCCGTTGCCGTCGGCTCGCGGGACGAGTTGCTGGGAAACGATTCCGCGAAGCGACTCGCTGACCATGATGCGGATCTGGTCGCGTTGGTCGGTGGGAAACACATCGAGCAGGCGGTCGAGCGTGCGCGCGGCGTTACTGGTGTGCAGCGTGCCGAGCACCAGGTGGCCTGTCTCCGAGGCGGTGATGGCGAGGGAGATCGTTTCGAGGTCGCGCATTTCGCCGACCATAATGACATCGGGATCCTCGCGGAGCGCGCCGCGCAGGGCATTGGCGAAGGATTTCGTATGGGTGTGGACTTCGCGCTGGGTGACATGGCAACCGCTCGAAGGAATGATGTATTCGATCGGATCTTCGAGCGTGATGATGTGGTCGTGGCGGGAGCGGTTGATCTGGTCGACGAGTGCGGCGAGCGTGGTGCTCTTGCCGCTGCCTACCGAACCAGTGACGAGCACGAGGCCGTTGTGGAATTCCGTAAGAAGCCGCAACTGTTCGGGCAAGCCGAGTTCCTCCATTGTGCGCACGGTGTCGCTAATGATTCGGAAAACGAGGTCGTAGCCTGTGCGTTGGCGGACAACGCTCGCTCGGAAGCGACCGATTCCGGTGGAGTAGGCAAAATCGACATCGCCGCGCGAGGCGAGCTGTTCCTTTTGGGGTTCGGTCAAAAATCCCATCGCGAGCGTTTCGGTATCTTGGGAAGTCAGCGGCGTGGCCTGCTGCCAGATCGGCTCGAGAATTCCGAAGCGGCGCCAGATCGGTTTGGAGTTCACACTCAGGTGAATGTCCGAGGCGCTCGATTCCTTGGCGACGGCCAGATACTCGTCCACATGATTGAGTCCGGCGATAGAGTCAGGGGCAACTTCTTCCATGAAAAATAGGGTTCCTTCCTTAGGTGGATGAAAGATTGAAGTCAAACCCGCCCGTCTTCGGGAGGCGCGATTGCGGGAAAAAAAACGCCCCGCTTTTCCGAAGAAGAAGCGGGGCGTGTGAAGGGTTACTTTCGAATTAGGCGGCTGTGGCGGCAGCGTCGCGATCTTTCATCGCGGCTTTGCGGCTGAGCTTCACGCGGCCTTTGTCGTCCACGCCGATGCATTTGACCCAGATCGAGTCGCCCATTTTCACAACATCCTCGACCTTGTTCACGCGGAAGTCGGCGAGTTCGGAAATGTGGCAGAGGCCGTCCTTGCCGGGCAGAACCTCGACGAAGGCGCCGAATTCTTTGATCGAAACAACGGTGCCTTGGTAAAGCTCGCCGATGCCGATTTCCTTGGTCATGCCGAGGATGATTTCCTTCGCACGATTCAGGCTGTCGCCATTGTTCGAGTAGATGTGCACTGATCCGTCATCCTCGATGTTAATCTCGGCGCCTGTCTCGGCCACGATGCCTTTGATGGTCTTGCCGCCAGGGCCAATGATGAGGCCGATCTTGTCGGGGTTGATGCGAACGGTCTCGATGCGCGGGGCGTAAGGGCTGAGTTCGGTGCGCGGGGTGGCGAGGATGCTGTTCATGGCCTCGAGCACTTTGGCGCGGGCTTCTTTGGCCTCGGCGACGGCTTCGAACATGATCTCGTGCGTGATGCCGGGAAGTTTAAGGTCGAGCTGGAAACCTGTGACGCCTTCGGTGGTGCCGCAGAGCTTGAAGTCCATGTCGCCGAAGTGATCCTCGCTACCGATGATGTCGGTGAGCGTGGTGTAGCGCTTGAGGTGGTCGCCATCATACTCGGTGACGAGTCCAACCGAGATGCCGCCGACGGGGCGGATGAGCGGCACGCCGGCATCCATGAGGGCGAGCACTCCGGCACAGACACTGGCCATCGAGGTGGAGCCATTCGATTCCATCACTTCGCTCACGACGCGGAGGGCGTAAGGAAAATCCTTCTCGCTTGGGATGACGGGCTCGACCGAACGCTCGGCGAGAGCGCCGTGACCGATCTCGCGGCGGTTCATTCCACCGAAGCGGCCGGTTTCGCCGACGCTGAAGGGCGGGAAATTGTAATGCAGCATGAAGCGCTTGGTATCCGCGCCGCCGCCATAGGAATCGATCATCTGGGCCTCATCGGCGGGAGCGAGAGTGGCGATGCCTAGGGCTTGGGTTTCGCCACGGGCGAAGATCGCACTGCCGTGGGTGCGGGGCAGCAGGCCAACCTCGCCGGAGAGGGCGCGAATCTCGTGGAGTCCACGACCATCGCAGCGTTGCTTGCGGTCGAGGATCGAAACGCGGAAGGCTTTTTTCTGCAGGTAGTCGAACGCTTGGGAGATCTCGAATTTCGAAGCGGACGGGAATTTTTCGAGAACGGCTTTTTCGACTTCCTCGCGGAGGGCGCCGACGGCTTTCGAGCGGTTCACTTTGCCGCTGGTGTAGAGCGCGGCCTCGATGCGGTCGCCGGCGACCGAGTAGGCGATTTCAGAAATGGAGGCGTCCACCTGGAAGAGGGGCACCGAGCGTTTCGGCTTGCCGACGGCGGCGGCGAGATCGCGCTGGGCGGCGACGAGGAGCTTCACGGCCTCGCGGGCGAAATTGAGACCGGCATTGAAGTCGGCCTCGGGGAGTTCCTTGGCCGCGCCTTCGATCATGATGACTTTTTCTCCATCGCCGACATAGACGAGGTCGAAGTCGCTGTGGGCGCGTTCGTCATGCGTGGGGTTGACGACGAACTGGCCGTTGATGCGGCCGACGCGCACGGCGCCGACGGGTCCGGCGAACGGAATGTCGGAAACGCAGAGCGCGGCCGAGGCACCGTTGATCGAAAGGATGTCAGGGTCGTTCTGGCCATCGGCGCTCAGGAGGAGCGTGATGATCTGGGTGTCGTAGAGGTAGCCTTTTGGAAAGAGCGGGCGCAAGGGACGATCGGTCATGCGCGCGGTGAGGATTTCCTTTTCGGAGGGACGGCCCTCGCGCTTGAAATATCCGCCGGGGAGTTTGCCAACGGCGGCTGCTTTTTCTTTGTATTCGACGGTGAGCGGGAAGAAGTCCTGGCCTTCTTTGATGGTAGTGGCAGAGACGGCGGTGACGATGACGATGGTGTCGCCGCAGCGAACGGTTACGGCGCCGTCAGCGAGTTTGGCGAGTTTGCCGGATTCAAAAACGATGGGAGTATTGCCTGCGTGGGCAGTGGATGTATGGGACATGGAATGTATGATAGGTAACGCCGCCGAACGGGCGGTCGGGTTTGGGCTGATGTGGAAAGCCCCGGAGATTTCCGGGGCTGTCGGGTTTCTTAGACTTCCGCTTACTTGCGGAGGTCGAGTTTCTCGAGAACCGTCGTGTAGCGTTTGGAGGCCGTGTCCTTGAGATAATCAAGGAGGCTCCTGCGGGTGGCGACGAGTTTGAGCAATCCGCGGCGGGACGAGTGGTCCTTGGCGTTGGTTTTGAGGTGCTCGGTGAGGCTCAGGATGCGTTTCGTGAGGAGCGCGATTTGCACATCGGCGCTACCTGTGTCTTTCGCGTGGAGGCGAAGGCCGTCCACTTCGTTTGCTACTGCTGCTTTTGCCATTTTGTCTTATTTTCTAGTTTTGGAAGGGCGGGAAATTGTCACGCGGCTTGGGCCTTGGCAAGATAAAATTTGGTTAAATAGGGACTCGAAAAAATCAGCACAATTAGCGCTGATCAAAACTTCAATTCGACATAGAGGCTTTCGTCATTACGAATTTCCCGGTCGAGTTCGGCAAGTTCTGGCAGGGAACCTGATCGGAATTCGCATTTGCGAGCACGCTCAATGGGAAACCCCGCCAATCCGGCGGTGAATTTTAACTCTTCAAAATCATAAATATGCTGATGCCCCCACAATCGGAAGATCTGGTTCACGAGCCAAGCTGGACGGTTTGGGACATTTTGAACGCCCATCCCATTGAGTCGTTGGATGTGCTCTTTAAAGAATTTCGACTCTGGATCTAAATATCCGCGAATGTATTTCTCCAAATCTGGTGTGCTGACGCGCATGATTCCATTTGGAAGCAATAGGCGCCGCATTTCTTTAAACCACGCCACAGCAATTTGCTGTGGGATGTGCTCAATGAAGTGTTCGGAGTAAATCCAATTAAATGCCTGATTGCCGATTGGGAATGGCTTGGTGGCATCGTATTGCAGATAGAACAAAGAATCATCCACCAAGCAGATTTTTCCCGGTTCGGTGGTATGCCCTCTTTGATCTGCGAGCGTCATCGAATCGGTATTCAGGCAGGCTGATTTGAGGTTCGCACCAGAGCCGCAATGAAGTCCCTTCAATCCCAATGAAATCATCAAGTCTGATCCATATGGAGGAAAGTGAGGTAGCGGATCGATTTTATTGAATTTCATTGATTTAATTTACTTCTCGTCCAGCGCCGCGACGCCGGGGAGGGTTTTGCCTTCGAGGAGTTCGAGGGAGGCTCCGCCGCCGGTGCTGCAGTGGGTGACTTTGTCGGCGACGCCGAATTTTTTCGCGGCGGTGGCGGTGTCGCCTCCTCCCACGATCGTGATGGCTCCAGCGGCGGTGGCTTGGGCGACGGCGGCGGCCATGGATTTTGTGCCTTCGGCGAATTTCTCGAATTCAAAGACGCCAGCGGGGCCGTTCCAGATGATGGTTTTCGCGCGGGCGATGGCGTCGGCGAAGATTTGGCGGGATTTGGGTCCGCAATCGAGGCCTTCGAGTCCATCGGGGATGCCAGACTTGTCATCGGCCGAGCCAGTGGTGGCGTCGGGGGAGAATTTGTCGGCGGTGATGTAGTCCACAGGGAGGTGGATTTTCACGCCACGAGCTTTGGCTTTTTCCATCAACTCAGCAACAATCTTGGCGCCTTCGGGGTCGAAGAGGCTGTTGCCGATCGGCATGTTCTCGAGGACTTTTTTGAAGGTGTAGGCCATGCCGCCACCGATGATGATTTCGTCGGCGATCTCGATGAGGTTGCGGATGAGCGGGATTTTGTCGGCGATTTTCGCGCCGCCGAGGATGGCGAGAAGCGGGCGCTTGGGGTTGTCGAGCACGGCGGAGAAGGCGTCGAGTTCCTTCTGCATGAGGAAGCCGGCGACTTTGGGAAGATCGACTCCGACGACGGAGGAATGCGCGCGGTGGGCGGTGCCGAAGGCGTCGCTGACGAAGACATCGCCGAGCTTGGTGAGGCTGGCACGGAAGGTTTCGACATCGTGCGGAGCGGCTTTGGTGGACGAGCCATCTTCGTTTTTGGCTTTGCCTTCCTCTTCGATGTGGAAGCGGAGGTTTTCGAGAAGGGTGACTTCGCCGGGCTTCATGTGGGCGCAGGCGGTTTCGACTTCGAGGCCGACGCAGTCATCTAGGAAACGGACGGGACGGCCGAGAATTTCGGAGAGTTTTTCGGCGACGGGTTTGAGGGAGTATTTGGGCACGCGGCTACCATTCGGGCGGCCGAGGTGGCTCATCAGGACAACGCTCGCGCCTTGGTCGAGGGCGTGTTGGATGGTGGGGAGGGCGGCAACGATGCGCTGGGTGTTCGTGATCGCGCCGGTGGTTTTGTCTTGGGGAACATTGAAATCGACGCGCATGAGAACGCGTTTTCCGGAGAGGGAGATGTCTTTGATGGATTTTTTCATAGCGGGTCTTGGGTTGGGTATTTCAAAAAAATGACCACAGAGTTCACAGAGCGCACCGAGGTTTTAATGTCCTCCGTGTTCTCTGTGTCCTCTGTGGTCAATCAATCGGATCGTTTCGTTACTTCGAGATCACGCGGACCATCTCGAGGACCTTGTTCGAATAGCCCCACTCGTTGTCATACCAGGAGACGAGTTTGACGAAGGTCGGGTCGAGCGCGATGCCGGCCTCGGCGTCGAAGACGGAGGTCTGGGTCTCGCCGCGGAAGTCGGTGCTGACGACCTTGTGGTCCGTGTAGCCGAGGATGCCTTTCATCGGGCCTTCCGAGGCGGCCTTGATGGCGGCGCAGATTTCCTCGTAGCTGGCGGGCTTGTCGAGTTCGACGGTGAGGTCAACGACCGAGACATCGGAGGTCGGCACGCGGAACGCCATTCCAGTAAGTTTTTTGTTGAGGGCGGGGATCACCTTGCCCACGGCTTTGGCGGCGCCGGTCGAGGATGGGATGATGTTTTCCAAAATACCGCGACCGCCGCGCCAGTCTTTGCTGCTTGGGCCGTCGACGGTTTTTTGGGTGGCCGTGGCGGCGTGAACTGTGGTCATGAGACCGCGTTTGATGCCGAAGGTGTCGTTGATGACTTTCGCGAGAGGAGCCAGGCAGTTTGTGGTGCAGCTGGCGTTCGAGATGATCGCTTCGCCGGCGTAGCTGGTGTGGTTCACGCCGTAGACGAACATCGGGGTCTCGTCTTTCGACGGGGCCGACATGATGACTTTCTTCGCGCCGGCCTTGAGGTGGGCTTCGGCGGTGGCTTTGTCGAGGAAGAGGCCGGTCGATTCGACGACGATGTCGGCACCGACTTCGTCCCATTTCAGGGTAGAAGGGTCCTTCACGGCGGTAAGGCGGATTTTGTTTCCGTTGACGATGAGGTTGGTGCCTTCGACTTTCACATCTCCTTCGAACTTCCCGTGAACGGAGTCGTAGGTGAGCATGTAAGCGAGATACTCGGGGTCGAGGAGGTCATTGATGCCGACGATTTGGATGTCTTTGCTGAAATTTTTGACGGCCGCGCGGAAGACCATGCGTCCGATGCGTCCGAAGCCATTGATGCCAATTTTAACCATGATGTTTTCTGTTTTGTTTTTGAGTTTGAGTTCGGGAGGCGCGCATTTAAATCCGCTCGGCCGCGAAGCGTCAATCGGGGAATCCCTTAGTTTCCCTAGAAAATGAGACGCGATCTCACTTATTGACCCGTGATTTTGAAGAGCGTAGGTTTCGGCACAGAAATTTGAAAAGCACACTCGACAGATTGGAAGTGGGCGCGACCGCGAAAATCGAAGAAGTTTCCACGGCGTGCGACCGGGCCGGGCGAATGGCGGTGCTGGGATTCATCCCTGGCAGGATGGTGAAAGTCACTCGCCACGCGCCGCTGGGCGATCCGATCTCCGTCGAGTTGGACGGGCAGGAAATCAGCCTGCGCCGGTCCGAGGCGGCGATCATTTGCATCAGGGAAATCCCAAAGTGAGCACTGCCACATCCAGCCCGCCCGCCACGCCGGGCCGCTCATCCACTGGCCGTCCCCTCGTGGCTCTTGTTGGCAATCCCAACACCGGAAAATCCACGCTTTTCAACCGCCTCACTGGTCTGCGCCAGCACATCGCGAACTACCCCGGGATCACGGTCGAAAAAAAATCCGGCCTCCTGAGGCTCGATGGCGGCGATATCGACATTCTCGACTTGCCTGGTTGCTACAGCCTCACGGCCGTCTCGCGAGACGAGCGGGTGGTCATGGATGTGCTCGGTGGGCGGCAGGGGCTGCAACGACCCGACCTGCTGGTGTTCGTCGTCGATGCGACAAACCTCAAACGCAACCTCCTCCTCGTCTCCCAATGCGCCGAGCTCGGCATCCCCGCGCTCATGGTGCTCAACCAATGTGACGCCGCGAAGCGCAATGGCCTTCGCATCGATGCCGCATTGCTCTCGAAAAGGCTCGGCATTCCAGTCATCGAAACTGTCGCCACGCGCGGTCGCGGGCTCGAGGATTTGAAAAAAGCCATCCCGGCCGCGCTGGAAAATCCCTCGCTTTTGCCCCGGATCGAATGGCCCGAGTGCGTCCAACACGGCTGCGTGACGCTCTGCAAAGGCCTTCGCGACCTTGGGCAGGGGGAGGTCAGTCAAGCCGAGGCGTTGCGTGTGTTATTCGATAGCGACAGTGCTTTTGCATGCGATGTGCGAGACAAGGTTTGCCTGAAGCAAATGGTGGAAGACGCCCATCGCGAAATTCGCGGCACCGGCCTGAATCCTGGCTCTGCCGAGGCAGTTCTTCACTACCGCCGTCTCGAATCGCTCCTCGATGGTGTGGTCGAGACCAGTGGCCCGGTGGCGCGTTCGCATGATTCCGTCGATGCCCTTCTGCTCCACCGCGTCTGGGGCACGCTGATTTTCCTCGGCGTGATGTATGTGGTCTTCCAGAGCCTCTACTCGTGGGCCGGACCGTTGATGGACCTGATCGACTCGGCCACCGGAGCGGCGCAGGATTTTGCGCGCCCGCTCTTCGCGGGAATGCCGACCCTCGAGAGCCTTGTGTGCGATGGCATCATTGCCGGAGTCGGTGGGGTTTTGATTTTCCTGCCGCAAATTCTGATCCTCTTTTTCTTTATTTCGCTCCTCGAAGACACCGGCTACATGGCGCGCGCGGCGTTTCTCGTGGACAAACTTTTCAGCTGGTGCGGGCTCAACGGCCGGAGTTTCGTTCCGCTCCTTTCCAGTTACGCCTGCGCGATTCCCGGCGTGATGGCCGCGCGCACGCTGTCCGATCCGAAGGCCCGCCTCACGACAATCCTCATGGCTCCGTTCATGAGCTGCTCGGCCCGCTTGCCCGTCTACATCCTGCTCATCGGAACCTTTATCGAGCCCATCTATGGACCGATCGCGGCGGGGTGGGCGTTGTTCGCGATGCACTTCGTCGGCCTCGCGCTCGCGCTGCCCCTCGCCTGGGTGCTCAACAAATTTTTCCTCAAGCTCAAGCCCCAGCCGTTCATTCTCGAAATGCCCGCCTACCGCGTGCCGACCCTGCGAAATATTTTCCACCGGATGTGGGAGCGGGGCCGCGAATTTGTCGTTCGCGCCGGCACCGTCATCCTCGCTTTTTCGATCATCATCTGGTCGCTCCTCTACTTCCCGCGCGATCAGGCTCTGGAGGGAAAAACCACGCAGGATTTTGTCGCCCAAGCCGCCGCCAGTTCCTCGCCCGCCGCCGTGCAGGCCGAACTCGATAGCCCCGACTCCGCCCTCTCGCTCCGCCTCGCACACCGCATCGAGTCCGCCCAAATCGAGCAAAGCTACCTCGGCCGTTTCGGCCACGCCGTTCAACCCGTCTTTGACCCCGCCGGCTTCGACTGGAAAATCACCGTCGGCGTTCTCTCCAGCTTCCCCGCGCGTGAAGTCATCATCGCCACGCTGGGCATTATCTATAACCTCGGCGCCGATGTTTCCGAAGGATCCGAGGATTTGCGCACGGTGCTCGTGAATGAAAAATGGACCTCCGGCGCGCGGCTCGGCCAACCGGTCTACACGCTGCCCGTCGTGGTTGGCATCATGGTCTTTTTCGCCCTCTGCATGCAGTGCGGCGCCACCGTCGCCATCATCGCCCGCGAACTCGATTGGCGCTGGGCCACTTTCTCTTTCTTCGCTATGACCGCACTCGCTTGGCTCTCCGCCGTGGTCATCTATCAAATCGGGAGCCGACTCTAAACCAAGCCATGAGCATCCTCGAAGCCTCCATCGTCATTTTTCTGATCACGCTATCGCTGTCCTTTCTCCTTCGCGGAGTCTGGAAAAAAGCCCGCGCTTCTCGCGAGGAAACCTGCTGCCGCGGTCGCTGCGGATGCGCCGTCAGCAAAAAAGCCGCAGCCGCCCGCCGATGAGTTTCGACCTCTCAGGCTGCCACCTCTACGGCATTCTCGACCTCGGCTATGTGGAGCCTGCGAAGGCTGTCAAAACCACCCGCGCCATGCTCGCTGGGGGAGTCCAAATCCTCCAACTCCGCGCCAAAAAACTCCCGCCCGCCGAAATCCTCCCGCTCGCCCAAAACCTCGCCCCGCTCTGCCGCGCCGCCGGGGTTCCCCTCATTCTCAACGACCACCCCGAACTCGTCGCTCCCTCCGGTGCCGACGGCGTGCATGTCGGCCAAGACGACCAATCCGTCGCCGAAGCCCGTCGCCTCGCTGGTCCAGGAAAACTCGTCGGCCTCTCCACCCACAGCCCCGCGCAAGCACGCGCCGCCTTCGAACAAAAGCCCGACTACATCGGCTTCGGTCCACTTTTTTCAACCCCCACCAAGCCCGACTACACGCCGATCGGAACGGCCGACATCGCTGATGTCCACCGCGATGCACCCCTGCCAATTTTCTGCATCGGCGGAATCAAACTCGAAAACCTCCCCCAAATCCTCGCCTTCGGAGCGCAACGCGTCGTCATTGTTTCGGGAATCCTGCAAGCCTCTGACATATCTGCTTACTGTCTGGAAAGCCTCCGTCTCCTGCGTGGAAACTGGCGGTGAGGGAGGGATTCGAACCCTCGGTAGCCTTTTGGACTACGGCGCTTTAGCAAAGCGCTGCTTTCGACCACTCAGCCACCTCACCAATTTCAGAGGCCGAAAGATAAACACCAAACGCGCGGGAGGTCAAACGCTCGCTCGCTGGCTTGCACCTCGGCGCCGCACCTCTAAAGTGCCGCGATGATTTCGATCCGCGAGGACTTCCATGGAGCCGAGGCCTCGCCGTTTCAGCTCGAGGTGGAGGACATTTTTTCCGAAACCGGCAGGCTCTCCAAAGGGGGAGGATTTGAATACCGCGCCGAGCAACAGCGCATGGCGGGTGCCGTCGCCCGGACCCTGGAAACCGGGTCGCATCTGGTGGTCGAGGCCGGCACGGGTGTTGGAAAGTCTCTCGCGTATTTGATTCCAGCCGCGCTCCACGCGATTCGCACGAAAAAGAAGGCCGTCATTTCGACCCACACGATTGCGCTGCAGGAGCAGCTCATGTTCAAAGACATTCCGCTCGTGCAGCAAATCCTCCCCGAGGAGTTCGAGGCGGTGTTGCTGAAAGGCCGCCAGAACTACCTCTGCACGACCCGACTCGCTCGCGCGATCGCGCAGGCGAAAGATTTGTTCAACACGCCCCAGCACGCCGAGTTGGAGCGCATCCGCGAGTGGAGTCTTTCGACCAAGGACGGCTCGCTGAGCGACTTTCTCGAACAGCCCGATCCGGTGGTGTGGGAAGAGGTGCGGAGCGAACAGCATCTTTGCACTCCGAAGACCTGTGGTCCGGCGAGTGGATGTTACTACCAATCGCTCCGCCGCCGCGTGGCGAATGCGAGGATGGTGGTGCTGAACCATGCGCTCTTCTTCACGCTTCTCAACGGAGTGGATGATGCCGAGAACCGCACGGGCGGCCTGCTTTTTGCGAACGACTTCGTGGTTTTCGACGAGGCCCACACGATGGAGGAGGTCGCCGCGCGCCACATTGGAATGGAACTTTCCCAGCTCGGACTCCGGCGTTCGATCCAGCGGCTCTACAATCCCCGAAACAAAAAAGGTCTCTTCCAGATTTTAAAAAACGGCCCGGCGTGTCGTGCGGTGTCGGATATCTTGCCGGTGGCGGACGGGTTTTTCAGCCAGGTCGCGGCGAAGTGCGAATTCAAGAAAGGCCGGGAGTTTCGCATCCGCGAGGCGGGCTTGGCGGATGGCAACGAGGTCTGCGGTGCGCTGGCGCGACTCGGAGAGTTGATTGGCATCGAGGCCGGCAAGTGCCAGGACGAAACGCACACTGCCGAGTTGCAGGATGCTGCCCGCAAGCTCCGCGAGGCGCGCTCGGGGATTGTGGATTTTTTGGAGCTGGAGGATCCGGGGCAGGTCTATTGGGTCGAGCAATACGGCCGCGCCGAGCAATTCTGCACGCTGCGTGCCGCGCCGGTGAATCTCGCCGATGCACTCCGGCGCCTGCTCTTCCGCGAGGGAGCTTGCACGGTGCTCACCAGTGCGACCCTTTCGATTGGAACTCCCGATTTGTCCTACTTCCGCAATCGCGTGGGTGCCGAGGATGTGACGGCGCTGCAGATCGGAAGTCCGTTCGATTACGAGCGGCAGATGTCGCTGCACCTCGTGGAAAAAATGCCGGAGCCGAAGTCGCCCGACTACGAGCCCTCGTTGGCCAAGTGGATTTCGCATTTCACCGGGAAAAGCCAGGCGCGGGCGTTCGTGCTTTTCACGAGCTACCAGACGATGCGCTCGGTCGCGGAGTTGGTGGAGCCGGAGTTTGAGAAGAAAGGCTGGCAGCTCCTCGTGCAAGGCGGCGGGATGCCGACGCAGCGCATGGTCGCGGAGTTTAAGGAAAATCCGCACAGCGTCCTCTTCGGCGTGTCGAGTTTTTGGACGGGTGTCGATGTCCCTGGCGAGGCGCTGTCCAATGTGATCATCACGCGCCTGCCCTTCGCCACGCCCGACCACCCGCTCACCGAGGCCAGGCTGGAGGCGATCGAGGCCGAAGGTGGGAGGGCGTTTGAGAGCTACTCGCTCCCCGAGGCGATCCTCAAACTTCGCCAAGGCGTCGGCCGCCTGATCCGCAGCAAGTCGGACACCGGCACGATCGTGATCCTCGACAGCCGTATCCTCTCGAAGCCCTACGGCCGCTCGTTTCTCCGCGCGATGCCGAAGTGTCCGGTGGAAATTCATTGAGAGGAACTGCTTGACGAACCCCGACTAGGGCCGAAATTTCCACCCCTTGATGAATCTTTTTGTAAAACCCGGATGTCCTTGGTGCGTAGAGGCCGTGAGCTGGCTCGAGAAGCGCGGGTTGGCGTTTCGTGAGATCGATGTTTTTTCCGAGCCGGGAGCTTTTGATCGCATGCGCCAGATTTCCGGCCAAAGTCTCGCGCCCACGCTGGAGCTGGCGGATGGGACCGTGCTGCCGGATTTCGATGTCGCCCAGTTGGAGCGATTTTTGAAGGAGCACTCGATTCTATGACTTCCGAGATTCTTGTTGTCCTCGGCGTCGGGGTGCTCTCGTTCGCCTTTCGCTCGATTCACCACCAGGTCGCTTTCCGCCTCGGCACTTTTGGTTTGGTGATCACCTCGTTTCTCGCGGGCTGGCTTCTGGGCGGGAGCATGGTGTTGGGCGCGGTCTTCGCTTCCACTTGGTTCCTGCTCCCATGGCTGGAAATCCTCACCCGCGTGCGGCGGTTGCGGTTGCCGATTCATCGTGCACTCGAAAAATCCCCGCCACCGCCGGCGAGCCGCTTTCCGGGATTAGGCGATCTTTCCGATGAGTTGGAGGCGATTGGTTTCGAACATTCGGATGATGTCAATTGGAGTCATGACGAGATGCGGCAGTTCTACCGACTTCTCTACAATGCCGAGCACCGCACGGCCGCTGCGATCTGCCTCGTCGAGCAGGGGGCGATTTCTTTTTTCTATGTGACGCTCTCCTCTCGCGCCGCCGATGGCCGGATTTTTATGACCTGGAATTACCCGTTTTCCTACGGCATGCATCTCCTCCCAAACATGGTCGCGAACCGCATCGACGATGATTTGGAGGTTCAAGAACTCGCCACCGCGCACAAGGATTTCCTCGTCAAATCCGAACTCGCTGGCGCCGATCTCGCCGTGCGCGAACTCCATGATCTTCGTCCCGAATTTGAAAAAGACCTCCGCCTCCAAATCGAGCACAACCTCGCCCGAGGCATTCTCGCGCGCGATGGCGAGAAACTGATCCGCTACTCGGTGCGGGGTTGGTTTTTTCTGTGGGGGCAATTCCTGCGCGAGTTTGTGAAGTTCAGCTGAGGCGAATGAATATTCGGACGCTTCTTTTTTTAGTCGCCATCACGCTCGTCTCGCTAGGGATCTGGCTCAAACTTGTGGAGCGCCGGGAAATCCTTCGAATGGTCGAGGAGAGGCGCCGATTCCTTCCGGAGTTTGATCCCAACGCGGTTGCCGAGGTTTTGGTGAAAACCAATTCCAACACGGCGACGCTTCGGAAGACCCCGTCGGGTTGGGTGCTGGTTGAATCCGGAAACCAGCCCGCCAACCTCGCCGCGATCGGTGACCTCGTTCAGCGACTTCATGGTTTCGAATCCCGGGAAAATATCGCGGTGTCGCCTGCGCAGTTCGCTTCCTTTGAACTTCTCGAGCCGGATGGAAGCGTGGCGGGAGCTGGAACGCTTGTGTCGCTGAAAGACCACAATGGCGTCGTCCTTGCCTCCGTCGTGGTGGGCAAAACCTCCTTCAGTCCACCCGATCTCGTCTCGCAATTTCCTCCCAAGCCGAATGGTCGGTTTATCGTGGTCGTGGGATCGCCGGGCCCCGTGCGCTTGGCGGCCGAGGGTTTCGAAAAACTCAGCGCAAAGCCCGAGGCTTGGCTGGATCGCCCTTAATTTTGTAAGGCAGGCGTCCCGCCTGCCATTGAAAGGAACACTCGCAGGCGAGACGCCTGCGTTACATTTTTCAGAGCGATTCGGGGGCGTTTAAAAACTCGCCAATCCTCTTGAGCAAACGCCCGGCGGCCCCGCCGTCGAGCACGCGGTGGTCGAAACTCAAGGTGAACATCGCCTCGACGACTGGAACGAAATTTTTGAGTTCGGGATCCCAGTTTGGAACGGTGCGGCCGACGCCCATGCCGAGGACGAGGGTTTGCTCCGGCAGAGGAATTGGCGTGGCAAAGGTGAGGCCGAAAGTGCCGTAGTTCGTCACGGTGGCGATGGAATTTCCCGTATCCGATGGTCCCAAGCGGCGCTGGCGGGCGAGTTCCACAAGGCGGTGGTAGCGCGAAGCGAGTTCGCCGAGATCGTATTGGTCGGCATTCCGAATCACGGGCACGAGCACGCCATCCTCGGCTTCGACGGCAAATCCGATGTCCACCGATGGCGGGTGGATAATGCTCTCACCGATCAGTCGGCCGGCTGGAGCGCTATTTTCGGCAAGGGCGAGAGCCAGGGCGCGAAGGGCGTAGAGGGCCGGACCGGGCTTGGCGGGATGCGATTTGCGGTGGGCGAGAAGTTTGTCCAGTTGGACGGGGGTGCCGACGGTTGCAAGTGGACGGGTGCAACTGCGGATCATCGCGTCGGCCACGGCTTTTCGCATCGGCGAGGCGGGCGTGATCTTGTTTTTCTCAATGCTCTCCAAGAAGCGCTCGAGGTCTTCGATGGTGACGCGGCCGCCAGCTCCGCTGCCGGCGATGCCCGAAAGGTCAGAGGCGCGGAGGCCGAGTTCGACCATGCGGGCTTTCATGCGAGGCGACATGTAGGTGACGCCTCCCGCATGGGCTGGCACTGGCAAGCCGCCGGGCACGGTGGGTTCCACTTTTTGCGGGGGAGGGGAGTGATTTTCGACTCGTTTCTTGGCAGGCTTGCGGCCCGGTTTTTCCACCTCGTCGAGTCCGAGGCGCTTGGCTTCTTCGGCACTGATTTCGATTTGGCCGAGGATTGCTCCGACCGGATAGCTGGTGCCGATCTCGGCGTTGAGTTCTTTGATCGTGCCGGAGCAGGGGGCGGTAACGGCCATGACGGCTTTGTTGGTTTCCACCTCGATCAAGTCGGTGTCGGCTTGAACCGTTTCGCCGGCTTTTAAAAGAATGCGGACGATGGTCGCTTCGGCGATCGATTCGCCGAGTTGGGGCATTTGAATGGGAACTTGAGCCATGGTCAGAGGTCGAGAAGACGCCGCGCGGCGGCGGCGATGGTGGAGGCGGTCGGGCGGTGGACCGACCAGAGATCAGGGTGGTAGGGAACCGGCGTGTCTTTTGCGTTCACGCGCATCGGAGCGGCATCGAGCAGGCCGAAGCCTTCGGTGGTGACGCGCGAAACGACCTCGGCGGAAACGCCGCCCCAAGGCCATTCCTCGCTCACGACCAGCAAGCGCCCGGTGCGGGCGACGGAGGCAAGAACGGTGTCGGTGTCGAGGGGTTTGACACTTCGGAGATCGACGATTTCGAGTTGGTATCCGTCCTCGGCGAGTTCGCTCGCGGCGGCGAGGGATTCATGGAGCATCGCGCCGTGGGTGACCACGGTGGCGTCGCGCCCGGCGCGGGCGATGCGGGCTTTTCCGATTGGCAAGGAGGTCTCGGGGAGGCTTTCGGCTTTAAGATGGTAGTAGAGAAACTTGTGCTCGCAAAAAACAACGGGGTCATCGAGGGCGACCGCTTCGAGGAGCATCGTGTAGGCATCCTCAACCGTGGCGGGAGTGACGACGACGAGCCCAGGCCAGTGGGCGTAGATGGCTTCGAGACTTTGGCTATGGAAGGGGCCTCCGCCGGAAGTGCCGCCGGAGGGCAGGCGCACGACGATGGGGCAGGGGACTCCGGTGCGGTAAAAGAGGGTTCCAGCGTGGTTGACGATCTGGTTCAGCCCGCAGGTGGAGAAATCGGCAAATTGCATTTCCACGATCGGGCGAGCGCCTTCGATGGCGGCTCCAATGGCCATTCCCACAATGGCGTCCTCGCTCAGCGGGGCGTCCAACACGCGTCCGGGAAATTCAGCGGCGAGGTTTTTGGTGGCCTTGAATGCGCCGCCGAAATTTCCGATATCCTGACCGTAAAGAAATACCCGTGGGTCGGTGGCGAGCGCCTTTTGTTGCGCGAGGCGGATGGCTTCAAGGTAGGTGATCATACGGCGGCGAATTGCTCCCGGTATTCGGAGCGCGAGAGGGCGGCCCAGTCGTCTTCCTCGGCATCTGGCGAGGGTTCGCGGCGCACACGGTCGGCCGTGGTGTTGACCTCCTGCTCGGCCTCGCGGCGCCATTCAGTGAGGTCTTCGGTGGTCTTCCATCCTTGGTCGACGATGTGTTTTTCCGCAACGAGGAGGCAGTCCTCGCCGACGGGGGATTTTTTCAAAGTCTTATCGAGATACGAAAAATCATCATGCTCACCGTGGCCGACGAGTCGGAGGAGGCTGGCGACGACGAGTTGGGGTCCACCACCTTCGCGCGCGTCATGGACGGCCTTGCGAAGGGTCTGGAGGCAATCGAGCAAATCGGTGCCATCGGCCTTATGGCCCGCCACGCCGTAGCCGGCAGCCTTGTCGAGCAGGTCGGCGCAGGCGTATTGGCGCGAGTTCGGCGTGGAGTAGGAATACTGGTTGTTGGCGACCACGACGACGAGCGGGAGTTTATCCACGGCGGCGGCGTTGAGCCCTTCGTGAAAAGCACCGGTGGAGGTGCCGCCATCGCCGAGGCAGGTGGCACCGACGACGCCGGATTCACCGCGCAGTCGGCGGGCGAGAAGACCTCCCGCAACGGCTGGAACCATCGCGCCAAGGTGGCTGATCATGGCGTAGTAGCCTTCACGCGGACGGCCGCGGTGGATGTTGCCGTCGCGGCCGCGCATCGAGCCGAGCTGCGAACCAAGATAGGTGCGGAGGGTATCGAGCACGGTGTCGCCAAAAGCGAGGCGCCCGGCTTGGTCCCGGATGAGCGGAGCAAAAATGTCGCCCTTGCGGAGATGGATGCCTGTGGCTGTGCTGAGGGCTTCTTGGCCGCGGCCAAGAAAGACCCCGCCTTTGATCATTCCGGCGCGATAGAGGCTTGCGAGTTTTTCCTCCAACACTCGCGAGAGAAGCATCACACGGTAGGCCTTGAGGTAATCGGACTCAGTGACGGGCGCGATCGTCTTCGACATGTGCCGTTGGTTATAGAGGGAAGGGGATGCACCCTGCAAAGCATTCCTTCGTGGACTTGGCTCAGGCGGCTGGTTTGGCTTGCCTCCGGTGGCATTGCGTCTAGAAAGCGCCGTCATGTTGACTTATTGGCTGTGGATTATTGCATCTCTCGTTCTTCTGTATTTTGGCGCGGAGGGTTTGGTGAGGGGAAGTTCGTCGCTGGCGCTTCGTTTGGGCCTCACCCCCTTGGTGGTCGGCCTCACCGTGGTGGCGATGGGAACGAGTATGCCCGAGGTGATGGTGAGCGTGAAGGCCGCTCTAGCCGGACGCGGTGATCTCGCCGTCGGAAATGTGGTGGGATCGAATATTTTCAACATCGGCGTCATCCTCGCTCTCACAGCGCTGCTTTCTCCGATGAAGGTGCAATTCCAACTCATCAAAATCGACGCTCCCATCATGGTCGCGGTGAGCTTGGGATTGGTTGCGATTTTGTGGGATGGTGCGGTCGGTCGCTTGGCAGGTGCGGCTCTTTTTGGTGGTTTGATCGTTTATATCGCCGGAAATATTTGGCTGGCGCGCCGGACGGCCACCAAGCAGGTGGAGAATGAATACGCGGAAGGCGTTCCTGCGCGTTCCGGTTCGCTCTTGCTCGATGGGCTCTTCATTTTGGGCGGCTTGGGAATTCTGGTGGTCGGAGCCAGGTTGCTCACGGATAACTCTGTGGCACTCGCAAGGTCTTTCGGGGTGAGCGAGGCGGTGATCGGCCTCACGATTGTCGCGGCGGGAACGAGTGTGCCGGAGTTAGCCGCTTCCATTGTCGCAGCGATGAAAAAAGAGCCCGACATCGCGCTGGGAAATGTCATTGGCTCGAACATTTTTAACATCCTCGGAATTCTCGGAATCGCCTCGATGGTGGCGCCGATTACCGCTCCAGAAATTCGCCATTTTGACCTCTGGACGATGGTCGCCTTCGCGGCGGCGCTGGTGCCCATGTTGTGGACCGGGTTTCGCGTCTCGAGAGCCGAGGGCGCGGCGCTCTTCGCGGCGTATTGCGGCTATGTCTATTTCCTCTGGCCGAAGTGAGCCGGGTTGATCTCGGGGTTAAAGCGTCGCGAGGATTTGGTTGAAGGTCGCGCTCGGGCGGAGGGCGGAGGCGGCTTTCGTGTCGTCAGGTAGATAGTATCCACCGACATCGGCGGGCTGGCCTTGCACGGCGGCGAGTTCGGCGACGATTTTGCTCTCGTTTTCGGAAAGTGCCTTGGCGATGGGGGTGAAGATTTTTTTCAAATCCGCATCCTTGTCCTGCGCGGCGAGGGCTTGGGCCCAGTAGAGCGCGAGATAGAAATGGCTACCTCGGTTGTCGAGTCCGCCGACTTTGCGCGATGGCGAGCGGTCATGCTCAAGAAGTTGGCCGGTGGCGGCGTCGAGCGTGTCGGCGAGGACCTTGGCTTGGGCGTGGGATTGGGTGTCGGCGAGGTGCTCGAACGACGCCGCGAGGGCGAAGAACTCACCGAGCGAATCCCAGCGGAGGTAGTTCTCTTCGAGGAATTGCTGCACATGTTTCGGCGCAGAGCCGCCGGCGCCGGTTTCAAATAAACCGCCGCCATTCATCAGCGGAACGATCGAGAGCATTTTCGCGCTGGTGCCGACTTCGAGGATCGGGAAGAGGTCGGTGAGGTAGTCGCGGAGGACATTGCCGGTGACAGAGATCGTGTCTTGGCCTTTCGCGAGGCGTTCGACGCTGAATCGGCAGGCCTCGGCGGGCGGCAGGATGCGGATATCGAGCCCGGCGGTGTCGTGGTCCTTGAGGTAGGTTCCGACCTTCGCGATGAGTTGGGCGTCGTGGGCACGCTGGGCATCCAGCCAGAAAATAGCGGGATCGCCGGTGGCGCGGGCGCGGCGGACGGCGAGTTTCACCCAGTCCTGGACGGAGGCGTCTTTGGTCTGGCAAGCGCGCCAGATATCTCCGGTTTCGACCTGGTGCTCGAGGAGTGTTTTGCCATCGGCATTGACGATGCGGACGGTGCCATCGGCGGGAACTTGAAATGTTTTGTTATGCGAGCCGTATTCCTCGGCGGCTTTGGCCATGAGGCCGACATTGGGCACGGAGCCCATGGTCTTCGGATCGAGCGCGCCATTTTCGCGGCAAAAATCAATCACGGCCTGGTAAACCGACGCGTAGCAACTGTCGGGAATCACCGCGAGGGTGTCCTGCGCCTTGCCCTCGGCATTCCACATCTTGCCGCCATCGCGGATCATCGGGGGCATCGAGGCGTCGATGATCACATCGCTCGGCACATGGAGGTTCGTGATGCCTTTGTCGGAATTCACCATCGCGAGGGCTGGGCGCGCGGCGAGGGTGGTCTTGAGGTCACTTTCGATCGCGGCTTTTTCGTCGGCGGGGAGTTTTTCGATCTTGGCGAGCAGGTCGCCGAGGCCGTTGTTAAAATCCACGCCCAGTTTGTCGATCGCGGCGGCGTGGCGCGTGACGAACTCGCCGAGGAAAACCTTCACGGCATGCCCGAAAAGAATCGGGTCCGAGACCTTCATCATCGTCGCTTTGAGGTGGAGAGAGAAAAGAACGCCTGCCTGCTGCGCGGCTTCGATTTGCTTGGCGAGAAAGGCCTGGAGCGCTTTGCGGGACATGAAGGTCGCATCCAAAACCTCGCCGGCCAGCAATTTGAGATCGCTCTTCCAAGCCACCAACTCACCACCACCGGCGGGGAGGAATTCAATGCGGGCGGTGGTCGCGGCGGGGAGGGTGGTGGATTTTTCGTTTGAGAAAAAGTCGTCGCGTCCCATCGTGGCCACGCGGGTCTTCGAGTCTTTCGACCACGGAGCCATTTTGTGCGGGTGCTTGCGGGCGTAGTCCTTCACGGCCTTTGGCGCGCGGCGGTCGGAATTTCCCTCGCGCAGGACGGGATTTACCGCGCTGCCTTTTACTTTGTCGTAGCGGGCCTTGGCGTCCTTCTCGGCGTCATTCGCTGGCGCCTCGGGGTAGTCGGGAACGGCAAATCCCCGCGCCTGCAACTCAGCGATCGCCGCCTTCAATTGCGGAATCGACGCGCTGATGTTCGGGAGTTTGATGATGTTCGCCTCGGGCTGGAGCGTGAGCGCGCCGAGTTCTGCGAGGGCGTCGGAGGTTTTTTGATTTTCCGGCAAGCGGTCGGCGAAAACGGCCAGAATGCGACCCGCCAGCGAGATGTCTCGGAGTTCCACAGAAATCCCGGCGTGTTTGGAAAAAGCCTGGATGATGGGGAGAAGCGAGTAGGTGGCCAGCAAAGGGGCTTCGTCGGTCTTGGTATAGAGAATAGTGGATGGCTTGGGCATGGGTCGAAAAGGGTGGTGTTTTTAAAGGGATTCCCGCTGGGGGTCAAAGCAAACCATCGGCGCGCTAAAGTTCGGCAGAGGGGAAATGGTCTCGATGCAAAAAAACTTTGCCTTGGGCCAGCGTGACAACTAATGTTATTCCATGATCGCACAAACCAAGGTTCGTAAAATCGGCAATTCGCTCGGGGTGGTTCTTCCCAAGGAGGCGCTGCAGCAACTCAAGGCCGAGGAGGGGACGATTCTTTATTTCACGGAGTCGCCCGAGTGTGCGTTGCGAATCACGCCGGAGCGTCCGGGGTTTAAGGAGTTCATGGAGATCGCCGAGAAAGGTATGCGGAAATACCGAAACACTCTTCGGGAACTCGCGAAATGAACGAACCGAATTGGGTTGATCGACAGGTCATGATTGCGATCCAAAGCGAATTGCTGAACCGCTTCGGCGGCTTGGCTGGGATTCGTGACGAAGGGTTATTGGATTCCGCCATTAACAAGCCGAAAAACCTTTTCGCCTATGGACAGCCAACCGTCTTCGAACTCGCGGCGTCGTTTGCGACGGGTCTAGTTAAAAACCACCCGTTCCTTGATGGAAACAAGCGGATCGGATTCATGGCAGCCTATGTTTTTCTGGGCGCCAACGGCTGGAGTCTTGAAGCCACCGAGGAGGAGGCCGTATTAGAAACCCTCGCGCTGGCGGCAGGGGAACGCGCGGAGGCGGATTATGCCGCGTGGCTGGCCCGAAATTCGGTGGAGAGTTAGCCGCTCGCGCCGCGGAATGGCTGCGATGGCGCCGGGAGGGGGCGGAATTTTCATGGCGTTTATTTTTGATAAAGGAATGGTATTGCCACAGGGAAAAATCGCGTTAGCCTCTGCACCCTTTTCCAAATGAAGCCAGAAATTCATCCCGACTATCAAGAGACCGTGATCGTTTGCGCCTGCGGCACGACTTACAAAACGCGCTCGACCAAGCAGAACATCAAGCTCGGCATTTGTGCGGCTTGCCATCCGTTTTTCACCGGCGAGCAGAAGTTCGTCGACACCGCCGGACGCGTGGACAAGTTCCAGAAGCGCTACGGCACCGTGCGCGCTCCCCGCGCTGCGAAGAAGCTCTAGAGCGACAAGAAAGTTTTTCAAACGGTAAACGGGATCAACGCCCGTTTACCGTTTTTATTTCGTTATGGATTTTGAACCGATGGTGGAGCGGAAGCGTCGGCGCTTCGAAGAGCTTGAAAGCGAGATCGCCTCACCCGGACTTTTCGATAATCCCACGCATGCCCGCGAGGTTTTGCGGGAGCATGGGACAACGAAGGATTTGCTCGCGCAATGGGAAGCATTTTCCAAGGCCCGGCGGGAGTTGACTGAGAATCGCGAGTTGGCTGACTCGGGAGACAAGGAATTTGCCGAAATGGCACGCGAGGAAATTTCGCGAATCGAGGCCGAGTTGCCGACGCTCGAGAGGGCGGTGCAAATCGCCCTGCTGCCGCCCGAACCGGATGAGGACCGCGATGCGATCATGGAAATTCGTGCCGGCACGGGGGGCACGGAGGCGGCGCTGTTCGCAGCGGATCTTTTTCGCATGTATTCGCGCTACGCGGAGTCGCTGGGGCTGAAAATCGAGCCGATGGAATCGAGCTTGGCCGATCTCGGAGGGTTTCGCGAAGTGGTCTTTCGCATTTCTGGCGACGCGGTTTTTCGGCGCTTTCGCTACGAGAGCGGAGTTCATCGCGTCCAGCGCGTTCCCGCCACCGAGGCGCAGGGCCGCATCCACACTTCTACGGCGACCGTGGCGGTGATGCCCGAGGCTGAGGAAGTGGATATCGAAATCAAGCCCGAGGATTTGCGGATCGAGGTCTGCCGGGCGGGAGGGCCGGGAGGGCAGGGTGTGAACACGACCGACTCCGCCGTGCAAGTCATGCACATTCCCACGGGCCGCATCGTGCGTTGCCAAGATGGGCGCAGCCAGCAGAAGAACAAAGAGGCCGCCCTCAAAATCATGCGCGCCCGCTTGCTCGAGGATAAGCGCCGCGAGGAGGAGGAGAAATATTCCGCCCATCGGCGCAGCCTCATCGGCGGCGGGGGACGCGAGGAAAAAATCCGCACCTACAATTTCGCTGAGAACCGCGTGACCGACCATCGGATCAAACTCTCGCTTTACTCTCTCGATCGAGTCCTGGAGGGCAACTTGGCGGAGTTGACCGATGCGCTTCAAGCGAGCGACATCGAACAACGCCTCAAGGATTCGGGAATCTCGTGAGCTTTTGTTTCACTGATTTTCGTGAGCACAAATGGCTTGCCCGCTCCCTCCGCGCGAGCCATCGTCCGCTCGCCTCCGGGGCCTAGTTATGAGTCAAGAAAATCAACCCCAAAACCTTTCCGGTCTGGAAATGGATTTGCTGAAAAGCTTTCAACCCTCCTGGGTGAAGGAATCCTCGAGTCCACAAAAAATCTCTCGGTTTTCCGAGGATGGTCCAGGCTCGCGGCAGGATGACCGTTTCTCTGGTGGCGGGGATGACTCCGATTTTCGCCATCAACGCAAGCCCCCGAAGACCCAGCGTCTCCAGCGTCCTCATGGCAGCGACAATCGACACAAGCCCCAGCGCTCCAGCGGTGATCGCCCTCAAGGCTTTGCCGGAAAAAAACCGCCGTTCCGCAAGGACGGTGCGCCAGTTGGTCGCCAAGATCGTCAACCCTCCGAGCCAGAGCGGCGCGTTCCTGAGCTTCAAGGCTGGGAAATCCAATTTCATCCGGAGCCGCGTGGTGTCGAGGGTTTGATCAAGCAAATCAAGACGACCGCGAAGGCTTACGCACTCTTTGAACTCGCCCGTCTCGTTCTCGAAAAATCCCCGCGTTACCTGATCGAGTTCCGCCGCAAGGACGGCCCCGCCTTTTTCCAATGTGCGAAGGACGGCACGCTGTGGCTGAACCGCACTGATGCCGCGAAGTGGATTCTCCAATCGCATCTCGACTCGTTCTACCGGCGCGAAAGCATCGAGGTCGAGGCACCGAAGGGCCAGTATCCCGTCATCGCCCAATGCGGCATGAGCGGGGTTTTCCTTGGGCCGCCGAACCATCACGACTACCAGATGTGCATTCGCCGGATTCATTCCGAGCGCTACGCGAATGTGCCGTTCGACATTTACAAGACCCGCATCCGCATGCTCCGCGACGAGGAGTCGATCAACAAATGGAAGCAGGAGCAGAGCACGCGCGAGGTTTTCCATCCACTCGCCGCGCCCGAAGGCGCCGAGACTCCCGCGCTCGCCAACCTCGCCGAGGTCGAGGAGCATTTTCTGAAAAACCTTGCTGATGGGGAGATTTTGGAACCTGGGGAAAATTTCACCATTCCCGGCTCGGCGGCGGTGAACGACTCCGCACCCGCCGTGATCGAATTCACGCGACGCGAACTCGACAACCTCATCCGCTTCCCGCTGCCCGTCGCGCATCTGCTCGGGCAGGAATTCAACAAAGCCGGACTCCAGATTTTCAAGGCCCACGAAAACATCACCTATGTCTCGGTCGCGCGTCCCCGTCCGCTCGACCGCGTTGCGAGCCCCGTCTCAGCCAGCCTCTCGGCCATCCTCGATTACCTCGAGAGCCATCCCACCGAGCCGCGCGCCAAGCAATGGCAGGCGCTCCTGGCCCTAGTCGTCGTCCCTGAGGAGGCAGAACCCGCCGCTCGCGAAACGGCGTTGTTGAGGGATTTTTATTGGCTTCTTCACCAAGGCCATGTCGTGGACTACGCCGTGAAGGGCCTCGAAATCCCGCGCCGCCAGCCCGCCAAGCCCCCAATTCCGCCAAAGCCGAAATCCAAGCCCGCCGCAGCCGTCGTGGAGCCTCCAGCCCCTCCCGCTGAAGCCCAGCAGCCGCCGCCGGCCGATTCTCCAGCAACCGAAAATCCTCTTCCACAGACCGGCGAATAGGATTTTGCAAGGTTGGTTTTAGTGGGTTGCAAAGATTTTTGATTGCAGATGAAAAAAACCAGAGCCATCTTCCAGCCACTTACCCCGTTCAAGAACATGATGAATTATCGTCTCCTGTTAATCCCCCGGCTTTTCATAGCGCTTCTTCTGACACCGCTGTGCGTCACCGGAGTCCTTGCCCAAGACGCCGATTCCGGCCAAGCCGAAGAAGGCACCACCTCCGACAGCAAGCCGGGCATTACGGTCATCGTTGATGCCGCCGGAGCGGTTCAAATCATCGACAAGCCAGGAGCCGCCCCGCGCCCTGCCACAAAAGGCGATCAAATCCCGGTTGAGGGGACTGTGGTTACTGGGGCGGATGGTCGAGCGGATCTTGCCCTTTCGAATGGGGCCTTTTTCCAAATCCTCGAAAACTCGAAATTCTCAATAGAGTCGTTCGAGCAAAGCCCTTTTGAGGTTGTTTTCGCGGATGGAGCCTTGATCAACAAAAAAGATGTGGAGGAATACAAAGTGGCAGAAACGGTCATGCCAAATCTCGAAGCCACCAACGACTCTTGGAATTCACTACCCTCCGAACCTTCCACATCCAAAACCAGTTTGAAGCTGGACTATGGAGCAATGATCGGAGAGTCAAAAAAACTCAAACAGGGATCGGTCATGCAAATCTCCACACCGGTTGGTTCGGCGAGAATTAGAGGAACAGTCTGGAGTTTTTCACAGAAGCCAGTGGGCGGCAAAGATTCTAATCAATTTCAAGGTTCTTTGGCGGTTGCCGAGGGACGAGTTGATTTTTTAAGCCCCGACAATTCCCGCAGCGTGCAGGTCAAGTCGGGATTCAGCACAAATATCCAAGCAACAATGCAATCTGGCGGTGAATTGAAATATAATTCCTTTAATTCGAATGTAATGACTCCAGAAGGAAAAGAAATGCTCATAACTGCCACAGAGGAGGTTGCTGGCCAGCAGTCGGCCTTTACGGCCGCGCAAGGCAGTCCGCAGGTTCTGCTTAATGTTTTGAAGACTGTTGACAATGTGGACCCCAATAATCCGCAAGCTGTTGCCGATGCTGCCCTATCGGCTATGGGCACCGAACCTGCGATCGCTAGGCAGGTATCACAAGTTGTATCTGCATTTGCTGTTACACAATCCAATGAGTCCGAATTAGAAGGGGTAATATCCGAACTCACCTCGGCACTTTGCACTCAATCTCCTAATTTGGCCGCAGATGTTGCCGCTGGCATCGTGGCCACTTCGGCAACAGTGGCAGAAGATCCCCCGAATTTATGACAATTGCCCCGATGGAATCATATCGTCTTAAGTCTCGCGTCCGCTTTTATGCGATACTTATAACACTAGGGCTCTTTTTTTTATCCGATGTGCCCCATTCTTCGGCTCAACAAGGAAATAGAGCCTCTAAGCGAAAGGTATCTCTAGCGACCGCTCAAAAGGTTGCAAGAACCGCCGTATCAACCGCTGTGACATCAGCCCCGTCTCAAGTCGGGGCGATCACGGCCGCGTCTGTCAGTGCTGCTATTAAGTCGGGATCTGGAAGAAGTGCCACTGGAATTGCTGGGGCCGCTGTCGGTGGAGCGATTACCGCTCTTCCTGCTCAAGCCAATTTAATTACTTCTACCGCCCTCAACACGGCTATCAGTTCCAATGCAAGAAGGGGACTAACACAAAGAGTAGTTGCCGCTATAGCCAACGCCGCTGTCGTCAATGCAGCCTTTGCAGCGATTGCCAACGGGGGCGATCGCCAAGCCGCCCAGCAAGCTGCGGCCGAGGTCGCTTCAATTATCCGCGAAACCACCGCCAACACACGATTTTCCAATATAGTTTCCAACATCACGTCGACTTCCTCCATCCAACAAGCCATCCAACAAGCCCAAGCCATCTTCGATAGTGGCGGAACGCCAAATACCGATGGGTCTCCTGGCGCAATACCACCTCCGACACAAGCCACGCCATCGCCCTCGCCCTCGCCAACGCCAACGCCAACGCCAACGCCAACGCCAACGCCAACGCCAACGCCAACGCCAACGCCAACGCCAACGCCAACGCCAACGCCAACGCCAACGCCAACGCCAACGCCAACGCCAACGCCAACGCCAAC
>JBILML010000025.1:0-43350 GCA_044375555.1 Terrimicrobiaceae bacterium
GCCCACCCCAACTCCCTCACCGCATCCTAGCGATTTTTAACCTTATTGCTTTGCTGGTGCCCGGAGCGTGTTTCGGTAGAGATTTTTAGCAGCGATGCCAACTGCGCCGAGCCAGAGCAGGTTTTTAATGGCGTTGATCCAAAACAATGGGTTTTCCAAAGGGTCTTGCGCGAAGCTTTTAATAAATTCCGAGTAGTTTAACGGATAGATAATTTGGCCGATGAGTAGGCTTGAGACCAGCAACGCCAGCATCAGCGTGAATTGTTTTTTTGGTATCCAGCCGGTGGTAATGAAGGGCACCAAGGAAATGGCCCACCATGCGTATTGGGGGGCCATCAGCTTTCCAAAGCCAACAAAGACTCCGAATAACACAAAAAGCCCTCCGGCGTTGGGATATAGGTTATGGCGCTGATTCCTTAAAATCAAAAGCATCACCCCCAGGGCAATCGGGAACCACATCCAAGTGAGGGCCAGAGTTGTTAAATTTCCCAAATCCGAATCAAAGCCATGGATGCCGTTGCGAGGGGCCATTCTCAAGGGGATGTCGAGCAAATGCTGAAGAATAGGAATGAGGCTGCCCAAGGAACCATCGATTCCAAACGGTTTATTCATGTGAAATTGGATCGCAGAGGCGAGATCGCCGCTTTTGGCTCCGAAAACAGGCATGGAAATGGCCATCCCAAAAACTCCCAGACCCGTGGCTAGAACCAGGCTCAAGGCCTTCCGAGTTTTTCCAGCCAGCCAAGAATCCACGAACAAGATAGGCGTGAGTAGGATGGGGTAGATTTTTGTAGCCATGGCCAAGCCCACCAACAGACCGCAGGTGTTGAAGTTCCCTCGACGCCAGAAAAGCCAGCCGGAGAGAACCAAGAAAGAAACCAGAAGCTCAAAGCGATAAAAAAGGATCGGGCCTGAAGCTGCAGCCAAAATCATCATCACCCACGGGGAGCGCTTTTCCCCGAAAGCCGCCGCCATCAGAATATGCAGGCAAAGCAAAATGGTATTGGCGACAAGAAGTGCGCGTCGGAAGGAATCGAAATTTCGGGGGTCGTCCAAGCCGCAGGCGGTCGCCACAAAAAACCACAGGGCACCAGGTTGATATTCATTCGTGCCCGCGTGAGCCCACGAGGAATGCTCCAAAAACGAAACCGCTCGGGTTTGATAAACAACTGGGTCGATTTGCAAATGCCCGAACCAGCGCGGATCGGAGGCTCTCGTCCAGAGAAGCAGCACGAGTGCCGAGGTGCAAAAGATCAAGGTGATCCAAAAAAAGTCGCGCTCGCGGGTTGCGGATTTCATGCCGGGTGATTCGTTCACGATTTCTTCGAGTTCTGGTCCCGAATCAAACCCCGATGTCCTCATTCCATAGCTCGGGCTTGGTTTTAATGAAATCCTCCATCATGGCGATGCACTCGGGGTTTTGGCGGATATCGAGTTCGAGGCCCTTGGCGCGGAGGTGGGATTCGGGGCCTTGGAAGGTTTTGTTTTCGCCGATGACGACTTTTGGGATGCCGTAGAGTTGGATCGCGCCGCTGCACATCGGGCAAGGGGAGAGGGTGGAGTAAATGGTGCAACGGCGGTAAACGGCGGCTGGGAGTCGGCCGGCATTCTCAAGGCAGTTCATCTCGGCGTGGTGGATCACGCTGCCATCCTGCACGCGGCGGTTGTGTCCGCGTCCGATGATCTGGCCGTCGAGCACGAGCACGGAACCGATGGGAATGCCTCCCTCGGCTAAACCCTGGCGGGCCTCTTCAATGGCGGCCTGGAGAAAAGGGTCGGGATCTATCACAAGGGGGCGTCAGGTTTGCAGGTAGACGACATGGGTTTGGAGGAATTCGTGGAGGCCGTGTTTGCCGTCGGCACCACCGATGCCGGATTTTCGCCAACCGGCGTGGTAGCCCTGCATGGCCTCAAAATTCTCGCGGTTGATGTAGGTCTCGCCGAAGTGGATTTCGCGGCAGGCTTTCATCGCAGAGTTGAGGTCTCGCGTGTAGATCGAGGAGGTGAGGCCGTATTCCGAGTCGTTGGCAAGCGCGACGGCTTCTTCGAGGCTGGAAATGGAAACCACAGGCGCGACGGGGCCGAAGATTTCGCGTTGGATGATGTCCATGTCGTGACGGCAACCGGCGAGGACGGTGGGTTGATAAAAATGCCCGCCGGGCGAGACATCAGCGCGGGCTCCCCCAGTGACAACCTGCGCGCCTTGGGAGACGGCGCCGCGAACAAGGGCTTCCACTTTGTCGAAGCCGACCTTGTTGATGAGCGGGCCGTAATCCACGCCTGGATCGGCGAGGGGATTTCCGCAGTGGGCGGAGGACATGGCGACGGCCAGCTTTTCGGTGAACTCGGCGGCGACTTTTTCGTGGACATAAACGCGCTCGGCGCAGTTGCAGACTTGGCCGCTGTTGATGAGGCGCGAGCTTTTCACGGCGTTCACGGCGAGGTCGATGTCCGCATCCGCGAGCACGATGGCGGGAGCCTTGCCGCCGAGTTCGAGGTTCACCTTGGTGATGTTTTTCGCGGCGGAGGCCATGATGCGCGAGCCGGTGGCCACGCTGCCGGTGAAGCTGATGAGGCCGATGCGGGGGCTCTCGGCGAGGGCCTGTCCGACGCCAGCGCCACGGCCCGAGAGGATATTGATGAGGCCGGGCGGTAGGTCGGTTCCGGCGAGGAGTTGGCAAAACTCGAACGCGTTGTTCGGGGTTTCCTCGCTGGATTTGATCACGATGGCGTTCCCGCAAACGAGAGCCGGGGCCATTTTGCGGGCGATGAGGAAGAACGGGAAATTCCACGGCAGAATGCCGCCCACTACACCGATCGGCTCGCGGAAGAGAAAGATGGTCTCGCCAGCCCGGTCGCTCGGAATGATCTCGCCCTCGATGCGGCGTGCCCATTCCGCCATGTAGTCGATGTAGTCGGCGGTGAAGTTCACCTCAACCTCGGCGAGGCCGAGCGTTTTACCCTGCTCTTCGACGATCGTGCGCGCGAGCGGCTTCACATTTTCACGGAGCCTTGCGGAAATTTGACGGAGGAGGTTGGCGCGCTCGATGGCGGGGCGCTTGGCCCATGCGGGCTGGGCGGCGTGGGCGGCGTCGAGGGCCATTTCGAGGTCGCTGGCGGTGGATTCCGGAACGCGCGAGATGACCTCGCCGGTGGAGGGATTGAGGACTTCGATGGCGCCGTCACCAGCTGAGGGGGTGAATCGGCCGTTGATGTAATTCTGGTAGGTTTTCATATGGGTGGTCGGGGAATTGGTGAGGCCCATGCCAATAGTTTTTTCCGGTGGCGGGGCCAAGCTTTTACAAACTCCCAGAATAATCTTGAGCTGGCTGCAAGGTGAGAATGATAAAGAACCTCCACCCGCGATTCCCTCAACGACCCATCGATCATGAAAATCCCCTTCACCCTGCTTCTTGCGGTCTGTCTGTTTTTTTCCAACTTCTCGCGGGCGGGTGAGAAAACCATCGAGCCGGCCGGCACTCGACCGAACATTCTTTTTATTCTGACGGATGATCAGGGCTATGGGGACTGGAAATGCACGGGCCATCCCTTGTTGGCGACTCCGAATGTCGATCGACTCGCGGCCGAGAGTGTGCGACTGGAGAATTTCCAGGTGAGTGCCTCGTGCTCGCCCACGCGGGCGGCGCTGTTGACTGGCATGCATGAATTCCGCAACGGAGTCACCCACACCCAGACGCCTCGCGACCAATTGTGGAAAGACGCGACGACACTGCCCGAGCTCCTCGCTTCAGCAGGCTATCGGACCGGCTTCATTGGAAAATGGCATCTCGGCAATGAGTGGGGATACGCCCCGCAAGACCGAGGATTTCAATGGTGCTCCACGAATCGCGACGGCCCGCGAGAGCACTTCGATCCGATGATGGTGCGAAACTGCAAGCGCGAGAAAGTGAAGGGCTACCGCGAGGATATTTATTTCGATGATGCGATGAAATTCATCACCGAGAGCGGCGACCAACCATTCTTCGCCTACCTCTCGACCTACTCGCCGCACGACCCGCTGGCCGCGCCTGAGGAATTCGTCGCGCCATTTCGTGGGAAGGTTCCCGAGCAGCAAGCCCAATACCTCGGGATGGTCGCGAACCTAGACTACAACATTGGTCGCATCATGGCCTTTCTGAAAGAAAAGGGCCTCGACGAAAAAACCATCGTCGTCCTCATGTCCGACAACGGCGGCACCTGGGGGTTGGATGTCTACAACGCCAACATGCGTGGCTGCAAAGCCACCGCTTGGGAAGGGGGCACGCGTGTCTTTTCCTTCTGGCGCTGGGCCGGGCACTGGCCACCCCATCAAGTCGAAAATCTCACCGCGCACCTCGATGTGCTTCCGACACTCTGCGAACTTTCCGGAGCCAAAATCCCGGAAAAACTCCAAGGCAAACTTGAGGGCTACAGCCTCCTGCCGCTCCTTGAATCCAAAAAACCCATCGCCTGGCACGAAGACCGCCTGCTTTTTCAGCATGTGGCTCGCTGGCCGAGCGGCCTTGCCGCCGAGCACAAATACGCCATGGCCGGTGTGCGGCAGGGTCATTACCTCCTCGTCCGCAGTCACCCCTGCGACAGCCCGAAATGCTCGAACGAGAACTATGGTTTTCAGTGTTCGACTTTGCGAAGTGTCAACGCCGGCGGCAAAGAAGCGACCTACACGGCCGCCAATGCCGCTTTTCACTGGGGCGTTTCCGAGCCCGGACGCTGGAGTCTTTTCCATTTGAAAAAAGACCCCGCCTGCAAAAAAGACCTCGCCAAGTCCGAGCCCTCCCGTGCTGGTTCGATGGCTGCAGCCTATGACAAATGGTGGGACGATGTTTATCCCGTAATGATCGAGCGCGGCGGCGATCTCGAAATGAAGTGGGATAAAAAGCTCTTCGAGAAAAAACCCCCTGCGAAGCCACAGCAAACCCAAGAATCAAAAGGAGAGAAAAATCTCAACTCCTGACCGGACTAGTTTTTCTTCAGAGCCACTTGAAATCCATTGGCCGCGACCTGCGAGAGGTCTTTCTCTGAGAACCCCAGCTCGCCGGCGAGGAATTCGTATTCGTCCTCGATCGAGTTGCCGAAGCTGATTGGGTCGTCGGTGCTGACCGTGCAAACCACGCCGGCGTCGAGCAATTGCTTGATGGGATGCTCGCCGGGGGAGGGGACGATGCGGAGTTTCACATTGCTAATCGGACAGACATCGAGCGCGATGCCTCGGTCCCGCAATATCGCCAAAACCTCGGGATCTTCGATGGAGCGAATACCGTGCTGGATGCGCTGCGCGCCGAGTTTTTCGACTGCGTAACGCACGAACTCCGCTCCGCAGAATTCGCCGGCGTGGGCTTTGGTGAATTTCCCGGCGTCCCGTGCGCGGCGCCAATAATCCGGAGCCCAGTCGCCCATCGGCGTGTCCTCGGTGCCATGAAGATCGATTCCATCGAGGTTTTGCCAGCGAAGCGCGGACTCGAGAACGGGTCCCATTTTTTCGGTGTATCCATCGTGGTGAATGCCGAGAAAAATCCGGACATCGAGCCCCTCGGGAACGGCTGCACGGATGGCGTCGCAGACCTCGCGTCCATCGAGGTTCATGAAGTCGATGCAACCCGATGCGAAGCTCGTTTCGACATAGCGAACATTCCTGCGGAGGTGGTCCTCGAAAACCGCCTTGGCGCAGGCGTGGTAGCGCTCGGCGCTGGTGAAAAAATCCCCCGCGTATCCCAAAAGCTCCCCCTCGAAATGCGCGAACGAATCAAAGCGAAAATCCGGTGCCCACGAGGCGGGAGGCGTCGAGTATTTGTCCGGCCTCAATTCGCGGAGGAGGTGCCACGGCAGAGCGCCCTCGATGTGGAGGTGGGTTTCGGTTTTCGGGAGAGAGTGGATGAAGTCGCGGAGCGGTGGGGTCATGGTTTTTCTGAGGCGAGGTTGCGGAGCATTTCGTCGAAGGCCTCGGCGGCGTTGTGGGCAGTGCCCATGGCTCCGGCGATGCGTGCCTTCCGGCAGGCCGCGGCATGAAGTGTGGGATTTCCAGCCCAATCCAAAATCTCGGAGGCCAACTGCGAAGATTGGCCGGGCTCGACCACAAAACCCGAATCCGTTTCACGAATGAGCCGCGCGGCTTCGGAATCCGCAGGGCCAACAAAAAGGCACGGACGCCCGGCCGCCAGAACCCCGTAGACTTTACTGGGAACAACGAGTCCGCAGAGGTTCGTGCGCATGGTGACCAAGTGTGCGTCGGCTGCCGAGAGGCTCTCGGAGAGCTTGTCAGCGGGCTGTGACGGAAGAAATCGAATGTTGTCGATCCCTCGCAACCTCGCGGCGGCCTCCACCTCGACGCGGCGTGGACCGTCACCGATGAAAAGAAAAACGACGCGCTGGCCGCGAAGTTTTTCTGCCGCATCGAGCACCGTGTCGAAATCATGTGCGAGCCCCATATTTCCCGAGTAGGCGACAACGAATTGCCCTTCGAGTTCATGTCGGGCGCGGAAGGGGTTGTTGGCACGATCGAGGGATTGGATGGCTGGAGCCCAGTTCGGAATGATCGAGATTTTCGCGTAGGAGATTCCGCGAGCCGTGAGGCGCGAAGCCATGCAGCGCCCGATCGCCACAACGGCGTCGCTCCGCATCAGGGCTTCTGTGGAAAGTCGGCGGAGTAAATTGGACATCGCATTCCCGCGAGGAAGGACACCCAATTCCTCGGCGACTTCGGGATACAAGTCCTGCGCCCAGTGGATCACTCGGTTGCGTTTGAAATATTTCAACGCCAAGCCCGCCACTGCCAGCATCGGCGGGTCGGTCATCGTCACCACAAAGTCCGTGCGGGGCAAAAGCAGCCCGCGCGTGATCAGCGACGGGATCATGAAGACATAGCTCGCCGCGCGAAGCAGGACATGTCGACGCGAGAGCGCCCCGCCAGATCGAAGAATACGAACCCCGCGACGGGTGGATTTTTTTGGTTCACCGGCTGCGGCGGTGGTCAGGATCGTGACCTCCCAGCCCCGCAAGGCAAGGGCCTCGGCCATTCCCTGGAGCATGTCCCCCGTGGCGCCCTTGGCCGGGGGATAAACTCGATTGATGAAAAGGATCGACGGCATTCAGCTCCGAGGAGTCTGGCTGGTTCCAGCAGGCTGGGCAGTTTTTTTTATCCAAGGCTGGATGCCGTGGTAGAACCAGTAGCCGGGAATTTTCACCAACTCGATGGCGGCCCACTCGTCCTCCTGCAAGCGCCCGCTCGGAGTGTCCCACCAACCGATGCGCGAGGTGGCGACGCCGAAATTCACTCCGGGAATCCGTTGTTGGAAGGTCGTGAGCGCCCTCCGGGCGTGAAATGAAGAGGTCACCAAAATCGCCTGTCGCACCCCGGCCTTCTCGAGAAGTGGCTTCGCAAAATCGGCATTTTGCAGAGTCGAGCGGGATTTTGTTTCGACCATGATGCGGTCCGCTGGAACTCCAGCTTTGATCAAAGCACGCCGGTTCGTGGGCGTGTCGCCCGTGCCGATGATATAGACCACCGGAGCCACGCCGGCCTTGTAGAGTCGGGCCGCTTCGAGGGGGCGGGCCTGAGATTCGCCGCCCAAAAGCACAATGGCGTCGGCATTTTCAGGAGAGGAATTGATGACGAGAAGATGGCGCCAGATTTTCGGAAACCAGATTGGCTGCGAAAGCCAAGCGGCCGCCAAAATCGCCAAAAATGCCGCCAAGACGCCAAAAATGCGGAAGGCGAGCCGGGGCTTTTTCGAGGATTTCATTCGGGAGCTAAAACGGCGTGGCGGTAGTCGATTGCGCCATCATCAAGGCCTCAATCATCTGCCGCAAGGACTCCGCCACTTCGCGGCCGACCGGGTCGGAGTTGGCAATGGCTTGGATGCGATCGGACCGGCCCTCGAGTTGTCCTTCCGAAAAAACAACCGCAAGCAGCGAGCAGCCATTCAAGAGGCTGATCAGCGTGGCGTCAAAATGAGGAGGTGCCTCGTCGCCTTGGATCAACCGACCCAAGCGGGTGCGAACCTCCACGCGTTCCTCGTTGTGGACCGTCGGATATCGACGAAGTCCGAACACCCAGAGGATTTTTTTATCCTCGCGCTTCAGGATGCCGCGCTCGATCAGGTGTTCGAGCGTGGCGGATTCGATGGCGGGCTTTTCATCGGAAAAAACCGAGAGCCAATAGGCGATCGGGTGGGATTGGGTTTCCGCAGTGAGCCGTTCGAGCCAAGGATCGAGAAGGGAGTTTGCCGTCGGTGTGGAGTTTCTGACCTCCACCACTTTCCCGCTGGTGACGAGGCGCCCAGCCATTTCCAGATCGGCCAAAATCGCGCCTGCGAGCCCGTAACCCAAAGCCTCGGGGAGCAGCGGCAAGTGAGCGCCGGTTTTGTCATCCAGCGAGAGGAGTGCGATTTCTTCAACGAGAGTGAGTGGTGGATTCATGGCGAGCGCGTTTCGCCTTCAAGGTTCATCCCGCCTGCGGTGGCGTCAATTCAAAGAAACCCCGGGATCATTTCACACCGCAAGCCAGCACGGTCTGGAAAAACGGCGCCTCGCTTTCGCGCGAAACGATGGACGACTCGATCGCGGTGAAGCCGGCTTTTTTCAGCATGCGCTGGAGCTCGATCTCGGAAAACCCGAGCCAGACATGGCCGTAGAGCTCGCGCGTTTGTTCGTGCGTGTGGCTGAGGAGGTCGAGAATCAGCACGCGGCCGCCGGGTTTCAGAATGCGGTGCGCGGCTTGCAGGGCCCGCTGGGGCGTGGCGGCGTGGTGGAGGGCTTGGCTGAAAAGGGCGAGGTCCACCGTGTCGGCTTCGATTGGCGGTTCCTCGATGTCACCGAGGCGGTATTCCAGATTGGGGAAGTCGTGCTCCTTCGCGAGCTGCGCGCCGAATTCAACCATTTTCTCGGAGTTATCGATGGCGATGACTTGTTTGGCCGTTCGCGCGAGGAGTTGGGAGAGGGTTCCTTCTCCGGCGCCGAGGTCGGCGATCACCATCGGCGGCAGGAGTCGCAACAGGGCGTGTGACAGCGCCTGCCACGAGCGACCTGGCACATAGGCGCGGCCGAATTTTCCCGCAAGGCGGTTGAAATACTCGGCCGCCTTGTCTTTGCGTTTCCGCAGCGTGAAGGCCAGCCGCGCCTTGTCCTCAGGCGCCTCTTTCAATTCCTCCCTCGCCGCCTCCAGAACCGCCCGCGCCGCCGGACCCAAATCCTCCGCTGCCGAGTAGAAAATGTTTTTTCCAACCCGGCGGTCGCTCACCAAATCCTCGCCCTTGAGCTGCGCGAGTTGGGTCGAGATTCGCGATTGCGCCAAGCCGAGGATTTCCTGCAATTCGGCGACCATGAGTTCCTCTTCGACCAGCAAGAGCATCAACCGAAGCCGCACCGAATCGGACAGCACGCGCAGAGATTTCAGGATTGACGCCATAGAACATATCAATATATTCGGATACGAAGATAGGTAAAGTTTAACCTCAACAAGAAAGACCCATACACCATGTCCCGTCGTTATATTTTCTCCTCCGAATCCGTTGGCGAAGGCCATCCTGACAAGGTTTGCGACACGATCTCCGATGCCATCCTCGATGCCTGCCTGGCGATCGATAAAACCAGCCGCGTCGCTTGCGAGACTTTCGTCAAAAGCAACACCGTGGTCGTCGGTGGAGAGATCACCATCCCGAAAATCAAAGGCGCGCCGCTCGATTCCGTTCTCAATATTGGCGACATCATCCGCAAGGCCATTCGTGGCATCGGCTATGTGAATGACGACGATGTTTTCCACGCCGACCGCGTGTTTATTTCTAACCTCCTCACCAGCCAAAGCCCCGACATCGCCCAAGGCGTCGATGACCGCAAGGCGGAAGGCAAGGCCACCGCTGAGCAAGGCGCTGGAGACCAAGGCCTCATGTTCGGATACGCTTGCAACGAAACTCCCGAACTCATGCCCGCCCCGATCATGTTCGCCCACCGCCTCGGCCGCGAACTCACCGCGATCCGCAAATCCGGCAAGGTGAAATGGCTCCGTCCCGACGCGAAAAGCCAAGTGTCTGTTCTCTATCAAGACAACAAGCCCGTTCGCGTGACCAATGTCGTCATTTCGACCCAGCACACCGACGATGTGAAGACCGAGGAAATCCGCCGCTTCATCATTAACAATGTCATCCGCAAGGTGATTCCGAAGGAATTCCTCGACGCCTCGACCGAGTTTTTGATCAATCCCACCGGCCGTTTTGTCGTGGGTGGACCCCAAGGCGACTCCGGGCTCACCGGCCGCAAAATTATCGTCGATACCTACGGCGGCATGGGCCGTCACGGCGGCGGTGCCTTTTCTGGAAAAGACCCGTCGAAAGTGGACCGCAGCGCCGCCTACATGGGCCGCTATGTCGCGAAGAATGTCGTCGCCGCCGGCCTCGCCGACCGTTGCGAAGTCCAATTCGCCTACGCGATCGGTCACCCGCACCCGGTCAGCATCCATATCGATACCTTCGGCACCCACAAAGTGGACGAGGAAAAAATCGAGAAAGCCGTCAAATCGGTCTTCAGCTTCAAGCCCGCCGACATCGTCAAACAACTCAACCTCCTCCGTCCGTTCTACAGCAAGACGACCAATTACGGCCACTTCGGTAAGAACGACAAAGACATCACTTGGGAGAAGACGGACAAGGCGGCGGCGTTGAAAAAGGCCGCGCGCTGAGGGGACGGGGAGGAGTCTTAAGTTTTAAGAATTAAGTTTTAAGTTGGCGCTCCCGCGCCGGACTTGATTCGAAAGACGAACGGACTCCACCACCTTTTAAAACTTACAAACTTAATTCTTAAAACTCCCATGGCCTATCAATCGTTCGAGGATTTGGAAGTCTGGCAGCGGGCTTGCCGTCTGGCTGTGGAGACTTTCGAGGAGTTTCGTTCGTGCGATTTCATCAATTTGAAAAACCAGATCGAGCGCTCCGCATTGTCGATCCCATCGAACATCGCCGAGGGTGCCGAGCGGGGCGGAACCAAGGAATTTTCCCAGTTCCTGAAAATCGCCAAAGGCTCCTGCGGCGAATTCCGAACCCAACTCTACATCGCCTCGAAACTCAAAGTCCTCGAATCCCGCAAATCCAAACCCCTCATCACCGAATCCCGCGAAATCTCGGCGATGATCGAAGGCCTCCGCAAATCCATCACAAACCCCAAAAAACAAAAAACCGAACCCAAGCCCACCGGCTCCCGAACCACCACCACTTAAAACTTAATTCTTAAGACTTAAAACTCTCATGCCCACAAAATCCGCTTCCAAAAAACAAAACGCCTCCGCTGCAGCCGTCCTTGCCGAACTCACCGCCGCGACTGCCGACCTCGCCAAATACTCGGCCGCCACGCCCAAGGGCGCCGACTACATCGTTGCCGACATCTCGCTCGCCGAGTGGGGCCGCAAGGAAATCTCCGTCGCCGAGCATGAAATGCCGGGCCTGATGGCAGTTCGCAAAAAATACGCGAAAGCCAAGCCTCTCAAAGGCGTGCGCGTCACCGGATCGCTCCACATGACGATCCAGACGGCGGTTCTCATCGAGACTCTCGTCGAACTCGGCGCGGAAGTGCGCTGGGCAAGCTGCAATATTTTTTCCACTCAAGACCACGCGGCCGCGGCCATCGCCGAAACCGGCACGCCGGTCTTTGCCTGGAAGGGTGAGACGCTTGAAGAGTATTGGGAACTCACCCTTAAGGCCATCACCTTCCCGGGCAACGAAGGCCCTCAACTCGTCGTCGATGACGGCGGTGATGTGACGCTTCTGATCCACAAAGGCGCAGAACTCGAGAAGGGCGACAAGTGGGCCTACCAACCCGCCGACAACCATGAGGTTTCCGTCGTTAAAGCCCTCCTCCGCCGCGTGGCCAAAGAGCGCCCCGGCTACTGGACCAAGGTCGCGAAGGCCTGGAAGGGCGTTTCCGAGGAGACCACGACTGGCGTTCACCGCCTCTACCAGCTCGCCGAGCAAGGCAAACTCCTCGTCCCCGCGATCAATGTGAATGATTCCGTGACCAAATCGAAATTCGACAACCTCTACGGATGCCGCGAGTCCCTCGCCGACGGCCTCAAGCGCGCGACCGATGTCATGATCGCCGGTAAAGTCGCCGTCGTCTGCGGTTACGGCGATGTCGGCAAAGGCAGCGCCCACTCGCTCCGCGCCTACGGAGCCCGCGTCATCGTTACCGAAATCGATCCCATCAACGCCCTCCAAGCCGCCATGGAAGGCTTTCAGGTCAACACCATCGAAAGCACCCTCGGAGTCGGCGACATCTATGTCACCACCACCGGTAACAAAGACATCATCACGCTCAAGCACATGCTCGCCATGAAAGACCAGGCGATTGTTTGCAACATCGGCCACTTCGACAACGAAATCCAAGTCGAGCAGCTCAAGAAGCACAAAGGCATCCGTTGCGAGAACATCAAACCGCAATACGACCGCTACTACCTCCCCGGCGGCAAGAAGAGCATCTACATGCTCGCCGACGGCCGTCTCGTGAACCTCGGCTGCGCCACCGGCCACCCGAGCTTCGTGATGTCGAATTCCTTCACGAACCAGACGCTCGCCCAAATCGACCTCTGGCAGAACAAGGACAAATACAAAAAGACTGTCTACCGCCTGCCCAAGCAACTCGACGAGGAAGTCGCCCGCCTGCATTTGGAAAAAATCGGCGTCGTGCTCACGAAGCTCACGAAGGACCAAGCCGAATACCTCGGCGTCCCCGCCGAAGGCCCTTACAAGCCAGAGCACTACCGCTACTAAGGCGCCCCGGCGCTCAGCTTCTTCACAAATTCCGGCAATTCCGTGATTGGCAGGGCGCTCATGCGCTCTGCCAAGGGGAATTCCTCCGATCCGGGATACACCACCCAGAGGTGATCCAGGCCGAGATCATTCAAGGCGGCATGCATCGATTTGGAGGTTGATGGAGCATCGGATCGTTTGAACTCGAAGCCGAGACGCTTGCCTTGGTGGAGGAGCATCAAATCCAACTCCGCACCGGCATGGGTGCCCCAGTAGCAGGCGGTTCGGGAGCCAGTGGCCATGACGAGTTGCTCGATGGCGAATCCCTCCCACGAGGCTCCGACCTTGGGATGTCCGAGGAGTTGGATTCGGGTTTCCACTTCCAGAAGCGAATGGAGAAGGCCCGAGTCGCGAACATAAATCTTCGGCGACTTGAGTTGGCGTTTTTTCAAATTCTCATGCCACGGCGTCAACACGCGCACCATGAATGCCCCGGCGAGGATATCCAGATAACGCCGGGCCGTTGGTTCGCTCGTCCCCATCGCTCGGGCGAATTCTGCTCCGTTCCAGACTTGCCCATGGTAATGCGCGATCATGATCCAAAAACGCCGCAAGGATTCCGAGGGAATCGTGATGCCCAGCTGCGGAATATCGCGCTCCAGAAAAGTGCGAATGAAGCTCTCGCGCCAATTGGCCGATGCCTCGTCATCCGGCGCCAAAAATGAGCGTGGGAATCCACCTCGAAACCAAAGGTCGCGCCAATTTTCCACTCCCGTCTCCCGAAGGTCGAAAGGTCCCATATCGACCAAGCCCACGCGGCCGGCCAACGACTCGGAGACCCCTTTGACGAGGCTCGGAGAGGCGCTTCCGAGCAAGAGAAAGCGCGTTTTGGAGTCGGGACGATCGAGCAAAACCCGGAGTGTTTCGAACAAGGCCGGTTGCCGCTGGATCTCATCAATGACCACCAACCCTTCCAAGGGTGCCAGAGTTTGTTCCGGTGCCTCCAACTTGCGGCGATCCACCGCCCGCTCCAGATCAAAAAAAGTGAAGTTTCCTTCCGATTCAGCGAAAACTCGGGCCAAGGTGGTCTTGCCGCATTGGCGAGGTCCGACAATTCCAACGGCCGGATGCGCCGCAAACGCATTGTGGACAGATTTTAAGGCATCAGATCGATCGAGCATTTGACGCCACTATAATCCTTCAAAAACCAAATATCAACTTTATATTTTCAAGGATTATTGGTGAGTTTTTCGAGAAATTGGCGCGCCTCGTTTTTGATTTTTTCGCGTTCGGGCTCCGGTCGTTTTTTCCAGGAGTTCACCATCATGCTCGTCCGAGGATTTGAGGCGAAGCGGTCGGCGTGGCGGTCGTAGAAATCCCAATACAGCAAATTGAAGGGACACGCGCCGGGGCCGGATTTTTTGGCGGGGTCGTAGGCGCAGCCGGAGCAGTAGTTGCTCATCTTCGAAATGTAGGCGGCCGAGGCGGCGTAGGGCTTGGTGGCCATGAATCCACCGTCCGCATGGAGCGCCATGCCGAGCACATTGGCGGCCATGACCCACTCGTGGGCGTCAATATACATTTCCAAAAACCAATCGTGCGACTGCTGTGGATCGATCCCGGCGAGGAGGAGGAAATTTCCGAGGATCATGAGTCGCTGGATATGGTGGTTGTAGGCTGTGCTGCGGACTTCACCGATGACGCATCGGAGGCAGTTCATTGAGGTGTCGCCAGAGTAGAAAAAATCCGGCAGCGGGCGAGTGGCCTGAAGGGAGTTCGATGCGAGGTAATCGGGCATTTTCAGCCAATACACGCCGTTCACAAATTCCCTCCAGCCGATGATTTGCCGCACGAATCCTTCCACCGCCGCGATCGGAGCGCGGCCGTCCCGGTAGGCGCGAATGGCGGCATCGATACATTCCATAGGGAGGAGGAGTCCGAGGTTCAAGGGAGCGGCGATGATGCTGTGAAACATCGTGGGGGAGTCGAGCAGCATGAGGTCTTGATAGTCGCCAAAAAGTGCCAGGCGTTTCCCGACGAATTCCTCGAGCAATTCCAGCGCCTGTTCGCGGGTGTGGGGCAGCCAGAAATCCTCGGCGCGACCGGGGTCGTTCGGAAACCACCGGTTCACCTCGGCGATGGCCTCGAGCACGATGGGATCCTGTGGTCGCAGCGAAGTCACCGGTCGGGGAGGTTTTGGCGCGCCGTCTTTTTTCCAATCACGGACGGTTTTGCGATTTTCCGAGTCGAAATTCCATGCGCCGCCTTCAGGTTCCCCATCGGAGAGCATGAGGATGCCGAGATTTTGGCGCATCCTTCGGTAGTGGGACTCCATGAGCAGGCGTTTCTTGCCTTGGGCGGATTTCAAAAACTCCGCGCGCGGGGAAACAAACTGACATGTCGGCGTGAGGCGGAGGGGAATCCCGGTTTCGGCGGTGACCTCTTCGAGAGCTTTGAGTTGGGACCAATTGTTCGGCTCCATCGCGATCAGCGCGGAGGGGTGGTTTTTTTGGAGATGCCCAAGAAGCGCCTCGCGAAAAGTCGGCGTGTCGCCGATCCGGTGATGCTCCACCTCCCAACCATGCCCGCGCAATTCCTCGGCGAAGGCCCTCAGCGCGGCGAGGTGGAAGACGCGCTTGATCTTATGGGCCGGCCCCGAGTCGCGCGCCTCGATGAGGAGCACGCGATCCCGCCCGACCTCCCCCGCGTCGAGGGCGGTGTTCTCCAAGGTGAGTTGATCGCCAAGAATGAGCAGGGTGTTTTTCACGAAGGGTATGGAAAATAAAAAAGCCGACTCTTGCGAGTCGGCTTTTTTTGTTGAGTTTCTAAACTGATCTTAGAACGCGAAGCGGAGACCAGCGCGGCCGAGGAGGCCATTCTTCGGATCTTCCGAGGAATAGACATAACGGGCGTCGCTGAAGAGACCGATGTTGTCGGTCACGCGATACTCGAGACCGCCACCGACATGGCCGAAGCCGTGTCCGACGCCAGTGCCGTAAGCGGCGCCACCGCCGACCATCGCGTAAGGAGCGAGGCCGAAGCAGAATGGGTAACGGATGAAGAGGTTACCAATGGTAGCCCATTCCGCGTCGTCGCCGCGGCCGCCGATGAGTTGCTCGACGCCGAGACCGATGTATTTGGTGAAGAAGTAGTTGACTCCGAGACCACCACCCCAGAAGGGACGGCCGGAATTGTAGAAGGCGCCAGCAGCGAAGGCGTCAACTTGAAGCTCTTGGTCACGGAATTTGCATTCCGGGGCTGGAGCGACGGTTTCTTTGAAGGTCTTCGCGGTGGTGCCTGCGAAGGCGCCAGTGACGGAGACAGCAACTGCAACGAGTGCGATTGTGAGTTTTTTCATATGTGGTTTTTTGTTTTTGGTCACCTTGGGTTAGCAAAGTGATGGGCGGTGTATGATGAGTTTTCTAAGGAGGGTCAATTTAATATCGCTTATTTTTAATTAGTAATTCACCCCATCTCCCGATTTTTCTATGTATTACAAATTTTGAATCAGCCGAGGCTAGAGGAGCTCGGTGGTGACTTGGTCGGCCACAACACGGCCTTGGCGCGTGAGTGTCACTCGGCCATCGGAAATTCCAACAAACCCATGCGCCGCGAGCGTGCGAAGCCGGCCCTCATCAAAAGAATCCGAGGGAACTCCCTCGCGGGTCCGAAGTCCCAGGGACAGGCTTTCGAAGCGGAGCGTTTCGGCGTCCAGCCGCTCGAGGGTTTCGAAGCGGTCCCCGCCCGTGAGGACGCGTTGGGTGTAGGCTTCGGTATCGGCGAGATTTTTTCGGCGCCAGCCGCCGCGGGTCGAAACCGCACTGGGGCCGAAACCAGCGTAGTCCGATCCTCGCCAGTAGCCGAGATTGTGCAGGCATTCGCGGCCGGGCTTGGCGTAGTTCGAGATCTCGTATTGTCGGTAGCCCGCCTGCTCGAGGGTATCCATCGCGACCTCGAAAAATTCGGCGTCCGTTTCGGTCACGGGCACCAATTCGCCACGGCGGAAGCGCTCGAAATACTCGGTGTCCTCCTCGTAGGTGAGGCAATAGGCGGAAATGTGGTCCGGATCGAGCGCGACCGTCTGGCGCAGAGATTCGATCCACTGCCCGCGATCCTGCCCGGGAATACCGAAAATCAGGTCGAGGTTCACATTGGGCACGCCCGCCTCGCGGAGGATTTCGTAGCTGCGCCGGGCTTGTGTTCCGGAGTGGACGCGCCCGAGGGTTTTCAAAAGCTCCTCGTCCCAGGACTGCACGCCCATGCTCACGCGGTTGACGCCGAGTGCGAGCAGAGCCTTGGCCTTTTCAAGTGAAACGGTGGCAGGGTTCATCTCGAGAGTGAATTCCTGCACCTCGGAAAAATCCACCCGCTCGCGCAGTCCGCCGATCAGGTATTGGAGTTGCGAGGTCGAGAGAGCGGAGGGGGTGCCGCCGCCGAAAAAAATCGTCCACGGCGCGAGCCCCTCGGCCTCGATCTCCGACTCGGCAAGCACGGCGTCGAGGAAGGCCTTGGTTTTATTCCGGTCGCTCGCCTCCTTGTAGAAGCTGCAATAGGGACATACCTTCGGACAAAACGGAATGTGAACATAAAGATGCCGGACCACCGCCCGACCCTAGCCTCCACGATTAGCCGCCGCAATGTCCGCGCCGTTCTGTTTTTTATCTTCGCCTTGGCTGGGATCACTTTTGCGGGTTCTCCAAAATCCACCGTCTTCTATGCGATGGAAACCGCCTCGAAGCCGTCCGGGCGCGGTGTGAATCCCGCCGTCGTGCGCCGCATGGTGGATAACCTCGTCTGCGCGACGACTGGAAAACCCAATCCCGCTGCGGGCTGGGCCTCGTTGGTGAAACCCACCGACCGCGTGGGAATCAAGGTCGCGGCGTCGGGCGGGGCGGTGAGTGGAACACATCCGGCGGTGGTGGAGGCGATCGCCATCGGACTCGCCTCGGCGGGAGTCCTGCCATCGAACATCATCGTCTGGGACCGCAACTCCGAGGATTTGCTGGCAGCCGGCTTCAATCCCAAAAGCTCGCTCTACCGCTTGCGCTGGATCGATCCCACGAAGGGCTATGACACGAAATCCATCGTCACCGCCCCGGTCATCGGTCGGTTGATCTGGGGCGACAGCAAATTTGGCGACCGCGAGGGCTCGAGCATGGTGGATGTTTTGGGGAACGGCGATCAGCTCAGTAGCACGAGTAGTTGGTCGAAAATCCTCAGCTCTGAGGTGGACAAAGTCGTCAATGTCCCCTCGCTGCAAGACAGCTTCCAGACAGGAATCCATGGAGCCCTTGCGAACATGGCGCTCACGAATCTCGACAATTGGCGCCGCTTCACCCGCGCGCCTGAGCACGGCGATCCCTACTTGGCCGAAATCTACGCCGACGCCATGATCAGCGGGAAAGTTGTCCTCACGATTTTGGATGGTCTTGTTTTGCAATACGCCGGCGGACCATTTCCAAACCCCGGATTCCTCGTCGAGTATCACACCCTTTTTGCGAGCAAGGATCCGGTGGCGATCGATGCCACGGCGTTGCGGTTGCTCGATGAAAACCGCACGCCCTCGAAATTGCCGTCGTTGGTCGATATGACGCGCTGGCTTGAGAGTGCCTCGGCCCTCGGGCTCGGAAATTTTCGCGAGGAGGACATCGATCTGGTGCGCGTGGGGGTGAGGACCGACCCGACGCCCAAGCCAAGCCTCGCTCGCTAAAAAGCCGACGGGGGTTTTCTCCGCATTGGCAGGGTGCTGGCGGGCCTTAGGGTTTGCGCATGAGAATGTCTTGGCTGGTGAAATGGGGGCTCCTTCTGGCTGTGGCGGCGGCCTGCTTGGCGGACGCCGCTGCGTTTTCAAAACCTGAACTCGAGCGCGAGGCCCGCGGCGCGCTATCCAAGGTCTACTCGAGAAATTCGGCGGCGGCTGACTTAGGTCGGCGCTGCGTAGCCGTGCTGGTGTTTCCCGATGCGCACATTGTGGGGCTCGGCTTGGCCATTCAATCTGGAACCGGCGTCCTGTTTTTTAAAAACGCCCCGGCAGCCTATTTCAATCTCACGGGAATTTCAGCGGGGCTGGAACTCGGAGTGCAAAAATTCGACTACGCGATTTTCTTCGAGGACCAAACAGCCCTAGACGAACTCTACCGTTGGGGAGGATTTGAATTTGGAATCGCTCCATCTCTCGTGGTGGCTGATGGAATCCTCAGCGGAAAACTTTCCACCTCCTCGGTAAAATCCGGCGTGCACCCGTTTCTGTTCGGTCAGGAAGGGCTCATGATTTCGTTCGGGATCGGAAAAAACAAACTCACCGAATACTCGCCAAGCGAGTGAATGGAAGGGCCTTTATTTAGAATAATTCTTGTTAGGGAAAGCTGAGCGGCTAACTTGTCCCGCCATGACTGCGAGAAAAACAGTGCCTTCCGACTACGAGGAGACGATCAGCCACAATGGTCATCGCCTTACGCCCCAGCGCCGCGAGGTTTACAATGTCCTCCTCGATCAGCGCGACCACCCGACCGCCACCGAGGTTTTCATCCGTGCCAAACAGCGCATCCCCGGCATCTCGCTGGCGACTGTTTATAACTGCCTCGAGACGCTGGTTGATTGCGGCCTCGCCAAGCAGGTGAATGTCGAGCGCGAGGCGACCCGCTATTGCCCGAATGTTAGCGACCACGGGCATTTCATTTGCCAATCCTGCGGCGCGGTGACCGACATCCCGATCGCGAAGGAGGGCAAAATCACCCAATTCCTCAAAGTTCCCGCCCGCTTTTCCGTCAACAATTCCGAAATCACCCTGCGCGGCACCTGCCCGAACTGCAAAAAATCCAACAACTAAAATAGCACACCATGAGCCTCAAAATCGAAAATCTCTCCGCCAACATCGGCGACCGCCAAATCCTCAAAGGCCTCAACCTCGAAGTTCCCAAGGGCCAAGTCCACGCGATCATGGGCAAGAACGGTTCCGGCAAATCCACCCTCGCCAAGGTCATGGCCGGCCACCCCGACTATGAGGTCACTGGCGGCTCGGTCACCCTCGACGGCTTGAATCTTTTTGAAATGCAAGAGCCCGACCAGCGCGCCCGCGCCGGTCTTTTCGTCGCCTTCCAATACCCGATGGAAATCCCCGGTGTAACGATTGCGAACTTCATCCGCGCCGCGCTCCAGGCCCGTCTCCCCGAGGGCGAGGAACTGGATGCCGTGGAATACTACGAGCACCTCTACAAAAAAATGGATTCGCTCAAGATCGACCGCAAATTCACTTCCCGCGCGGTGAACGAGGGCTTTTCCGGCGGTGAGAAAAAGCGCTGCGAGGTTCTCCAAATGGCCATGCTCAATCCCGTTTACGCCGTGCTCGACGAGACCGACTCCGGCCTCGACATCGACGCCCTTCGCATCGTTTCGGACGGTGTGAACGCCATGCGCAGTCCCGAGCGCGGATTCCTCGTCATCACCCACTACCAGCGCCTCCTCGACTACATCGTGCCCGATGTTGTCCATGTGATGGTGGACGGTCGCATCGTCATGAGCGGCGACAAAAACCTCGCCCACAAACTCGAGGCCCAGGGCTACGATTGGGTCGAAAAAGAAATTCTCGCCACCTCCTGATTCCCGCTTCTCCGGAGGAAAAAACCATGGAAACCAAACCTGATTTCAACATCGACCGCTCGGTCGGCGACTTCCACTACGATGTGGACTACGAATTCGATGCCGGCACCGGCCTTACGGAAAAAACCATCGACTACATTTCGGATGTGAAGGAAGACCCGGACTGGATCCGCGAGTTCCGCAAGGAAGCCCTTCGCAAGTTCAACTCCATGCCCATGCCGACCCATTGGGCGAGCCACGACTTGGAGAACATCGTTTTCGACAACATCCGCTACTACCTCTCGCAAGGCACCCAGCCGAAGCGCTCTTGGGACGATGTGCCCGAGGATGTGAAGCGCACCTTCGAGCGACTCGGCATCCCCGAGCAGGAGCGGAAATTCCTCGCCGGTGTCGAGGCCCAATTCGACAGCGAAGCCGCCTACTCTAACATCAAAGCCGCCGTCGGCGAACAGGGCGTGATCTTTGTCGGCTCGACCGAGGGACTCCAAAAGCACCCCGAGATTTTCAAGAAGTGGTTCGGAAAAGTCATCCCCACCGGTGACAATAAATTCTCCGCGCTCAACAGCGCCGTCTTCTCCGGCGGCTCGTTCATCTACATCCCACCGGGCGTGAAGGTGAAACACCCGCTCCAGGCCTACTTCCGCATCAACGCGGAAAACTTCGGCCAGTTCGAGCGCACGCTCATCATCGCCGATGAAGGCAGCGAGGTCATGTATATGGAAGGCTGCACCGCGCCGAAGTTCGAGACCTCCACACTCCACAGCGCGGTCGTGGAACTCGTCGCCCTCAAGGGAGCCAAAATCCAATACATCACCGTTCAAAACTGGTCGGCGAATGTTTTCAACCTCGTGACAAAACGCGGCCTCGCCCACGAGGAAGCCGAGATCAAGTGGATCGATTGCAACATTGGCTCGCGCCTCACGATGAAATACCCCGGCGTGATTATGAAAGGCCGCAAGGCCCGCGGCGAAGTGATCTCGATCGCGCTCGCCGGCGACGGCCAGCACCAAGACACCGGTGCCAAAATGGTCCACGCCGCCGACGAGACCACCAGCAACATCGTTTCGAAGAGCATCAGCATCGGAAAAGGTCGCTCGACCTATCGCGGCCTCGTCCAGATCGGCCGCCACCTCAAAGGTTGTAAAAACAACACCGAGTGCGACGCCCTCCTCATCAACACCGACAGCCGCACGGACACCTACCCCGCCATCACCGTGCGCGGGAAGGAAAACGCCTGCCAGCACGAGGCCTCAGTTAGCAAAATCAGCGCGGAGCAAATCTTCTACATGCAACAGCGCGGCATTTCCGAAGGCGCGGCGATGAGCCTCGCCGTGAACGGATTCGTCAACGACCTCGTCCAGCAATTCCCCATGGAATACTCGGTCGAACTCAAGCGCCTCATCGACCTCGAAATGGAAGGCTCCGTCGGCTGAACCGGAGAAAAACCCAATGACCACTCTTATGGAAAAACCCGCCGCGGCCCCGTCCGCATGGCCCGCCTGGTTCCAGGCCGAACAATCCGCCGCGCTCGCCGAATACGAAAAACTCCCCGTCCCCGTCCGCAAGGACGAGTCCTGGCGTTTCGCGAATCTCAAGGCGCTCGACCTCTCCGCATTTGTTGATGCCGCCCCCGTCGCCAGCGAAGGCCGACTCATCAACGCCTCCACCGGCCTGAAGCAAACCTCCGCCAAGCTCATCCTCGGCAACAACGCCCTGCTCCACCGTGAGGCCAGCTCGCTCCCGAAAGGCGTCATCCTCGAAACCCTCGAGTCCGCCGCCACGAACCACGCCGACCTCTTCAAAAAATACTTCATGGCCCAACCCGTGGAACTCGGCTCCCGCAAATACGCCGCGCTCCACAAAGCGCGCGTCGCCGGTGGTGCGTTTCTTTATGTGCCGGCCAACACCTGCGTCGAACTCCCGATCGAACTCTTCCAGTGGGTCGAAGGCGCCAACGCCTCGGTCTTCCCGCACACCCTCATCGTCTGCGGGGAGAACAGCCGCGTCACGGTTGTGGATTATTTCAAATCCGCCGACCACCTCCCGGCCTTCGCCTGCGGCGTGAACGACCTCCACCTCGCTCGTGGCGCGAAGCTCACCTACATCTCCGTTCAGGATTGGTCCAGCGAGACCACCGCGTTCCATTTGAATTCCACCATCGTGGATCGTGACGCCACCGCCACCGCCCTCATCGCGAATTTCGGCGGAGCCTTCATCCGCGGCGAAAGCCTCAGCCGGCTCATCGGCGAAGGCTCCCGCAGCGAAATGTATTCCATCAACCCCGTCGAAGGCACCCGCGAGATCGACCAGCGCACCCTGCAAGACCATGTCGCACCCAACGCCACCAGCGACCTCCTCTACCTCAACGCGCTCGACGACAAATCCCGCACCATCTTCGCCGGGCTCATCAAGGTCCAACCCGGCGCCAAAGGCACGGACGCCTACCAGAAGGTCAAAAACCTCATCCTCAGCGACGATGCCGACCCGAACTCCATGCCGGGCTTGGAAATCCTGAACGACGAAGTCCGCTGCAGCCACGGCGCCACCAACGGCCCCGTCAGCGCCGACGAACTTTTCTACATGGAAGCCCGAGGCATCCCCGCCGACAAAGCCCGCCGCCTGATTGTGAATGGCTTCTTCAACAGCCTCCTCACCCACATCGAAAACGCTCCGCTCCGTCTTCACCTCGAAGGCCTCCTCGCCGCCCGTCTAGCCATCGGTTGACCTTTTGACAAACCGTGTCACGCGTGTCACGCTCCACGCATGACCACAATCGAAATCCCGATCCGGGAACTCCACGCCCGCACCGGACACTATGTCCGCCTCGCTTCGCGCGAAATGGAAGTCATCATTACCGAGAACGGCAAACCCTCCGCTCGAATCACCCCGCTTGCAACTCCCCACACCGCACCCCTTGGAAAGCGTCGCAGCGTTCTTCCTGCTTACCAGAAGGCGCTTTCGTCCGGAAAACTCACCTCCTCCAAAGACAGCACGCCCGAACTTCGCGAAATCTCCGCCCTACGCGACCTGTGATCTACTGCGACACCGCTTATTTGTTGAAATATTATGTTGAAGAACCGGGCAGCGCCGAAGTGCGTGCACTCATTGACAATCAACTTGGCGTGGGATCGCTGTCGCTCGCGCGACTGGAGTTGGCAGCCGCATTTCACCGCAAGTTCCGTGAATCAATAATCGAACCTGGTGCGCACAAGACCCTCGTGGCCCAATTTTCAGCAGACAATTCTTCAGGATTTTGGACTTGGTTCGACTCGACCCGGGAGCTCGTTGATATCGCATCAAAACAGTTCGCGAACCTCCCGAAACAAATCTTCCTCCGTGCCTCCGATGCCCTCCACCTCGTTTGTGCCAAGGAGCACGGTTTCCGCGAGATTTACTCGAACGATAAGCATCTCCTGGCCGCCGCCAAACACTTCGGTCTGAAAGGCCGGAATGTCATCGGCTAAAACCATCCTCCCGCCCACCGCCGCCGTTGCCGCGATCCAATCTGCCCTGCAAGATGTCCCCTCCCGCGTGGGGGTGGCCCGAAAAGGAAGTCCTAGGTCTCGGCCTTCTCGCCGCCCGTTTTGCCGTCGCCTTTGAGTGAAATGCCAAATCAGGGAAGCTTGACTCGGCGCTGCTGCTTGAATGCCTTGGGGGTATGAGATCTTGGAAAAAACACGAGGGCCATTGGGTGCCATCGGAGCACCTTCCGTTGGCGGATCGGGGGTTTCGATATGGCATGAGCGTTTTTGAGAGTGTCGCCGTGTGCGAGGGGCGTCCACTTTTGCTGGAAGCCCACTTGGATCGGCTCGGGCGGGCAGCAGAGGATTGCGGAGGAGAAATTCCTGAGTTGCCGGCGTTTGATTTTTCACAGCTCGGAAATGGTTTGTTGCGATTTTATCTGACGGCTGGCGCGGGCGGGCCGGAGGCTCCGTTTGCCGGAGATGCCTACGCGCTCTTCGACGAGGCGGAGGTGGGTTGGAATCTCCCGGCGTTGCGGGTGGTTTTGAGCGCCGCGCCGTATTTGCCTCGGCCGGGCGGCTGGAAGACTGGAAATTACTGGCAAAACCTCGATGCACTGGCGTCAGCAAAGAGATCCCAGTGCGACGAGGCATTGGTGTTCAATCCCTCTGGGATGCTTGTCGGAGCGGCGATGGCGAATGTTTTTCTGAAGGTCGATGGACGCTGGATCACGCCCGCGCTGGAGAGCGGCGCGCGGGATGGGGCGGTGAGGGCCTGGGTGCTGGCTGAAATGGGTGCCTCGGAGGAAATTCTCGATGCCGAGGCGTTGAGAAATTGTTCCGGTGCGTTTCTCACGAACAGTCGGATTGGCATTCGACCGATTGCCGAGTTGGATGGTCGCCCGCTGGAGTTGGCTTGTGCCGAAATCCAGCGCCGGTATTTCGATGAAATTTTCTCCTGTTGATTCGTTCCTCGGCTCGGTGAAATTCACCAAGCCTTCGGGGGCGTTGCATGGCGTTGCTGAGCCCGCGCAGGCCTTTGTCGCAGCGCTTTGGGTGCGCAAGCTGACAGGGCGCGTGTGGGTGGTGTGCCGCGACCTCAAAAGCCAGGAGGAATTCGCCTCGGAGCTGGCGGCTTGGTGCCCGAAGGTGCGGTTGTTTCCTGACCTGGAGGTTCCCAGCGAAGAGGCATTGCCCGATGCCGAGACCGAGTCCGAGCGTCTGGATCTGCTTCGTTCGTTGGTGGAAAAAGGAGACGAGGTGGTGGTGATCCACGCGGCGCAGTGGGATTCCCCCGCGCCGGCCAAATCCTCCCTGAAGTCGGGTTTGTTCGAACTTCGGCGCGGAGAAAAAATTGCCATCGAGGACATCGAACGCCGGCTGGAGGCGGCGGGTTATGTTTCCACGCCGACCGTTACAGCCCGGGGCCAATTCGCCCGGCGCGGCGGGATCGTGGATGTGTTCTCCTGGCAGCAGTCGCGTCCCGTGAGGTTCGAGTGGTTTGATGTGGAGATCGAATCGATGCGGGAGTTCGACATCGACACGCAGGGCTCGGTGGGCGCGGTCGAGAGCCTGGAGATTTTTACGGGAAAAGGCGAGGCGTCCACCGCCACGCTGAGGGACTACATTCAAAAAGCGGATACGATTCTTGAGATCGAGCCGGAGGATGGGTTCGAGTGTCGCGCGATTCTTTCCTCTCCCTCAGAGGATGGGAGAGCGGTCGAATTCCACCCACCGCCGTTCGGCGATCTCGCTGCGGGGGATTTGGTGCTGAACGAAGCCAAGCGCGACCGGTTTTTCAACCAACTGCATTCCTGGTCCGTGGACCGTTGGACGATTGCCTTCGCCTGCGCCAACGAGGGGGAAGGGGAGAGGTTTCGCGAGCTGGCGGCGGACTTTGATTTCGACACCGCCGGGGTGGTCTTCCTCGCCACGCCGGCTACTCGCGGATTCATGTGCCCTTCGCTGAAACTGGCGGTTCTCTCGGAGTCCGAGGTTTTGGGGCGCTCGGCGAGCCAACGCGCCCACCGCGCCTCGCTTCGTCGGGAGCGGATGCGGGCTGGACGGCACGCGATGGATTTTTCGGAATTTGAGGAGGGCGACTTGGTCGTTCACCTCGACCACGGAATCGGGCGCTACGAGGGTTTGGAAAAAGCCCCCGACGCCTCAGGCGATGTGCTCGTGCTGGAGTTCGCCAACGACGCCCGGCTCTATGTGCCGCTCGATCAGGCGTGGCAGGTCGCCCGGTATGTCGGGCTCGGAAAAAAACATCCCGATCTTTCCGATCTCGGCTCCGGTCGTTGGAATAAGGCGAAGGAAAAAGCCACTCGCGGCATCTACGAATATGCCGCCCGAATGCTCAAGGTGCAGGCCGAACGCGAGACGGCGACGGGGTTTTCCTTCCAGCTGGATTCGCATTGGCAGCAGGAATTCGAGCGATCGTTTCTTTACACCGAAACCCCTGACCAACTCCGAGCCATCCGCGAGACGAAGGAGGATATGGAATCTTCGCGCGCAATGGACCGCCTCATTTGCGGCGATGTGGGGTTTGGCAAAACCGAGGTCGCCATCCGTGCGGCGTTCAAGGCCGTGACCGGCGGCAAGCAGGCCGCGCTCATCGCGCCCACGACGGTTCTCGCCCAGCAGCATTGGCAAAATCTCCGCGAGCGCATGAGCGAGTATCCGGTGACGATCGAGCTGTTGAGCCGTTACCGGAGCGCTGCCGAACAACGCCGCGTGATCAAGGCCCTGGCTGATGGCAGCGTGGATATTGTCGTCGGAACACACCGCGTCATTTCCTCCGATGTGCATTTCAAAAACCTAGGCCTGGTGGTGGTGGATGAAGAGCAGCGCTTCGGCGTGAAACACAAAGACGCCTTGAAGGAAAAATTCCGCCTTGTGGATGTCCTCACGCTCTCGGCCACGCCGATTCCTCGCACGCTTTACCTCTCGCTGATGGGTGCGCGGGACATGTCGGTGATCGAAACGCCACCGCCGAACCGTCAAACGGTCGAAACCATCGTTTGCGGCTACGACGAGCGGGTGATCCGCGACGCCATCAATCGTGAACTCGCGCGTGGCGGGCAGGTTTATTTCCTGCACAACCGAGTTCAGACCATCGAGCGCGTCGCCCATCGCATTGGCGAGCTGTGCAAGGGGGCGCGGGTGATCATCGGCCATGGGCAGATGGAGGATAAAGAGCTCGAGTCTGTGATGGAGAATTTCGTCGCAGGCAAAGCCGACGTTTTGGTTTCCACCACGATCATCGAGAGCGGGCTGGATATTCCCAACGCCAACACGATCCTTATCGACCGCGCCGACCGATTTGGCCTTGCGGATTTGTATCAACTCCGAGGCCGTGTGGGGCGCTCTGGCACAAAGGCATATGCGTTCCTTCTCTTGCCGCGCGAGTTGATGTCTGTGGGAGCCGCCCGCAAGCGCGTCTCGGCGATCAAGCAATATTCGGAACTCGGCTCGGGCTTCAAAATCGCCATGCGCGACCTCGAGATCCGCGGCGCCGGCAACCTGCTTGGCACGGAGCAGAGCGGACACATCATCACGGTGGGATTCGATCTTTACTGCAAAATGCTCCGCCGCGCCGTCGATTCGCTGAAGGGCAAAAAATCCGGCGGCGGCACGGCCACGCTGCGGCTGGATTTTGTCGCCACCGAAGAGGGGGCATTTGCCTCCGGCGGTGATCTGGCGGCGTCCTTCGTGCCGCATGCCTACATGCCGGAATCGAAGATGCGTATCGACGCCCACCGCCGCATGGCCGAGGCCGCCTCGCGCGACGAGATCGACCAACTCCGGGCCGCGTGGAGGGACCGATTTGGCCCTTTGCCGCCCGCGGTGGAGAACGCCCTTCTTTGCGCGGCGATCAAGCTCGAGGCGACCCGGCGCAGGATTCCTATGGTGGAAGTCCGAGGCGAAAAACTCATGCTCACGCGTGGCGGAAGCTTTGTGCTCATCGGCGGAAGGTTTCCCCGCTTGACGGCTCCAGACCCCGATTCTAGGCTCCGCGAAGTTTTGACCTGCCTAGAAAAAATGCCATGCCGATAAGATATTTCGCCGCGATTTTGCTGGGAGGATTCCTCCTCGGCGGGACTCTTCAAACGGCTCCGGCTCAGCAAGCCGAGGTCGTCGATGGCGTGGCCGCCATTGTGAACAGCGATGTCGTCACAATCTCTCAGGTCCGCGAACTCGTCGGCGCCCGTGAACGGGCCATGCGCGAGGGCTACACCGGGCCGGATTTGGCGGATAAAATCAAAGAAATGCGCCTTGGCGCGCTGAAGGACCTCGTGGACCGCCAGCTCATCATCCAGGAGTTCCGCTCGATGCAGGAGAAGGGTGCGAACATCCCCGAGTATGTGATCGACGACCGTGTGCAGACGATCATCCGCGAGGAATTCGGCGGCGACCGTGCGGCGTTCATTCGCACGCTCCAGGCGCAGGGCTTTACGCTCACCCGCTTCAAGGAAATCGAGCGCGAGAAGATCATCGTCCAAGCCATGCGGCAGGCGAAAATCTCGGACAACTTCGTGGTTTCCCCGAAGCAAATCCAAAGTTTCTACGACAAAAACAGGTCGGCTTACTCGGTGCCCGAACAGATCAAATTGCGCATGATTGTGCTGCGCGAAGGGTCGAACGATGTGATCGGCGCCAACAAGCGTCAAACGGCCGAGGAGATCCGCCAGAAAATCATCGAGGGAGCCGAGTTCGAACGCATGGCGCAGATGTATTCCGAGGACGAGGCAACGAGCGACCTGGGTGGCGACTGGGGTTGGGTGGAGCGCAATACTTTGAACGAGGAACTCACGAAAGCGGCCTTTTCGCTGAAAGCGGGAGAGACTGGGCCCGTGATGCAGATCGGCGATTCCTACTACATCCTCTTTTGCGAGGCCCGAAAAAATGCCTCGGTGAAGCCGATGGCCGAGGTGCGCGAGGAGATCGAGCGCAACTTGATCCAACAAGAGCGTATGAAAGCCCAGCAGCGCTGGATCGATACGCTCCGCCGCAAGGCTTATATCAAAATCCTGTCCTGAGTGTGGCGAAGCCCTGAGAGGGGATTGACCACAGAGGACACAGAGAGCACAGAGGTGACTCATAAAAAATTCGCCGCACCTCTTGGGCACGCCTCCCTCTTATTGAACTCCGTGTCCTCTGTGTCCTCTGTGGTCAAACAAACTTGCCGGGATTGAGGAGGTTTTTGGGGTCGAGGGTGGATTTGAGGCGGCGGTGGAGTTCGCGGGTTTCGGGGGGGACGGCTAGATTCCACCAAGGCATTTTGGCGAGGCCGATGCCGTGTTCGCCGGTGATCGCTCCGTCCCAGGCGAGGACTTGCCGGAAGAGTTCGTTCAAGGTCGAGTTGGCCTTTTTTTGGACAGAGGGATTTTCGGGGTCGGCGACCATGATGTTCACATGGATGTTGCCGTCGCCCGCATGGCCGAAGCACGCGATGGGAAAGCCGGATTTTTTTTGGAGTCGCGCGGCGAAGTCCACGAGGTCCACGAGGCGGCCGCGGGGAACGACGATGTCTTCGTTGAGTTTCTTCAGGCCGGTGGCTTTGAGGGATTGGGAATAGACGCGGCGGAGGGCCCAGAGGGATTCGCAGGATTTTTCGGTGGTTGCCTTACGGATGCCGAGGGCGCCTGATTTTTTGAGGAGCTTTTCGAGGGAGGCGGCTTCGCTTTTGACGCTGGCGGGTTGGCCATCCACTTCGAGGATGACTTGGGCTTTGCCCGGCGGGAACTCGGCCTTCGGGTTGTAGGCGCGGGCGGAATTGAGCGTGAATTCATCGGCAACCTCAACGGCGGCGGGGAGGAAGCCGGCGGCGAAGACGGCCTGGATGGCGGCGGCGGCTTTTTTTATCGTGGGGAAACCCGCCGTGAGCACTGCGCGTGCGGGAGGCAGCGGGAGGAGGCGGAGCGTGGCTTGGGTCACGACGCCGAGCAGGCCCTCTGAGCCGGTGAAGAGGCCGACGAGGTCGAAGCCCGTTTTGTTTTTGTGGGTGCGGCCGCCGCAACGAATGATCGTGCCATCGGGCAGGACGGCGGTGAGGCCGAGGACATAGTTGCGGGTGACGCCGTATTTGAGGCAGCGCGGGCCACCGGCGTTGGTGGCGATGTTTCCGCCGAGGCTGCAGTCCTTCAGACTCGCGGGGTCGGGCGGGTAGAAGAGGCTTTTGGCGCGGGCGGCGAGTTGGAGTTTCTCCGTGATGACGCCCGGCTCGATGACGGCGACGAAATCGCGCTCATTGATTTCGAGGATGCGGTTCATTCGGTCGAGGCATAGAACGATCCCGCCCGCCACAGGTGTGCATCCGCCGACATAGCCGTAGCCCGCGCCGCGAGGGGTGACGGGTATTCCGGCGCGGTAGGCCTCGCGCAGGACGAAGGAGGTTTCCTCGGTGGACTTGGGGAAAACGACCAGCTCAGGGGAGCCTTTAGCGAACCATTTGTCGGAGGCGAACTCCGGCGCGGGGGATGTCATCACCGCAGCGGCCCCGAGTTTTTTGATGAGCTTCTTGCGGAAGGAGTCGGTCATGGGGCGTTCTCGAAAAAATGCCAAGCCTCGGCCACGCCGTCGGCGGCTCGTTTGGAGGCGATGTGGCCGTTCGATCGGAGGACGATCTCACGCACTTCGGAAATGGCATTGGATGGGCAACAGGCGTGGCTGGCGTGGAGTCCATCGAGCATCGGGATGTCGTTGAAGTGGTCGCCGGCGGCGAAGACATCGGCGCGCGTGAGGCCGATCAGGCGGGTGAGTTCCGCGAGCGCGGAGCCTTTGTGGTAATCGCGATGGCTGAAGCGGAGGTAGATCGTGTTGCGCTGGTAGGAAAAATCGGGGTGGGTGCGGATCTCGTTTTCAAGAAACGCGACAAATTCCTCCATCACCTTCTCATTCGAGGTGATCACGCCGGAGGGCTCGTCGTTTTCCTCCACGAGATTGATGCCGGGATGCTCGGCGGTGTGGGTGCGGATTTTGGCGAAGAGGTCGTCAGCTTGAGCGAAAAGCTCGGCGTGTCGCTCCATGCAAGTGTGGTTCCAGTGGTGCTCAGGAACCCAGCGGCCTTCGGGGGTTCGGTGGAAAATCTCTCGCTCGTTGGTGAGCAGAAAATCCGGCGGCACGGGCGGGTGGAATTCGTCGAGGCCCTCGATGGCGTGCCAGAGGCTGCGGCCGGTATTGATGGCCCAGAAGCCGCCTTGGCGCTTGTTGTGGAGGAGCACCTCGGCCATGGCCGCCGTGCATCGAAGGTTCGCCCCGTGCTCGATCAGCGTTCCATCGAAGTCGGTGCTGAGGAGCTTGATTCGGGCCATAGTCCGGGTGGAGCGGTCAGCTTTGGCAATGGCCCGCGCCGCACCCGCAGCCGCCGGAGGCGGGTTCGGGCTGGACCTCGAATTCCGGCTCGATCTGGATGGTCTCGAGCGAGATTTTTTGAAGGGAGAGTTGTTCTCGGGCTTGGGCGAGTAGGCCGAGTGCGAGGGGATCCGGTTGGTGGCGTGTGCGGAGTTGGATTTCAACGGGCTTGCCGACGAATTGGGGGAACGATTCGGCCATTTCGCCGTCGAGAATGAAGGACGCGTAGGCGTTGAGTTTTTCCTGGAGCTGCTGGAGTTGGCGTTCGTCGCCCTTCCACGGGCGGCTCTCATACATGGCGAGGACGAGGAGGTCGCGGCGCTTGTCGTGGGCGAAGGCGTCGAGCACGCCGGGGTGGGAAAGGCCCATCGGGCGGGTGGAGGTGTCGGGCGGGTTCATGGTTTTTTGAGCGTTGGGAATTAAGTAATTAGCTCAGGAGGGTCCTGCTTGTCAGGACCGGGGCGGCATTTGCAAACACATCGTTCCGGCTCTGACAAGCAGAGCCCTCCTCGCATAGCGCGGGAGACAGCGTTTTTTTGAGGAGGGGGGATTTTATATGGTCACTTTTTGTGACCTTAAAGAAGCAAAGCCAAAAGGTGCGAATGAGTTGGTCAAGCGGCGGCGTCATGTTTCACGCCGCCTTCTGGAACCACTGGTAGAGCATGAAGTAGACCAGGACGCCAGTGACGGAGACATAGAGCCAGAGGGGGAAGGTCCAGCGGGCCCAAGCACGGTGGCGCTCGAAGCGGCATTTCAGGGCGTGGGTCATTGTGACGAGGATCAGCGGGACGATGGTGATCGCCAGCACGATGTGGGTGAAAAGCATCCCGTAGTAAAATGTGCGCCAGAGGCCTTCGCCGCCGAAGGGGGTGTGGACTCCTTGGACGAGGTATTTGTGGAGGACATAGGTGACGAGGAAAACGCAGGAGACGAAAAACGCCCCGAGCATGCAGAAGCGGTGGGCGATTTTCCGTTCGGATTTGATGAATACAAATCCGGCGAGGAGGAGGAGGGTGGCGATGCTGTTGAGTCCGGCGTTAAGGGCCGGCAGATCGGAGACGCTCATTGTGTCGAATTTTGGCGGTCGAGTTTCCGGCAGGTGTCCACGATGTAGTAGACGAGGCCGGAGATGATGAGAAATACGACGCCGAGCATTCCGATGACGCCCCAAGAGAGGGCGATGCCGGCGGTGATGGTTTGGGGTTCATCGGGGCCGGAGGTGCCAGGGGCGCGGCAACCGACGCAAGCGAGGGCTGCGGGCAGGCGAGCGAGGAAAAAGAAGGCGAGGAGTGCCGTGGCGGTTTTCATTTTTTCGACGCCGGACTTTCGCGCAAAAGCTCGCCGATGTCCACCATGAGCTTTTGAACGACCTCGGGGTCTTCACCGTTTTGGAAGCCGCGGATCCAGCCGTCGCCGTCCACGATGACGAAGCGTTGGGAGTGGGCTGGGGTGCCATCGGGTTCTTTGGAGATGGGTTGGAGGAGGCCTTTAATGATGATTTCGTTGGTGGCTTCGGGTGTGCCGGTCAGAAATTTCCAGTCTGCGGGATTGGCGCCGAGGTTTGCACCGTATTTGGAGAGGACTTCGGGGGTATCGTATTCGGGATCGACGGTGAAGCTGGCGAGTTTCACGCCGTCGTGGATTTTTTTCAGTTTGCCGTTGAGTTCCGCCATGCGGGTGGAGATGAGCGGGCAAGGGCCTTTGCAGCGGGTGAAGATGAAATTGGCGACCCAGATTTTGCCTTTGAGGTCTGCGGAACCAAGGGTGGCTCCGGTTTGGTCGGTGAGCGTGAACTCGGGAACGAGCGCAAATTTTTCCAAAGGCACGGCGGGTGTGGCCGGGCGGGTGTTTTTCAGGCTCACATAGGCAAGCCCGATGAGAACGGCCGCCGCGACGAAGGCGATGACCCAGACGATTGGTTTGATCCCGGAGCGAGCCGGGTGGTCAGACATAGTAGAGAAGCGTGAGCACGAAGAGCCACACGACATCAACGAAGTGCCAGTAGAGGGCGACATTCGCGAGGGCGGGGTGGTATTCGGGCGTGAAGCACTTCGTGAAAAGCTGGCGCAGGAAGCACCAGACGATGAGCAGAACACCGATGACCACATGCAATCCGTGAAATCCGGTGATCACAAAGAAGCTCGAACCGTAAACACCGCCGGTATTGAACCAGAGGCCTTCGTGGTGGAGGTGCCACCACTCGTAGCATTGCACGCCGACGAAAATGGAGCCCAGCACGATGGTAACGAAAAGCCAGGCGAGGCCGGATTTGCGCTTGGCCACGGCGGCTTCGGCAAAGTGGAAAGTGAAGCTGCTGGCGACGAGGAAAATCGTATTGATCGAGGTGAGGAAGACAGGGAGGCCTGGAACGCCCTCACCGCGGGGCCACGCATGGCCGGTTTGCCAAGGGAAGCCGACTTCCGACCAGCGGAGAACGAAGTAGCCGCCGAGGAGTCCGGCGAAAAGCATGCCCTCAGAGAGAAGGAACATGATCATGCCGAATTTTGCGACGGCGGGAGGGGCGCTAGGATGGGCGTTGGAATCGTGAGTCAGGGCGGCGCTGGACATGGTGTGCGTGGTGTTTTTTTATGGAAAAAATCAAGGCGCGGTCATTGGACCACGGAGGTTCATAAGGATTAAAACGAGGGCGGTCAATCCCACGGCGAAAATCCAGAGGATGACTATGAGACGAAAATTGGCGCGGCGGGGCTTGTTGCTCATCGAATGGTGGCGACCAAGAGGCCAAGCAAAAGCGGGAGATAAATGATGGAGGCGAAAAAGAGGTTTCGGGCCGAGTCGCGGTCGCGGCGCCTCAGGAAAATCGCGGCGAAGGCGGAAAAGGCGAGGCCCAGAAGAAGCGCGCCGTAGAAATACAGGGGGGAGTTGAAGCCGAGGAATCCGGGAAGGAGCGAAACCACAATCAGGCAAATCGAGTAGAGCAGGGCTTGGCGTCCGGTCATCGAGCCGTCGGGATCGCTGTCGGTGAGCATGACGCATCCGCCGGCTTTGTAGTCGTCGCGGAACATCCAAGCGATGGCGAGGAAGTGGGGCATTTGCCAGAAGAAGAGGGTCGCGAAAAGGAGTCCGCCCTCGAGGCTGTAACTGCCGCGTGCGGCGACCCAGCCGATGAGTGGCGGAAGCGCGCCGGGGACCGCTCCGACGAGGGTGTTGAGGGAACTCATGCGCTTCATCGGGGTGTAAACGACGATGTAGATCGCGATGGTGGCGAAGGCGAGGAAGGCGGCGCGGAGATTGGTGAAGAGGCCCAAAATCGCAATGCCGGCGAGGGAAAAAAGGAGGCCGAAAAGCAGGGCATCGCGCGGGGACATGCGGCCGGCGGGGAGGGGGCGCTCGCGGGTGCGCTTCATTCGGGCATCGATGTCGCGCTCCATCCATTGATTCAACGCGGCGGCACCACCAGCGCAGAGGGCGGTGCCGAGAAGGGTGGCGGTAAGGAGCACCCAAGGAATCGGGCCGCGCCAGGCGATGAGGAAGCCGACGAGGGTGGTTAGGAGGACGAGAAGCGAGAGACGTGCTTTGACGAGCTCCATGACATCGTCAAGGAGGCCGGTTTTTTGCAAATCTGTTGAAGCGGCGGCGGGCTTCATGCGACGCGGGAGAGATCCGAGGCGCGGAAATCATCCGGAACGGTGAATCGTCCACTCTCCGAGGCGCGGAACAATCGGAATGTGAAAAGGACGCCGATGAGCAGGGAGAGTGCGCCGAGGGCCATGTGGGCAGTGGCGACGTCAGCTGCTTTGTTCGACCAAACGGTCCAAGCACCGAGGGCGACTTGGCAAAGGATCATGACGAGCCAAATCGCGCTCCAGGTCGATGCGGAGCGGGCGATGGGATTCGAAAAAATGATTCCAGCCACGGTGATGACGACGCCGAGGATAATGAAGGCCATCGTGCGGTGGGCCATTTGAAGCCAGATCTGGGTGGGAGTCGTCGGCATCTGGCTGTCGGCTAGGCGGGCTTCGTTGATCTTACCGACCGTTGTGGCGGAGGTGTCGGGCAGGATTTTTCCGTAAGCGAGAGGGAAGTCGGGGATGGAGAGTCCGAGGTGGGCGTGGCGCATGGAGGCACCGAGGGCGAGCTGCAGGAAAATCAGCGCGGTTGCGAGAAGGACGATTTTTTTCAGGAAGGGGAGGGGAAGGAAGATGTCCCATTTTGCCCGCAAGAAGCTTGGGCTGGTGCTGACCGTGAGAATGCCGAGGAGGCAGAAAAACGATTGGGCGAGCATGCCGTGGAAGATGCCGATTTCGTTTTTGAAGAGCGAAACGCGCAGGCCTCCGAGAAGGCCTTGGATGCAGACGGCGACAAAGGCGATCACGGCGAGGTTTTTCACCCAGCGGCGGGGCTCCACGGCTAAGGTGGAGACGGTTAGGATCATCGTCATCAAGCCGATCCCTGAGGCGATGAGGCGGTGGAGATGTTCGTGAAAAATCCCGCCGACCCAACTCGAGAACGGGAAGAAAAACATGTTGTAGCCGTAAGTGGTCGGCCAGTCTGGAACGGACATTCCGACGCCTTTGGAGGTCACGAGTCCCCCGCTGCAGAGGAGCACAAAAGTGGCCGCCAAGGTCGCCAGACACCAGAGGTGCAAGGCGACGCGGCGTGGAGTGACTGTCGTGCAGGTGGCGTCCATTTTCGGACGCGATTAGTGGGATTCCAAGCGGGCGCCTTCTGGCGCTGGCTCATTTTGCGGGAGGTAATCCTTGTCCATACCGGGAACACTGTATTCGTAGGCTCCGTGGTAGACGGTTGGAGTCTTGGGGAAGTTGCCGTGGCCTGGAGGCGATTGAACCGTCCACTCGAGCGTGTTGGAGTGCCAGGGATTGTTAGGAGCTTTTTTGCCATTGCGGAGGCTGATGACGACATTCCAGATGAAGAGGAAGGTCGAGAATCCAAGGCCCATCGCGCCGATGGTGCAGAGCACATTGAGGGGTTGGAGTTGGCGCAGGTGCTCGTAAACGGTCGGATCGGCGATGCGGCGCATCATTCCACCGAGGCCGAGGTTGTGCATCGGAAAGAAGGTCAGATTGAAGAAAATCAAAGTGGCGAAGAAGTGCCACTTGCCGAGTGTTTCATTCAGCATCTTGCCGAACATTTTCGGGAACCAGAAATAGATGGCTCCGTAGATCGAGAAGATACTTCCGCCAAAGAGCACATAGTGGAAGTGGGCGACGATGAAGTAGGTGTGGTGGACAAAAAGGTCGACCGGCGTGGAGGCCATGAAAATGCCACTCAGGCCGCCAATGACGAACATCGAGACGAAGGCTAGAGCGAAGCACATCGCGGTTGTGAACTCAATCGATCCGCGCCAGATAGTGCCCATCCAGTTGAAGGTTTTGATGGCCGAGGGGACGGCGATGATCATGGTCGAAACGGAGAAGGCCGCACTGAGCGTGAGGTTCATGCCGCTGACGAACATGTGGTGGCCCCAGACGATGAACCCTAGGAATCCGATGGCGATCATGGCGTAGACCATGGCCTTGTAGCCGAAGACTGGCTTGCGTGAGAAAACGGCGAGGATTTCGGAGGTCAGGCCCATCGCGGGAAGAATCATGATGTAAACCTCGGGGTGGCCGAAGAACCAGAAGAGGTGCTGCCAGAGGAGGGGCTGTCCACCACCAGCGGGCGAGAAGAAGCTCGTGCCCATATTGAGATCTGCAAAAAGCATCGCAGCAGCAGCGGAAAGAACCGGCACGGCCAGAACAAGGAGGATCGCGGTGATAAAGAGTGACCAGACTGGCAGAGTCATGCGGAACATGGTCATGCCTGGAGCGCGCATGTTGACGATGGTCGTGATGTAGTTTGTCGCGCCGGCGATCGAGGAGAGTCCGTTCACGAAAAGTGCAATACACCAGAGGCTCTGGCCCATCGGGGTGCCGTTATAGGCGGCCACGGAACTCAGAGGGGCGTAGGCGGTCCAGCCGGTGCCGGGTGCGCCACCGGGCACGAAAAACGCTGCGACCAGAATCACACCCGAGAGCACATAAAGCCAGTAGCTGAGTTCGTTCAGAAGAGGGAAGGCCATGTCGCCTGCGCCGATTTGAAGAGGAATGAGGTAGTTTCCGAATGCTCCGATGAGCAGGGGCATGACCACAAAGAAAACCATGACCGTGGCGTGCATGGTCACGAGCATGTTGTAGCCGCCGGGGATGATCGATCCGTCCACGGCAACCGTGGAAGGGAGGAGTTGGCCGATGATGGGAATCTGCGCGCCGGGGAAGCCGAGTTGCCAGCGAACGCCAAGAGCGAGGGCGCCGCCGATGAAGAGAAAGGCGAGCGCGGTCCAGAGATATTGGAGCCCGATCATCTTGTGATCGTAGGTCCAGAGGTATTTTTGGACGAATCCGACCTCATGATGATCGTTGTGATCGTGGGGCTGGTGGCTTGTATCGGCGGGTGCTTCGGCTGTGATGGCGCTCATTGTTGAGTGGTTGGTTTAAAAAAGGTCCGTCGCTTTATATACGAACGCAACGGATCGGAAATTATTTTTTTTCGCTCAATTTTCAAGTTGGTGGTAATTCGGCACGCGACGCCGATTTTTTCCGATAAAATTTCTACATGACTGCCACTCGCAAAAAGCCCATCGGTTTTTCAAAATGGGAATCCGTTCTCGTGAAGGCGATCGTGATCCTGCTGGCGAGCCTTTGGATTTACTCGCCGGTCTTCGATGGCGATTGGCTCTGGGATGACGATTATCTGATCACGGCGAATCCGGTGGTGCAGTCGCCGGACGGGTTGGCGAGCTTTTGGGTGGAGCCGAAAACGGCCGACTACTTCCCGCTTACAATGAGTGCGCTTTGGCTGATGTGGAAATGGTTCGGGCTCGACTCCACCGGCTATCATATCGCGGCGGCGTTGCTCCATGCGCTGGGAGCTTGCCTCGTTTGGGCGTTGTTCAGAACCATGAACCTTCGTGGTGCTTGGCTGGCGGGTTTGATTTTTGCAGTTCATCCACTTGCTGTGGAGTCTGTTGCCTGGGTTTCAGAATTGAAAAACACCCTCTCGCTGCCGTTTTTTTTGGCGGCGGGGTGTTTCTTCGTGAGGTTTGAGGACACGGGGCGGCGGGTTTTTTACTGGGCGGCGCTGGGATTTTTCCTGGCCGCGATGCTGGCCAAAAGCTCGGTCGTGATGTTCCCGGTCGTGATGCTGCTTTATGTCTGGTGGCGGCGCGATCGGATCGCCTGGCGCGACCTCTGGAACGCCGCGCCATTTTTTCTGGTGTCGCTTCTGCTCGGCTTGGTGACGCTCCATTTCCAGCACAGTCGGGCGATCGGCAACGAGCCCATCCCGATTGGCGGGCTTGACTCGCGATTCGCCATCGCCGGCATGGCGATCTTCTTTTACTTCTCGAAAATCCTCTGGCCCGCCCTGCTCCTGCCCATCTACCCGCAATGGGCCGCCAACCCGCCCGAGTTCTCCCAATTCCTCGCTTGGCCCGTGCTCGCGGGGGTGCTGGGAGTTTTTTGGATGCGTCGAAAAACCTGGGGCCGGCATGCGCTGATGGGCGTGGGCTTTTATCTGATCACACTCCTGCCTGTGCTGGGATTCGTGGCGATGTCGTATATGCGGGTGGGTTGGGTGGCTGACCATTTTCTCTACATCCCGATGATTGGAATCGTGGCGGTGGTCGTCGGGGTGGGGGTGAGGGTGAGTGATTTGGCCGGGGTGAAATGGAGACCGGCATTTGGGGTTTTGGCGGCGGCGGTGGTGGGTTTGCTTGCCATCTGGAGCCATCGCTACGCGGGGATTTGGGAAAACGAGGACAAACTTTGGAGCTACACTCTGAAGCATAACTGGGAATGCTGGCAGGCTCACAACCGAATCGGCGCGAGGGAGTTCAATCGCGGTAATGTCGATATCGCCCTGGATCACTTCCGCGAGGCCACACGGCTGCGGCCTGACTTGGCCGAGACGCAGAACAACCTCGGATCGGCCGTTCTCGCCAAGAAGGACACAAAAGCCGCCATCCGGCATTTTCAAGAGGCGCTTCGGCTATCCCCGGATATCGTTGCGATCCAATCCAATCTCGCACGGGCGCTGCTGCTTGATAACCAACCCGCTGCGGCCGCCGAGCTTTACGCCGACCTCTGCCGGCGTTATCCGGATAACCCCACCTTCCTGTGCAATCTCGGGGTGACGCTCTATCAATCTGGAAAAAAAACCGAGGCGATCGCGATTTTTCGTCGCGCCTTGGAGATTGATCCAAACCTGCCAGATGCTCGGGAAAACCTTCGCGCTGCGATGGAAGAAGTCGAAAAAGCCTCCGGTCAATAAGTAAATTTGCGCACCAAGCAAATCTTCGAAAAACTCGCTAAAGTTCCAATAATATCCCCGCAAACATAGCGGCTGAAGTGGATTTTTGTATCATTAAAAAGTCCTTCCTCTTGATTCAGAACCAAAATTTTGTCCAATCCGTAAGCAATGCCAATGCCGAGGAGTTTCAGCATGGCTTCCTTGGCGGTCCAAAGCTCCAAAAAAGCGATAGATTCTGGTTTTGAAGACGCATCCATAAGTTCCCTCTCGCTCGGTTGAAAATACCGCTGCGCCAGCTTCGAGAAGTCTGCCTTTCTGGAGGTTTTTTCGATATCAAAACCTACTGGATCCGATGAGAAAGCAATATAAACGGAATCCCCTGAATGGCTCAGGTTGAAATGCAGGTGCGGCGTGCATTTTAAGAAAGGTTTCCCTTGCGGTGAGATTTCTAATTCCAAATCCGAAGGTTTTTTTCCTGTATAATTCGCCGCTAAATGTCGCACCGCACTGCGGCTCTTGAGATAAATATCCTGGGATTGCGTCGAAGAAAATAACGCATGCCTTTGATTTTCAAAAATACTCAAAACACTTTCGTCCCCTTTGGAGGTAACATTGTAAATATGAAACTCCCCTGGAGCTGGGATTTCAAAGTGATTCATTCGTTGTAAAAAAAGGATTGTGCCCGGAAGCGATTTCTGGTTTTTCTATCGGCCTCATGAAACTCGCAGATATTAATACGAAAACCTTGTCGGCTCTTCTTTCTCTTACCAAGAAAAAAGAAACCCTCTTGGCGAAAGTTGAAGCCGTTGAGAAACAAATCTCCGCATTAGCCTCCGGCGAAACTCGCGAGGCCATTCGCGTGCTCCGTGCAAAAAAAGCCAAACGCGGTCGCAAGGCCGGTGCGAAAAGAGCCAAATCCACGCGCCCACGCGCTCCCAAGGGCCAACTCAAAGAGCAAATCACCTCGATCCTTAACGCTGCCGGAGAAGCCGGAGCCAGCGTGAAGGAAATCGCTGCACAAGTCGGCAAGCCGATCCAGCACATCTATGTGTGGTTCAGCAGCACAGGCAAGAAACTCGGCTATTTTGAAAAGACAGAAGCAGGCAAATACCGCAACAAACCCGCCCAGCAATAAGTCAGGCCATTTCACAAATGGGCGTTCCGCAGTCCCACCGCGGAACGCCTTTTTGCTTCTCCGAACAAACCCGACAAGGGCCGTGACCTTCTGCTGGTTTTTGTTAATCTCCGCCCCGTGAAACTTTCGCTGTCGACCTGCTGGAATTCTTGGCGTCACCAAGACGGTCGCGCCATGATCGAGGAAATCCTAGCGCTCGGCTTCGACTCGCTCGAGCTCAGCCACGGCATCCGCCCATCCCAATTCGAGGGTGTCCTCCAAATTCGCGAAAAGCGAAAATTCCAGGTCTCCAGCGTCCACAATTTCATGCCCATGCCGGTCGAGGTTCAGACCGACTCGCCGGATTGCTACGAGTTCACCTCCGACCGGGCGACGGACCGCGAGCGCGCCCTCAAGCTCACACTGGCGACGATCGATTGGGCGGCGAAACTCGAGGCGCCATTTGTGGTCGTCCACACCGGCCGGATGCGCTCGCTGAATTTGAGCGAACCGCTCCGCGCGATGGTCGAGCAGGGCAATCTCCACTCCCGCGAACATGTCCGCCAAAAGCTCGCCGCCGTGCAGACACGCGAGAAAGTCGCCGAGGCCTACACCACTCGTGTGCTGGAAACTCTGCGCGAAGCCGCCGAGCACGCCGGCAAGCGCGGAGTGAAGCTCGGCATCGAGAACCGCGAACACTACGAGGCGATCCCGAGCGAGCGGGAGTTCCCGGATTTTCTCAAACGCCTCGATTCAGCAAACGCCGGCTACTGGCACGACTTCGGCCACGCCCAGATCAAGGAAAACCTCGGCCTCATCGACCACCGCGAACATCTCGCAACCATGGCTCCGCGGCTCCTCGGCTGCCACATCCACGACACGCGCTGGCCGTTCCGCGACCACTGCCCGCCCTTCACTGGCCAAACGCGCTTTGACGAACTCGTGCTGCTCCTTCCCAAAAAATGCACCATGGTTTTGGAGATGTCCCCTCGCGCCGAGGCGGCCGACATCGTGCAAGCGGCGGAGGCCTGGGCCAAACGCTTCAAATGAAAAAACACTTCCTCACCGCCATCCAGTTGCTCGTCACTGTCGGCCTGCTTTTTTGGATTTTCCGCAACCCCGAGCAGAATCGAAAAATGCTCGAAGCGCTCGATGTCGCGAACGCGTGGTGGCTCCTGCCGGGCCTTCTCGCGCTCGGCGGCGGGCTGCTTCTGCAGGCCATGCGATGGAGGATCCTGCTCGAAGTCCAGAGCATCGCGATCTCGTATTGGCGGAGCTTGCGAATTCTTCTCGTGGGGATGTTTTTTAATCTCTTCCTGCTCGGAGCCACCGGCGGCGACATCATCAAAATTTTCCTCATCATGCGCGAGGCTCCCGATAAAAAAGCCGGCGCGCTGCTGAGTGTTTTCATCGATCGCGTGGTTGGTGTGCTCGCGCTGGCGGCGGTTTCGGCGGTTGTGATCCTGCTTCGCTGGCAGGACCTCATGGCGCACGAAGTCACCCGCTACGGCGTGGCCACTGCCGCCGTGATTCTCGGCGGCTCGATCGGGTTTGTTGTCGTGGCCTGGCTGGCGGGGCGGTTCCATCTCGCGGCGAAACTTCCGCGCTGGTTGCCCGCTCACGACAAGCTCGTCGAGGCCGCAGGAGCTTTTGTGGAATATGCCCGGGCGGGCGGATCGGTCGGCAAGGCCTTCCTGCTCTCGATCCCCGCGCATCTGCTGATGTTTTCCACATTCTGGTTCGGGGCAAAAGCCTTCGCCGCCGGGCTGAGTGTGCTCAGCATTTATTGTGTGATGCCGATCGTGGCGACCGTGACGGCGTTGCCCATCAGCATTGGTGGAGCGGGCCTCCGCGAGGGTCTCTTCATCCAAATCCTCGGGGCGCTCTACTCCACACCGGAATCCATCGCCACGCTCGTCTCGCTTTCGGGTTTCATGATGCAGGTTTTCTGGAGCCTCATCGGCGGCGTGATCTATCTCGGCTACCGCGCCTCGCAGACCATGCCGCTCGGCGAGATGGAAAATGAGGTCGATGCCCTGGAGCGCCGCATCGAGCAAAACCTCGAGCAGGGCCGCAAACCCGGCGCATGAGCGCTAAAAAAAAGACCCGCATCGCGATGTCGGCGGATGGCAAGTTGCTTGCCGGCGAGGGTGGGGGAGAAGCGCTCCAGACCTTGGCGGAAACGGATTCGATTGAAGAAATCGAGGTGGAAATTTTCCCGCAAATCCTCGGAGGCGCGAAAACGCCAACGCTCACGGGATTGCCAGGGGAGTTTTTGCCGAAGCCGCTCGATTTTCGAATGACCTCGATGAAGGTCGTCGAGGGCCGTTGCGTGGCGACTTACCGGCGGGTCAGCGACCGCGCTTGTTGAATTCCGAAACGGCCCGTTCCGCCTCGCGGGTCTCGACGCGTTTTTTCAAATCCATTCGCTTGTCAGTATCCAGCTTTCCTTTGCCCAGGCCGATCTCGGCTTTCACGCGGCCTTTTTTCCAATAGAGCCGGAGGACGGGAATGGTGAGACCCTCCCGCTCGACCGAAACGGTAAGCCGGTCAATCTCGAGTCGGTGCATCAGCAGTCGGCGGGGTCGCTTCAGCTCGTGCTGTTCGTGGCTGGCCCGCTCGTAGGGTTGGATCGTGCAATCATGGAGCCAAATCTGGCCGTTTTGCACGCGGGCGAAAGAGCCTTGGAGCGAGACCAAGCCAGCCCGGAGGGACTTGACTTCCGTGCCTTTCAATTCCACGCCGGCTTCGAATTTCTCGAGGATGTGGAAATCCCGAAAAGCTTTCCGGTTTGTGGTAATTTCCGAGGACATACAGCGGT
>JBILML010000044.1:0-15935 GCA_044375555.1 Terrimicrobiaceae bacterium
CCCAGCCTTGCTGCGACGGCGAATCCGAGGCAGGCGACACCGAACGGCGCAAGCTTCAGCGCGAATCCGATGATCGTCATGCACACCTCGAACATCCCCTCGAAAAACCCCTTCAGCACGGCGGTCTTTTCGGGTTTTGCCACAGCCATTGCCACTCCAACAAACAGGCTGAAGACCATCAGCGCGAGCAAGCCGCCGCCGGAGTTCTCGGGGTTGAAGGCGTTCACGGCTTCGGTGAGAGGATTTTCCGGAATGAAATTCAGGAGCGTTGTGGAGATCGACGGGGAGCGGCTTCCACGCTCGATGCTTTTCTCCGAGGCGCCGCCGTAGGAGGCGATGAGGGCTTCGCGTTTTTCCTCCGGCAGGGAGTTTCCGGGTTCAAGAAGGTTCACCAGCCCGAGCGCGATGCCGACCCCGGCGGCAGAGAGAAAAATGGTCGCCACCAGCGTGCGGATACCGACTCGTCCCAGCGTGCGGATGTCCCCCATTTCGAGGGTTCCAAGCACGATGGCCGAGAGGATCAGCGGAACGACGACCATGAAAATGATCCTCAGAAAAATCCGGCCCGCCGGCTGGATCACTTGATCGATCCACCAGTTCAGGGAGGGTTGCGAGGCTTCGGGGAGGAAGGCTCCAGCAGCGAGTCCCAACGCCAATCCTAAAACAAGACCGGCCAGAATGCGCGCGGCCTGAGAGCGGTTGTCCGCGCCGCCGGACATCGTCAGCGGGAGAGATCGCCCTGGTTCAGGAGTTTGAATCCTTCGCCTATCAGCACGGACGAGGCACACTCGATGTCATCGAGATGGATCGCGAGGAGGGCGCGGCCGCGGGGGCGGACTAGAAGCGGGTAGCTGAAGTGGACATTCACCTCTGCCATGAGCAAGGCGGCGAGCACCCCGGAAAGATCGGCTGGACCCTCGGCGAATTCGACAACCATCAATTCGCACACGCTGTGAGGGATGTCGTGCTCGCGGAAAATCTCTTGGGTGCGATCAGGATCGCTCACGATCATGCGGCTGATGGCGGTCTCCGAGGACTCGGAAATACTGAGCGCGAGGACGACGACATTATTTTCATCGAGCAAGCGAACGAGTTCGAGCAAGGCGCCGACTTTATTTTGAAGAAAAACGGAAAACTGCCTGACTTGGGGGGAGTTCAGTTTCTCGGTCGTGGCGGACGTCATAGGATTTACTTGTAGGAGTATACCACGCAGGTCTCGGCTTTGTCACCCTCGGTCAATTCGAGCCGGATGTAATAGCGATCGCTCCGCGTGGGAGAAATTCCGGCCGTGGCGGATGTCTCGTCCATCGACTCCTCGCTGCTGGTGGGATTTCCCAAGCGGTCGAAAATCGAAACACGAATCCGCGAGCCAGGCGTGAGATTCGCGGCGGAGAACGAGTAGTTGTTTCGCGTGAAGAGATGCAATGCGATGAGAGCGGGTTTGTTTTTTTCCAAAGTGCCGGACCAAAAGCCATCGCGCCTGGCGTAACCGAGGGCTTTGTTTCCGGAGGCCACCTCGAGTGCGCGGCTGCGGGAATTCGAGGAAGTGGCGCTCCAATCCAGCGGGGCGGGCTTGGTTTGTGGCGGCTCGGCTTGCTGGGCGAACGCTACGCCGGTAGCCAACAAGGAAAGGACAAGGGCGCGCGTCATGGCTTCGGTGGAGGCTGGGAGCTGGCGTTAAGGATGGCCGTCATCGTCACCGAGATATCCCGCACCGAGGCCTCGGAGAGGGGTTCGGAGGATTCTTGGGCCATGTGAGGCTGGAGAGTTTGGAGCCGAGAGAGGAAGGTCTGAGCCATCGGATTGGCTCGGGATTTCTCCGGCAAGCCTTGGAGGCGATCAAGAAGATGGTTGAGAATCTCGGGTTGGACGAGCAGTTCGGAGGCTTCGGGGTTGGGAGTTTGAATGAGAAGATCGCAGGCGACTTCCATTTGTCGGACCCACGATCCGATCATGAGAAAAACGAGAAGGTCGTAGTCATTTTGCTCCTGCATGGAGAGGCGAATGTCGTTTTGCATGGCATCCAATTCCTCGCGCAAAGTGAGCCAATCTCCCTTCTCGGCCAGGTCGGAAATGTTCTGACCTCGGGCAAGGACATTTTGGCTGACATTGAGTTTTTTCGCGAGATTCAGGATGTCGCGGCCGTAATTTTTGGTGGCTTGGCCATCCTGCGCCTCGATGGCGATATGGCAGTCGGCAATCAGCACGCCGATCTGGAGGGCAAGATGCTCGCGGAGTGGTGTGGCGACTGGCACCATGGGGCGGATGAGTTTGGTCCAGTTTGGCTCGAAACGCTTATCCACCGCAGAAAAAAACTCCCCAGCGGATGGAAGAGAAAGCGTTTCCATAAATACGGCGGAGCGCATGTCTTTCTCATCGAGCGGGGAGAATCTGGCAAAAGCCAAACTCCCTGCAAAAAAAGCCAGCAAGGCGAGGGTGATGGATACCCGCTTGATCACGTCAATAGACTAAGCCGCTGGGGGTGGGATTTCAAAGAGGGAAAGCCGACCTCTGGGATTTCTCTAGGAGGGCTGCGTGGGAAGCTGCCTCAGAGGCCTGTTTCCAAGACAGCGCGGATTTTCGCTGCCACTTCCGCTTCTTGGTTTTCCGGGATCGATTGCTCCTCAGATCGAGCGGTCTCGACGGCCGCCAACCCGGCAGCTTGGCCGATGGCCAGCGAAGTGCCAATGACTCGAAGGGCGCCCTGGGCTACATAGGCCGAGGAAATGCAGCGCCCAGCCATGAGTAGGTTTCCAATTTCTTTCGAAATAAGAGCACGAAGTGGAACGGCCGTGGGTCGCGTGCGAGTCGGATCGAAAACGATCGATCTTAAAAGAGAGGGGTCGGCAAAGACTGGCCAGCCTGCGCGACAAACCGCGTCGTCAAAATCCGGGGAGGATTGAAAATCAGCCTCGGTCAGGCGATAGCGGCCGGTGATCCGGCGACTTTCGCGTTCGCAAGACTGAGCGGGAACCACGGTGACTTCGCATTTTTCAAACCCCCGTATGTTCGATCGCAAAAAGCCTCCGAGTTCGTTCGCCAGATTCCCGCTCAAAATCTGAAAGCGGGTCAGCGAATCGGGGTTCAAGGCGCTGAAATGATCGCCCTCCGCGTCAAGCCCCACGCAGGCGTTGGGGTTTTCATTCATTTGCACGAGGCGAATCACGGCGAGGCCGATCTGCGGGGTTAGGACGCCTTGACCGAGCGCCTTCACCAGATACTCGGAAAAAATCTGCCGTCCGTCCTCGTCCGTCGCATTCGCTTCATGGCCACGAATGGAAAAAATGAAGGCCCTGCGGCGGTTCGTGCAAGATTCGGTGCTTTCGAAGTCGGCCCCCGCGAGAAATGCCAACTCCGCCTCGCGAGTGGTATCGAGATAAGCGCGTGCTCGAACCGGTTCCTCGCGGCCGGCTAGTTCCACGCTTTCGATTCGCGACTCGGTGGTATTCACGGAGCTGAGGCGGGTTTTCAGGGCGACCGTTAGATTTTTTTCGCGTTGGCACAAATCCCAGCAGTGGCGCGCATACTGGATCGGGGACTGGAAAACCACATCGTAAGGCCCGACGCGTTTCGGAGCGGTGCCCGTGCCGGTGGTGACGAGGCGCTCGGCGAATTCCAAGGCCAATCCCCCATTGGCTGCCCGGGGGATCATGTCCTGACTCGTGACATACAGGCCCGAGAGGCTGTGAACAAAAGTGTTCGCCGAAAATCCGCCGATCGATTCCGCCGAACTGAATAGAAGGGTCTTCGCGCCCGCGCGCGCCGAGGCGATGGCTGCCGCGAAACCAGCCGGGCCCGAGCCGTCTACGATGACATCATATTCAGATTCGATTGGAGAGGGGTCGGAGGTTTCCAAAAAAGGGAAGGGGATTTAATTCAAAAGGTGTCGAAGTGTGATCCACGTTCGCGCCAATGGCAAACGGGCTCGCGCTGGATTATATAGGAAATCAAAAAACCGAGTCGCCGAGCATGGAGTTCTCACCGCTGGCAAAAAAGAAAGAGGTAGCCGGAGCCCAAGCCATCGCGCGGGCGGCGTCGTTGAAGATGGATTTCGTCTTGCTGCCGAGTTGAACGAGGATCACCTCGCGTCCATTGAGTCGTCCGCTGGATACGAGGCAGCGCCCGGCGGCGTTGGTGTAACCCGTCTTCATTCCGTTGAACGCGGCCGAGCGGCCGAGCAGGAAATTGGTCGCCTCAAGGACCGAGACGCGTCCGCTGTTGTGGCGGAATCGACATTCACGATGGAGCATCAACTCGCGGAGCACCGGGTTGCGGTAAGCGTAAAAAGCGACGCGAGCCATGTCTCGGGCGGTCGAATATTGCTGGGCGGGGAGACCGTTGCTGTTCGCGAAGTGGGAGGAATTGGCTCCGATCGCGCGGGCGGTGCTGTTCATTTTTTCTGCAAAGGCGGATTCCGATCCGCTGTGGTCGCGGGCGAGGGCGGCGCACGCGTCGTTCATGCTTTTTACCATCACGGCCTCGAGGAGTTGGCGGCGCGGGTAGCGTTCGCCGACTTTGAGGTTGAGCTTGGTTGGCTCGGCGCGAGTTTCTGGATCGGCGATTGTCACGATCTCATCGAGGTTTCCGGCCCGGGCGACAATCAAGCCGGTGAGGAGTTTTTGGGTGCTGGCGACGGGACGACGGGCGTCGGCGTTTTTTTGGAAGAGGACTTTTCCGCTTCGGGCGTCGATGAGGATCGCCGATTCTGCCAGGATTTGCGGAGCGTTCGCGGGCCAAACCTCGGTTGCGCTCGCTGGAGGTTCGGCGATGGGTGGAGGCGCGGCTGCCGAGGTTCGAGTAGGCGGGGTGGGAGTCGTGGAACATGCGGCGGCGAGCACTGAAAAAATCAGGACGGACAGCAGACGAGGAAATCTCATGCGCGACACCGAAATCGAAAAAACCCTCCGCAGCAACGCGATTTTCAACGGCGTGCCCAGCGGAGTTTTGCGGAAGTGGCGCGTGGATTGGCACGACATTCAGCGGCGCTTGCTCGAATGACATCCCTCGCGATCTCAGAATAAATTCCTTCGCGTTGTCCGGCTTGGAAGGCCTTTTTGACTCGCCGATCTTCGCCGGAGTGAAAGGTGAGAATGGCCACTCGCCCGCCAAGTCGAAGGCTGAATGGCAGGGATCGCAGGAGTGCATCCAGCGCAGCAAATTCCTCGTTCACCTCGATGCGGATGGCTTGGAACACGCGGGCGACGGATTTTTTCAATTCCTCCTCCGGCCGGCTGGAGAGGGCAGTGCGGATCGCTTGGGCAAGTTCAAGGGTGCTGGAAAAGCTCTTGGCGGCAAGCTGCGGAGCGAGGATTTGGGCGTGGGGTTCGTCGGAATTTTCCCGGAGGATTTCGGCGAGTTCGGCTGGGGTGACGCGCTCGAGCCATTTCGATGCGGCGATTCCTTTGGCGGGGTTCATTCGCATGTCGAGCGGACCGGCGTGTTTGCTGGTGAAGCCGCGCGCGGGGTTGTCGAGCTGCATGGAGGACACCCCGAGGTCGGCAAGAATCACATCAGCTCCATCGGCTCCGATTGATGCGAGAGCCGCCTGGATGCCCGCGAAGTTTGATTTTCTGGTGACGAGACAATCCTCGCCGAAACCCTCCCCGCGTAGCATCGCCTCGGTGCGCGGCAATTCGATCGGGTCGGCGTCGAGCCCCAGAAGACGGCCGCTTGGTTGGATGCGTTGGAGAATTTCTTGGGCGTGACCGCCGTGGCCGAGGGTGCAATCGACGGCCAGTTCGCCCGGCTTGGGATCGAGGGCGGCAAGGATTTCTCTGACCATGATCGGGACATGCGAGCCGGCTGGGGTTTTTCCCGCTGCGAGAACCTTGGCAATCGTCTCGGGATGTTTTTCGGGATCGAGCTCCTTGTATTTTTCGGAGAAACGGCGTGGGTTTTTTCCCGAATAGCGTGGGCGCCGGCGGTGAGGCGTTGGTTCGTTCAAAGCTCGTTGTATTTGCGGTTCGACCCGCGTGCCTTCGACGCCGGATACCGTTCCTCATTGCGGGCAAGCTTCGCGCGCATCGCGACGGCGAGGTCGATGTCGCAATTCGCGGCCATCTCGAAAAGCAGGATCGCCACATCGGCCATCTCGGAGGATAGCTCCTCGCGACGCTCGATGACCCGCTGCCTCGACTGGGCCTCGTTTTGCCAGACAAAATGCTGAAGGAGTTCCCCCGCTTCTGCGACGATGGCGACGGCCATTTCCTTGGGTCCGTGGAATTGCTCCCAATCGCGGGCATCGCGGAAGTCGATGATCTCGCGCGTGAGGGTTTGGATGCTGTCGTTCATATCGCGAGCATAGGCGCGGGTGTCGCCGTGTGGAGTGCAAAGCAGCGATGACGCGCCTGAGGATATGTGAATATGTGGGACTGACCCCCAGCGGAGGATGGCTTAGCTTACACCAAGCGGGTGAGATCTTTGGGGAGGGGGCAAGTGAATATCATTTCCTTTCCGGTTATGGGGTGGGGGAATCGGAGTGAACTGGAGTGGAGACCGAGGCGCTTGGCGGGGTTGCTTTTTGCGCCGTATTTTTTGTCTCCAATGATCGGACAACCGGCTTCGGCGAGTTGGACGCGAATCTGGTGGCGGCGGCCGGTTTCCAAGGTCAACTCGACGAGTGATCGATTCGGCGTGGAGGCCAACACACGGAAATGAGTTACGGCATGGCGGGTATTTTCACTGCGCGGCACGCTGAAGACTTTGTAGGGATTTGTCTCGTCGAGGTCGGACTCGAAAATGCCCGAGTGCTCGCGAAGGCGTCCTTCCACGATCGCCTCGTAGCGTTTCTCGGCCTCGTCCCAGTGGGATTGCAGGATTTCTTTGGACTCGGGAGTTTTTGCGAAAACCATGAGGCCCGAGGTTTCCTTATCCAAGCGGTGCACGATCCATACCCGTGCGCGGGCCATGGGATTTCCGCTGCGGACATGGTCGGTGAGTTGATGGTAGGCGGTTCTCTCCTGCTCGGCCTCGCTGGCGATGCTGAGAAGATTCGGCGGTTTATCGATGACAATAATGTCTGCATCCTCAAAAAAAACGCGGATGCCCGAACCCACAACCGAGCGAGGTGCGGCAAAGCGATCGTTCCGCACGGCGATCACATCACCAGGCTGCAAGGGATGGTTGAATTGCGAGATGGGACGGCCGTTCACCGTGATCGCCTGAAATTTCAGCCAAGTCCGGATCTGCTTCTTTTTGAGGTCGGGCCAAGCTTCAAAACAATACGCCAGCAACTCGGCTGGGCTGGAAACTGTGGATGGCTTTGGCATCGCGAAGATCGTAGCAAAAGAATCGCACGCGCGCCATTTCCACGCCGTTTTTTAGTTCATTGCTGCCTGTCGGATTTCTTGCGAGGTTCCGCGCCCAGCTCATGAAATTTCCTCAAAAAATCCCCCTGTTTTCCATTTCTGCATGGGTCATTTGCTCCCTGCTGACCTCTGGGTGCGCCCAATACGCCAGCGTCTCCGAGCGACGTCCGAATTTCCCCGCATCCCTAGCGGCCGACGGGGGTGGACTCGCCAAGCGCCTCAAGGCAGCTCTCCAAAAACGCAAGAGCCAGCCGGCCGCTGGCCTCTCCAGCCTTCTGCTGGAAGCCCGCGCGGCCTCGCGCGAGTTGGCAACGAATCCCTCCAACTCCACCGCTCGCGACACCTACAATTTCTCCGTCGCCCGCATTGTTGAAACGCTCCAGCAAGCCCAGCTCGCGCCATGGGAAGCTCCGCTCCGGATTCCCTCCTCGGACGGCGAGCTCATTCTCACCGCTAAAAAAGACTCCCGCCCTGGCTGGAATCCCGCCCTCTACAAATTCGTGCCCGCCGACCAATTCGATGTCCACGGCAAGTATGTCCACGAGCACTCGATCAAGCCCGGCATCGGCGCTCCCATCGTCGCCATCGGCCGCGATAAAAACCGAAGCGCTGCCGAGACTTTTTCTCTTCCCCATATTTACTACGGCGTCACTGCGGTGATCCGCTTCCGAGGCCCTGTCGCCGAACTTGCCTTCGAAGATCCGCTCGCCACCGAGACGATTTCGTTCGAAGGCCGTCGGCAACCACTCTCCGCCGATTTCACCGTGCCGCTCGCCGTGATGCTCCAAGAAGCGGAGCCGAAAAAATTTGAACTCGCCCGCCTGCTCCATCCCGAAAAATACGCGGAGACCGCTCGAATTTCCCGCCTCCAACCCTACGATCCGAACAAGACCGTCGTCCTCGTCATCCACGGTCTCATGGATACTCCCGCGACTTGGACACCGCTCATCAATCACCTCCGCAGCGACGAGACGATCCGGCAGAATTACCAATTCTGGTTCTACAGCTATCCGAGCGGCTACCCCTTTCCCTACTCCGCCGCGATCCTGCGCCGCCAACTCGACGCCATCGGGAAAAAATATCCCATCCGCAAGCCCATGGTCGTTATCGGCCACAGCATGGGTGGATGCATCAGCCGCCTTCTCATCACGGATCCCGGCACGGAACTCTGGAAAAAAATCTTCCGCCGTTCGCCCGATCAACTGGCCCTCGCCGGCGAGACCCGCAGCATTCTTGAAGAATCCCTCATCTTCGACTCACGCCCCGAAGTCGGGCGTGTGATCTTTGTTGCCGCGCCGCTCCGTGGCAGTGACCTCGCCACCCACTGGCTCGGCCGCATCGGCTCCAGCCTGATCAGCCCCCCGCGGCTGCTTTTCAAAGTAGGACAAGAGGCCCTCCAACTCGCCACCCTCCAAGCCGACGAACTCCGGCTCAATCGCGTCCCGAACAGCATCGACAACCTCGCACCAAACAACCGATTCGTCCGCGCCATCAATACCATCCCGATGTCATCCCGAGTGCCCGTGCATGTCATCGCTGGCGACCGCGGACTCGGTGGAAACAAAGATAAAACCAAACCCGTCCAATCCGACGGTGTCGTGCCGTATTGGAGTTCGCACATCCCCGAAGCGCAGTCCGAAAAAATCGTCCCCTCCGATCACTCGGCCCACCAGAATTCGGAAGCAATCCACGAGATCACCCGGATTTTAAAACTCCACCGCGCCGAATCGAAATAGCCCCGCCGAGCGGATTCCAAGATGGGCGCGGTTTTTTTACGCTGACTAATTCAGGAACTCCGCGCCGAGGATTCGGCTTCGTGGACGGAAGCGCTTGGCTTCAGCGAGTCGGGCGATATCGATGGGATTTTTGACATCCGCTTCTGGAATTCCGGTTTTTGCAGCTTCGCGAGGAGCGCCACTTTGGTTTCCGATGCTCCCGCCGTCCTTTTGAATTTTAAAGGAACCTTCAAAATCATAGGTCCAATAATTGTCCGTTCCCTTCGGATAGTTAAAAACCACGATCGCGTGGTTGGAGGCTTTGCCGGTGTCGGGGTTGAATGACCGGTAGGTCACGACTTCGGACCAGACATTGTATTGGGTTAGCGACTCCTTAAAAAGAATCGCCGTCGGCAAGCAGGCATTGAATTCGCGCTCCATCCATTTCGCCGGATTGGATGGGGTTCCGACTCCATCGATTGTCGAGCAGGCGGATAAAAGTAAGCCGATGAGAATCGGAAGAAGTTGGAGCCACGCGGGGGGTTTCAGGCATTCATAGAATTTTTTTGAGATCATTTACTAGCGGATGGTTGTTTCGGCCTGAGAGGGACTTCGGAACAATCAGGGGCTCGATATCCGCTAGTTTGGGGTGAAGGGGACTTTTTGGATTTCTTGGAGTTACGATAAAATGTCGTCCAAGGAGGAATGGGGCTGGGTTACGCCCAGGAATACATGGCTGAAAACTGCGAGAGGGCTTGCCACTCAGATTCCTGAGTGTGCAAATTGGAAAAATCTCACGATTTTTCAGACCCCTTTTTGAGAATTCTTTTAACATGTTCCCGAGATGAAACAGACCCTGTTTGTTAGAAGGGGAACGGCGTCACTCTAGATAAAATCCAACGCCGAGAAAGAGAAAAATGATAAAAAATGCGTAACCGACGGAAATAAGGCTGACAGCAGCCGTGCCATGCAAGGAGGCGCTAGCGTTTTTGTTTGATGTGGCACTCGACCATGCAGTCAAAACCTCCCATGTCGATCCGCTGCGAGGAATGGAGGCGGAGCAGGGAATTGGTATTTTTAATCGGGAGCGGATTGGCAAAAACCAGACATCCTCCGGGACGCAGAAGGCGGGCTGAGATGGCAAACAAATCGCGAATCAAGTCGGGGAGATTCGGAATCGGAACCCGACGACCCATGGGCGGGTTTGTCAGGATTTGACTCAAGGAGCCGGGCTCGAAACGGGCATCCCGAAAATCACATTTTTGGAATGTGGGAGAGATTCCGAGATCTGCCGCGGCGAAATTCGAGCGCGCGATTTCGAGTGCTTCGGCGCTGAGGTCGGAGCCGAAAATCCTGGTGATTCCGCCGAGGCGCGCCCTCTCGATGAGTTCCAGCCCGGAACCACAGAAAGGATCCCAGACGAGATCGTGGCCGGAATTTCCCGCAAGCCGGGCGAGGCATGCGGCCAGTGGAGGATGGGAAGCGGCAGGCACATCGCGCCTCCGATAAGCAAAGCGGGGATCAGGGGACAGACGGGGACGAAGCTCCACGGAAAACCTCCCCGCCGCAGGATAAACTTCGATCGCCCACGGAGCGTGACGGGCATCATTCAAAATCTCGGGGCACAACTCGAAGGCGCGTTGAGCGACTTCTCTCACCCAGCCTCGTCGGTGGCCTTGCCCGATCCATTCGAGCCGGTAGCGGCTTGTTCCGTGCGTGAGGGCGTGCAGAAGGTCTCTGGTGCGCGGAGCCGCCACGAGAGCGGCGACGGCTTCAGGTTCGGCAGTGGGTAGAGTTCCCAAGACCAAGGAAAATGTGGCGAAGCACCGCAGGGAAAGAATGTCTCGGAATTGAAAGGCCGCGCGGGGAAGGAGCTTCACGAGGCCTGGGTGCGTGGAGTGGATGGAAAACAACGCGGAGGCTTGCGGGGAAGACTCGAGCTCGTTTCGCACAAACACTTCGAGCCCCCGGCGGCAGCGCAGATGGATCGGGAGCTCGGTGAATTCCGGCACGAAAGATTCCAAAAGAATTTCCGCCGGGGAGTCCTCACGGGCGATGCCGGCTTTGACCTTCATGGCGGTCTGCGAGGAGAGTTTGTCGATCACCTCGAGCGTGGCCTTGCCGCCGATTTTATCGAGGGCGCGGGAGAGATATTTTTTTTCGCGCTCGGGCGGGTTGGAGTTTTCGAGAAGACCGATCAACGCCTCCTCATCGGCCTGCTCGGCTCCTGTTTTCGGCAAGGCGGCCATGGCATAGCGGCGGATTTTTTCATCCGGATCACGGAGTTGATCTCGAAGCCAAGCCGTCACTTCAGCGCGGAGGCCTGAAGGGCCCGACTCGAAAAAAACCACACCCACAGCGCGAACGAGGGCGGCTTGGCTCGCGCGGGTGACGGCATCTGCGGCGTTGTAGGCGGGAACTTTTCGGCTCCAAAGTTCATTCCACGAAAGGTGTCGGAGCTGTTTGTAGAGCTCTTTTGCGGCGTTGATTTTGTCTTTTTTCAATTTCCTACAGGCTTCTGATTTTTGAGTCGGTGAAGAGTAAATCACCAACCCAGCGAAAAGCGCGATGCCGATGAGCGGTCTCGGAGGAATTGCCGTTTCGACTCTCTGCCGAGTCGGAAATCTGGCGGATGGGGAGGGATTCGAACCCCCGTTGCCTTGCGGCAAACACGCTTTCCAGGCGTGCGCATTAGACCACTCTGCCACCCATCCTGAGCTGGCGGGAAAGTTTTGATAGTCGAGAATCTCCCCAATGGCAATGGCTGGCTCGGGATTTCGAATTAATGAGGAAGGGAAAATTTCGCGCAGGGGCTGCGAGGAATTTCGAATTGACCGAAACGCCGGGCCACCACAGATTCCATCCAGTCACGCGGGTATAGCTTAGTGGTAAAGTTCCTGCCTTCCAAGCAGGCCATGAGGGTTCGATTCCCTCTACCCGCTCCACTTCTTCTCCGAGCCGCTCCAGCAAAGGATAGCGAGGTCACAGGCTTGCTGCTTGCCGCTAAAAGTGGGCGCCAGATTGCTAAATCTCTCTTCCGTTTTGTCAGTGTGACGAAAATTGCAACGATTCATTCCACGAGGTGCATCTGGAATGGAGTGAGGGAAAAAAATGCTCGGGGGGGGACTCGAACCCCCATGCCTTGCGGCATGCGCCCCTCAAACGCACGTGTCTGCCATTTCACCACCCGAGCGAGGGAGGGCAAATCTAGGCTCCAACTTTCGCGATGCAAGCTGGATTTTCAGCCGCGTTTTTTTCGGGAGGGTTTTTTGTAGGTTACCTTGCGGCGGGCGGGCAGGGTGGAGGGCGAGGCGCCGGTTTTAAGTTCGTTGATCTGGTCGCGGAGCAAGGCGGCGCGCTCGTATTCCAATCGTCCGGCGGCCTCGGCCATGTCGCTCTCAAGTTCGCGGATCAACTCGCCGACATCAAAATTCGAACCATTCTCATTCAGGCTGGATGACTCGTTCCCGCTTCCCCTCACAATCACATGAAGGCTCTCTTGGACAGCGCGGACGACGCTTCGCGGGGTGATGCCGTGCTCGGTGTTGTAGGCTTCCTGGATCGCTCGGCGATGGATGGAGACATCGATCAAGGCCCGCATGCTGCCGGTAATGGTGTCTGCGAAGAGCACGACTTCGCCATTCAGATGTCGCGCGGCTCGGCCAGAGGTTTGGATAAGGCTTGTTTGGCTTCGCAGGTAGCCCTCCTTGTCGGCATCAAGGATGCAAACGAGCGATACCTCCGGGAGATCGAGACCTTCACGGAGAAGGTTGATGCCGACCAAAACATCGCACTCACCGGCGCGGAGACTGCGCAAAATTTCCACGCGCTCGATGGTGTCGATGTCGCTGTGGAGGTAGCGGACCTTGAGCCCGATCTCGCGTAGGTAGTCCGCCAAATCCTCGGCGGTTTTCTTGGTGAGCGTGGTGATCAAAATCCTCTCGCCCGACTCGATCCGGCGCCGGCACAGCTCGATGGTTTCGTCGATTTGAGCCTTCAGCGGACGCACCGTGATCTTGGGATCGAGCAACCCCGTGGGCCGGATGATTTGCTGAACGACTAGTGGCGCGCCGGGGGTGGAGAGATTCAAATCCGCCGCCTTGGCTGTGAGCAATCGCCGCATGTCGTTCGTTTTCCCGCCTTCGCCGAATTTATTTTCGGGATTGGGAATCCACGCCGCATTGCCGACGATGCTGTTGTTGAGCTCGAAGCCTCCCGGCGTGGCGCTCACATAGACGAGTTGGTTCGTCACCTCCATGAACTCGCCGAAGTTCAGGGGACGGTTATCGAGCGCGCTGGGAAGCCGGAACCCGTATTCCACCAGCACGCTTTTTCGCGAACGGTCGCCGGCATACATCCCGCCGATTTGCGGGACGGTGGCGTGCGACTCGTCGATCACCAGCAAGTGATCCTTCGGCAAAAAATCCATCAGCGTGTAGGGACGCGAACCCGTCGGTCGGCCTGTGAGGTGGCGCGAGTAGTTCTCGATGCCGTTGCAAAATCCCATCTCCTGCATCATCTCGAGATCAAACTCGGTCCGCATCTTGATGCGCTGCGCTTCGATCAGCTTACCCTGTCGCTCGAACTCCGCCACCCGCGCATCCAACTCCCCCCGGATCGCCGCGATCGCTGGCCTCAACTTGTCGTGGGGCGTTACGAATTGCTTCGCCGGAAAAAGCGTGAAGGTCGTGAGAGTGGCCGAGGGTTTTCCTGTGAGGGGATCAAACTCACTGATGCGCTCGATCTCATCGCCGAAAAACTCCACACGAATGGCCGTGTCCTCGTTCTGCGCCGGATGCACCTCGACGACATCACCGCGCACGCGGAATTTTCCACGACCGAACGCAATGTCGTTTCGCTCATAGAGCATCTCCACAATCTTCGCCAGAAACGCCTCACGCGTCATCTGCTGACCAGGCCGAATGGTCAGGAGCATTTGCAAAAAATCCTCCGGCGAGGCCAGGCCGTAAATGCACGAGACGCTCGCCACGATGATCGTGTCGCGCCGCGTAAGCAGCGAACTCACCGCCGAGAGGCGCAGGCGCTCGATCTCCTCGTTGATCGACGAATCCTTCTCAATGTAGGTGTCCGATCTCGGGATGTAGGCCTCCGGTTGGTAGTAGTCGAAGTAGCTGACGAAATACTCAACCGCGTTGCGCGGGAAGAACTGCTTGAACTCGCTGTAGAGCTGCGCGGCGAGCGTCTTGTTGTGCGACATGATCAGCGTCGGCCGCCCGATATCGCGGATCACATTCGCCATCGTAAAAGTTTTTCCCGACCCCGTCACCCCGAGGAGCGTCTGGTGGCGGTTCCCCGCCGAGATCGAGCGAACCAGATTGGGAATCGCCTGCCCCTGGTCCCCGCGCGGCTCGTAGCTCGACTCGAGTTCAAAAACCATAAGCCGACGAGTATCCCGCCGGAGCCTCACTTGTGCAATCGATGATCCATTCCGAATCGCGAAACTAATCACTACGGAGATGCGACGGCGCTCAGCAGACACCGGGAGAAAATAGATCAGATGAAGGCGGCTCACTCCGGTGGCCGTGACTCGATTTCTTCAGGGTTGTGACCATTTTTCTACGGCATCCCTGCGGGAGTTTTTGGCCGGCAAACCCGACAGCACCCCGAACACCGACCCCTACGGCTTCTCGGTAAAATACGGAAACGGATCTCGGACAAGAGCGAGGAAATTCATGGAGGGCTATCCTCCGTGGCGGCCCAAGCTTCAGGCGCCATGCGCCGTTGCTTCAAGGCGCCGACGGAGCGTCGCCCTCCAATTCGTGTCGAGCCTCTCGATCCAGCGCAGTGATGAAACTGTTCTGCTGGGCTTGCTCCGGTTGAAGGCTCAAGGGTCGGGCGGAACGATGCCTTTTGCGGCGAAGTATTGGCGGAGGAATTCGATGTCGCCACGATCCTTCTCGCGGCCGGCGCGGCATTTCATTCGCCACAGAAGCTCGGGGCTCGCGAAGGGGATCGGCACGCCGTCGATTTCATGGATGACCATGCTTTGCGAGGCCTCCGCGTAGTCGATTCCCGAGGCCTTCGCCATGAGGTCCACGAGGATTTCATCGGCTACACGAACGACGGTGTATTTTTCCACTTCGCCGGGTTCCAATTCGCGCACGCATCCATCCGGTAGTGTGGCAAGGGCATCGTAAACTCGGGCTTCGTTTTCGAGGTTTGTGTCGATGAGGATGTCGATATCGCCCGTGTGGCGACCGTAGCCTGCGGCGCGGATCGAAAATCCTCCGACAACAATAAAACTGGCCCCGCGCTTATGAAGTTCTCGGCACAGGGAAACGAGATCCTCCACGGAAGGATCGCGCGGGATCAGTTCCCCGGTTTCCGGATCGAATGGTCCATCAGCCATTGGTCAGCTTCCTCGTGGGATTTGAATCTGTAGACACCTTTTTTAAAACGGGGAAAAAAAGCCGTAGCGGCCCATTGGCGATTGGCGTCGGTTTCCTGCGGGGAAACAACAAGGCGGTTTGCTGGCCTGCGCTTGCCCACGACCTTTCCAACCGGATCATCGATATTCACCACTGGGTGCATGCTGGGAAACTAAGGCCCTTCGTAGCCTCGGGCAAGCGGCAAGGCGGTTCAGGGCTGCCATTGAACCAAAGAAATCCCCCAGTAGTGAGATTTTTGCCAAGGGTCTTGCCCAGTTTAGGGCGGAGTAAGGTGGCCCCGATTTTTAGACCACTGGCCGGTTAAAATAAGCGATGGTTTTAGAGGGATCTTTGGTTGTTACAGGGGGAGAGTTTTCCGTTCAATCTCCTTTTGGGACTAGCAGCCTGTCGGACTTAGCCAAGCCCTCCTCCGGAAGTTGGCCTAATTCCTGCTACGCAGTTTGATATGGCTAGATTCGTCAACATCGACCGCGACACCCCCATGCTCCTTCCACCTGACCTGC
>JBILML010000045.1:0-15854 GCA_044375555.1 Terrimicrobiaceae bacterium
GCGGATCTGCTTCTCGGCATTGGCGACTCCCAGCAAATTGAAAAAAATCCCGCGAGTGTGAAATGCCCTGTCTGTGGCTTCACCCAAGCAGACTTCAAAAAAACCGGCCGCCTCGGTTGCAGTCATTGCTACACGGTGTTCGACGATGGCATCGCCCCGATGTTGAAAAACATGCACAAGGGCACCGCTCATACCGGAAAAACCCCAGCGAAATTTCACATGACCCGCCAGCGGGGTGAGAAACTCAAATCTCTCCAAGACAATCTCTCCAAGGCCGTCGCGGCCGAGGAATTCGAGAAAGCTGCAGAACTTCGCGACCAAATCCGATTGCTGGAGGCGGAACCCGTTTAAATGAAATTCTCACGCATCATCGCGAATTCCGGCGAGTGGCTTTCCGGCGACGGCCCAAACCGCCAGATCGTCGTCAGCAGCCGTGTCCGCCTCGCCCGCAACATCCGCAACAAACCCTTCCCCGGTTGGGCCAAAAAAGCCGAGCGCCTTGAGGTGATGGGTCTTGTGAAGACCGCCGTGGAAGCTCTGCCCGAGATGGAGGAGTCCTACTCCGAGCCTTTGGAATCCCTTTCGCCGCTCGAAAAACAAGTGCTCGTCGAGCGCCACCTCATCAGCCGCGAGCACGCCGCCAAGGCCGTCGGCAGCGCCGTGGTGACCAATGCCCGCCAGTCCCTCAGCGTCATGATCAACGAGGAGGACCACCTCCGCATGCAGGCGATTTGTTGTGGGCTCCAGCTGGGCAATGTTTTCGACATGATCAATCGGGTGGATAGCGAGCTCGAGTCGTCGCTCGATTTCGCGTTCGACGCCCACCTGGGCTATCTCACCGCCTGCCCTTCGAATGTCGGCACCGGCATGCGCGCCTCCGCCATGCTGCACCTTCCGGCGCTCGTGATGAGTGACCAGATCAACAAAATCATCAACTCGGTGAACAAAATCGGACTCGCCGTTCGCGGACTCCACGGGGAGGGAACCGAGGCAATGGGGAATCTTTTTCAAGTCTCGAATCAAACCACACTCGGCGAGACCGAGGAGGAAATCATCGGCCGCCTCAACCGCGTCATCGAGCAGATCATCGAGCACGAGCAGAATGCCCGGGCACTCCTCTCCCAGCGCAAACCAGTCACACTCCACGACCAGATTGGCCGCGCCTACGGCATCCTGTGCCACGCCTTTTCGATGAGTTCCAAGGAAGCCTTGAACCTTCTTTCGGTGATCAAACTCGGCATCGACCTCGATGTTTTTCCGGAGGCCCACCGCTTTCCTGTCGACGAGCTTTTTATCGAAACCCAGCCGGCTCATTTGCAGAAAGGCGCCCAAGTCCAGAAAATGTCCTCGGAGGAAAGGGACACCTTGCGCGCCACGATCATTCGGGCCAAATTGAACCAGATGCCCGGGCCGGATATGTCCCGATTGAAAATTTCCGTTCCCACTGCCACTTCCAAACAATGATGAACAACTTCACTCCCCGCGCTCAACAGGTCCTGGCCCTCGCCCGTAAGGAAGCCGATCGGTTTAATCACAACTATGTCGGCACCGAGCACCTGCTCCTCGGCCTCATTAAACTCGGCCAAGGCGTCGCCGTGAATGTCCTTCAAAAAATGGGCCTCGACCTCGAGACCGTTCGCATGGAGGTGGAGAAACAAGTTGGCTCCGGTCCTGAGACCAAGATGGCCGGCAATATTCCCTACACGCCGCGCGTGAAAAAAGTTCTCGCCCTCGCTGGCAAGGAGGCGAAAAGCCTTCAACACTCTTATGTAGGCACCGAGCATGTGCTCCTCGGCCTGCTCCGCGAAGGCGAAGGCGTCGCCGCCCGCGTTCTCAAGAATCTCGAAATCGACATCGAGCGCACCCGCAACGAAATCCTCAAGGAACTCGATCCGAATTTCGCTCCCTCCGATGACGATGACTCCGTGCCTGCCGAAGCTTCCGGCGGATCGAAGTCCTCCACAAAAACTCCCGCGCTCAAATCCTTCGGCCGCGATCTCACCGAGCAGGCGCGCAAAGGGGAGCTCGACCCCGTCATCGGCCGTGCCGACGAGATCGAGCGGATCATCCAAATCCTCTGCCGCCGCAGCAAAAACAACCCCGTCCTCATCGGTGAGGCGGGTGTCGGCAAGACCGCGATCGCCGAGGGCCTCGCCCAAGAAATCATCGCGGGCAATGTTCCCGAAATCCTCCGCGAAAAACGCGTCATCACACTCGACTTGGCCCTCATGGTCGCCGGCACAAAATATCGCGGCCAGTTCGAGGAGCGCATCAAGGCGGTGATGGATGAAATTCGTCGCAACAAAAATGTCATTCTTTTCATCGACGAACTCCACACGCTCGTCGGAGCGGGTTCCGCTGAAGGCGCGATGGATGCGTCGAACATCATCAAGCCAGCCCTCAGCCGCGGAGAACTTCAGTGCGTTGGCGCGACCACGCTGAATGAATACCGCAAATACATTGAAAAAGACTCCGCCCTCGAGCGCCGTTTCCAGCAGGTGAAAGTCGAGGCTCCGACCGTCGATCAGACGATTCTCATTCTCCAAGGCATCCGTCCGAAATACGAAGCCCACCACAAAGCGAAGATACTCGATGAGGCCCTCGAAGCCGCCGCGAAACTCTCGGACCGCTACATCACTGGCCGTTTCCTGCCCGACAAGGCGATCGATCTCGTGGACGAAGCCGGCTCGCGCGCCCGCATCTCCGCGATGACTCGTCCGCCCAATGTGAAGGACCTCGAGAAGGAAATCGAAACCATCCGTCTCGATAAAGAAGCCGCCATCAAGGCTCAGGATTTTGAAAAAGCCGCCGCTCTCCGCGACACGGAGAAACAGGCGAAGGACAAGCTCGACGCGATCCTCGCCGAGTGGCGCACCCACAAGGAAGAAAAGGAAGTCATCGTTTCTGCCGACGAGATCATGCATGTCCTCTCCAAGTGGACCGGCGTTCCGCTTTCGCGGATGGAACAGCAGGAAACCGCCAAGCTCCTCGCGATGGAGAAGGAACTCGAGGACAAGGTTATTGGTCAGAACGAAGCCGTCGTCGCCATCAGCAAGGCTCTTCGCCGCTCCCGAGCCGACCTCAAGGACCCCAAGCGCCCGATCGGTTCGTTCATTTTCCTAGGCCCCACAGGTGTTGGAAAAACCTTCCTCGCCCGCACCCTCGCGGAGTTTATGTTTGGAAGTTCCGACTCGCTCATCCAGATCGACATGTCGGAATACATGGAGAAATTCAGCGCCTCCCGCCTCATCGGATCGCCTCCCGGCTACATCGGATATGAAGAGGGTGGCCAACTCAGCGAGGCCGTGCGCCGCAAGCCTTACGCCGTCGTGCTTTTCGACGAGATCGAGAAAGCGCATCCCGATGTCATGCACCTCCTCCTGCAAATCCTCGAGGAAGGCAAAATCACCGACTCGCTCGGTCGCAAAATCGATTTCCGCAATACAATCATCATCATGACCTCGAATGTCGGAGCCGAGCTGATCAAAAAACAAACGACTCTAGGCTTCGGCGCCCCAGCGGGTGGCACCGACAACTACGATGTCATGAAGGAGAAAATCCTCGGTGAGGCCAAGCGCGTCTTCAAACCGGAGTTCATCAACCGCCTCGACGACATCATTGTTTTTCACACCCTCGAGAAGCCCGACCTCGTCAAAATCGTGGACCTCGAAATTTCGAAAGTGGTCGAACGCGTCAAGGCCAAGGACATCCACCTCACGCTCGACGCCACCGCGCAGGATTTCCTCATCACCAAAGGCTACGACCCGACCTACGGCGCCCGCCCCATGCGACGCGCTGTGGAGAAATACATCGAGGATCCGATGGCCGAGGAAGTGCTCCGTGGCCACATCAAGCCCGGCGACAGCGTCACTGTCCAAAAAGACGGTGACAAACTCGGCTTCGTGGTCGTCCACTCGAAAGAGCAAACCGAAAGCGAAACGGCGGCTGGTTGACGCCGTCGTTTATGAAGCTCACAACAAAGCTTCAAGCAGGAGGGGCGCTCCAAGCTTTGAGGACGGGATTTCCGTGCTCGTAGCCGAGTTCGCTCCATGTCCCGGTTTCCAGTTGGAAAAAGCGCGACCCGAGGGCGTCCAGCCCGAGCCAGCGAGCGGTCAGCACGCGGAGGCAGTGGGCATGGCCAACGACGAGCGTATCGCATCGCGCGGAGCGGATTTTAGAAATGACTCGATCGACCCGAGCGCCCACATCAGCGGCGGATTCACCATTCGGGCAGGGGTGGGTGAAAACAGTCCAATCGGGAACGGATTTTCGAATTTCCGGGGTCGTGAGGCCTTCATAGTCACCGTAATTCCACTCCGAGAGATCCGCGGTGATCTCCGCTGCATTCGACCAACCGGCGAGTTCGCAAGTCCGGCGGGCACGGAGCCGGGGGCTGCATAGCACGAGACCGAAATTCCATTTGGAAAGAAATGGCTGAAGCTTGGCGGCGCGCTGCTCCCCGAGAGCGGTCAGCGGAATGTCCGTGGTGGAGGTGTGGCGTCCGTTGAGGCTCCATTCGGTTTCGCCATGGCGGACGAGGATGACTTTCTGGATGGACGGAGTTGTCATAGATCAGGCGGGGAGGTTTTCGGCGAGTTCGCCATCCAGCCAGTGCGTGAGGGACCGGACGAGGATGCCGGGAGTTTCCATCGGGGCAAAAGCCGAGCAGTCATTCAGGACTTCGAGACTGGTTTTTGGAAGCTGGCGGACGAGCGTGGTGGCTTCCGAAAGCGGGAATGCCGGGGCTCTCGCCGGCCAGAGGATATGGGCGGGCGCCAAGATGTCGGAGAGGCGAGGGGAGGCGTCGTATTTTTTCCTGTTTTTCAAAAGTCCAAGAATCGCATGCTCGGCGCCATATTGCTGGGAGGAGGAGGCGAGGACTTCGACGGTTTCCTCGGCGAGGTTTTCGGCATTCGAGTATCCGGTGCGTGAAAGCCAGGCGCGGATGAATGGCGGGCGCGAGGTGTGGCGGTGGTAGATGAATCGGCCCACGCCGGGAATCATGCTGCCAGAGACGAGGCCCATCGTTTGGGCTTGGCTGGAGTCTTGGAGGCGAGTTGGCAGGAAAAGAATGAGGCGGGCGATGAGCTCGGGATGCTTCGCGGCGAGCAGGAGCGCGACTTGGGAAGTGAGACCGCTGGCGACCAGGATGGCAGGGCGGTGCGGGCAGACGGAGCGGAGAAACTCCGCGAGGGATTGGACATGTTCCTCGGGATCCAGCGGGGTGGATGGTCGCTCGGATTCTCCGTAACCGATCAGATCCGGCGCGATGACTTCGCGGTCCATCGCGAAGCGGGTGTAAACCTTCGACCATTCGTAGGAGGAAGCCCCGAGAAACATCCCATGAAGAAAAACCAACGGCATTCCGGAACCGCAGACATGGTAAACAAAATCTCCGAGGGAGGTATTCGCTACGCGTGTGGCGAAAATGGCGGGGGAAATCTCATCAGGGATCCTGCCGCGGTCTGAATGACGGCTGCGATGGCGCAATGCCAGAGCGAAAGCCCCGAGAATACCGACACCGATTCCCACGCCGACGACCGGCTTTCGTTTCCAGATCGGAGACATGGCCGATGGCGTGGCCGGGCTTCACCGGTCGAAAGGAACGGGAAGCCCGCGAGAGAATTACCAGCTGGCTTTGGTCACGCCGGGAATGAGTCCCGAGGTGGCAAGTTCGCGGAAAGTGATACGCGAAACTTGGAAGCGGCGAAGGAACGCACGACGACGGCCCGAAACGCGGCAGCGATTCACAAGCCGGGTAGGGCTGGCATCGCGAGGAAGTTGGGAGAGGGACGCATAGTCCTTCTTCGCTTTGAGTTCTGCGCGAAGGGCGGCGTATTTTTCTACGGTTTTCAGTTTGCGCTTGTTGCGCTCGAGCCATGCTGTTTTTGCCATAATTAGGGGGCGAAACTTATCTCGCGGCTGGTGGGTTGCAAGCTTTTTGGCGGTTTTTTTGCCAAAAAATCAAAGGTCGCCGCAGAGAAGATGGATGAATCTTTTGCCGGAATCGCTCAGGCGGGCTGCGCCGGGCGAACCAGCCAAGATGCCGCGCGTGGCGTGTGGGTAGGCTTGATGAGTGTCAGCGACCCACGTGACTTTCGGCTCCTTGGTGGATTCGATGGAGGCCCGGGCCTCAACGGGAAACCCATATTGCGTGAAAGCAATGGTCCATGCTGAGGGAGACGCTGGCTCTCCGTCGGGAACCAGCCAGGGATGTTGGCGAACGAGCGAGAGCTCGGCGGAGTCCGGGACTGTGATTTTGTAAAATGGCTCGCGGCTGCGGATATGGTCACCCAACCGGAAGGCGGGATTTTTTGAGGACTCGAGCAGGACCGTGGTGGGGTCGATGCCGACGAGGTTGAGGCCATTGTAGAGGCCGTGCTTGTTCGGGCTGCCGGCGAAGTGTTGGCGATGCCAAGTCTCGAAATTTTCGCTGAGCATGACGGCGATCTCGAAATGCAAATGGGCTCGCTCGCGATTGATGCCGGCTCCGCTGAATCCCATGCGGCCGATCTTGTCGCCTTGGGAGACGCGCTGGCCGGGTTGGCAGGTGATTTCCGAGAGGTGGGCGTAGAGCGTGTAGAATCGGCAACCTTCGATTTTGTGTTCGATCACGATATAACGGCCGTAATTGGAAGCCCCCGCTTCGCGGCTTGTGTGAACCACGAGGCCGTCAGCCGAGGCGCGGATTTCATCGAGAGGGTTGCCGGATGCATCCCGGCGCACCGGGGCGATGTCGATGCCTTCGTGGAGCGTGGTGTAAATGACATCTCCGTCTTGACGCTGTGGACCGCGCACGAAGCCGAAGGAACCGCCCTCCCAAGGTTTCGTTTCCTCGCCCTCGAAATTGCGGTTCACATACATGAAAAAATCCTGCGGTCGCCCCTCGAGGAGTGCTCGGTTTTCGGTCGGCCAATCGAACAGTGCGGCGTGGAGCGGGGTCGCGAGAGCGATGACGAAAAGAGCAAACCGCAATCTCACGGAACCGCCTCCGGCTTGGGCGCGGCTTTCTTTTTTCCAAATTCCGACTCGCGTCCGATGATTGGAAATTTGGCCTGCAAAGCAGCGATTTCTTGAGGGAGAAATCCTCCGGGCACATAGAAAATCCCATCAGCCACCGTGCCGGAGATTTTCATAATGGAAGCGGGGCGGCCGTTGATCAAAACCACGGCGGTTCGGCCTTTGTCCTCGAGCGTGAGTTGATGAAGTTTGTGCGCGCCGTGGGCATCGAGTCGAAAATAAGCACCCGCCATGCCGTCATTTCCTGGGAACGGATAGAAGGCTTTGAAGTCGCGCTCATTCACCGCGGGAACTTTCCGGATCGGAATTTTCCGGCCGCCTGTGAGTTCGAGTTCGGTGACGAAGGAGGTGCCATCGGAAGCCACCCCCTCGCAATGGAGGCGGACGGTGGTGGTCGGAGTTTTCTTGGTTCCTGCGAAAGTCGCGGAGGCAAGAAGTGACAGGGTTGTGGCGAGGACGAGAAAAGGGATCTTTCGGCGCATGTCTGGGCGCGTGGACGAAGGTTAAGGAAGCCGAAGCGTAGGCGAGTGTTTGGGAATTGCAACCGCTCGGTGCCTCCGATACCACTTTCGCCCATGAACCGCCTTGCCGCCGTCCTTCTTGCCATGCCGCTGGCTGTGGCCGTTGCCTTGGATTCCCAAGATGCCTCGACGCCTTTTGAATGGACCCCGCCGGACGAGATCACGCCGTTCTTCGTGAGCGACTCGGAATTCTATTCTAAAGAGCAAAAAATCCTCAGGGCCACCTCGCCGGCAAGCCAGTATCCGTTGGTAAAAGATGGACCGCAAACCGTGAGCGGACAGGTGCAGAGTTTTTTCACCAACATGTTTGCCTCGGTAAATCTTCGGGGAGTTTCGGCAACTCGCGAGGAGGCCGAGCTAACCGTGAACCCCGAGGCCCCAACCCTCGCCGACACACGCGAAGTCGGGGTGAACTACTCGATCCGCAACAACTCAAACCGCATGGCCCGGCTTGATTTTTCGACCAGCCAACGGATCGAAATCCTCACCAAAAATTCTGCCGGCAGCACGATTGATCGTTGGTCGGATGACCGCTCCTTCCAGCCTCAAGAGGGAATTGTGGTTATCAATCCCGATGAGCGCATCGAATACCGGGAAAAAATTTCCACCCGCGATATGAAGTCCGGCCAAACCTACGAGGTCGAGGCCATGCTCAAATCGGATCCCGATTTCCGGCTCCAAAAACCACTCACACCGCGCTGAGTTTTGCATCCCGGAAGCTCTATGCGGCTACTCCTCGCGCCGGCTTTGATTGCCATTCTCGCCTTGCCGGTTCCGCTCCGGGCCCAGCAGCAGGAAAGGAAACTGCTCGATCGCATCCAGCGCCCCAATATGGAGCTGACGAATCCCATGCAGGCCAAATCCTTCGAGGGCGGAGGCGGGGTGCAGATGAAAAGTGCCAACATTGGAAAGACCCCTTACGACGCGGGAAAAACGGCGAATCTCAAGGAGTTTTCGGGCGCCCGCTCGTTTCTGGGCATTAAGAATCCATGGTTTGGGAATCGCATTTTCGAGACCAAGGCCGCCCCACTCTCTGGCGCGGCCAACCTTACTTCCTCCTTCCCGGTTCGCGACGCGGCGGTGGGGGGATTTTCTACTTCCGACAAGAAAGCCCAAGTCGCGTCTTCCGACCTGAAACTCCGTCCATTCCTGATACAGGGCAACTCCGCGCAAGGGCTTGATCAAATCTCCGATCAAATTTCGAAGGAGATGACCATTGACGACATTCGCGAGATCCTCAACAAACCGCGCTGATTTTTTTGAACATGTCTGACATCCAATTTCTCTTACGGGGCTGCGCCAAGGTCATCAGCGAGCAGGAACTCGCCGAGAAGCTCAAACTCGGCCGCCCGCTCCGTGTGAAGCTCGGCGTCGATCCCACCGCGCCGGACATCCACCTCGGCCACAGCATCGCGCTCTCGAAGCTCCGAGATTTTCAAGATCAAGGCCATGATGCCATCCTGATTATTGGGGATTTCACGGCGATGATTGGCGATCCCACGGGTCGTTCGGTTACTCGCCCGCAACTCACCCACGATGAGGTTTTGGAAAACGCCAAAAGTTTCCAAGAGCAGGCCTTCAAAATTCTCGACCGCGAGCGTGCGACGATCGTTTTCAACGGCGAGTGGTTCAAGGGAATGACTTTCGAGGAAGTCATCAAACTCAATAGCCGCGTGACGCTTCAGCAGATGCTCGTGCGGGAGGATTTCCGTGACCGGCTCGACAAGGGCCAGCCAATCCGCGCCCATGAAATTCAATACCCGATCATGCAGGGATGGGACTCCGTGATGATCAAAGCCGATGTGGAACTCGGCGGCACCGACCAACTTTTCAATATCATGGTCGGCCGCGACCTCCAGCACGAGGAGGGCATGGCGCGCCAAGTCGCCATGACGATGCCGATCCTCGAGGGTCTCGACGGCCACCAGAAGATGAGCAAGAGCCTCGGGAACTATGTCGCGCTCACGGATCCGCCGGCGTCGATGTTCGGAAAGCTCATGAGCATCAGCGACGAGTTGATGGTCCGCTACTACGATATTTTGCTCCACGAATCTCTGCCCGCTGGCCATCCGATGGAGGCGAAAAAAAGTCTCGCCCGCCGGATCACGGCTCGATTCCACAGCGAGGAACTCGCCGGTCAGGCACTCGAGGATTTCAATATCCGCTTCAGCGCCCGCGATCTGGCGCAGGCGGATTTGCCGGTTTTCACGCCCGGCGCTTCGCGGGACATTCTCAGCGTCGTCGTCGAGGCCTTTGCCTCATGTTTTCAAACCACCCGCTCGCGCTCCGATGCCCGCCGCCTCGTGGAGGGTGGAAGCGTTCAGTGGAACGGAACCAAATTCTCGGATCCCAAGGCCCTGCTTCCGTCAGAGTCTGGCGTGCTGAAGCTCGACAAGACCCGGGCGGTTCGGATCAACGCCTGAGCGATCGATGCGTCCGGAATTTTTCCAGCGCCGGTGGGAGCCGAATTGGGGGCTTTCTCGCCATACCTTTTACAAGACCCTTTTCTGGCTTCTCATGGGGTTGATCGCCTATCGCGGCTTTCTTTTTGGAAAAGGGATTTTCGATTCTCAGAGGGCGACAAGTCTCGCCGGCCAGGCTCAAGCGCAGGTCGCCGCTGGAGATAAGGAGCAGGCGATTCTCACGCTCAAACAGGCTCTCACGCTTGATGCGTCGAACCCGAGGGCGGCTCGGGTGATGGCTCGCCTGCTTGACGCGGAAGGGAACTCAGTGGCTGTGGAATACCACCGATTGGTGACCGATTCCAGCGAGGCAACACTCGAAGATTTTCGCCTGATGGCGCTCTCTGCCGCACGCCATGGAGAAGAGGAAGCGGCCTTGAAATCTGCGAAAAAAAATCGCGAACTCGGAGGCGATCCGGCTTTTCCTGATCTCATCAACGCCCAAATCCTCGCGATGAAAGGCGATGGTTCCGGAAGGGAAAAAGTCCTCCGATCTGCTGTTCAAGCGAGAGAATCCAGCGAAACCCTCACCGCATTGGCGGATCTGCTCATGTCCGACCGCGAGATGTTCGATTTGAATGCTCCCGAGGCCTTGCAGTTGCTTCGGCGGGCGGCGGAGATAGACGATGGACCTGACGGCCTGATGGCGCTCCGAAAAGCTTTGGCTTTCGGTATCATGACCCCTGATCAGCGATCCACCTGCCTGGAACTTTACCGCTCACATCCCGCCGCAAATACCGCCTCGCAACTCGATGCAGCCGGAATCGAGATCACACTCGATCCTGTAGCACGCCCTTCCGTTGTTAGAAAAACCCAAGAACTTTTCCGAACTCTTCCGTTGGCAGAGAGAGTCCAAGCCGCGCAGTGGTTTCTTCAAAACGGCGAGCCCCGCGCTGTCATTGAAATCATCCCCTTGTCTCAAGCCGCCAGTGGGCCGAAGTCCTTTCTTCTTTGGATCGATGCCGCGATGGCTTTGGGGGATTGGAGCTCGCTTGAGAAAGCCCTGAAGTCTCCCTCCTCTTCGTTGGATGATCCCTCGCGCCTCCCACTTCTTGCCCGGGCCATCAAACAACAAGGCCGCACGGCGGAGGCTGACGCGGTTTACGCCGAGGCTTTGCGCGCCACCGCATCTAATCCCGAAAAACGCTCCGAGGTTCTCGCGAGGCTTCTTGCCGCAGGGGAGTGGGGCCTTTTTGAAAACAACATCGCGATGGTGGTCAATGACCCGAAAAGCGCGGCCTCAGCGATTCGAGCCTGGGTGCCGCTGGCTCGAGAGCAACGCAGTTCCGCGCGCTTGCTAGGATTTTACGAGAAGGCGTTGTCCAGCCCTGTGCTGAAATCCGATTCCTACCTCCTTGATCGCTACGAATTTTGCCGGCTGATTCTCGGAATTCCGGTTCCTCTCGAAGAGGTCGAGGCACGGCTTGCTGTGGCCGGAAGCAACCCGAACTATCTCGCCACGGCGGCGCTCGGGTATCTTAAAAACAGCCGCAAGTCGAAAGCCGTTCACCTTCTTGAGGGCGGCGACAAACCCGTGGATGTCTCTCAAATGACGCCATCCCGTCAGGCTGCCGTGGCTGCGGTTCTGGCTGCCAACGACCGTCCAGTCGAGGCCCGCGCCATTGCCGACCGAATTCCCCGCCAAAAACTCACCGTCGAGGAGGATGCTTTCCTCACTGAGGTTCTCGCCAAGGGTCCCATGTTCCATTGATGCAACCCGCCAAGTTTTACCCATGAAAAAAAATCCCGTTTTCGCGTTTGTGATGGCTGGTGGCAGCGGTGAGCGCTTCTGGCCAATGAGCCGCCGTAGCACTCCGAAACACCTCCTGAAATTGCTCGGCGATCAGACTCTGCTCGAGACCACTGTTCGCCGCTTGGATGGCGTGGTTCCGTTGGGAAACACCTTCGTCCTCACCAACGAGGCCCAGATGGAATCAACTCGTGCCGCCGTCCCATTTCTTCCACCGCAAAACATCATCGCTGAGCCTGCGAAGCGAGACACCGCCCCGGCTTGTGCCTTGGCGACGGCTATCGCCCGATCACTCGATCCAGAAGCTGTCTGTGTCGTTCTTCCGGCGGACGCCATGATTCACGATGTCGCAAAATTTCGAGACCGTCTCGCCGATGCGGTGGAGGCTGCCGCTTCTGGCGCGATCGTGACGATTGGAATTCCTCCCGCATTTCCAGCCACGGGTTACGGATATTTGGAAACCGCCGAGGCGCTTCCAGGCAGTTCGCGCGGGGGTCGGCTTCACGCTCTGAAGCGTTTTGTGGAAAAGCCCGATCTTGAAAAAGCCACTTCCTATGTGAGCGAAGGAAACTTTTTTTGGAACGCGGGAATTTTTGTGTGGCAGGCGGGAACTTTTCTCGACGAGTCGCGGCGCCAAGTCCCCGCGCTGGCGGATTTCATCGAAGCCCTCAAAGACATTTCCGATTTGCCCCAACTCCTGACGGACCGCTTTGCCGCCCTTCCGAAAATCTCGGTTGACTACGCGATCATGGAAAATGCCCGACAGATTTCTTCGGTCATCGCGGATTTTGATTGGGATGATGTCGGGGCCTGGACGGCGCTCCCCGCTCACATCCCGCCGGATGCCGAGGGCAATTCGAAGCGCGGTCTGGTCGTTCAACATTCCTCGCGTGACAACATCGCGATTTCCAATGGCCGCCTCATCGCTCTTTGCGGAGTCGATCATCTCGTCGTGGTCGAGACGCCGGATGCGATTCTCGTCTGCGATCGCGACAGCGTTCAACAGGTTAAGGAACTCCAGGCCCTTCTGCCGGAAAGTCTGAAATAAGAATGCTGCCTCAGCCCTCGTAGGGTTCGAGGTGAATGACGGCATCGAGGATGCGGGGTTTTCTTGCCAATAGGTGGTCTTTGACCTGATGCCCGATGTCATGGCCTTCGCGCACCGTTGTTTCGCCGTGCACGAGGACATGGAGTTCCACAAAAAGCCCCACGCCGCTTTTGCGAGGGCGGCATTTTTCGATGTCCACGACGCCTGGGACTTCTCGGGCGATGGCGCGAATTTCCTCGATCAGATTTTCGGGGAGGTTTCCGTCCAGAATATCGTGGAGGGCTCGTTTGGCGATGAGGGAACCATTGATGACGATGATCGCGCAGGCGAGCAGCGCGGCGTAGTCGTCGGCTGCCTCCCAACCCGGTCCGCCAATCAGCGCAATGGCGATGCCGATCCCTGCCGCGGCTGATGTGATGGCATCAGAGAGGTGATGCCAGGCGTCGCCTTCGAGCGCGCGACTGTCGATGTCCCGGCCAAGGGCGTCGATTTTTCGGGAGAGGATCCATTTTACTGCCACCACGACCAAAAGAACCGGAAGCGTGAACCACTCGGGGGCGTGATGCGGGGTTCGAATTTCCAGCACCGAGTGCCAGGCGATGATTCCCGCGGCAACAAGCAACGCAGCTCCGGCAAAGAGTCCGGCGAGGGATTCGATGCGGCCGTGGCCGTAGGGGTGGTTTTCGTCGGGTGGGCGCAACGAGAGTTGGAAGCCCACCCAAGTTATCAGCGAAGTAAAAATATCGGCGGCCGACTCGATGCCATCCGCCACCAGCGCGTAGGAATTTCCAACGAGGCCAACGGAGATTTTCACGGCCATGAGCACGAGGTTGACGCATACGGTCAACAACCCGAGAGCCACGGTTTTTCCGGTGTCGATCATGCGGCGCGGCGTTTTTTCGGGAGCAGGATGCCGAGCCCGAGTAGGCCAGCGCCGAGGAGGCGATGGGAAAGTCGCATCGGCTGGCGGGATTTCGATTTCACGAACATCGCCGCGCCAGAACCCAGCAGGAATAGAAGGCCCAACCCGGCAGTTAGGATTTGGAGGGTGGAAAAAACCGACCCTGCCCACTCACCGGTGTGAAGGCTCATGAGGAAAATCCCAGCCTCTTTGTCGACGCCGAACCATTTTCTCCCAACGCGGTAAGCGAGGCCAGTAATGGCAGAGAGGGCCAGCAGGATGAAAAGCCACGGTGCGAGGCGACGATGGATGAGGCGGAGTTTCACGGTCTCAAAAATGGACGCCAACCTTCGCCGCTGCACTCCAAGAAATCAAAGGTCTTGGCTGTTGGGTTGGAGATGGAGCCAGAGGTCATTGGGGATCTGGCGCTCGAGGAGCGAGCAGACCACCCCTCGGGTTCGTTCATGGCTGGCGCAGGGCGTAGTGGCCGGTTTTCTTGCCGCCGATTTTTTCCACCACCCCCGCATCGAGCAGCGGGCGGAGCAAGCCCATTGCGCCTTGCCGAGAGATTGGCATGGCCGCCCAGATTTGCGCCGGGGTCATGCGGCCGTGGTCGCGCAGGAGTTGCAGCAATCGTTCTTGGTTGGGGCGCAGCACCAATTTCCCGGGGGATTTGACCTCCAAGGCCTGCACCCGCAGCCACACATTTTCGAGGGTTTGCCGCACGCCCTCCGCGCAGTATTCAAGCCACTCGCTGAGATCTTCGCCGCGCTTCCGCACGGCATCCAGCGCGGCGTAGTAGCCGGGGCGGTCCTCCCAATAGTATTCATCCACGGAAAAGATGTGGTGGCTGTCGAACCCGCGCCGATAGAGTTCCCACAACGCCAGCGCGCGTCCGGTCCGCCCGTTCCCATCGGCAAAGGGATGAATGTCCTCGAAGCGGTAATGCAGGATCGCAGAACTCAACACCGGCGAGAGTTTCGGCGCGTCCTTGTTCCACCACTCCAGAAGCTCGAACATCAGGCCCGAGACATCCGCCGCCGCTGGCGGAAAATGGTTGCCCACCCGCACGGCGATCATGCGGTAACTCCCAGCCGTGCCTTGATCCATGACCTCGCCTGCCAAGATCCGGTGCAACTCGAAGAGATCCTCGTGGCGAATACACTCCTTCATGGCGTGCTTCTCGACATACCGCAACCCAGCGAAATAGTTCAGCACCTCGCGCCGGGAACGCACATCCGACGCGGCGATTTCCCGCCCCTCTTCCAACGCCTGCACTTGCTCCAGCGTCAGTGGATTGCCTTCGATCGCTGTCGAGGCGTGCACATTGCGTGTTCTCGTATCCTTCTGCAGGGCAGGAATCCAAGAAACCTCGATGGACGCCCCTTGAATCCGCTCCCGCAAGACCGCAATGATCTCAACAAGAGAGAGAAGGCGCGGCGTGATGGTAAATTGCGGGATGTAGGCCATGCGATAAGTCAAGTATAAGTCAACTTATGAGTCAAGCGGGTCTTGACATCGAGAATCGGCTTATGGCTCGACTCCGCTACGGGCGTGTCATATTTTTCGCCACCACCCACTGGTCGAATTGCTCGGCAGTGAGGTAGCCGAGGGCGAGGGCGGCTTCTTTCAGGCTGGAGGCGTCCTTGTGGGCTTTTTTGGCGATCTGGGCGGATTTGTCGTAGCCGATGTGGGGGTTCAGCGCAGTGACGAGCATGAGGGAGTTTTTTACATAGCCCTCGATGACGGGGAGGTTCGGCTCAATGCCGATCGCGCAGTGGTCGTTGAAGGAATGGCAGCCTTCGGCGATGAGGCGGACGGAGTGCAGGAAATTGTGGACGATGACGGGCTTGAAGACATTCAGCTCGAAGTTGCCCTGCGAGGCGGCGATGCCGATGGCGGTGTCGTTGCCCATGACTTGGATGGCGATCATCGTGAGCGCCTCGGACTGGGTGGGGTTCACCTTGCCGGGCATGATCGAGGAGCCGGGCTCGTTCTCGGGAATGATGAGTTCGCCGAGGCCGCAACGGGGTCCGCTCGCGAGCCAGCGGATGTCGTTGGCGATTTTCATGAGCGCACAGGCGAGGGATTTCACGGCGCCGCTGGCGATGACGAATTCGTTGTGGCCGGAGAGGGCGGCGAATTTGTTCGG
>JBILML010000046.1:0-15659 GCA_044375555.1 Terrimicrobiaceae bacterium
GTTTTCATGGCATCTTGAAGATGCCATTGGGGCAGCCTCAACGCGCCTCCGAAGCAGTCCGGCGAGCTAGAGCCCTACGGGCTCGCCCGCCTGCTTCGGAAGGCTTGTTGAAAAGATACCAGTCCCACATATTCACATACCAGAGGCCCAGCGCGCTCATTTTCGCTCTTTGGGACTTGGCTTGAGATTCTTTTTGTGTTCCCCCAACCCGCACGGCAGAGGATTGCCGTGGTTACAACCGGGAGGGTGGTATTTGTGGATAGAGTAGCATTTTTTTGGAATTGCTAATTATGGCTCATCGAATTTGATTTTTCTGAATCATGAATACGCAACTCAATTACCACCATCTCCGCTATTTTCTGGCTGTGGCGACGAATGGGGGCATCACGGCTGCCTCGGAGGCGATCCATGTTTCTGCACCGACGCTGAGTGCGCAGCTCAAGGAGTTGGAGGCTTTTTTTGGAAAACCTCTTTTTCGCCGTGAGGGCCGCCAGATGCGGCTCACGGAGGATGGGCGGCATCTTCTACGCTATGCGGAGCGGATTTTTGCGACGGGAGATGAGATGGTCGAGGTGCTGCAGCGCGGGAAATCGGCGGGGCCTGGCACGGTCTTTCTGGGCGTGTCGGATGGCGTGCCGAAACTTCTTGTCGCCCGCTTGCTCGACCGGGCGTTTCAGTTGGCGCCTGACCTCCAATGTGTGATTCGTGAGGGTCAACCGCAGGAACTCTGGGGCGCGCTGGGTTTGCACCAAGTCGATCTGGTCATTGCCAACGAGGCCCCGCCGCCGAATCTCGCCAACCTCCCCACGGGCCGCCGCATCGGTCGGATGCGTGTGATTTTCGCGGCCTCACGAACGCTGGCGAAGTCATTTCAAAAAAATCCCGATCCGGCCAAGTTGCCGGTTCTAGCGCCGGCGAGGGAATCCGTGTTGCGGCGCGAGCTGGAGCAATGGTGGGCCGCCCAGGAAATTGAACCCATGATTCGAGCAGAATTTGACGACGCGGCAGCGATGTTTGAGCTGGCTGCGCGGGGACTCGGGGCCGCGCCAATCCACGAACCGGTGCTCGAGGATGTCTGCAAACGCTACGGGCTGGTGGCCTTGCCGCTTAAGCCTGATATCGAGGATGACCTCTTCGTCGTGGGCGACAAACGCCGCTACGCCGCCGAGGGCGTCGCCATCCTCATGGATTTATCGGACGGAATTCTGAAGGCCTGAAAGCGGCGAGCCTCAATGTCCGGCTCCGGGAGCGCCCTTCAGGTAGGTGCCGTAGCCGATCACGATTGTGGAGAGAATGAGCGTGAGGATTCCCGCGACGATCAGCGTGTAGGTTTTCTTCGAGGAGCCTTTCCACTCATGGAAAATCCAGCCCCATACCGTTGAGAAAACGATGATCGAGGCCATGTGGAGGGTCCACGACGAGAAGCCAAAGCCGTCGGGATCCGATCCGCCCATGCGAATGTGGCCCATGGAGTAAAAGAAAAACTGGAAATACCAGATGCTGCCGGCGAGGGAGCAAAAGAAATAATTCCCGAGCATCGGAATGCGGAGGTCATTTTTGTCAATTTTCGGAGCTACACCGCCTCCGCCGTGGTCGCCGCCGGTGACCGCCAAGCCAGCGTGCTCAGGGCGCGCCTGAGTGGAGAGATACTGGTAGCCGCTTTTGTTTTTGAGGTTGAGCATCACGCACCAGATAAAATTCGTGGTGAACCCGCCCAGCATCACGACGATGAGGCTTGGGAGGCCGGACCAGAGTTCGTCAGTGCCCAGCGCCACGGAGGCTTTGCCGATTGGCTCGCCAGCGGTGAGGCCGAAGCTGAAGCACGCGCTCATCACGCCTGAGAAAGTCGCGACGAGAATGCCTTTCTTGAAGTCGAACTCCTTCACCGTTTTCAACTTCTCCTCGGCAGGCATCTCCTTTTCCTTATTCGCACCCGCGAGCGCGGCCACCCAGATGCCGAGCAAACAGATCCCGACGCCCAGCAGCGTGATTTTTCCCGGAAAAGTCGAGGCGATCTGGCCAATGGTTTCGCCCACCGGAATGTCCGGCAGGAAGGTCTTGAGAATCGGCGGCAGCAGCGTGCCAAAGGCGGCGCAATATCCGAGCGCCACGCCCATGCCCAGCGACATGCCGAGGTAGCGCATCGCGAGGCCGAAGGTCAGCCCGCCGAATCCCCAGAGCACACCGAAAAAATAAGTCCAAGCCAGCGTGGAAAACGGCTGTGAAGAGAGGACGCCGGTGACATCCTTCGTCAAAATCGAAGCCAAAAGCCAGGGGCAGATGAGCCAGGAAAACACCCCGCCGACGAGCCAGTAGGTCTCCCAGGACCATTTTTTGACCGCGCGGTAGGGAACATAGAACGAGCCGGAGGCGAGGCCGCCGAGCCAGTGGAACAGGACGCCGAGGATGGGATTCATGGTGGTGGGGTGGGGTTGGGATCAGTTGCGGGAAGCGAGCACGGAGCGCTCGTAGTTTTTCACCTCGGCGAGCCACGAATGGTCACCGGGGACATTTTGGCGGCGGCAATGTTCCTGCCAGACCGCTCCGAGTGGAAGGGTCTTCGCCTCCTCCATGAGGGCGAGGCGCGAGGTGTGGTCGCCGTCTTTCTCGGCTTGGCGCAGAAGTGCGGCGGGCTCGAGCAGAGCGGCGAGGAGGCACTTGATGGTCGAACGGGTGCCGATGACCCAGGCGGCGATGCGGTTGATGCTGGCATCGAAAAAATCCAAGCCGATGTGCGTGCGGCCGAGGAATCCGCCGCGCACGAGTTCTTCCATGATCGCGCGGGTCGGGTCGTCCATGAGAACGACATGGTCGCTGTCCCAGCGGACGCCGCGGCTGACATGGAGCAGGATCTCAGGGACGAATTGCAGGACGGACGAGATTTTGTCCGAGAGGTTTTCCGTGGGATGGAAATGGCCGGCGTCGAGGCAGTAGAGGAGTTGGTTTTTGACGGCGTAGGCGAGGTAGAATTCGTGCGAGCCGACGACATAGCTCTCCGAGCCGATGCCGAAGAGTTTGCTCTCCACCGCGTCGAGATTGAGCTTGCGGTCCACGGGCACAGCGAAAATCTCGTCGAGCGAGGCGGCGAGGCGCTCGCGGGGCGACTTGCGGTCGTAGGGCATGTCTTTCGAGCCATCAGGAATCCAGACATTCGTCACCACCGGCGATCCGAGTTGCTTGGCGATCTCGGCGCCGATCTTTCGACAGGCGATGCCGTGCTGAATCCAGAACTCGCGGATTTTTTTGTCGGGATGGGTGAGCGTGAGACCGTCGGCCGCGAGCGGGTGTGAGAAATAACTTGGGTTGAAATCCATCCCGAGGCCCTTGGATTTGCACCAATCGACCCAGCTCTGGAATTGCGCGATCGTGTAGGCGTCGCGGTCCACTCGGCCGCCGGAGAGGTCGGCGTAGCAGGCGTGGACATTCAAGCGGTGCTTGCCGGGAATGAGCGCGAGCGCCTTGTCGAGGTCGGCGCGGAGTTCCTCGATCGTGCGCGCCTTGCCGGGGTAGTTGCCGGTGGCTTGGATGCCGCCGCCTTCGAGTTTCGAGCCGGCTTTTTCGAACCCGCCGACATCATCGCCCTGCCAGCAATGCAGGGAGATCGGCGTCTTGGCGAGGGTCTCGAGGGCGGCTTCGGTGTCCACGCCGAGGGCGGCGTATTGTTCGCGGGCAGAGGGGTAGTTGCTCATAAGAATAGTGGAAGGAATTCAATTTTTTAGCGCTTGGGGGGGCATTATGGAATGCAAATAATGACCTAAATTATCATCAAAATGACACCGCCGAGTCATTCCAAAATTCACCGCCGAGGGAGTGAAATGAAGTGAGCTGGCGGGTCTTGAGATGAGCAAAAAGCCCAGCAGGGGAATTAATAAAAAGAGGTTGCTGGTTGATTCATGCAGGGCAACCTTCGCAGCTCCGTTGGATTACTTTTTTTAAAATGCCACACAAACAGAAGGACTATTTTCTCTACCTCCCGAGGACGCCCGAGCGGGAACGCTGGGGGGTGGAGGTCTTGGGAGGCGGCTTTGCCAGGATCCCCGCCAAGATTTACTACCCTCCCACCGGCCACCCGACGGATCACTCGTTTAACTTTGAGAAGGGACGCGTGCTCCAATCCCTGCAAATCCTCTGCGTCACCGAGGGCAAGGGCCTGCTGAAAACCGCCTCCAACTCGACGCAGAGAATCACCGCCGGGAGCGTCTTTGTTTTGATCCCCGGCGAGTGGCACACCTATCGTCCCGACCCGAAGACTGGCTGGGCTGAGCACTGGATCGAACTCGATGGCGTCGTGCCGCGCCGACTTCTAGCCGATGGGATTTTTTCAGCGAACAAGTGTGTTTTTACAGAGGGCGCGGGGGTCGGGGCGGCGTTCATGAAAATCCACCCGATGCTGGATGGTCGCCGCCATGCGTCCGCTTCCGAATTGGCGGTGGCCGCCATGGAATTGCTTTCCGCCTGCGCGATGCTCTCTGGCGGCGGAACGAATCGTGCGAAGCATTTGGAAAAAATCACCATCGCCGAGCGGCGCCTCTCGAGCCCGATCGATGGCCCGCCCGACCTCCAAGCCCTCGCCAAGGAATTGTGCTGGGGATATTCGTATTTTCGTCGGGAATTTAAAAAACAGACCGGCTTGTCTCCTTGGCAATATCACCTGCAGGCTCGGTTTTCCCTGGCGCAACGGTCTTTGATGACGACGAACGACACGCTCGAGGAGATCGCACAATCCACGGGCTTCGGCTCGGCTTTTCATCTCTCGAATGCCTTCAAGAAAGCCTTTGGAAAATCCCCAGGGCATTGGCGCGAACACCAACCTCCAGAACCCTGATCCCGCCAGCATTGCCAGCGGGCGATCCACTGCGGTCGAAAGCCGTTCCGGCTTTCGCTACGAGGAGCGCGGCAGAATTTTAGAACGAGAAACCGAGCGAGGTGCTGATGATGTTGTTAGAGTAGTTCTCGCTGCCGAAATTCTGGGTGTTTCAATAACTCCCTCCTCTGCGTCCCGGCGGCTCTGCGGGAGGATTTGGTTTGGTGAGACGGCGCGTTCGCGCCTGAGTCTTGGGTCCGCTCGGCGAGCCGCCCCTACCCTGGGCCTTTCGATTCGCGTTCATCTTCCGGCATTCGCGGGCCGTTCCAACGGCAGAGGACTGCCGTTGCTACAACGCCCCCTCGTTGCCGAAAAATGAGCCTTGTTTTGAAGGAAAAAGACCATATTATTTCTTTCAAAAATACGATGTCTAAACACGCCCAATCGATTGACTCGCAGGTTACAAAACGCATTAACGGCCATGGCAGAGGTTGGGTATTCACTCCGAAGCACTTCCTCGACCTTGGAAGTCGCCAGGGGGTTGACCTCGCCCTTCACCGCTTGAAAGCCTCCGGCACCGTCCGGCAAATCGCCCGCGGACTCTACGACTACCCGGTTCAAGACCCCGTGCTCGGCACCGTCGCCCCTTCTGCCGATGCCATCGCCCGTGCCCTCGCCGTGCGAGACGCCATCCGCCTCCAGCCCTCCGGCGCCTACGCCGCCAACATGCTGGGCCTCTCCGAGCAGGTGCCATCCCGCGTCGTCTTCCTCACGGACGGCCCCGCACGCAAGGTGAAGATCGGCAAGCGCGAGATCATCCTGCAGCACACCACTCCGCGCAATATGGCCACTGCGGGCAGGAAAAGCGGCACCTTCATTCAGGCACTGCGCTATCTCGGGCAGGATCAGGTGGACGCCCAAGTGCTCGCCACACTCCGTCGGCAGATCGGGGACGACGATCGCGCTGTCATGCGTAAAGACCTACGCCACGCACCCGCCTGGATCGCTGACCTGCTCCGCCCACTCACCGAGCCGAAGACCGCCGCATGAATGCCTTTCTCCAGCTTCCAGCCGAACGCCGCCGCCTCGCCTTCCAGCAGGTGGATGAGGTGATGGGATTGCAGGCCTTCAGCGTCGAGAAGGACTTCTGGGTCTGCTGGACCCTCCGCGAACTCTTCACCTTACCCGGCATCGGCGAGCACCTCACCTTCAAGGGTGGCACCTCGCTCTCGAAGGCGTGGAAACTCATTCGGCGCTTCTCCGAAGACATCGACCTCATCGTGGACAAGGATGCGCTCGGCTTCGGCGGTGACGCCGCCCCGGACAAGGCCCCCCAGCAATAAGCAGCGCAGGGCGCGACTGGAGGCCCTCATGGAAAGTTGCCGCCTGTGGGTGCAGGGCACTTTGCAGCCCGCGCTCGCCTCCCGCATTGCCGACGCTCTTGGTCCGGAGGCTTGGAAGCGTGTGCGGTTTGGGGATGTGGTGGAGAACTGCGCTGAGACCTGCGTCCCGGCGGCTCTGCGGGAGGATTTGGTTTGTGGGATTCGGCGCTTTCGAGCCTGAGTCTTTGGTCCGCTCGGCGAGCCGCCCCTACCCTGGGCCTTTCGATTTGCGTTCATCTTCCGGCATTCGCGGGCTGCTCCCAAACGGCAGAGGACTGCCGTTGCTACAACGCCCCCTCCGTGCCTCCGAGTCTCCGTGAGAGTCCCGAAAAAGAAAAATGGTCAGCCGACATGAAAGCTTGATTCCGCCTTGATCCGCGAGCGGGGAGTCGTCCTGCCAGCCTTCGTGAGTGAAGGTCTCGAACCCATGGCGGGTCATGCGAGAATTTCCGCGAGACCTTGCGGGGAGTAAATGGACACTCCTGCGATGGTTTGGCCGTAGAGTCGGCCGAAGTGGGTTTTATCGCCAGTGAGGAGGGCTTGGCATCGGTGCTGGATGGCGGAGGCGAGCACGGGGCGGTCTTTTTCGGGGAGCAGAAGGTCGAGGCTCGGAGCGGACAAGGCGGGTGGACTCGCGAGGCGGGAGATGGCGCGCAGGAGGTTTTCGAAATCGGACAGTGCGGCAGGGAATTTTTGCTCCAAGTTTCGGCGGGCTTCGGCGATCACATATTCGTCGGCCACACATTCATGGCCGCGGATTGGAATTTGATCGACGAGTTGGCGGATGGCTCCGGAGGATTTTGCGGCGGAGAAAAGAATGTTGGCGTCGAGAAAAACACGCATCGGCTATGGACTCGCGAGCGGTGGGTTTTTCTGGAACCAAGCGGCCAACTCGGCCTCGGCCTCATCGAATTCAGCGATCCGCTCGTCCGAATAAATCTCGATGGGCACGGTGACTGCCGGCCGCAGCAGGATGCCTTCCGGCGTGGTCTCGGCGATGAGGTTATCTAGGGGGCGCAGGCCTGCAGCTTCGCGCATCTTCGCAGGCAAGGCAATGAGTCCGCGGCCGGATAGGGTGAGCGTGGCTTTCATGGAGCCAATATTGCAGAATTGCAGAAAAACTGCAAATGCGCTTTTCGTAGGTTTTATTGTAAGGCGGGCGTCTCGCCTGCCATCGAACGACTTACCCACGCAGGCGAGACGCCCGCGCTACATTCAGAAGTTCAAAAGCAAGCTGCTTTTGGTATCTGCAGTTGGTGAGTGCTGAATGCGGGCCCATCACTCATGCCGTGATCCCTACCGACGCCGATGGCTTGCCGCAAACCATTTTCCCCAACGGCGCTCCGCGCCTGAGTCTTGGGGCCGCTACGGCGAGCCGCCCCTACCTTGGGCCTTTCGATTTGCGGCCATCTTCTGGAATTCGCGGGCCTGCTCCCGAACGGCTGAGGACTGCTGTTGCTACAACGTCCCCTCCGTGTCTCGGCGCCTCCGTGAGAGATTCTGGTCAGCAGGACGGCGCTCCGCACCTGAGTCTTGGGGCCGCTTCGGCGAGCCGCCCCTACCTTGGGTTTTCGCTGGGCGCTGCCGCGCCGCGAATAAAACAGAGAAAACCATCCCCAGATTTCGCAGAGTGCGCAGATTTTGAAATCGTAATGCTCAAAACTTATCTTCCCTCTCGTTCAATCCGCCCAATCTTGACAACCACAGAATATCTTACATTTTTGTTAGACATGACGACTGTCACATCCAGAGACCTTGCCCATCGCTCAGGCGAAATCCGCAAGCTTCTGGCCTCGGGAGAAACCCTGCGTTGGACATCCCACGGGGCACCGGTTGCCTTTATAAAACCCGCAACACTGCCGCTAGGCGGAAAAAAGCCGGATTGGATTTCCAGGGCCCTCGCTGCGGGGGCAGTGAATTCTAACCAATCCCAAGTGGCGGATTCCCTCTACGCCGATCGTGATTGATATCCCCCGCCCATGACCAAGGTTTATTTCGACACGGGGGCACTCGTAAAACTCTACATCGTCGAATCCGGCAGCGCCTATGTGGAACGAAAAGCGCGCGCCGCCTCCCTCATCCCTCTCAACCAACTTCAGGAAACCGAACTCCGGAACGCGATCCACGCCGCCGTCGGACGCAAAACCATCCCCGCCGCCGCTGGGGCTTTGGCACTCGAGCATCTGGATAGCGACCTCCGAAGCGGAGTGCTCGCCACCACCTCGATCGATTGGGGCACCACATGGACACGCGCGGCCCACTTGGCTCGACTCCATACGACCAAGATTCTTTGCCGCACATTGGATATTCTTCATGTGGCTGCGGCTGAATCCTGCGGATCTGACCTCTTTGTGACCGGTGATGAGCGACAATTTCGACTTTGCAAAGCGGTCGGTATGCCCGTCGCCCGCGTGCCAGCCTCGGATTAGCCAATCCAAGACCCCCAAGGGCGACGGCGCTCCGCGCCTGAATCTTGGGTCCGCTCGGCGAGCCGCCCCTACCTTGGGCCTTTCGATTCGCGGCCATCTTCTGGTATTCGCGGGCTGCTCCCAAACGGCAGAGGACTGCCGTTTCTACAACGTCCCCTCCGTGTCTCGGCGCCTCCGTGAGAGATTCTGGTCAGCAGGACGGCGCTCCGCGCCTGAATCTTGGGGCCGCTTCGGCGAGCCGCCCCTACCTTGGGTTTTTGCTGGGCGCTGCCGCGCTGCTTTTTCCGAAGCGGCCGGGGAGCAGAGGCGCTTAGCGGAAGGTGATTTTCACCGCGCTTTTCGGCTGGAGGCTGTCGGCGAGGGTCGGAGCCGAGGCGCCGGGCGCGGGGGCGGCTTCGCCGGTGAGGGCGTTTTTGAGGGCGCCCTCGACGAGTTGGGCGCAGTGGATTTTCATCGGAGGGAGGGGGCCGAGCGGGGCGGAGAGGTCGCCGCCGGACATGGAGAGCGCCTCCTGCGGGGTTTTGCCTTGGATCATCTCGGTCGCCATGCTGGCTACAGCGATGGCGGTTTGGCAGCCGAAGGATTGGAAACTCGCCTTGTCGATGACGCGGCGGCCGTTTTCATCTTCGCGGAATTTGATCCACATCCGGAGCATGTCTCCGCAATCGCCGCTTCCGGCGGTGCCCACCGCATCGGCGCCGGTCATTTCCCCGAGGTTTTGGGGATTGCGGATCGCCTCGTCGATTTTTTCGTCGGTCGTCATTCGGTCGTGTAGCGTGGCAAAGAGGGATCGACCTCGCAACTCCACGCGTCGATCCCGCCACGGAGGGCGCGGGCGTTAAGGAATCCGTGCCCCGAAAAATACGCGCCGGCGTCCAACCCGCGCGTGCCGGTGTGGTCGACCAGCACGATCATCGTGTCCTTCGGCCAGCGGCCCATGACTTCCTGTAAAAAATCCTGCCCCATGAGCTGCGAGCCGGGAATGTGAACGGCGTCGAATTCCTCGCGCGTGCGGATGTCGAGGAATCGCGCACCGAGTTTTTCGGCGGCGGAGGACGCCTCGGCGGGACTGATGAAAACCTTCTCGTCCTGCGCGTGGGCCTCGAGAATACGCGCGATGACCTCGGCGGGGTCGAGGTTTTCATTCCGCACGCACACGCCCTCGATTGTCTCGTCGGGCTGGAATCCACAACTCGCGCAGCCGCCGATGTGGTAGTGGCGGAAAAGCGCGCGCTGGGCGCCGGGGCAAACCTCCAGCAATTCCCGCATCGTGGTCATTGGTGAAATCTCCATGAGCTGGAAGCTACCGTTTTTTGTGCGGGGGCGCGAAGGGTTTTCCTGCTCGAAATTCCGCCCCGGCCCCGTTTCCATGCGCGGATGAAATTGATTTCCTGGAATGTGAATGGCATCCGCTCGATCCTCGGCAAGGGCCTCATGGACTACCTCGAGTGTGAAAAACCTGATGTCCTCTGCCTCCAGGAAATCAAAGCCCGACCCGAGCAGGTCCCCCAGAAATTCGACGGCTACGAGGTTTATTGGAATTCCGCCGTCCGCCCCGGCTACTCGGGCACTGCGATCCTCACTCGCAAAACCCCGGCCGGAGTTACCAACGGAATCGGCCGGCCCGAGCACGACCAGGAGGGACGCGTGATCACAGCGGACTTCGGCGATTTTTATCTCGTGAATGTCTACACGCCGAATTCCCAGCGCGAGCTGACCCGGCTCGACTACCGCACGCACGAATGGACGCCGGCGTTCATCGCTTACTTGCGGGATCTTAAAAAAACGAAGCCGGTCATTTTTTGCGGCGACATGAATGTGGCCCATCGGGAAATCGACCTCGCCCGACCGCGTGAGAACACCCGCAACGCCGGCTTCACCATCGAAGAGAGAACCTCCTTCGACCAAATCCTCGCCGAGGGATTCGTAGATACCTTCCGCCACTTCGAACCCGCTGGGGGGCACTACACCTGGTGGAGCTACCAGAATGGCGCCCGCGAGCGGAATATCGGGTGGCGCATCGACTATTTTTGCGCCTCGGAGGCTCTCGAGGAAAATCTGCAATCCGCTTTTATTCAAATGAATGTTATGGGCAGCGACCACTGCCCGACAGGCCTCGTTCTCACAGACTGAAATTTTTTTTTGAGAATTTTTTGAACGCCGCGCTTAGGTGATCGTCTAACCTACCAGTTGAGACAACAACTCAGGTCACCGCGGTTCAGTTTTCTTGTTTTTCTGAACCAACACGCGGTGACCTGATGTTTTTGTCACATTCTGGTTCTTGTCCGCGAGGGCCTGCTTGGATAATCACCGCCCCAATGGAAGACACCGTGTTGCTGGTCGAGGATGAGTCGGATGTGGTCGATTTGCTCCGCTACCACCTGCGCAAGGCGGGCTTCAAGGTATTGGTCGAAAATTCCGGTTCCGCCGGCCTCGAAGCCGTTCGCCAAAACATGCCCGACGCCGTGGTGCTCGATATCATGCTCCCCGGAATGACCGGTCTCGAGGTCTGCCGCACGATGAAATCCGACCCCGCCCTCGCGAGCGTTCCCGTCCTGATGCTCACCGCCAAAAGCGATGTGAAAGACCGCGTGAAAGGCCTCGAACTCGGCGCGGAGGACTATGTCACGAAGCCCTTCAGCCCGAAGGAGGTCGTTCTGCGCGTCCAAGCTCTCCTCAAGCGTCTCCGGAGCGGCTCGGCGGTCGGCACCACGCTCGAGTCGGGAAGCATCGTTCTGGACAAATCAACCCTGTCGGCCAAACTCGACGGCAAGCGATTGGACCTCACAACCACCGAATTCAAATTGCTCACCGCCTTTCTAAACAATCCTGCCCGGACGCTCAGCCGCGACCTTCTTTTGAAGGATGTCTGGGGCTACGCCTCGGGGGCCGACACGCGAACGGTGGACACCCACATCCGGCGACTCCGCGAAAAACTCGGCGACCACGCCGACCGCCTTGAAACCATGCGAGGCGAGGGTTACCGCCTCAACCCGCCTCTCGCGACTTGAGTCCCGCCGAGTGGCTTTTTCCCTTGGCGCTCGGCGCCACGGCCCTCGCGTATGTCTACTTCCGCGTCGTCAAACCCTGGCGCGCCGTGCGGCGGGATTTGGAGCGCGTGGCCACCGGCGACTACCACCTCCCTCCCCTCTCCCCCGACTACGCCCCCTACCTCGAATCCGCCACGCAGATCCGCAAAATCTCGCGCCAACTCGAGCAACTCGACCGCCAGATCGCCAATGAAGGCCTGAGCCTGCGCGGCATCCTCTCGGGAATGCGCGAGGGAATCCTTGTGGCGAACCGCTCGATGCGGGTGACGCTTTGCAACCAAGCCCTGCTTGGGTTTTTCCCGGACATCAAAAACCCCGTGAACCGCACCGTGCTGGAGGTCCTGCGCCGCCACGAAATCCAGCAGGCCGTGGAGTCCACCATGGCCACCGGCCGCGAGCGAGAACTTGAGTTGCCGTTCGACACGCGAACCTTCGTCGTCCATGTCGCCCCGCTTGCGGCAGAGAACGAAACGAAGCCCCGCGCCGCACTGATCGTATTCCAAGACATCACCGCCGTCCGCTCGCTGGAGGCCGTCCGGCGCGAGTTCGTTGCCAATGTCTCCCATGAATTCCGCACGCCGCTGACGATCATCAACGGCTATGTCGAAACACTCCGCGATGGCGCGATCGAGGACCCGGCGATGACCGAGAAATCGCTCGAGGCCATCCACCGGAATGTCCAAAGACTCGCCCTGCTCCTCGAGGATCTCCTCACGATCTCGAGCATGGAAAACCGCTCGCGGCTTTTGCATTTCGCCAATACCGACCTGCGCCCGCTGGTCGAGCGGGTCATCGAAAACCTCACTCCAAAAATCGAAGAGCGCTCGGTGGAGACCGTCCTGGATTGGGCGGAGGATGCGCGGCATGCGGAGATCGACCCGAGCCGCATCGAGCAAGTTTGCACGAACCTGCTCCTCAACGCGCTTCAGCACGGCGAAGTCCCCGCCTTGAAAATCCACCTCACCGCCAAGCGCGTCGGCGAAAGCATCCAGCTCACTTTTTCCGACAACGGCCCGGGAATCCCGCTCGAGGACCAAGCCCACATTTTCGAGAGATTTTATCGCGTCCACAAACACCGCGCGCGCGACGCCGGCGGCACCGGCCTCGGCCTCTCGATCGTCAAAAATATCGTCCTCGCGCATGGAGGAAGCGTTTCACTGGAAAGCATGCCCGGCGAGGGCGCGGCGTTTCATGTGACCCTGCCCGTCACGCAGTCGGGCAAGCCAAGCTGAAACCGTTCGTTATTTTCCCCAAGGCTTCTCGGCCTCGGGCTGGGGAGCGTTCGCGGGCTGGCTCTCGCGGGGCCACGGCCAAGGCTTGGTGGCAAGCATCCGCGTGTAGGGACCCTCGACTTGCTGCGGCTCCCAAAGATACCGGCGGTTTTGGAGGGTGGTGCACGATGTCGTCAACAACGCAACGGCGATCGCCAGAATCGGGAAGGGTTTCACGGCCCGTATCTAGCAACGCCAGCGCCAATCGTGTCAAGGCCGCGTGTTTTGCGGTTCCATGCCCGAGCCAAAGCGGCTAACAAGCCCGCTTTCCCTGCGATGGAACTTACCGAAAAACTCCTCGTCTCGCTTGGCGGTTGGGATGTCCTGAAGCGCGCCCGCGCCATCAAGGCCTCCGGTGCCGTGCGCGAGGCCGCCTACGAGCCGCCGGTCCTGAAAGGCCGAATCGCTGAGGGCGGACGGGAGTTTTTGGCCGGTCTCCGCCTGCGCAATCCGGTGGATATCGAAAATCTCTGCCCATGCGCGGATTCGCGGCGCCGAGGCATCATCTGCGCGCACTCCGTGGCGATCGGCCTCGAAGTTCTCTCGCCGACCAAATCCTCCCCCGCGTCGAAACCCATCGCCGCGCCGACTTCCAGCCAGATCAGCGCCGAGAGGCCACGCGTCACCCTCTCGATCGAGGGCTCACTCCGTCACCTCGAGGCCACGGTGGATTTTGAATACTCCACGCCCGGTGCCAGCAACCCAACCGCCGAGGCCGAGGTTTTGGCGGAACTCGTGCAGACCGGTTTCGAGAACGACAAGGGCAAGGCCGTCCTGCGAGGCGAGGATTCCGTTGTTGGTTTTTTCGCCAACTCCCTCCCCAGTCTGAAACAAAAATGGACCGTCCGCGAGGGCGAGAGATTCCAGCATGTGACGCGCGACATCGTTCGGCTCGAGCCGCAATTTGCCCTCCGCGAGCGGGGCGATGGCTGGTTGGATTTCCATGTCCATTTCAGCGCCGGCAAGGAAGCCGTCCTGAGCGACCAGGATGTGCGAAGGCTTTTACAGAGCGGCACGCCACGACTCCGCCTGTCCAACGGCCGGATCGCCATTCCCGACGCCACGCTCGCCTCCGATCTCGAGGAGGTCTTGAGGGATTGCAACCCCTCGCAGGAACGCGGCGGCTACCGAATTCCTCCCTCCCAGCGCGGGTATCTCGAAGCCAGCATCGCCGAGTGGAGCCGCGAGGAATCGCCAACCGCCAAATCCTCCCCCAAAAAACTTGGCCCACTCCAATCACGCCTCCGTCCCTATCAAATCGAAGGCGCCTCGTGGTTGCTCGCCCGCCAGGCCGGGCTTTTGGCGGACGACATGGGGCTCGGCAAAACCGTCCAAGCCCTCGCGTATTTCGAGGCCACACCCGGCCCGCACCTCGTAATCTGCCCCTCCTCGCTCGTCTGGAATTGGACGCGCGAGGCGGCGCGATTCGTCCCCGGCCTCCGAATCCTCGCCCTTGGCGGTCCGGACCGGGAAAAGCTTTTTGCCCAAATCCCCGGCCACGACCTCATCGTAACGAGCTACGCCCTCCTCCGCCGCGACATCGCGCATTACCAAACCCTCGAGTTCACCTCCGTCGTCCTCGACGAGGCCCAGCACATCAAAAATCCAGAGAGCCAGAACGCCAAGGCGGCCTACGCGGTGAAGTCCCGCGCGCGCTTCATTCTCACCGGCACCCCGCTCGAAAATTCCGTGCGCGACCTGTGGTCCCTCTTCGAGTTTCTCCTGCCCGGCTACCTCGGAACGCGCGGAGATTTCCAAGACCGCTACGAAAAACCCATCCTCGACGGCGAGGGCGCCGGAGCCTGGCCCCGCCTCCTTCGCCGCGTGAGGCCCTGGATGCTCCGCCGCACGAAATCCCAAATCCTCCCCGAGCTTCCCGCCAAAATCGAGCAGGTCGTGGAGGTCGAACTGACCCCCGACCAAAAGGCCGCCTACACCCAGCTCCAGATCGCCGCCCGCGCACAAGTCGATGCCCTCCGCGAGTCCGGCGGCGCCGCGCGCATGAAGGTCCTCGCCGCCCTGCTCCGCCTCCGCCAGGCCAGTTGCGACCTGCGTTTGCTCGGCAAAGACTCCCCCGCCCCGTCGGGAAAACTCGAGGCGCTCCTAGAGTTGCTGCGCGAGGCCGTGGACGGCGGACACCGCTCGCTCGTCTTCAGTCAATTCACCTCCATGCTCGACCTCATCGCCCCGGCTCTCGACGAGGCAGGCATTTCCTGGTGCCGCTTGGATGGCAGCACCAAAGACCGCGCCGCCGTGGTTGAGCGATTCCAAACAGACCCCTCGATCTCCGTGTTTCTCATCAGCCTCAAAGCCGGCGGCACCGGCCTCAACCTCACCGCCGCCGACACCGTCATCCACTTCGACCCCTGGTGGAACCCCGCCGTCGAGGCCCAAGCCACCGACCGCGCCCACCGCATCGGCCAGCAAAATGTCGTCACCTCGATCAAACTCGTCGCCCGCGACACCGTCGAACAACGCGTGCTCGACATGCAGGAGAAAAAACGCGCCCTTATCACCGAACTCCTCGACCCCGAAAACTCCGCCGCCCCCGCGCTCGACGCCGACGAGTTGATCCAATTGATCGGCTAAGCCGCGAGGGGTGCATGACAAAAAAGGGGGTGTTCAAGCGGCTTCCTCCCAGAAGTCATCGAAACGGTCGGAGAACTGGCAGCAGCGCAAGGCGAGGATGGCGTTGGCTCCGCGCACGCCCCAAAACATGCCGG
>JBILML010000023.1:0-47603 GCA_044375555.1 Terrimicrobiaceae bacterium
ATTTCGGTTTGAGCGAACCCTTCGCGCGGTGCGCTGAAGGCCAGAAGGCCGGTTTTTTTGGAGCGCGGAGCGGGATTTTTTTCCAGCACAAGCGGAGTGCGCGGAGCGTAGTGGCTTTTCAATCCGCCCGGAGCAGAGACGGCGATGGAATCATCCAACAAGGGGGCAAACGCGCGCAGGTCTTCACGGGTGATCGGGCCCTCGCGCAGGATCCGCAGTCCTTCCTCGGAGACATGAACGATGGTTGATTCGATGCCATGGGCGCAAGGGCCGCCGTCGAGAATGAAGGGGATGCGGCCATTGAGTTCAGCGAGGACATGGGCAGCGGAGGTCGGGCTGATGCGGCCGAAACGGTTCGCGCTGGGAGCCGCCAGAGGTTTTCCAAAGGCCGTTGCCACCTCCTGAAAAAGCGGATGAGCACTCATGCGGATCGCCACAGTTTCCTGACCTGCCGTGACAATGTCTGGAACGATGGGTTGGCGGGGGAGGACCATCGTGAGAGGCCCGGGCCAGTATTTCTCGGCAAGCTGGAGGGCGGTCGGGGTAGGGGAGGTGAGGCGCGGGAGCCAGTCGATCGAGGGAATGTGAACAATCAATGGATCACTCAACGGACGATTTTTGGCCTCGAAAATTTTCGCGCAGGCATTGGGCGAAAGGGCATCCGCCGCGAGGCCATAAACGGTTTCGGTCGGCAGGGCGACGGGCTCTCCTGTGGCGAGGGCCTCGACTATTGTAGAAACGCCATCCGGCGCCTGCAGAATGAGGGTTTTCAATCGAGCCGCGCGGCAAGGACTTCCTTGGTCTGGTTGGATCGGAAGCCGAGAAGGTTTTTCTTCACGGTGGGGAATTCCTGGGAAAGCAAGGAGGCAGCAAAAAGAGCGGCGTTTTTGGCCCCTGCAATGCCGATGGCGAAAGTCGCAACGGGGATTCCTGCTGGCATTTGGACGATCGAGAGAAGCGAGTCCTGACCACGAAGGATTTGGCTTTCCACGGGAACTCCGAGAACGGGCAAGTGGGTGTGGGCGGCGACCATGCCTGGGAGGTGGGCGGCACCGCCAGCGCCGGCGATGATGCAGCGGAGGCCGCGCGCGTCGGCGGATTTCGCGTAGTCGGCCAGAAGGTCCGGTGTGCGATGGGCCGAAACGACGCGGCATTCGTGCGGTATGCCAAGTTTTTCGAGAATGGCGGCAGATTCCTTCATCGTGCTCCAGTCGGATCGACTGCCCATGACGATTCCCACGAGGGGCGGTTCCGATTTGGACTTGGCTTTTTTCATGAAGGCGCGTGGCTTAACAGAAAGGCTCCGGGGGGTGAAACAGGAAAACCGGGGGAAAATAAAAGGCCGAGCGGAAACGCGTTCCGCCCGGCCTTTATGAGCGTCCTTATTTGGACGTTCCGATCGAGCTCGGAGCCGGAGCCGGAGCTGGCTTGCTTGCGCAAGCGCCGAGGCCGAGAGCGGCGATCGCGAGAGCCGCTACGGCGGCGATAGTTGCGATTTTCATGGTAATAGTTTCCCCTCCTTTCTTGGCTGTAGCCGTCGTGAATGTGGCAGAACCACTTCGCCTGACAATCCAAATTCCATCATCAACTCAGGGGTATTCACCCCCTTCGACTATCAATCAGAATTTGCGTCTTTTTAGAAAAAAGAAACAGCCCGGTCGTCCCTGACTTCAATCCCTCCCCCAAGTTCGTGAAGTCAATCCCTCGACCGGGCTGATCTTGATTTGTGTTTAGCAACAAGCGTGCCAACTTTTGTCAGTGGAAAAACGGCTCGAAATCTCCCAATCGGTGGCGGCTTTTTTCCAATTCGGGCCAGGGGGTTGTTCAAAAAACAACAAGCCGGCGATTTTTTTTCAGATCACTTGCCAGGATGGGAGTCGAAATAGCGTTTTGTCTCGGAAGCCACCACACCGCTGAGCAGAAGGAGGGCGATGATGTTCGGGATGGCCATGAGGCCGTTCATCATGTCGGAGAAATTCCAGACCACATCACTCTTCCAGACAGAGCCCACAAAAACCAACGCCACCCAAAGCAAGCGGTAAGGGAAAACGGCACGGACCCCGGCAAGATATTCCACGGCTTTTTCGCCGTAATAGGACCAGCCGAGAATCGTGGAAAAAACGAATGTGAACAGGCCGAGAACCAATACCACGTCGCCGAAAAACCCGAGGTGGTGAAAGGCGGCATCGCACAATCCAGCCTTGGTCATGCCGGCCGTCTGCCAATCCCCGGAGGACACCAAAACCAAGCCAGTCAAAGCGCAGACCACTACCGTGTCCCAAAAAGTCCCCGTGCTCGACACCAAAGCTTGGCGCACAGGATCCCGTGTCTGCGCGGCTGCGGCGACGATTGGCGCGCTGCCGAGACCGGACTCGTTCGAGAAAAGCCCACGGGCAATTCCATACCGCATGGCTTCTGCGATCCCCGCGCCGACAAATCCTCCCACGGCCGCCTGACCTGTGAAGGCGCTGGTGACGATGAGTTGGATTGTCGCGCCGAGTTTATCCCAATTGAAGGCCAGCAGGACGAGGCAACCGATCACGTAAGCGGCTGCCATGAAGGGAACCAGCACGGTGCAAAATTTCGAAATCGACGAGACGCCGCCGAGGATCACGGCTGCTGTGATCACGGTCAGAAAAATCCCAACACCGACTTTGATTTGCCAGTCCTCAACCGCGAAGGGGATCAAGTCCTTCTTGGCCACCACCAAATCGGCAATGGCGTTGGACTGAACCATATTTCCGATGCCAAACGCCGCGATCGCGGTGAAGACGGCGAAAAGAATCCCCGCCCAGCGCGCTTTGAGGGCATTTTGCAAAACATACATCGCGCCGCCGCTCATCTGGCCATTGGCATTCACCGTCCGGTATTTCACGGCCAGCAACGCCTCGCCGTATTTCGTCGCGATTCCAAAAACTCCGGTGAGCCACATCCAAAGCACCGCTCCAGGCCCGCCAATAAGCACCGCGCCTGCCACGCCGTAGATATTTCCTGTCCCGATCGTCGCGGCGAGGGCGGTCGCCAGCGCACCGAATTGGCTGATGTCGCCCGGCGAGCCCTCATCTTTCGTCACCGAAAGCCGGATCGCATGACCGAGATGGCGTTGAATGAATCCTGTCCGCCAAGTGAGATAAAGGTGGGTTCCGAAAAGTAGAAAAACCAGCCAGGGTCCCCAAACGAGCGAAGCCGCCTGGGCAATGAGGGTGTCGAGCGTTTGCATGAGGCGAATGCAAGAGGGTTGGCGGGGAAGGAACAAGAACGAACTCGGGGAGCCGCGCAGTCCCGCTGCAAAGCCATCGTCAGTTCCAACATTCTTGCTCGAGCGGCCTCGCCGTGCAGAATCTCCGGCCATGTCATCGATCAATCAGGACTCCATCCGCCAGGCGCTGAGCGCCGTGAAATACCCAGGCTTCTCCCGCGACATCGTTTCGTTTGGTCTTCTGCGGGGGGCGACGGTCAACGATGCGGATATTGATGTTCAATTGGCGCTCTCAACCAACGACACGGCGGTCGCAAAAAAAATCCAGTTCGATGCCGTGGCGGCGCTCAAGTCGATTCCAGGCGTGGGCCGCGTGGAGGTGAAAATTGATATCCAGGCTCCCGCGACTGCGCCGGCGGGTTCGGTCGGAGCCCAGCGCATTGAGGGCATTCGCCATGTCATTGCCGTGGCTAGTGGAAAGGGAGGCGTGGGAAAATCCACCGTGGCCGCGAACCTCGCTCTGGCTCTCGCCCGATCGGGGGCGAAGGTCGGCTTGTGCGATTGCGATATTTATGGGCCGAGCATCGCCTTGATGTTCGGCGGCACGAATGAGCGGCCCACCGCGGATGATGAAAATCGCATCATTCCGATCGAGCGCCATGGCGTGGCGGTGATGTCGATGGGGTATCTCTTGGATGACGGTTCGCCCGCCGTTTTGCGCGGGCCGATGGTGACGCGATACACTCAGCAATTTCTGCGTCAGGTCGCATGGGGCGAGTTGGATTACCTCATTCTCGATCTCCCGCCGGGCACTGGCGACATCCAGTTGACGATCGTTCAGACCGTCGCGCTCTCCGGAGCGTTGATTGTAACCACACCACAGGAGGTCGCCTTAATTGACGCTCGGAAGGCGGTGGCGATGTTTGGAAAAACCAATGTCCCCATCCTCGGAATCGTGGAAAACATGAGTTACTTCCTGTGCCCGGGTGATGGCAAACGCTACGACATTTTTGGAACGGGTGGTGGTGGTCGGGAGGCGGCCAAGCTGCAGGTGCCCTTGCTCGGCGAGGTGCCTATCGAGCCGCTGGTGCGACAATCCGGGGACACCGGGCGTCCCGCTGTGGAAGCCCATCCGGAGAGCGCGGCGGCGGAAGTTTTCCGGGGAATTGCTGAAAAAATCCAGCAAGCCGTGGCCTAAGTGGCGCGGTTAATTTGAGTCGGGTTGTCTCGCGACGGGGGCGGCGTGGGAGTCGAGCTTTTCGGTGATCGATTGGTTTTTCGGATCGAGCTGGATGGCTTTGTTCCAATACAGGACGGCGTCAGCGGTTTTCCCGAGTTTTCCGTAAACATCGCCGATATGGTCGAGAATGACGGGGTCGGGTTCCTGCATCAACTCAGAGGCGCGGAGAAGTTCGGCGAGTGATTCTTCATATCGACCTTGGCGGAAGTAAACCCATCCGAGGGTATCCAAATAAGCGCCATTGCTGGGATCGAGTTCGAGGGCGCGACGGATGAGTTGCTCCGCCTCGGCGAGGTTTTCGCCCTGATCGGCCCACATGTAGGCGAGGTAATTGCATGCCTCATCCGAGCGCGCCGGGTCGAGCATGATGGATTTTTTTAAAAGTTCCGCCGCTTTCACAAAGTGGCCCGCCCGCTCGGCGGCTCCGCCGTAGCTCAGGAAAAAATCGCTATCCAATAAATCGGGATTCGAGTTGGCCGCAGTCACCAACGCGCGTTCGAAGGCCATCATCGACGCCGCATGGTTGCCGGTCTGGCTCAGTGTGATAGCCCGCAGAACGCTAAAACCCGTGAGGTAGGGAAACTTCGTTTCAGCCTCAGTGGCGGCTTGGAGGGCGCCGGCGAGATCACCGGCCCGGAGGCTGGTGCGAATGATTTCTTCGTGGCGGCGGGGGTCAATCGGGGCCAGCAGAAGCGCCTGACGCATGGTCGCCGCTGCGCGCTCGAATTCTCCGCGAAGGAGGTGGATTTTGGAAAGTTGGTCGTAAGCCGCGAGGTTCACGGGATTCTCGGCGACTATCTTGGTGAGGAGTTCTGCCGCGCGGTCGTTCTGGCCAAGTAGCACGAGAGCCAGCGCGAGTGTTTCGCGGACACCATCGAGAGCCGGTTGGAGGGCGATGGACTTCTCGTAGAGATCCACGGCGCGCTGGAGTCGGCCGCACATGGCGTGAAAATCTCCGGTGCGCGCGAGGATTTCCGGCTTGGAGACTCCGAGTTTTTCGATGCGCTCGAGGAGTTCGGAAATTTTCGTCTCGGTCGCGGCGGAGGGCGAATGGCGGGAGCGGGCGATTTCGCGGAGACGCAGGTCGGCGATCGCCATGAGGAATTCCAATTTCTCGCTCTTGCGGCGCTCGGCACGCTGAAAGACAGGCTCGATTTTATGGGTCTGGCCGGCGGCGCGGTAGATTTCCCAGAGCAGCTCGTAGCCGGCTTTGTTTTCGGGATCGAGTTGGACTGCGTCGAGGGCGTGCTTTTCGGCAAGCAGGGGTTTTTGCAGGTGGCGAAGATAAACGCCCGCGAGGGCCAGCGACGGGGTGGGGTCGCTCGGGGCCGCTTTCTTCGCGTCCTTCAGGATCGAGATCGCCTCCGGAGTCTCGCTTCGGTGCAAGTGGTGTTGGGCCACATCGACAGCAAGCTCGGTGAATCCGGGGTCCAAATCCAACACGCGGCGCTTGGATTCCAGCGCGGCGTCGGGGCCGAATTCCTCCTCGAGAAAAATGGCTTGGAGAAAGCGTGCATGAGCTTCAGCGGTCTTTTCCGCCGAGGCTCGCAACTCGAAGGTGTCGGGGTCGGCGAATTCCTCGGGTCGCATCCAGTCCGCCTGCGAGGCCTGGGCGGGAGAAGCCCAAAGGCAAGCGGCGGCACCCGTCGCGACAAGCGCGGAGCCCGCAAACCGGCCAAACCATTTCCTCAGGAAATGCATCGGCTGGAAACTAACCGATTGGGTGATCTTTGCCACTTTTTGATAAATTCCTAACGAATCAAAAGCATTCAGCGTGCCATTTTTCTATTGCCGGCGGAGGGCGTCGCGCTAGAGTGCTCGGCCCGGTCGAGACGGCGCTGGCGGGAATCCTTTCCGCTTCGGGCTGATTTGACCGGTAAAAAAACCAAAAAAACCCATTTTGCCAGGGTAGCTCAGCGGTAGAGCAGGGGACTCATAAGCCCTTGGTCGGGAGTTCGATTCTCCCCTCTGGCACCAACAATTCCATGGCCAACATCAAATCTTCCGAAAAAAGCGCGCGCCAGAGCCTCAAGCGTCACGCTCTCAATGCTTCCGTGATCACCTCGATCAAGTCGCGTCAGAAAAAACTCCGTGCCACTCTCACCGGGGGTGACGCCGCTGCTGCCAAAGAGCAATACAATGCTCTGACCTCGGCTCTCGACAAGGCAGCCAAGCGTGGAATCATCCACCGCAATGTGGCGAATCGCCGCAAGGGTCGTCTCGCGAAGGCGCTCATCGCTGCGAAAGCCGCGAAGTAAATTCTTCCGCCCGATCCGGGATTTTCCCGACCACGGCGCCGACCACACGGCGGCGCCGTTTTTTTGCCGTGATGCTCCACGGCGCTTTTGCTTGATTCAGCGATGGCTTCAAAGCCCAGGCGTTCCGCGAAAACCCGCTCTCTCTACACCTCGCTCACCGGGGTGGCTCCCGGCCATGTGCCGAAGAAGTGGGTGAAATTCGTCGCCGGAGCGTTTCTCCTTTTGCCTTGCTGGGTGCTGACGCTGGCGTTTTTCGGCGCGTTGCTGGAGAGCGCGGAGCACGGTGGATTTTGGAGGAGCGAGGAACTCGTTTGGTTCGGTGGCGGGGCTTTGCTCGGAGTGGTGGGATATTTTGCGGTGAAGCCGCTCGTGTGGCTGTATGTGATCGGCCACGAACTCACCCATGCTCTTCTGGTGTGGTTTTATGGCGGGCGCGTGCACGATTTCCATGTTGCCAGCACCGGCGGGCACATCGTGACGGATAAAACCAATACGCTCATCGTGCTGGCTCCGTATTTTGTTCCATTCTACACGGTGCTCTGGATCGGTTCCTACACGACGGCGCGGGTGGTGTTCGACTTGCCTGGGCATCCGGGTTTGTTCCTGGGAGGAATTGGGGCGACTTGGGCCTTCCATCTGGTTTTTACGATCGCGATGATCGTTCGCGGTCAGCCTGACCTCGAATACGGCGGGGTGTTTTTTTCCATCGTTCTGATCTATCTCCTGAATCTCGCCTTGATCTGCGTTCTGCTGGTTGCTCTGTCACCCGTTGCCGATTGGAGCGGTTTCGCTCGTGGGGTGCTCTGGAGTGCTCAGGAAGTGTCCTCTGAGATTTTCCGGTTGATCCAGCCTGGCCGCTGAGGATTTAAAAAACCATTGCATTATGGCGGGGGTGATCCATTTTACCTGCCTTCCAATTCGACCAACATGGCAGACGCAGCAAACAAATATAGCGACAATGTTTCGGGCAAATTCTATGTCGATGACCAGTGCATCGACTGCGATTTGTGCCGTGAAACCGCCCCCGCAAACTACAAACGCAATGACGACGGGGGGCACAGCTTTCTATTTAAGCAGCCCGAGACGCCCGAGGAAGAGGCCCTCTGCCAAGAGGCGATGGATGGCTGTCCCGTCGAGGCGATCGGCAACGACGGCTAGATTCTAAAATTTTCCAATCGGCTCCCGTGCCCACCAGCCGGGAGCCTTTTTTTATGACCCCGGAAACCCTGAGAGCCCGAGTCCTCGCCGAGTGGCGTGGATTGGAGGAGCCCTTCGAGCGGCGGGAACGCTGCGCTCCCGTGGGCGATATTTTGGAAAAACTCATGCCCCGTCTCGGGCTCGGCGAAAGGCTCGGGGAGGAGCAGATCAAACAGGCGTGGAGCGGAATCGTGGGCGATTTTTTGGCCAGCCATGCCTCGCCGGCGGGCCTGAGCGGAGGGGTGCTCAGCATCCAAGTCCTCCAACCCAGCGTGCGCTATGAACTCGAAAGAAATTGGAAAAACGAAATCCTCGCAAAATTGCAGGCGCGCTTCGGAAAAAAAACCATCCGCGAAATCAAGTTTCGGATTTCTTGAGGTAGCGGAAAGAGGCGGGGGAGGATTTGGGTTTTGCGGGCGGTTTGGTTGCTCAGGCTCCAAAGGCCAACACCAGCCAGAAGAAAAAGACCAGTAGGTGCACAGCGCCTTGGAGGAGGTTCGTTCGGGTGCTGCCGAAAGTCAGGATCGACACGGCGAGCATCACGCAGAGGAGGATTGATTCTTGCGGACGTAGGCCGAGGTGAACCTCATGGTTGAAGACTAGACCGATGGTAAGCACGGCGGGAACCGTGAGGGCGATGGTGGCGAGAACCGAACCGAGGAGGAGGTTGATCGAGCGCTGAAGTTGATTTTTCATCGCGGACTTGATGGCGCTCAAGCCTTCCGGGGCGAGGATCAGCAAGGCCACGATCACGCCAGACAGCGCGGTGGGGAGTTGGAGTTGCGAAGTGCCGAAATCCAGAACCGTGGCGAGTTTTTTTGAAAGAATGACGACCGGCAGAAGCGAGGCGATCAACAAGCCCAAGCTCACGCCCACGCCGTGCGACCCGTGGTGTTCCTCGTGGGCGGCGTCGGCGGAATCCTCGAAGAAATTGCGGTGACGCACGGTCTGGATGATCAAAAAGAGGATGTAGAGCGAGACGCAAAGAACCGTCAAAGCCAGCGCTTCCCTACGGGAAAAGGTGGGGCCGGCCGTGGCCACGGTGAATTCTGGCAGCACGAGGGCGAACACCGCAAGCGGGACGATCAGCGAAAGATAGGCCCCGGCCCCCTGGAGGTTGAACTCCTGTTGGTGGTGGCGCCAGGCTCCGAGCATCAGCGAAACACCGGCCAAGCCGCCGAGAACAATCATCACCACGGCGAACATGGTATCTCGTGCGAGGACCGGGTTGTTTTTACCGGAAAGCATCACGGCGGAAACCATGCTCACCTCCATGCCGATGACGCTCAGAGTTAGGATGAGGGTGCCGAGTGGTTCGCCGAGTTTGTGCGCGAGGGTGTCGGCGTGTCGGACGACGGAGAACGCACATCCGAGGATCGCCACCAACAGCCAGGCTAGAAAAATTGCGGCCTCGGGGGCTGTCGAGATGCCGGTGATCCAACCGGAGCCAACCGTGGATAGGATGGCGAGTGAAATCCAACCGCCGAGGATGCCTTTTTCGCGAAGCAGAAACTTGAGGGCGCTCGGCATGGGTGAGGGGGGGCTAGGATTTCCAGTTCAGCGCGGTCAGGCGGCGGGCGACTTCATCGACATTGGCGCGGGAGTTGAAAGCGGAAATGCGGAAATAGCCTTCGCCAGCCGGCCCAAACCCGCTGCCGGGAGTGATCACGACATTGGCCTCTTGGAGCATTTTATCGAAGACCGCCCAGCTATTCAGGTGCTTCGGAGCCTGCACCCAGATGTAGGGCGCGTTGACGCCACCGAAGGTCGCGAGCCCACATTTCTCGGCTGCAGCGCGGAGGATGGCGGCGTTGCCCATGTAATGCTCGATGAGCGCGGAGACCTGCTCCTTGCCGGTTGGCGAGTAGAGAGCCTCGGCGGCGCGCTGGGTGACATAGCCCACACCGTTGAACTTCGTGCTGAAGCGGCGGTTCCAGAGCGGGTGGAGAGGTTTTTTCTCCCCGGTAGAGGTCGTGCATTGGAGGTCCTTCGGCAGAACGGTGAAGGCGCAGCGGACACCCGTGAAGCCGCCGTTTTTTGAAAAGCTGCGGAACTCGATCGCGCAACGGCGAGCGCCGGGGATTTCGTAGATCGAATGGGGGATCTCGGGATCTTTGATGTAGGCCTCGTAGGCGGCGTCGAAAAGAATCACCGCGTCGTTCGCCAACGCATACTCGACCCAGGCGGTCAGCTGCGCACGGGTGGCCACGGTGCCGGTCGGGTTATTCGGGTAGCAGAGGTAGATGAGATCGACTTTTTCCTGAGGGATTGCGGGGACGAAGCCGTTCTCGGCGTTGCAGGGGAGATAGACGAGACCGCTGTAAAGCCCCTTGTCGTCCCCCTCGCCGGTGTGTCCTGCCATAACATTCGTATCCACATAGACGGGATAAACGGGGTCCATCACGGCGATGCGGTTGTTGTGGCCGAAGATGTCGAGGATGTTGCCGCAATCGCATTTCGAGCCGTCGGAGACGAAAATCTCATCGTCGGCGACATCGAGGCCCTTGGCGCGGTAGTCGTTTTCCGCGATGGCGTGGCGGAGGAATTCGTAGCCTTGCTCGGGGCCGTAGCCTCGGAAGTTTTGCCGCTCACCCATTTCGTCCACGGCCTTGTGCATGGCCTCGCGAACGGCGACGGGGAGGGGTTCCGTCACATCCCCGATACCGCACCGGATGAGCCGTGCCGCACCGTCGGGGTGCGAGTCGGTGAACGCCTTCACGCGGCGGTTGATTTCGGGAAAGAGGTAGCCTGCTTTGAGCTTGAGGTAATTCGAATTGAGATGAGCCATGGTCGAGCTGGGGACTTAATCAAAGATCCCTACCTCTTGCCAATCGCTCATCGCTTGGAAGTTCAGAAATGCCCGTTCGGTCAACGCTGCCAGTGGCAACGCGTCTTTGATACCAATCTGTCTCGGAAATGCGACTTTCGGAGGTTTTATTGTAGGGCGGGCGTCTCGCCTGCCACCGAACGACTTACCCACGCAGGCGAGACGCCCGCGCTACATTCAGAAGTCCAAAAGCAAGCTGCTTTTGGTATGAGATTACGGCTTTAGAGAAGGAGGCGCTTCGAGCAAAACTGCGCCTTTGAGCAAGCGACAGAATTCTTTTTTCGTCACCTGCTGATGCGGGCCGTGACCGCTCAGGGGATCGGTCATGGTCTTGTATTGAACCTCCAGTCGGGCCAACTGCACGATGCGGTAATATTCGCTGCCCTTCTGCCAAATCTGATTCTGCTGAAGTTTCATGATCTTCTCGTTATCCGGAGCGTGAGGCTCCTCCGCCAACCTTTTCTATAGAGAGGCTCGGGCCAGTCATGGTGTGCGGAAATCCATGCTGAGCAGTCGATCGAGTTTTTCCATGGCGACTTGCAGGACCTCGCGGAGTCTCGTGGCCTCGGGGGAGGAATCCAGAGGCGGGGTGAAAATGCCCGCACAGCGCACGGCGAGGGCTCGGTGGTCGCGCGAGTCCCCCAAGGCGACGAGGAGATCGAAGATTTTGGCGGTGAGAACTCGGGCTTCGCGGATTTTTTCTAAGGCTGCATCTTCCGTTTTTTTGCCGTCGAGCACGGCGGCGAGTTGCTTGCAAACAAAGGCCCGGCAGCGCTGCGGGCGATCGTTGTAAATTTGGCAGCAAGAGTCCTTATGGGCGGGGCAAGGCTGGGGAAAAAAAAGGTCCCCATCCCGGCGTTTCGGCTTCAGGCCTTTCGATGCCAGCGAGCGAAGCGAATCTTGGGGTTGCACCTGCATGCCGTGGAAGAGGACGCCGTTGCAGCACATCCCGCAAGCGGCGCAGAGGCGCGAGGCGGCGGTGTCGTTTAGTTCGGGCATGGGGTCATTTTCAAAATCAAACGCCCGACCGTTTCCAGTCGGGCGTTCATTATTGGATTGGGTCTCCTCGCGGCTTAGGCGGCAGCGAGATTTTTTTCCACAGCCGACCAGTTGACGGCATTCCACCAGGCCTTGAGGTAGTCGGCGCGGCGGTTTTGGTAGTTCAGGTAGTAGGCGTGCTCCCAGACATCGCAGCCGAGGATCGGGGTGCCGGTGCATTCGGCGACTCCGGCCATGAGCGGGTTGTCTTGGTTCGGGGTCGAGCAGATGCAAAGCGACTTGTCGGCTTTGACGCAGAGCCAAGCCCAACCGCTGCCGAAGCGAGCGAGGCCGGCGGCTTCGAATTTGGCTTTGAACTCATCGAAGCTACCGAAGGCTTTGTTGATCGCCTCGGCCAGCGCGCCGGTGGGGGCGCCGCCGGCGTTCGGGCCCATGAGACCCCAGAAAAAGGTGTGATTCCAATGTCCGCCGCCGTTGTTGCGGACCGCGCCGCGGATGGCTTCAGGCACAGCGGCGAGGTTGCCGATCAATTCCTCGAGCGACTTGCCCGCGAGTTCGGGGGCGCTTTCGAGGGCCTTGTTAAGATTGGTGACATAAGTGGCGTGATGTTTCCCGTGATGGATTTCCATCGTGCGGGCATCGATGTTGGGTTCAAGCGCCGTGGCGGCGTAGGGCAGTGCGGGTAGTTCGAATGGCATAGGTTTTTTGGTTTTGAAGAGCCGCCAAGATAGTGTCCGTGCCGTGAGGTTCAAGCGGGTTTGTTGCCCATCCCGCCGATTGACTCGGATCGTCTGGATCACTAAAACGCCCGACGTGAAACCCACTCTGGAAAGTCTCGAGCAAACCTATCGCCGCCCCCTCTTCGATCTCATTCAGGAAAGCCGTCGTGTTTTCCTGGAATTCTGGCCGAAAAACGAAGTCCAGCTTTGCACACTGCTGAGCGTGAAGACCGGAGGTTGCAGCGAGGATTGCGGCTACTGCGCCCAGAGCGCGCACTACAATACGGGGTTGCAAAAAGAGCGCCTCATGACCGTGGATGAGGTTCTCCCAGTCGCCAAGACGGCAAGGGAAAATGGCTCCACCCGCTTCTGTATGGGCGCGGCGTGGAAAGGCGTGCGCGACGGTGATGCAAAGTTCGAGACGATGCTTGAGACCGTGCGCGAGGTTAGCAAACTCGGCATGGAGGTGTGCGTCACTCTGGGCCAACTCGGCGACATCGAGGCCCGCAAGCTCAAGGAGGCCGGCCTCACCGCCTACAATCACAACATCGACACCTCACCCGAGCATTACAAAAAAATCGTCAGCACGCATTCGTTCGAGGACCGCTTGAACACGATCGGCTCCGTTCAGCGCGCCGGCCTCAGCGTTTGCTGCGGTGGAATCATTGGCATGGGGGAAACGGAAACCGACCGCCTGAAAATGCTCGAGGTTCTTTGCTCGATGGATCCGGAGCCTGAGAGTGTGCCGATCAATTGCCTCACGCCGATCGCCGGAACTCCGCTCGCCAACACACCGCCGATCGATGTGTTCGAGTTGGTGCGATTGATCGCCACGGCCCGCATCGTTTTGCCAAAAGCAAAAATCCGACTCTCCGCTGGGCGCGACCGCCTCACGCGCGAGGCCCAAGCGCTGTGCCTTTTCGCCGGTGCGAACTCGATTTTCTACGGTGACAAACTTCTCACCGCCACCAACCCGGGCGTGAACGACGACCGTGCCTTGCTCGAGGCACTCGGTCTCGAAGCCCAAGCTCCCTACACCGATCAACCCGAACCCGCCCTCGTATGAAAATATCCATTGGAAGTGACCACGCCGGCTTTGCCTACAAGGAAGCCATCATCGCGCACCTTAAGGAGCGCGGCCACACGGTGACGGATTTCGGAACCTACAGTTCCGATAGCACCGATTACCCGATCTTCGTCATTCCCCCGGCCGAGGCTGTCGTGCGGGGAGAAGCAGACCGTGGAATCGTCCTGGGTGGCTCCGGAAATGGCGAGGCCATCGCGGCGAATAAGGTCAAAGGTGTGCGCTGTGCGGTGTGTTGGACTCATGAGACGGCAGAACTCTCCCGCCGTCACAACAACGCCAATGTCCTCTCGATTGGCGAACGCATGATCTCGCTCGAGTTGGCGCTGGAGATTGTGGACATCTGGCTCGACACGCCTTTCGACGGAGGCCGACACGCCCGTCGCATCCAAGAACTCGATTGCTACGAAGCCGGTGGCGGTGACAAGGGCATGCTCGCCGTGCTTGAGCGAAAGACGGCGGTTTAAAAATAAGCGTCGGCGGGTGCTGAATTTCTGGTTTGGCTTTTAAGTTTAGAGGCCTAGCTTTTTTTCGTGGACACCGAAAATCTCCTTCAACGAATCACCGTGGAACCCGGCAAATGCGGCGGGCGCCCTTGCATTCGGGGCTTTCGCTTCCGGGTGGTGGATCTTTTGGAGTTGTTGGCCGCAGGGGCAACACAAGAGGAGATTTTGGCCGACTATCCGTTCCTTGAACCCGAGGATATTCCGGCCTCCTTGGCCTATGCGGCGAGGCAAGCCGACCACACCATCGTGCCCGTGGCGGCATGAGATTTCTGGTTGATATTCAACTCCCGCCGGTTCTCGCCCATTGGTTGATTCGGAGAGGTCATGATGCCTGCCATGCCTATGAATTAGGGCTCGGCCAAGCGGATGATCGAGAGCTTCACGCAGTGGCTATTTCGCAAGGCCGGATTTTGGTAACAAAAGACGAAGATTTCTTTGTTCTGGCAATAAGGCCAGGTGACCGGCTTGGCCTGCTTTGGTTACGAATGGGGAACTGCAGGTCGAAGACTCTTTTAACCATTCTGGAAACCCAGTGGCCTGCGATCGTCGCCGCTTTTGAGGCGGGGGAGCAAATCGTCGAGGTTCGCTAACCGCTCAGAGCGTCAACGTTTCACCGATCGCCGGGAGAAGCAGGCGTTGGTGGGAATTCTGGAAAGTTTCGATTGCGGACGAGCGGTTGATTTCGATCGGAGGAAAGGTGTTGAAGTGGACGCCGATCGTCATGGCGGCGCCGCAGAGTTTGGCGGCCTTGGCGGCGTCGGTGGCTCCCATGGTGAAAGTGTCGCCGATGGGCAGGATGGCGAAGCGGAGGTCGAATTCCTCGGCGATTTGTTTCATGTCCTGAGTGAGCGCGGTGTCGCCGGCGTAGTAGAACGCCCCCTCGGCGCTTTCGACGACGAAGCCGGCGGGATTGCCGCCGTAGCTGCCATCGGGCAGGGAGCTGGAGTGGATGGCGTTGACCATTTTCGCATGGCCGCAGGGGATTTTCACGGTGCCGCCGTGGTTCATCGGTAGCGTGTTTTTGACGCCCTGTTTTCCGAGCCAGTCGGCGATTTCCCAGTTGGCGATGACTTGGGCACCGGTCTGGTTCGCGAGCGCCACAGCGTCGGCCACATGGTCGAAATGTCCGTGCGAGATCAAAATCACATCGGCCTCGATGCTTTTCACATCGATCGAGGCGGCAAGCGGGTTGGGGGTAATGAAGGGGTCGAAAAGCAGGCGGCAACCGCCGGTTTCCACTAAAAAGCAGGAATGGCCGAAGTAGGTGTATCTCATAGCGAGGTGATCAAAGCACAGGGCGCGGGCAATTTTCAATCACCGCAATTGGCGAGTTTCGGCCAGGGTTAGGGAATCAAGTCGACGCCGAATTTCTTGGCGACGAGTGCGGTGGCGATGAAGCAGACGAAGGTCAGCAGCGCGCTCCAAAGGAGTGCCCACCAAAAGCCGGTGCCTTTGTGCAGGAGCCATGGCAGGAGCAAAAACATCGGCATGGTCGGGATCACATACCAGAAGGTGTAGAAGGCATGGCTGGCGAGTTTTTCGGTGCCTTGCTTTTCCAGATGCAGCCAGACCATGACCATGATGGTGACGAATGGCAGGGAGGAAATCAGGGCGCCGAGGCGGTCGCTCCGCTTTGCCAACTCCGAGACCAGCACAATGACGAATGCGGTGACGGCGTATTTGGTGATGAGGAGGGTCATGCGCGATCAGGCTTTGAGAACGATCCGGTAGCGGGGGCTGCCGTGCTCGAGGAGGTCGAGGGCGGCGTTCACATCCGAGAGGGGGAATTCCTGAACGATGGGTGCGATCGAGTGGCGCGCGCAGAATTCGAGCATCTTCGCGGTGGTCGTGGGACTGCCGAGCGGGGAGCCCGAGACACTGCGCTGGCCCATGATGAGCGGAAACGCACCAATCGGCATGGGCTCAAGAACGGCGCCGACGGTGTGGAGGCGGCCGCGCGGGGCGAGGGCGTTGATGTATTCGCTCCACTCGAGAGGCACATTCACGGTGCTGAGGATGAAATCAAACCGACCGGCTTCGGCTTTCAGCACCGAGGAATCCTTGGAATTCACCACGCGGTGCGCGCCGAGTTTTGCGAGTTCGGCGGATTTGTCGGGGTTGGAGGAAAACGCGGTGACCTCGCAGCCCCATTTGTTCAGGAATTGAACGGCCAGATGGCCGAGTCCGCCAATGCCGATCACGCCCACGCGGTCGGTGGGACGGACATCGAATTCCATGATGGGGTTGAACACCGTGATGCCGCCGCAGAACAGCGGGCCGGCACTTTCTCCCGGGAGGGCGTCGGGGAGCGGCGTGGTCCAGATCCAATGGGAGCGGACAAGATCCGCGAAACCGCCGTGACGGCCGACAATCACGCCTTCGCCCTTGGCGCAGAGGTTTTGGTCGCCGCCGAGGCATTGGGGGCAGGTCATGCAACTACCGGAGAACCATCCCACGCCAACGCGGTCTCCGGGTTTGACGGATTTCACCATCGAGCCCACCTCCTCGACGCGGCCGACGATTTCGTGGCCGGGAACGAGAGGGTAGGAGGACATGCCCCATTCGTTGCGCAGCATGCTGAGGTCGGAATGGCAGATGCCGCAATACTCCACGCGGATGTCCACCTGCTCGGGGCCGATTTCAGGGAGCGTGAATTCGAAGGGTTCGAGAGGCGAGTTGGAATCCTTGGCGGCGTAGGCGTGAACGGTTTTCATAGCGCGGCGATCATCGGCGGGGCGGTGGGCTTGATCAAGCGGTTCCGCTGATGTGGAAACCCATCAAGACGCCGCGATGGAACGCCTCGTCAGGCGAAGGGTGATCCATAGCAAGATCGCGCAGGCGAGGAAGGTGGATGGCAGCAAGGGGAGGGCCATGGCAAAGATGGTGTTTTCGTCCGCACCGAGATGGGTGGTTCGGAGGTGGGCTGTGAGTCCGGCGAAAAACAGGCCCGCCAGCGCGTAGCCGAGGTTGAAGGCCATGCCGCGGAAGCTCAGGACTGTCGCGCGGACATGGGAATCAGTCCATTTGTTGAGGTAGTTTGATGTGAAGAATTGGAGCAGTGACATCGCGAGGCCGAGAGGCACAAGAACCCAGGCGCCCCAGATCGGCCATGCCAGAGCCGTGCCCACGAGGCCGACGAATGCAAGGGAGGCGGTGGCTGCAAAATTGGTGGAAACACGGCGGCGGGCGACCATTTTTTTGGCAAGCGGGGCGGCGGCGAATCCAAGCAGGGCAAGGGCAGAGCCAAGGATGCCGTTGACGAAAGGAGGGAGGTCGATGAGGCGGTAGTAGTTGCTCGCGAAGGTCAGGAAAATGCGCACGAAGCTGTCGATGAGGAGCGCGCCGAGCAACAGGAAGAGGATGTGGCGCGAGGTGAAGACATGAACTGCTCCCTCGAGAATGTTGTTCCACGCATGGCGCAGGGCGTTTCGATCATCGGCGGGTTGGCGCGGGGATTCCCGGAAGTTGATTGCAACGGCGAGGCAGAGGAGAGATGTGGCAAGTGTCGCGTAGACGGGCCAGCGCACGGTATCTCCGCTGGCGGGTTCCCATCCCGTCCACTCGGTCAGGGAGGTGACAAGGTTGGCGTCAAAGAGCGCGGCACCGGCAACCATGGCGATGAAGAATCCGGCGGACTTCCATCGCATGAGGGATTCCAGCACGCGGGGCCATGTCGAATGACGGTCATCCTCGGACAAGGAATCATAGGCTAGCGCCTCATCGGCACCGCTCGCGCAGGCCTCGGCCGCGCCGCTTAAGAAGCGGTTCAAAACGAGGAACCAGAACATCCAGTCCCCACGCGGGGCGAACGCGAAGACAACCATTTCCGCCACCATGAGCAGGGAGGCAAGAACGACGACGCGCTTGCGTCCGATGACATCAGCCAAGGCGCCGGAAGGGATTTCCAGCAGAATGATCGTCCCCGCCCAGATCACATTCAGCAGGGCGTATTGCTCGAGAGTCAGGCCGAGGTCCATGATGAGAACCCCGAGGACAGGATAATAGAATCGCGCGTTGAAAAGAACGCGGAAGGCGATGAAAAGCGGCAGGTTTCGGCGGAGTGACGGCGGCACGGGTCAGGCTATTCAGCCATGGATGGTCTCCGGGATCGAATTTTTAAGGGCAGCAGTGCGCGTAGCGGGAGGCGGTGCTACTCGCCGGGGGAGGGGGAGGTTTTCTTTTTGGCTTCGGCGGCGTAGGCGAGAAAGGTGGTTTGGATTTCGTCGCGGACGCGGCGGAACTCGGCGAGAATTTCCTCCTCCGTGCCGGTGGCATGGGCGGGATCGTCGAAGGGCCAGTGGTGGCGGTGGATCTGGCCTGGAAAAATGGGGCAGGCTTGGTCGGCGTTGCCGCAAACGGTGATGACTGTGTCGATGTCGCGATCGAGAAAATCATTCATCGACTTCGAGGTGTGGGAGGAAATATCGATCCCGATTTCGGCGAGGACGGCGATGGCTTTCGGGTGGACGAAGCCCGTTGGTCGGGATCCCGCGCTGTGGACCTCGAGGATGTCGCCGGCGGCGGCGCGGAGGATGCCCTCGGCCATGTGGCTGCGGCAGGAGTTGCCTGTGCAAAGAATCAAGATGCGGGGTTTCGAGGCGGGGTTTTTCATCGGGTCAGGCCGCGTTGATACCAAGCTTTGGTTCCGACGCAGAAACGGCAAACCGAGAGCATGACCGGCACTTCCACAAGCACGCCGACGACTGTGGCCAAGGCGGCGGGCGAGGATGGGCCGAAGAGCGTGATCGCCACGGCGACGGCGAGTTCGAAGAAGTTGCTCGCGCCGATGAGTGCGCCGGGCGTGGCAACATCATGGCGGACCTTGAAATGCCGCATCAGCAAGTAGGCGAGGCCGGAGTTGAAGTAGACTTGAATCAAAATCGGGACCGCGAGGAGGGCGACCATGGATTTGTTGCCGAGGATGTTTTCGGCTTGGAAGGCGAAGATGAGCGTGAGCGTTGCGAGAAGGGCGGTGATCGCCACGGGACGAAAGGCCGGGAGGAGTTTGTGTTCCAGCCAGGCGAGGCCTTTCGTTTTAAGAAAGAAGGCGCGGGCGGAGTAGCCGGCGGCAAGAGGCACCACGATGAAGACCAGCACAGAGGTCATCAGGACGCCGCCCGGAATGTGGACCCCGGTGACTCCGACCAGCAGCATGACAATCGGGGCGAAGGCGAAAACCATGATGAGGTCGTTGATCGCCACTTGCGCCAAGGTGTAGGGCCCATCGCCATCGGTGAGGTAACTCCAGACAAACACCATCGCGGTGCAAGGCGCGGCGGCGAGGATGATGAGTCCGGCGACTTGGTTTTTCGCCGTCTCGGGATCGATCCACCCGAGAGTTTTCGCGAAGAGTTCCGTTATCAGCAGCCAGCCGAGCAGGGCCATGCTGAAAGGCTTCACCAGCCAGTTGACGAACAATGTCACGGCCAGGCCCCGGGGTTTGGCAAAGACGCCGCGCAGCCCCCCGAAATCAATCTTCAGCATCATGGGGAAAATCATGAGCCAAATGAGAATGGCGATCGGCACATTCACATGGGAATCGGTGCCGAATTCGAGTTGCCCAATGTGGCGGGTGAAGGCGGGGAATGCCGTTCCCAAGCCGATGCCGAGGCCCATGCAGAGAAAAACCCAGAGCGTGAGATGGCGTTCAAAGAGGTCGAGTTGCTTGGCGGGAGTGGAGTCGTTCATGGCTTGGTGATTGTGGTCGGGAGGCACTCCGAGATTTTCATTAATTGAAGCAAGCGGGCCGCGTCTTTGCGAAAAACCGCCTCCTCGCCGCAGCAATCCTGGAGGCAGGCGAGGTTCTTTTGGAGGAGCGGGGAGCGCTTATCGGGCAGGCTGTAAACCATCCACTGCGCGCGGCGCTGGCAGTCGATCAACCCCCGGCGCCGCATGTAGGCGAGGTGGCGGGAGATTTTGACCTGCGGTTCGCGCAAGACCTCCTGAATGTGGCAAACGCAGAGCGGACCCTGCAAAAGAAGGTGCGCGATGCGAAGGCGGGTTCTGTCGCAAAGGCACTCGTGGATTTGGATCAACTCCATCAGGCGCCGTATACTCGCAAAAACGAATATGCGGGAAGAAAAATAAACGACGCGAAGCCTGCGGGCGTTAGATTTTGGAAATCTGCGCGGCGAGGAGCTTCATCGAGCCTTCGGCTTTTTTGAGGGAGGTTTTGGCTTTGTCCCATGCCTTGTCGTCGGAGGCGTGGTGCACGGAGTCGTAGGCGCGGGCGAGGTTTTTCGCCTGTCCATTGATGCGGGTGCGGACGGACTCCTCGAGGGCGGAGGTTTTGGCCGGGATGGCTTTCAGGAATGCCTGAAGATGCTGCTCGGCGTCATGGGCGGCGGGGATGTCCTGCTTGGCGATGGCCGCCGAGAGCGTGGCGTGTTCGGCCTCGATGGCTTTCCAGAGGTCAGCGAGTTTTTCAGGAATCGCGGCTTCGATTTTGGAGCCATGATCGTGATTATGATTTTCGCTCGCGGAAATCAGGGGGGTGAAGGAGAGGGTGGCGATGGTTGCCAGCAGGGTGGTTGTTTTTGGTTTCATGGATTTATTGTGGCTTATGTGGAACGGGTGATTTCAGACCGCCTGCTTTGGAGGAGGATGAGATTGGGGAGTGTTTCCAAATTCTCGCGATAGCGTCCATTCTCTCTTGTTCGGGCTTGTCGACAGAGATGATGGCAGCGCGTTCCCGGTGCTTTTTGTTTAACCGAGCTGATAAATTAATATTCATGGTTGGTTTGGGTTGAGGTGTTGTTCTGCCGCGCGGCGGCCGAATTTCCAGAAGATAAGGGGGCGGATGGTGAGGTCGAGGAGGGTGCTCGAGAAGAGGCCGAAGAAGATCACGACGGCGACGGGGTGGAGGATTTCGCGGCCGGGTTGGCCGGCGCCGAGGAGGAGTGGGACGAGGGCGAATCCGGCGGTGAGGGCTGTCATGAGCACGGGGATGATTCGTTCCTGGGTGCCGCGGATGATCATCTTTTGGTCGAAGCGTTCGCCCTCCTCGCGCATCAGGTGGAGGTAGTGGGAAATCATCATGATGCCGTTGCGGGCGGCGATGCCAGTGAGGGCGATGAAGCCGACCATCGAGGCGATGGAGACGGTGCGGTCGGAGAAAAACCAGACGCCGACTACGGATCCAATGAAGGCGAGGGGAATATTCAGCATGACCTGAAGGGCGAGATTGACGCTGCGAAATTGGAGATAAAGGACAAGGAACATCCCGGTGAAGCTTGCCAGCCCAAGGAGCAGGAGGAGGCGCGAGGCGCTGGCCTGGCTCTCAAACTGCCCGCCGTAGGAAATGAAATAGCCGGTGGGAAGATCGACCGAGGCGGCGATTTTTTGGCGGGCCTCCTCGACGGCTCCGACGAGGTCGCGTCCAGCGACATTGGCGGAGACATAAGTCCGGCGCTGGCCGTTCTCACGGTTCACCATGTTCGGCCCCATCGCCTCCTCCACATCGGCCACAAGCCCGAGAGGCACGATGCGGCCATTCAGGGTATCGATGGGGATTTGGCGGATCGATTCGACATCGCGCCGCGCGGAGTCTGGGAGGCGGAGTGTGACATTGTAGGAGCGCTGGCCCTCGAGAACCTCGGTGACCACGCTGCCGCGCAAGGCGAGTTCGGCGTAGCGGGCGACCTCTCCCGGCCGCAAGCCGAAGAGCGCGGCTTTTCCGCGATCGATGCGGACATGGATTTGAGGAATGAGTGTTTGGTGTTCGGTCTGCACATCGGTGAAGCCCGGGATGGCGGCAACAATGGCGCGAATCGCCTCGGCCTTTTCGCGGAGCGTCTCGAGGTCGTCTCCAAAAATCTTGATCGCGACCTGTGCTTGCACGCCGGAGAGCAAGTGGTCGATGCGGTGGGAGATCGGTTGCCCCACGCTGGTCAGCGCGCCGGGAATTTCCGCCATTCGCCCACGGATGTCGGCGAGAATTTGCGATCGCGGGCGGTTCGAAGTAGAGAGTTCGAATTCGATCTCTGTGGAGTTCACTTCCATCACATGCTCATCGCCCTCGGCGCGGCCGGTGCGGCGCCCGATGGTGCGGACCTCGGGGATTTCGCGCAGGAGCTGCTCTGCGACGCGTCCGAGGCGGGTGCTTTCCTCGAGCGAGGTGCCGGGGGCGCTGACGACGAACACTGTTGCGCTGCCCTCGTTGAATGGAGGGAGAAATTCGCGTCCCAAAAACGGCACGAGGGCCACTGCGCAAAGAAACGCCATCAAGACAAGCGCGAAGAGGGTTTTGGGAACCCGGAAGCCGATGGCGAGCACACGGGCGACGAGACCTTTGAAAAACCGCACCAGGAGGCCGTCCTTGGGATGCGCCATCTTTTTCATATTCGGCAAAAGATAGGAGCAGAGCGCGGGGGTGACAGTGACGGCGACAAGGAGACTGGCGGCGATCGAGACGATGTAGGCCAGACCCAGCGGCGCGAAAATCCGGCCTTCGATGCCGTCCAATGCGAAGAGGGGAATGAAAACCAGGATGACGATGAGGGTGGCGAAGACGATCGAGTTCCGCACCTCGCGGCTGGCTGAGAGGACCACGGCGGAGGTGGGTTTGGGTGTTGCGGAGAGGCGGTTCTCGCGCAGGCGGCGGAAGACATTTTCCACATCCACGATGGCGTCGTCCACCAACTCGCCGATCGCCACGGCGAGGCCTCCGAGTGTCATGGTATTGATGCCGAGGCCGAACCATTGGAAGACGATGAATGTCACCAAAAGCGACAGCGGGATGGCGGTGAGGGTGATGAAGGTCGTGCGGAAGTTCAGGAGGAAAAGGAACAAGACGATCGAGACCATGAGGCTGCCGTCGCGCAGGGCCTCCACGACATTCGCGATGGCGCGCTCGATGAAGTTCGACTGCCGAAAAATGTCGTCGTGAAGCGTGACACCCTCGGGAAGCGTGGATTGGAGCGCTTGGAGTTCCTTTTCGATGGCGCGGGTGAGTTGGACGGTGTCCACGCCGGGCTGCTTCGAAACGGCGAGTAGCACGGCAGGCTCGCCGTTGACTCCGGCATCGCCGCGTTTCACCAGAGGGCCGGCGGTCCGGATTTCGGCGATGTCGCGGAGGAGGATGTTCGTGCCGCCGGGGGCGGTTTTGACCACGGTGTTGCCGAGGTCTTCGGGGCCCTCCACGCGCGCGATGTTGCGAATGAGTTTTTCCTCGTAGGGCTCCAGCAGGAAGCCGCCTGAAGAATTCACATTCGATTCCTCGAGCGCCGTGCGCACCTCGTGGAGGGATATGCCGTAGCCGATGAGTTTCCGGGGATCGACGAGGACTTGGTATTCCTTCAGGTCGCCGCCTTGGATGGTGATTTGGGAAACGCCGGGGATCGAGAGCAGGCGGCGCTTGATGTCCCACTCGGCGAGGCTCCGCATCTCCATCGGGCCGACCTTTGGATTATCGCTGGTGACCCCGATGGCCATGATCTGGCCCATGATCGAGGAGATCGGGCCAAGGAAGGGGCGGATGCCCTCGGGGAGGTTTTCGCCAACGCCCTGAATGCGCTCGGCCACCACCTGCCGCGCGAGGTAGATGTCGGTTTTCCAATCGAACTCGACGAAGACTAGTGAGAGCCCGATGCCAGAAAGTGAACGCACGCGCTCCACATGCGTCGCTCCATTGACGGCGGTTTCCAGTGGGAGGGTGACGAGTGTTTCCACCTCCTCGGGCGAGAGTCCTGGCGCCTCGGTGAAGATGGTGACGGTAGGCCGGTTGAGGTCGGGAAAAACATCGACCGGCAGTGTGCGGAGAACCCAGGCGCCGTAGGCCACGACGAGCGCGGCAAGAGCCACGACGAGGAGGCGGTTGCGGATGGAGAAAGCGATGATGCGGTCGAACATGGCGCGTCAGTGGCTGTGGCCGTGCTCGTCCCCGCCAGCAGCGGATGCGGCTCCGAGGTATTGGAGTTGGTAGTTGCCGACGGTGACGACCTTTTCATCCGGCAGGACGCCTTCGAGCACTTCCACAAGGTTCCCCGAGCGGATGCCTGTGACAATTTCTCGTTTTTCAAAAGCGCCCTCGTCGTTTTCCACAAAGACGAAAAGTTTACCCAGCGAGCCGAGGATTGCGCGGCGGGGGATGGCGATGGCGGGTTGGGGATCGGCCAGGGCGATACGGAGGGTGCCTCGGAAATTCGGTCGGAGTCGGTGGTCTGGGTTCGGAATCGCAGCGTAAATGTGGAACCCTGGATCGTCGGCTGCGTGGCCTGTATCGAGACGCTGGAGAACGCCGGGAAATTCGGAGTTGGGGAAGACATCCAAAAACAGAGAGGCTGGAGCGCCGATCTTGATCTTGTTGAGTTCTGGAGATTGGAAAATGAGGCCTTGGGCGAGAAGTTGGGTGTCGTCGCCAACTTCAACGAGTGTGGTTTCCGGAGTAAACGCGAGGCCTGGCATGGCGCTTTGTCGGATGACATGGCCAGAGACTGGCGAGGCGAGGGTTTGCGCGGGACTGCCGACGGCGAGTGGTGCAACGCGAACGACCGCTTCGCCTGCCACGACTTGCTGGCCAAGCTTCACGAGGACTTCGATGACACGACCGGCGAATGGAGCGCTGATTGATCCGTGTTTTTCCGGGGGGACGACGAGGATGGCGGGAACCTCAACCGAGGGAGTCAGGTCGAGGATGGTGGCTTGGGTTGTTTGGAGGCCCAGATTTTTGCGTTGTGCATCACTGAGGGAAATGGGGCCTGAGTGGTTGCTCGAGCCGAAGTTGGCGGCGTGCTCGGCGCAAGCGGGTCCAGCCTGTGCGGCGAGCGGGAGAAGAAGCGGGATGAGGAAAAGGAATTTCATGGGTTTTTCGATGTTTTGTTTGAGGGAACGAGATACTCGCGCCGGATGGAGGGGTGGCTGCCGGTGGTGGTTTCGAGGTCGCCCAAGGCCGATGCCAAGCGCCCCTCGAGGTCCACGCGCTCGAGTCGGAGTTTTCCCAATTGCTCACGCAGGGTGAAGAGGTCGCGCAGATCGACACGGCCGGTTTCATAGCCCGATTGCATCTCGGCGAGGGCGGTGGTGACGGGTTGGAGGGTGCGGGTGTCGAATTCCGCGAGGCGGTTTTGGAGCAACTGCACGGCACGAAGGGACGAGGCGAGGGCGTTTTCGATCTCAAGTTTCGCCGCGCGGGCCCGGGCGAGATTTTCGTCGCGATGGGCGGCGCGTTCCTCGGCGAGGCCTTTGTTTTGGTTCCAAACAGGCAGGGGCACCGAGACCGAGAGGCCCAGGAAATTGTCGGTTCCGAGGCCTTCGGGCTCATCCATGTTTTGGTCGAAGGCATACTGGACGCCGATGCGAATGCCCTCCCAGGCCTCGGCTTTTGCGAGGGCGGTTTCGATGCCCGCCTTTTCGGACTCCAGCAACAGAAGGTCCACATCCGGCCTGTGGATCGACTCTGGGCGGGCATTTGCGAGTGGAGAGAGTTTTTTGACGAGACCCTCCAGCGTGTCGGAAACGGCGAGCGGTTCCTTTGCTGACAAGCCGAGCAGGGTTTTCAACTCCAGCATGGCGAGATCGCGATCCATGCGGGCGGATTCGAGTTCGTTGGCGATGCGGCGTTGCTCCACGAGCGAGAGGCTTTTCTCGGAAAGGCTGCCTTGGCCGGCCTCGAGGCGCTGTTGGGTGAGTTTGGCGGAGGTGTCTGCGGCGGCGAGGAGTTCCTCGAGAACGCTTGCTTGGGCGCTGGATTCGAGGATTCGGATCGAAGTCTGGCGCACCTTGGCGATGAGGAGACGCTCGTGGTCTCGAATCTCGCGCATCGCGCGGAGGACGTCGAGACGCCCCGCCTCTCGAGCCAGAGACAATCGCGCGGTGAGGGGAAATGTTTGGCTCAAGCCGACGGTGAACGTCCCCGCGCCGTCGTTGCGAAAGGCGACATCGCTGAGGCCGGAGAGTTCGAGTTCGGGGTTCGGCCAACGCCCGGCTTGGGCGAGACGGCCTTGCGCTTTCAAGGTGGCGAAGCGTGCGGCTTGGAGGTCGCGGTTGTTGGAGAGAGCGGTTTGAACGAGCGATTCGGCGCTGAGCGCAGACGCATCGAGTGTCGGAAGGGCCAGCAGCAAGAGAATGGGAAAAATTTTAAGAGGCATGGAAATCTTGGCCGAAGAATGACGCGTCGGCGCGCGGTGGAGTTGCAGAATGAATCCGCTCGAAGGGAGCGGAAGGCCGGGCGGGTCAGGATATCCTCGGCGGCTTATCGATTTCCTGCGGAATGGATGACGGTGGCCTTAAGTGATCCGCTGGCAAGGACAGGACGATGGGCTGGGGGAGAAAAAGAAAATGAGCCTGCAAAATGGCTGGGCTGTGTTCATGGGGTGAGCAGCTGTGATGGTGGTGAGTCGGGCAAGTATCATCCGATTCGGGGTGGGAGGAGGCGTGGGAGTGTTCGCATGGGGAGAGGCAATCTTGCCAAGCGACGGATTCCCAATGCTCAAAAAGATGCGAGAGCGAGGCGAGGCCCAGCAAGAGGACTCCGACTCGAACGAGGAGCATAAAATTTAATGCACGGAGCACAGAGTGGTGAGGTAGTCCTGCGTAGGGAGGATTGTCAAGCGCTCCAGGCCCAAGGAAGGTTGTGGCTCAAATGAAATTCATCGTGGAAAATCGGCGCTTTAGGACGGGCTCGATCGGGGCTTGGAGCCATTTCTCGAGGATCGTCGCGTAGACATTGCGGAAGTCCACGGTGTGGATGAGGTCGCCGTTGCGGAGTTTTTCCAAACTGGGAGCTTTGCCGTGGAAGCCGGGTTTGATTTTTCCGCCAAGCAGGAACATCGGGGCGGCGGCGCCGTGGTCGGTTCCGCGGCTGGCATTTTCGGCAACGCGTCGGCCGAATTCGCTGAAGGTCATCGTGAGCACGCGGTCGAAATTTCCTTGGGCTTTGAGGTCGGTGGTGAATGCCGAAAGTGCGGCGCTGAGTTCTCCCATCAAGCGGGCGTGGGAGCCTTCTTGGTTGCTGTGGGTATCAAAGCCGCCGAGCGAAACATAATAAACGCGAGTCGGCATGCTGCCGGCGATGAGGCGGGCGACGAGGTTGAGGGAATCGGCGAGTTTTCCAGCGGGGTAGGGGGCAGGAGGTTTAGTCTTGGTGAGGTTTTCGAGCACCTTATCGGAACTGACGGTGGCATCGAGGGCGGTGCGTTGGAGGAAATCCAGCGTGTCGCCACCCATGTCGGCGGGGCCATTGAGCATCCCGATGCTGGCGCCCTGCATGTCGTTGTCCATCTCGTTGATGTCGCGAAAAAATTCCTCGGCCGCATCGGGATCGGAGGATTTGCGGAGATCGAATCGGAACTGCGAGGGATTCGCGAACGAAATGCCCCGGCGTTTTTCGGCGGAGAAGGCTTGGGGGGCTTGTGGCGAGCCAATGCTGATTCCCACGGCGGGATCGGCCCCTTCGCAGCAGGAGTCGAAGTAGCGACCTATCCAGCCATGGCTCTCGGTTTTTTGAGCATCGGAGGCGGTTTGCCAGATTTCGGTGGAGCGAAAGTGGGAGCGGTTCGGGTTCGGATATCCGACGCCATGGATGACGGCGAGGTGGCCATCGTCGTGGAGCCCCTTGAGGCCCTGGAGTTGCGGATGCAGACCGAAACCCTCGGAGAGTGAAAGCACCTTTGACTTGGGAATCGCGAGGGTGGATCGGGCGCGATAATAGGCGTCGTCCTCGAAAGGAATCACGGTATTAAGGCCGTCGTTGCCGCCTGCGAGTTGCAGGATCACAAGGATCGGGCCGTCTTTTCCATTGAGGGTTTGGATGGGTGAATTGGCGGCCATCGCGTCGAGCGAGAGAAAGGTCCGTTCAAGAAACGCGGGAACGGTCCAGGAGAGGGCGCCTCCAAGAATCGAAGTGCGTAAAAAACGGCGGCGGGTATGGAGGGTTTGGTTCATGTGAGTTGGTAATCGGGGGTGCTCATGAGGAGGTGAAGGAGGTCGCGCCGGGCGGCGGCGGCGGTGCCGTTTTTTGTGATCAACGCGGTCGTCCGCTCGCGGAGAGGGGGCGGCATTGGCCCTTGAAAGAGTGTCCAAGCCAAGGCATCGGCGGTTTGTTCGTCATTTCTGCCCGGGGGAACCACGCGGTCGATCTCGGAATCGGCGCTGCGAATCATTTGGCCAGCGGAATTGTAGCGAACGAGAAGTGTGGAGGAACTGATCCAAGCGCGTCCGCCATCCCAGCCCTTGACGTTCGGGGGATCGAAGAGGTTTTGGCCCAGATTTGTGAGGAGAGGCAGCGCGAACCGGCGTTCTGGAACGGGAATTCTCAAAATTTTGCAGGTTTGGACGAGCCATTGGACCGGGCTCTTGATCTGCTGGCGAACGACGCTTGAGTTATAAAACTCGCTGCTCCTAAAAATCGTTTTCAAGAGCTTGCCGGTATCCATTCCGCTCCGGTGATATTGATCGCCAAGAGTCTTCCGAAGGGAAGACGAAGGCCCGATGCCAGCATAGTAGTTCCAGATTTTTCCAGCGATAAATTCGGAGCATCTTGGTTGAGAAACTATGATGTCGATCACATCATCGCCAGAGAGCGGGCCGGTTTTTCCAAACACGGTTTTGGTGGTAAGGTCGGCTTGGCGTTGTTGAAATCGGAAGCTGCCGGTTTTGCGATCGACGCGATAGCCCGTGAAGGCGCGGGCGGCCTCCGAGATATCCGTCTCCGAATAGTGGCCTTCACCAAGCAAGAAAAGTTCCATCACTTCGCGAGCGAAATTTTCATTCGGCTTTGCGGCGGAGCTGCTGCCGAGATCCAGGTAATGAATCATCGCCGGATCGCGGGATATTTGTTTGGCAAATGGCGCGAACGGGCCGAGCGCATGGGCGCGGAGCGTTTCGTTCTGGCGGTGCATGAGGAAAGGGTCTTTCACCTTGCGAATGCCGGTGGCCCAGTGGCTGTGCCAGAAAAGCACGGCCTTCTCGCGAGTCGGATTCGGAGTTTCCCGCATTCTGCGGAGCCACCAGTAACGAAGTTTCTCGCCATTGGTTTTGATGAGATTGCGATGAGCCTTCTGGAGTTCATTCTTCTCCGCTGGTGACAAATCGAGGTTCTTAATTTTTTCCGCCCCAATAGACATCGGTTCCATCTCCGGTGGCGGAAAAAGATCCAACTCCTCCCCGGCACCGAGCAGTGATTCGACGGCTCTGGGATGTCCGAGGGCGTGGAGTTTTTGAATCTCGTCGGGTGTGCCCCCGAAGGCGGCGCGGTTCAGGAGATGCGCGGCGGCTTGAGGGGTCCAATCCGACGCAGGCAGGGGATTCAGCATGGGGATCAAACCCTGCGGATCGTAAAAAGTTTCAAAAAAAATTCCGGCCGCGCCCGGGATTGCCAAACCCTCCTCCGCGCCCTAGAAATCGCCCCAAGCCATGAATCCACGCTATCCCTCGATCGATCTCCTTGCCAAAAAAGCCCAGCAAAGATTGCCCGGCTTCGCCTACGACTACCTCGCTGGCGGTTGTATGTCCGAGGTCAACCTCCACCGAAACACTAACGACATCCGTTCGGTCGAGCTGAAGCCGGTTTACCTCCGCGATTACAAAGGAGCCTCTCAAAAAACCACCCTCTTCGGTCGCGAATACGCCTCCCCGTTTGGCTTTGCTCCCGTGGGTCTCCAAGGCCTCATGTGGCCGAAATCCTGCGAAATGCTCGCCCGCTCTGCGAAGGAGCAGAACATTCCGTTTGTCCTCAGCACCGTCACGACGGCCAGCATCGAAAAGGTCTCCGAGATCACTGGTGGCGACTTTTGGTTCCAGCTCTACCATCCCGCCGACGATTCGCTGCGCGACAAAATCCTCCAGCGCGCCGCCGAGGCCGGTTGCAAAACCCTCGTCCTTCTCGCCGACACGCCCACCTTTGGATACCGACCCAAGGAAATCAAAAACGGCCTCTCCGTTCCGCCGAAGATGACCCTCAATAATGTCATCCAGATGTGCTTCCACCCCACGTGGTCCTTCTCGCAACTTTTCGCGGGCATCCCGCAATTCCAGACCCTCAAGCCCTACATCCCAAAAGGCCTGAGCATGAAACATCTTGGTCTTTTCATGAACAAAACCTTCTCGGGACGGCTCAACGAATCGCGCATCCGAGCCATTCGCGATATGTGGAAGGGCAATCTTGTCATCAAGGGCATCGTCAACCCCGAGGACGCCGAGCGCTCGATCTCACTCGGAATCGATGGCCTCATTGTCTCGAACCACGGCGGTCGCCAGCTCGATCAAGGCCAGGCCACCATCAAGTCCGTCGCCGAGCTATCCAAGACCTGCAAAGGCCGGATCAAGCTCATGATGGATAGCGGAATTCGCTCAGGATCGGATATCGCCGTCGCCATCGCCAGTGGCGCGGAATTCACCTTCCTCGGCCGTGCGCCGATGTTTGGTGTCTGCGCGATGGGCAGCCAAGGCGGCAACCAGGTTGTTGAAATTCTTCAAAAGGAACTCCAGCAAGTCATGGAGCAACTGGGCTGCGAGAAGCTCGAGGATTTGCCTAAGCACCTCATCTGACGCCCCGGTCTTTCCCTCCCGAGCCTCTTCTCCAATCATGAAACGCTCACTGATTTTTCTGAGTCTGTTTCTGCCTGGGGTTGCCTTCGCAGCGCCCGGGTTGACGATTTACAATCAGGATTTCGCGGTGGTGCGCGACACGGTGCCTCTGGAATTGAAGCAGGGCCTGAATCCCATTGAATACGACGGCGCGACGCTGCTCCTCGAGCCTGACTCCGTTGTGTTGCGCGACAAGTCGGGAAAGCCGCTGCAAATTCTCGAACAAAACTACCGCAACGACCCGCTCACTCAGGCCTACCTGCTCTCGCTCTTCGAGGGGCAGACGATTGATTTTACGGTTCGCGAACCCGAAAAACCCGACCGCTTGATTCAGGCAAAAATCCTGCGTTCCGGATACGGCGGACCCGCTGGCGGAACTGAACCGGTGGTGGAGGTCGAAGGGAAAATCCAGTTCGGCCTACCCGGGAAACCTGAATTTCCTTCGCTCGGTGATGACACCGTTCTCAAGCCCCGCCTGGAGTGGAAAATCCAATCCCCCGCCGCGTCGAAAACAGAGGCCGAGTTGGGCTACATCACCGGAGGGCTTTCCTGGCAGGCGAGCTACAATCTCGTCTCACCCGAAAAGGGCGACAGCATCGATGTCGTCGGTTGGATCACGATGGAGAATCGGTCTGGCCGGGACTTCGAGGAAGCCAGTATCCATCTCATGGCCGGGGATGTCGCCAAGGTTGATCCCGATCCGTTTTTGAAGAGTGAACGGCGTATGGTGGCGATGGCTGCTATGGCTGACGCGTCGACCGTCACCGAAAAAGCCTTCGATGAATTTCATCTCTACTCGCTCCCGCGCCCGACTTCGCTCCGAGATCGCGAGACGAAGCAGGTGGAGTTTCTCCGAGCGGGTGGTGTGAAGTCCGAGACCGTTTACATTTTCAATGCCGCTCTCGGTCCAAAAATCTCGGTCCTCCGCGAGTTTCGAAACAGCAAGGAGAACCAGCTTGGAATCCCCTTGCCGCAGGGCCGGATGCGCTTTTACCGCGAGAATGGCAGCCAGCTTGAATTCACCGGCGAGAGCGAAATCGACCACACGCCTGCTGATGAGTTGTTGAAAATTCGCACGGGAGACGCGTTTGATCTGGTCGGCGAGAGAAAGCTCATGAATTCCAGTCGGGATGAGGCCAATCACCAAGCCGTGGAGACCATTGAAATCCTACTAAAAAATCGCAAAACAGAACCCGTCACCATCCGAGTGGTCGAGCGTTTGGGAGTGTCGCCGAGTTGGAAAATCAGTGGGAACTCCGACCCGTTTGAAAAAAAGGCGAGTGACGAAATTGAATTTCGAATCCCTCTAAAACTGGGCGAAGAGCGGAAGGTCGTTTACACCGCCACCTACACTTGGTGACTCTCGCAGGGGAGAGTGGGATAGGATGCCAAAACCTCGGATCGAGTGATGGCGCGGAAAAGCGCCGGGCTTGAGGGGGCGTGGTAGGGCAGGACATCGGAGTAGCTAGGGACAACGACCTGCACGACCGGAAATCCGATGGCGGGATCGGTGAGGTCGATGGCGAGAAAGTCCAGGCCGAGCGCGGCGAAGGTTCGTTTCGCCTCTTCGATGTCGCCGAGGCAATCGGCGTGGCGCGTGCCAGGATCGAATGGAACGACAGGGCCTTCGAGTAGGAAATCCGCCGAGCGGTAGGGGACCATGCCGAACATGAAAGCCGACATGAAATTGTCGCAGTCCTTGCCTAGCGTTCCGATTCGGCGGAAATCGTGGTCGAGGAGTTGGCAGAGTTTTTCGGGATAGCCGGGGGAGGAGGCGTCGAGGAATTCGCCGGCTTTCCGGCCTTGGGTGTATTCGGTGAAACAACGCCCCAGGGCTTCTTCGCGGTCGAACGATGCTCCGATTTTGAAGAAATGGTGGAACTGAAAATCCGGCGGGATGTTTTGATCGCGGAAATAAACGCCGACGCATGGCAGGACGCCTCCGAATGAAAGGTCCTTCACCACAAAATCGATCCCGCGTTCGCGAAGAAATGCCATCTGGCGGCGGATGACAGGATGCGCAATCGAGGTTTCATCGATAGTCGGAACGACCAGACGGTTTCGCAGAACCGCGATGTGGGCGCGGCGTTCGAAAACCTCGTTCGCTGCGTGGATGAGTGCCTCCTCGAGCGTGTTTCCCGAAGCCCTGCCGTTGGGGCCGCTGATGATCCGCACATATTCCAGTGGGATTTTGACCGTGGTGTTTTGGGTGAGTGAGAAGGCGTCCACCCAATGCCCGGCGGCTTCGAGGTTCTCGATGCGGCGCAGGAGCGGCGGGGTGGCGGTGGCGATGTGGGGGAGGAATTGGCGGATCGGAATGGCATTCGCAAAGTCTCCCTCGCGGCCCCAAGCATAGCCGGGTAGGTCGCCGACGGCGCGGGCGGCAAGCCACTCGGCTCCCTCGGCGAGGGCTCCGGCGCGGGCGCACTCGGGGTTCGAGCCCTTGCCCATCGTGCGAAATTCCATCCCTTCGATGAACATCGCCGCCCAATACAGGTCCGGGCCGACGGTTTCCTCGTGAATCCAGAAATCGTGTTGAGAACCCACGAATGCCTCGAGCCTCGCGATGGTCTCGGAGGGCTTCACGCAACGCTCGCGGTCGATTTTCAGGCGAGGCTCGAGTTTCACGGGAAAAGGTCGGCTTGGAGGCGCGATGCCGCGGCGCGGCCCTCGGCGAGGCACGAAGCGACAGATGTTCCGCCATTGAGAATCGCACCCGCAAAATGAATTCCCGAGGTGGCAGGGACATTCCAGCGAGGGTCGCGTTGGAGGGCCATGGCTTCGATCACCATGTCGATTTCGAGAAGGACGGAAGTTTGAAATTTCGTGTGGCGAAGGTGCAGGCCGAGAAGTTCGCCGTCGGCGCGTCGTTCGTAGTGGAGCGCTTCCCATTCCATTAGGGCATGAACGCCCGGCGTGGCGAACCACGATTCGGGCATATGCCAATGCAGGGCGGAACGCTCGCCGGCGAAAATCACATGAACTTCCGAGGCCCCGGATTCGCGGGCGAGGCGAGCGGATTCCATCGCGCAGTCGCTCCCGGCCAAAACCGCGACGCGGCCGGGCACGGACGAGCGGGAGCCGTTTTTGAAGGATTCCAAAAACTCGAGCCCGCCGAGGATTTGGTTGCCGCGTTTGCCGAGGGTCGGTTCGTTCCAAACTCCGGTGCAGACGAGCACGGCATCGACGCTTCGGCGCAAATCCTCGAGGGAGGGACCAGGGAGGATTTCGTTTTCGAGAAAAACCGAAAGTCGGTTGGCTTTCAGAGCAGTATCGAGGAGGGCTTGGATTTCGAGGTCGAGAGGCCCCGTGCGGCGAGTTGGGATAACGCGAGCGGGCATGCCGCCGAGGATTTGGGATTTTTCGTGGAGTTGGACCGTGTAGCCGTGTTCCAGAAAGAAAGCCGCCGCACCGAGCCCGGCGGGGCCGCTGCCGATGACGGCAACGGTGCGCTTGTTGGAGTGGGGTGGGATTTTGATGCCAGTATTTCCCTCTTGGAGGGCATCCCACGCGATGGCGGCCTGCAAATCCAGGATCGGAACCGAAGCTCCGCGTAGGGCGGTTTCGATACAGGCTCCCTCGGCTTCCATCCATGCCGGGGAGAGGCGGGAAGCGATGCCGGGTAGAGGATTTGCCGAGAAGAGGAGTTGGCGGGCGGTTTCGCGGTCGCCCTCCAGCCAAGCCGTGATCATTTCGGGGATCGGCGTGTGGAGGGGGTCGGCGGAAACGCAAGGCGCGGCTTCGCAAAAATGGCAGCGTTTGAGGCCCTCGCGGAGCGTGTCCTCCTGGGTGCGGCGCATTCCTTGGTGGATGGGGCCGTAGGTGGCGGGATCACGAATCGGGCAGCCGACGGGACTTCCTGTGCGGTTCAGCTCCGAGCAAGCGCCGCAATCGATGCAGACACGGCCTCTGGGCCATTGGCGGAACAAGGGGGCTTCGGGGAAGGCGAGGGCTCCTCGGCCGAAACCGGCCATGGCAAATCGGCCATTTTCCAAAAGGGCGGCGGCGACATGCTGGGCGAAGTCCCGCAGCCAGCCAAATCCTCCCGCGATGACGGAGAGGCCGGGCGCGGCGTTTGCCAAATCCTCGGAGAGGTGGATCAGTCGCTGCAAGGCGGCGAGGGGGTGTTCGTGCGGGTTTTCGAAGTCGGAAAGTGGGTGGTGCTGCCTGTCGGGAGCGAGGCGGTTCGGATTGTTTGCGGCGGGGTTGAGGATCGAAACGCCGGCGGCTTCGAGGGCGCGCACGAGGGCGAGTGGCTCGGAGAAATCGGGTTTTCGGAAATCCTCGGCGTCCACCCCAAATCCTCCCTCGCTCGCGTGAAAAGCATTGAGGCGCACGGCGAGGATCAGGTCGGGATGGGCCTCGCGAATGCGGTGGATGGCTTCGAGGACGAAGCGCATCCGGTTTTCCAGGGAGCCGCCGAATCGGCCGGGGCGCTTGCGGGCGGCGAGGAGATGAGCAGCCAGCGTGCCGTGATGGCAGGAGATGTCGATGCCATCGAATCCCGCCTCGGCTGCGGATCGGGCGTCTTCGACGAGGGAGTGCAGTTGCGACTCGACGGCGGAGTCGTGGAGTTCAGCGGCGGGGCATGGCGAGAGTTGGCTAATGAATATCGCCTCGCTGCGTGAGCGGAGATCGCGGAGGTCCAATTTCCCGAGGATTTCGGTAACCCAGATCAGCGAGAATCCGCCATCGGCGAGTTTTTGGTAGCGGCGGATCGAGAGCGGGCCGGGGGAGTTGGCGATGGGTTGGGCGCAGAATGCATTTGGCACGGTGCGTCCGGCGATTTGGCGAGGCTGGAACAGGGAGTCGGTGGAATCCGAGACGGGAATCGACAGCCCCAAGCGCGTGATTTCCGCACGGAGGTCTGCCAGCGTTTCGAGGTAAAATGGTTCGTAGCCGGGAATCTCCATCTCAGTCCAAGGCCGGTTTGCCGAGGGCCGCCAGATAAATGGCGAACTCCTCGCGCCCATCCACGCCGAGCCACCGGTCGAGAGCGGATTGGTGATAGGAAAGGAGCGGGCAGGCTCCGAGGCCGAGGGCGGTGGCCGCGAGGCCGACATTTTGGCAGGCGTGGCCGGCCTCCATCGCGATCATGCGGTGAGCGGTGAACGCGTATTTCCACTCGGTGCGGTAGGGAGTGGCGGTCCAAACGAGAACGGCTGCCGCGTTGGAAACGACGGATTGCCCGTAGCAGGCCGCGAGGAGTTTTTCGGGAGACTTTGGGTTATCGCTGACGACGATCAGGGAGTGGGTTGTCGGCTCGTAGCGGTAAATGCCGGCTTCCAACCCCGTCACATTCGCGACGCCGATGTAGGTCTCGAGCGGGTAGCGTCCCCCTGCGGAAGGGGCGGTGCGAAAGGGGGCCTCGCTGTTTTGGCCTGTCACCCCTTGAGCGGCCCAGAGGAGGAACCCGAGATCGGCGAGGGAGAGCGGGGATTTTGAGAACTCGCGGAGGCTGCGGCGCGATTCGAGAAGGGCTTTCAAATCCATCGTCTGCCCGTCGGGGCTTTGCGGCGGGGGCAAAGCCATGCGGCGTGCTCCCTCGGGGGAGAATTTGGTGGCTGGCGGAGCAGGAATTCCTTTTTCGCGGTCGCTGTGGGGTCGCCAGTCTCCATCGTATCCCTTCAAGAAAACCCGCAGCTGATCGTAGGAAAAAGAGTCGAGGGGTTGGGATTCCGCAAGGAGTGTGGCGGAGGCGCACAGAAGCGAAGCGGAGAAGCAGATCAGGAACCTCACAGCGACTAGAGTGCTCCGTTCAGGGCCTTGTAGTATTCGGAGACCTTGTCGCGGTATTCCGTCGGGGCGGCGTCTGAACCGGATTCGACGACGCCCTCGAGCATGTCGATCGTGCGGTTGACTGGAATGGCGCTGTTGGGGCCGGCTTGGAGTTGGGCTCGGGCCTCCATCAACTCGGCGGCGGCGGCTTTTTTATGTTCCTTCATCTGGCGAATATCTCCACGGGCAACCGCCTCGGCGGATTGGCGGATGTGGTGGGCGGCATTTTTCAGGGAATCGACGCGCACATTTTTCATCGAGGCCTCGGCGAAAATGGCATCGGCTTTCTTTGCCATGATAGCCGCCATGCCCTCGTAGGAGCCTTGCTCGGTGGAATCGACGCGTTTCGTGCCGCCTGACATTCCGACATCATCGGCTTTGCCAGAGGCTTGTTTCCCACCGCCCGTGGCTGCGGTTTTCGCATCGCCCTCGGCATCGACTTGACCGCTTTGGATGGGATCCTGGGTGCGGCGGTTTTCGATATTGTCATCGCCTTTGCCGATTTTTCCGGAGCCTGCGGCGGTTTCCCCGCTGGCCATGCCTTGGCGGCCGACATTGGAGCGGCCGTCCTGTTCCTTGTGGTCGGGGGCGGTGTTGCCGGATTTTCCCTGAGCGCCGAACGAGGCGATGTTTCCCTCCATGGTTTCCCAGCCTGCGGGGAAATCGCTCATCGCATGGTTTGTTGCGCCGTCATCAGACTCCTCGGCGGCTTCTTTGCTTTCCTCGAGGAGATCGCCTACCAAATCCTCGGCGGCGGTGGCGAGTTCAGCCATGGCCACCCCGGAGTCGGGCATTTCCTCGCGGTCGATCGCTTCGGTGGTAATTTTAGCGGCGTCGGCTTTTTCGCCGAGCCAGGTTTCGCAGGCGTCGAGGCGTTCTTTCGCCTCGCCCATCATGGCCATGAGAGCGTCTTCCTTGGCGTAGCCTTTGTCTTTGGCCTTAAATTCCTTCTCGGTGCCGTCGGGCTTTGTTTCCTCTTTGGCGACCTGCTCGATTTCTTCGAAAATGGAAAACACATCCTCCACGAGATCGTTGGCGGTGTTCATTTCGGCGAAAATGTGGAGGTCGGTCGGAACCTCCAGTAGGGCTTCCTTGGTGTTCTTCTCCATTTCGCGGTAGGCGTCCTCCATTTTATCGACCAATTCCTTGTCGTGGTTGGCCTGGGCTTTCACGGCATCGATCGACTCGCGCATTTTCTTGTGGAGTTCCTGGATTTTCTCAATTTTTTCCTTCGCCTCGCCCACGGCTTCGAGGAAGTCGACGGTCTTTTCCTTGTCCTCGGTGAGGGTCAGTTTCTCGAGCGAGGCTTTGATGGCTTCCAGTTTTCGGATCGCGGATTCCTGGGGCTTTTTGGCTTCCTCGAGGCGCTGCTGATCGAGGTTTTCGGCGGCGAGAACCATGTCTTTCTGGATGCCTTCCTTTTCGGCCTGATCGGCTGAATTCTTGATGCTCTCGGCGAATGCGGCGTCGGAGGTTGCGGTTTGAACGGCATCCTCGCGGGCCGTGCGGATGAAGGCTTGGACATCCTCAGCGAGGGCGTCTTGGGAATCGACCATGTCGGGGGAGGCTTTGCCGTTGGCAGCGGCGAGTTCCGTGGTTTTCGCGAGCAATTCTTTTTCGCCTTTGAGGAGGGCGTCGAGCATGGCGGCGAGGCCGGTCAAGCGGTTGTCTTTGAGAGATTCCTCCATGGAGGCGTCGGCTGGCGATAACTGGCGGAGGATGCGGTTCTGACAATCCAGCGCTTCCTTGGCGAATTCCGGGCGGCCAGCGGGCGCGGCGGTGGAGGCGGACTTCAAGGCCTCAATCGCGTGGAGGGATTCGTTCAAATAGAGTTTCTGGCCGAGTTGGGTGAGGGCGCCGAGGGGTTCAAGGGTGTTATCGAGAAGGCTCTTCAAAACCCCGCGGATTTTTTCCTGATTCGTGGCGGCTTCCTTCCACTTGGCGCGATCGGATTTTGGGAGATTGGCGGCGAGTTTTTCGGTCGTCTCGATGTTGGATTTCTGGAGTTCGAGCAATTGGTCGATGCCCGTGGCGGCGGAATTCGCGAGTTCGTTTTTCTTGGCGAGCAATTCGTCGGTGGTGGGGGTGGTGAAGACGATCGAATCGGAGAGGAATTCGTTGGGTTTTTCAGGATGGGTGTCGCGGGCGACGATGCGGAAGGCCAATTTTTTGCCGGCGGTGGCGGCGATGTCGGAACTCCAGATTTGGTTGAAGGCGGGGTTCCCATCGACCTTCCAAGATTGGAGTGTCGTTGCGGGGGCCTCTGGGGTTTGGTCGGGAGGGAGCAACTGAACCTCGACCTCCGAGAGTCCGTAGTCGTCCTTCACCTCGAAATGAATCTGTGGCCTTGCTCCGGCCGGGAGAATGCTGGCCTCGGTTGGGCTGACGATGGTGATCTGCGGCGGTTCATCGACTTGAACGGTGACGGCGATTTCCTCGGTGACGGCGATGGTCTCGCCTTCCTTGGCCTCCAATATCAGGGATGCGCCTGGGGAGAGAACGGCTTCAGCGCTCCAGGTGCGTGGGTTTTTATCGACGGTGGTGAGGGGAGTCGGAGTGAGCACCGCGCCCGAGAGCTGAACGCCGGAGAGATCGGTGTTCGATTGGACGGTGAACTGCAGGCGGGATCCGGACTTTGCGACGAGCGGGTCTTTTTGGAGGTCCAGATTGGAGGGGGCCTGGCGGGTGTGCGGGGGAGGGGTGAGGACGGCCTTGATGCCGGTGAAGGCGGCCGGGGCCTTCGTCGCGATGTTGAACCAATTGCTCGGGTAGGCATCGCCGGCGCGGAAGCGGTATTTCAACGCGGTGGTCAAGCGTGGCACTTGGCGGGAGAAGGTTTCCTCGCTGCTGCTCGTGATTTTACCGAGCGAAACGGTCTCGTCGGGTCCATCCGAAGCATCCATTTCCAAAAAGACCTCGTGGCCTTTGAAACCTTGAACTTTGCAGGTGAGGAGAACGCCCTGGCCGGCAGGAATCGAGGTCTCGCCCGGGGTGACTTCGATGATTTTTGTGAGGGTCGGGAGTTCGACTTGGCTGAAGGGATTCACGGCGCGCCAGAGGGCGATGAACCAAGGCTTGCCGTAGAAGGCTCCAGGCGCTGCGAGCACGAGGGCCAGGCTCAGGAAGGCGATGAGGCTCCACTTGTGGGCGCGGCGGTCCTTGAGTTCGCGGAGGTCGAGTTTTTCCAAATCGGGGAAGCCATTTTTGATGTAGGCATTCTTGAAGCGATCATTCGAGGGCTCGCGTGAGAATTGCAGGAAGTTGATGAGGCGGTTGTCGAGTTGGGGGAAGGTTTTCTCGAGTGCGGCGGCGATTCCCTCGGGCGTGTAGGCTCGGACGAGAGCGGAGTAGGTCAGCCAAACGGTGGCGCCCAGAAGCAAGACGAGCGGAATCCAGGCTCCGAGGCGTCCGCCTTGCTCGAGGCGAAGAAAAAAGTCCACCCAGCCCACGACAAACAGCACGGCAAAAATCGTGGCCAAGCCCCATTTGAGCTTCACCATCGCGTGCCAAGCCGTCATCCGGCGGCGGACTTTTTCCAGCGTGTTGGTGAGTCTGGGATCCACGGGATGGGTCAGAATTGCACGGATGGATCGGGTGTTTTCGTCACCACGATGTTGTCCACGGAGCCAGCTTTCATAAACCAGACATAGAGCGTCATGAATCGGACTTGCTTCAAATGCTTGATCGCATCGGCCGAGAGGTCCACCCCGGGGAATTCCAGCGTCACCTTTGTCCAATCGGAGGCGGGGGGAGTATTTGAGGCCTTGCTCTTGTAGATCATGCGAAGGTCTGGGATCGCCGGTTGGTCATTAGGGCGGACGCCGGGGGCCCAGCGGTAACCCGCAAAATAAACGCGTGAGGGGCCCCCTTTCACTTCGAGGGTGCATTTGTAGCGGAAGCCCGGTTCGAGGACGAAGGGGATGGTTTCCATTTTGGCTCCGCCCTCGCCAGGCATCGGCGAACCGGCTTGGTATTTGGCGTCAGGTTGCAAATGGACCACGCTTCCGTGCCCCGCCTCCAGGCCGGTGGCCACCTGCATTTTGTTTTGAACATAGTAGGAATTTCCGGACCACTCGTAGTCGGTGACCCACCCGGTCGGAGGATTTGCCGCATCGTCGAAATTGCTGTTCACGAGAGTGATCTCTTGGGCGGTGGCGATGGAGAGGGAGGCGGCAGCGAGGAGGGCGTGGCTGAAGAGTTTGATCATGGTGAGGAAGTTGCAGGTGATGGTGGATTTTGACAAGGCGATCTCATGGCATCTGGCGTTTGCGGCGGGCGAACCATGTGGAGGCGAAGAGGAGCATGACGATCGCTGCGACGGGGCCGTTGCGCCAGAGGGTATGGAATTCGGAGAAATTCTCTTCCTTGGCTTTGAGGTCGAAATTCGTGAGCGCGGAGTTGAGGGCTTCGGGGGTTTCGAAATAGGAGCCGCCGCTGGCGCTGGAGATGGCTTGGAGGACTTCGAAATTTGCGGGGCGCGGGGAGGTCTCCGGCGAGAAGGGTTTGACGAAAAAGCTCATGGGTTTGCTGGTCACGGGCTTGCCGTCGAGTTGGGCGGTGGCGGTGAGGCGGTAGGCTCCGGGCGTGTCGGCTTTGAATTCGACGCTGTAGCCTTCGAAGGAATCGCCGGAGACGGTGGTCACCTGGCTGAGATCCATGCGGTAGGGGATCGAGCGTCCATCGGGGAAGACGAGCGTGGCGTCAATGGATGTGGGCTTTTTGCCCTTGGTTTTTTCTTCGGAGAGCCGGGCGTTGATGGTGATTTTTTCGCCAAGGAAAAGGTCGTCCCGGTCGGTGAAAAGTTCCAACACCTCGGCGTTGAGATTTTCCGCCTTGGGCAAAAGCCAGGAGACGAGTTGGGTCCAAAAGCGTTTGTAGGGTTTGGCATCGCCGGATTCGGGGCCGAGTTGCCAGCGCCAGAGGGAATCGGTGAGGATGACAGCGACTTTGCCCTCGCCGAAGCGCTGGGTCAGAACGAGAGGCGCGGAGCCGGAGGGGGTCTCGACGACGACGAGGGACTCGGCGGCGGGCTTGGCTTGCAGGCCGGTGAAGACGGAGAGGACGGGCGGGATGGTTTTCCAAAATTTCGGATCGCCCGCGAAGGCGGGGTGGGTGGCGGCTTGGGGGGTGAGTTTGACGGGGAGGGGAGTCGGACTTTCGAGGAGGGTGGGGCTGCCGCCTTCGATCGGCAGGGCTTGGGCGAGATCGGTGGAGAGGAGGCCGCCGGGAGACCAGGCCTTGGTGCCGCCGAGGACAACGAGGCTGCCACCTTTTTCGACAAAGCCGAGGAGGCGCTTGGCGCGTTCCTGGCTGAGTTCCGCCGCATCGAGGTTGCCGAGGATGACGACTTTCAAGGCCGAGAGTTGGCTCTCGTTCATGTCTGCGGTGAAGGTCTCGGCGGGCGTTGCGGCTTGGGGTTTGCCATCGCCGCTGGTGAAGAAAATCACCGGGGAAATCTGTCGGTTCTCCATCAAAACGCGGCGGAGGTATTTGTATTCCCAGCGGGGAACGCCTTCGACATAGAGGACACGGTTCCGGGCATCGACGACCTCGATGATGGTCTTCCACTCGTTGTCGTCCTTGTTTTTCTCTCCGGCGAGGGGGACGGCGAGGACCCGGGTGTTGAAGACACCGACTTTGGGGCGTTCGATATCAAACACGACCTCGCGCTCGCCGCCGGCGTCGGGGATTTGGGTGGGCTTCTCGGCGACCAGGCGATCGTCTTCGAATAATTGAATGGAAACCGGAGCCCCCTTCGTGCCTTGTCCGGAGACTTTGACTTTGATTTCGGTCTTCCAGCCGACCGTGACTCGGCGGGCGGCGGTAACAGCGTCGATGCGGAGATCGGGTTCCTGCTCCCAGCTACCAGGTTTTTCCGGCTGGAGGGTGTGGATCGGAAACGGGCGGGGGGCGGAGGCCCATTCGTTGGTGAGATCCAGGGTGTCGGTGCCATCGCTGAGGAGGAGCATGCCCTCGATGGGCAGCCCGGCGAGGCGTTGCTCGAGTTTGGCCAAGGCGTCGCGGAGGGAGGTTGCGGCGCCCTCGGGCTTCAAATTTTCGGCGGCGCCGAGAGACATTCCTTCGCTGAGCGAGGTGTCGAAGGAGTAAACATCGATGTCGCATTCGGAGGCGAGTTTCTTCGACCAACCCAGCCCGAGAGTGGTGCGGGCGGTGTCCCAGCGGCTCGGGGCGGCCTCCGAGGATTTCAGGGTCATGCTTCGGGAGGTATCGAGCAGAACGAGGAAGCGGGGCTTGAGGAGTTGGGTGATGGTGGTCTTTTTCCCGGGCATGAAGAGGCACCAACCGAGGCCGAGGAGGGCAAGGACATGGAGGAAAAAAAGCACGACGCGGAAAGAGCCCGAGGGAAGAAACCGGTAGGCTGAATACGCCGCCGCGAGCGCCGCTGCGACGAGGCAGAGGACAATGGTCAAAGTCGGAACGCTGTTTTCGAAAATGATCATGCCGCGTCGTGTTTCTTGATGTGGCCGGCGAAATCCAGCTCGAGTTTTTCGCGGCCCATGGCGCCTCGGCGCGAGAGGGAATTCGCATACCAGAATTCGATGACGGCGAGCAGGAGGACGAGCCAGAGGATTTGCTCGCCGAAGGTGCGGCCGACGCGGCTTTCCTCCAACTGTGAGCGGAGCGTTGGCAGATCCGTGGCGATTTTGAGGTTCACATCACCAAGGCGGGCGGTGATCTCTTCGAAAGAGATCGGGGCGAGGTTGCTCTCGCCGCGCGGGATGTTCACGGCGAGGTCGAGTTGCGAGGTTTCTCCGGGGCCGGTGGCGATTTTGTAAACGCCGGGAAGGAACATGTTCTCGGCGACGAAGACCGTGCGGCCGTCGGCGGCGTTGGCACGGACGGGGAGGTTTTTCCCATCGGGGCCGGTGATTTTGGGTGGCTCGGAGAGTCCGGGGAAAAGTTCATTGAGGATCACGTTGCCGGTGCCCTCGATGTAAGGCTGGGACTGGGGGGACGAGTAGTCGGCGCACTGCACGAGGAGGGGAAGAAAAAAGGGGGACAGGGGGAAATCGCTGGTCGTGCGGTCCGCCGAAACGGCGAACAGGAGCACCTTGCCCTTGCCGTAGGGTTTTTCGATGAGGAATGGCTCTTGGGTATTCATCGAAACCAAAACCTCGGCGCCCGGCTCAATTTTTTGAATGGCGGCGGCTCGGCGGAGAGAGACGGAGGGGGCGGATGAGCCCTCGCGGAGAGGGCGGATCAGCGGGTGCATCGCCTTGTCCCAGGAGAGGGTTTTTTTCGCCTTGGTCGGTGGCACGGTTTCCATGGCGCCAGGAAATGCCGGCAGGAAGGGAAGGCTCTTGTAGTCGAGCGCGGAGGCTTTCATGCCCGGAAAAACAACAAGGAATCCGCCGCCGCGAACATAAGTCTCGAGGGCGTTGATGGCTTGGCCGGAGAGGGGGAGGGCGTTGCAGAGAATAATGCAGGCGTGGTTCTGGAGTGGCTGCTTGGCGAGGGCATCGGGGGTGATGCTGACAACCGATTGAGGGCCGCCGAGGCCGGTTTTCAGGGCCGTCTCGACGAAGAGTGTGTCGGCCTTTTCGCCAACGACGAGGCAGGGCATGAATTTTTCGACATTGAGAATGAAGTGAAGGGCGTTGTCCTCGGGCAGATTGTCCTCGGGGGTTTCGATCCTGGCGGCGTGGAGGCCCTGATCCAAGGGAGGGATGCGGAACTCGGCGGTTTCCGGTGCAGTGGCGGAAGTTTTTACGGCGCGTCGGCCGGCTTCTTTTCCATCCACAGTGAAAACCGCTGTGGTTTCACTGTCCGGGCCGGTGCGCGAAAAGGTCGTCGCGATTTTTCCCTCGACCCCCTTGCGGAGCCTGGTGGGCTGGATCGCGATCGAGGCCGGGGAGGTATTGTCGGGAGCCTCAACGCCAAGGATCGACACGAAGACGATGAGTTTTTGGAGTTCTGCGAACGGAGATTTTCCGGAACTGGCCGGGTCTGTGGACATCGCCTGCCAAGGCACGGCTTGGTTGTCCGTGAGGATGTGGATTTCCATCTCTCGGTTCTCGTCGGATTTTTTGAGTGCCTTGGCAGCTTCCTCCAGCGCGGGGCCCATCTGCGAGGAGGTCGATCCGAGGGTGAGATTTTTTATTCGGGCGAGGACTTCCTTTTTGTCTGAGATCGGCTCCACGACGACCGCTTCGGGTTGCTGTCGGGCGAGGTAAACGCAGACGCGGTCTTTTTCGCCGAGGCCCTCGATGATGGCGGCGGCTGAATCGAGGGCGTGGTCCCACACGGGCTTTCCGGCTTTTCGATATCCCATGCTGGAGGAGGCATCGATGACGAGAGCGATATCCCTCGGCGCCTCGCCGGACCACACGAAGGCACTCTTGCGGAGCATCGGCATCGCGAAGGCCACTCCGATGAGGCCCATGATCAGGGTGCGGAGGAGCCACAGGAGGAGATTCTCGAGCCGGACTTTGCTGGAGGATCGTTTCTCCGCGAGCTTCAGGAAGCGGAGGGTGGGGAAGGTCATCGTGACCTTGCGCCGGTTCTGCATGAGATGCAGGAAGAGCGGGACACTGGCTCCCACAACGGCGGCGATCAAAAACAGCGGAGAAAGAAACATGGGCGGCTACTTCGACATGCGCTTGCGTTCCTCGAGGTAGGCCCTCACGAAGGTGTCCAGCGGTTGATCCGTGCGGACGATGCGATAGTCGATGTTCAGAGAGGCACAGGTTTTGCGGTGCCTTTCGAGGAATTCGTTGAAGGATTTTCGGTAATCCGCCGCGAGGGCCTTGGGATCGACGCCGAATTTCTCGCCGGATTCCAGGTCGACGAGTTCACAGGGTTTCATCAACGCAAAGTCGATCTCGGCCGGATCGAGGACATGAAAAACAATGACATCGTGCCGTTGTTTACGGAGTCGAGCGAGGGCGACGGCGATCTCGGCTTCGTCGTCGTAGAGGTCCGAGATGATGACAATCATGCCCCGGCGTCTCACCGCGCCGGCGATCTCGTGAAGGGCTGCGGCGATATTCGAGCCGGAGGAAGGCGGGGTCTGCTGGATGCGCTTGAGCATGTTGTTCAAGTGCTGGAGCGAATTTGCGGCCTCCACGCGCAGGTCGACCTTGTCGGAGTGAAGGAAGAGGCCGATGGAGTCGCGGGCTTTGACCACGACATAGCCCAGGGCGGCGGCGAGGCGCGAGGCGTGGTGGAACTTCGTCGGGCCGTCCGGCGAGGACGAGAAATCCATCGATGCGCTGCGGTCGAAGGCGAGATAGACGCGGAGGTTCGTCTCGTCGTCGAACTGCTTCACATAATGTTTGTCGGTGCGGGCGAAGACGCGCCAATCGATGTGCTTGGGATCATCGCCGAGGCCGTATTGCTTGTGGGTGGCGAACTCGGAACTCGGCCCTTGGAGAGGGCTTTTGTGGGCGCCGGCGAGGTTTCCTTCCACAGTGTAACGCGAAAAAAGAGTGAGGCGGCCGAGTTTGAACATCTCGGCGGGATTGAGCAGGGCGGCGATGCCCTCCTTGGCGGATTCCTTTTTGTCGTTGCTGTCGGACACGTGGTTTTACTTGGGCCGAAAATTGAAAACCTTCCAGTGGGTGGCGTCACAAACCACGAGGATTTCCTGGCCCACGAAAGCGAGTTGGATTCCCTTGGCGACTTGGCCCTCGCCGAGGACGGTGACCGACTTCGAGTCGGTGGCTTGGAAATTGATGATCGAGCCGACGCCTCCGGGGGCGGGACTGATGCTCGTGGGCTTGATTTTGATGTGATCGGCGTAACGGAGTTTGAGCGAATTCTGGAGGTCGGAGAGCGGGCCGAGTTCGGCGCATTCGAGGGAGTATTTCTGGTTCTCGAAGCCGGGCATGTTGTCCAAGCCGACGAGTCGGTATTTCCAAGGAGTGCCAAACGGGTCGTTTGGTGCTGGGTGGGCTTGGGCGGGGATTTTTGGATGGGCGGAAATTTCGGCGAGTTCCTTCGGAAAGGCGATTTCCTGGCGGTAGAAAAGTTTCAGGGAGGCCGCGACTTTTTGCATCTCTCGGCGGCTGATCCAGCCCTTCGCCACCCTGGCGGCTCCCGTTTGGACGGCGTTTCCGGAGAGATTGGCTTGGCTCTCAAAAATGGGCCAGGCCTCGTTATCGCGACCAGCGGCGAGGAGATGCCAGGCCTCAAGGCTTTTGGCGGCTTCGCGCAGGGGATCGCCGGGATTCAAATCATAAAATTTCCGGCACAGCGTGATGATCTCGTCGTGCTTCGTGGGGGTGGCTTCACGTTTTTTCCAGATCTCGTTAAAGCCAGCCTCATTCGCTCCGTGAGCGGTCTGCAGGCCGATGAGGATGAGCGCGAGGGCCGCCCGGCGGGCGAGCGATCGGCTCAAGGTTGGCCCCCTTTGGCGGCTCGGGCGGCGGCGCGCTTGGCGAGTTCGGCTTCGAGGTATTCGAACCACGCCTTGCCACCGCCATTGGCCATGATCTCGTCCTTACGCTGGAGCACATCGCGGTCGCGGGCTTGGACCATCAGTGGCCGGGGCCCCTCGGTGTAGGAATACACGAGCGCGGTGGGATCCACTTCAGCGAGGAGTTCCTTGCCGGGTTGGGGTTTTGCCTTGTCTTTGTGGCGCACGATCGGGCTCTCCAACAAAATCGCATTTCGGCTGTTGTCGCAGGAGGTCACTTTGCCGGTCACAGCCACGGCATCGCCGACTTTGCTGCGGGGTTCGTCTTGGAGGAGTTTCAGGGAATTCGACGCGGTGACGGTAAATTCCACAGACATCAAGGAGGCGGGTTCCGAAGCGAGAATGCGGACGCCGGGTCGTCCCTCGACTTGGACATCGGACATTTCGGAAATGGTCAGGTAGCGGAAATTATGGGGACGCCCGACCGCGTCATCGAGGACGGTGGTTTTCTCGGCAGGATTGCGGGCTTCCGACAAAGCGAGCGCGAAGTCATTTCCATTCGACGTCGCGGCCTGCATGGGGAGTGTGGTGGAAATTCCAAGGCACACTAGGAGGAGGGAGAATTTGGTTTTCATTGATAGGGATTGGGTCAGTTGGTGAGGGAATACATCAGAATATTTTGGCCGAGGAGCAAGGCGCCGGAATCATTGATTCCACGCGCGTAAGGGGACTGGGACATCTCCCAGCCGCCCGCGAGGCCGAAGGGACTGTAGATGACTCCATAGTGGCCGCCGAAATCCATGCCGAAGAGGGCGGGTTCGGTGCGGGCCTTTCCGCCGCTCTCCTGCATCAAACCTTCGGTGACGCCGACGGCCTTGATCTCATTCGGTTCCT
>JBILML010000024.1:0-44698 GCA_044375555.1 Terrimicrobiaceae bacterium
CCAACAACACCGACCCGATGCCCTTGGCGGAAAACTCATCCATGTCACGCGTGATGGCCTCTTTGTCGACATTGGCATTGAGCCACCACCAATAGCCGGACGCCTTTGCCGAATCCGGCGGATTGACAAAATTCTTTTCCAAATCCTCAGCGGCGTGGATCGCAGTGAGCGGCACGAGCAGCAGGGCGGTGAGGGTGAGGATTGTGAGTTTGTTCACGATTGCTTGCCTCGGATCTTCTTTTCTTCTCCCTCATCCGTCTATAGCACGAACGAGCGATCTCTTAGCGCGCCCTGCCCAACATTTGAGCCCGGGGAACTGACTCCCTCAACCTGATAAAAGCAAAGTGGCATCTCTTCCTCCACAAACACAAACTATGTGAATATGAGGGACCCTTTTGACTTTTTTGACTCGCCTGAAAGCCATCGAAAGCCGTTTCGGCTTCCGCTACCGGGGAAATCTTGGGGTCTTGGCGTGAGGGTTTTTGGGCCCGCGAATGACGGAAAATTCACGCGAATGGAAGAAGAGCAGAGCTCAGAAAGTAGCGGAATTTTGAAAAAATTTCGAGGGCGGTTTGCCATGGCTCGCCTGAAAGCCATCGAAAGCCGTTTCGGCTTCCGCTACGAGGGTCAGTCCCACATATTGACATATTTTGCTTCCTGCCGTTTAAGGTGAGGCAGCCTCTGCTGCAATGGCTGCGATGAGCGGCGCGGGATCAGGCAGGCCGTGGGGATGATGGTCGGCTCCTTCTTTTGGGAAGAGCTTCAGACGCCCCCCGTTGTCTTGCCACATTTTCACAAGGTGCGCGGCGTTGTCCTCGTAGGGAACGACCGAGTCGGCCGTGCCGTGGCAGGATATGAGAAGCACGCCGGCTTGGATCGCGGGCAACATTCCATCGCACGGTTTGACGGCTTTTTCCCCGGCCTCGGCATCGCTCGTGTAAGCAAACTCCGCCTTGCACAATTTCCAATCCTTCGGGCTGCCTTTGCCCTGCTTGGTGAGGGAAAAGCCCGCCGGCCAGGAACGGATGTCGCAGACGCCGTTGTCCAGATAGAGCACACTCACGCGGTCGGGGTGGAGGCGCGTCCAAGCCGTCACATAAAGCCCGCCGCGGGAGATGCCCAGCAGGGCCGGCTTGGAGGAAAGCCCGCGCTTGCTGTGCATTTCCTCATAGACCTTCTCCCAGACTTCCATCGCCCGGGGCGAACCGAATTGGTTGCTCACGCCGACATGGACCACATGCCATCCTTTTTCGACCAATCCGTCCTGAAGTGTCCTCAGCTGGCCAGGGAACTCGCCAACCCACAGCCAAGGATTTCCAGGGGCTGGTTGGTCCGGGACTTTGATCGTCACGGGCTTTCCGGCGATGGAGATTTTCTCGACCGTGGCGGCTGGGGCGATGGAGCAGAACGCGAGAGCGAGCAGACTGGCGGCGAGGAGCAGCGGGGTTGTTGTGTTTTTCATGAGATCAGCGGGTTGGAAGCGCGGTGGGTTCACCGTTCAGCAAACCGAGTCGAGTGAAGAAGCGGTCGGCGGCGTGGAGGGTCGTGGTCTGGAAGGGTTCATTGTTGAAAAAGCCATGGTCTTGGCCGGGCGTGAGCTGCAATTCCACGGCGTTGATCTCCATCGAGCGCATCTTCGCATGCACGGCATCCCAGCCCTTTTTCCAAGGATCCTTGTCGCCGAAAAACACGAGGGTCGGAGGCATGTCCGCCCTCAGATGGCGCTGCACATCGATCTCCGGATCGTTGGCGTCGTCGGGAGAGAAGGCGGGATTGAACCACAGGAAGGCCACCGGGCGGATGGCGACATCCTGGGGGTCGGCGGGATCGTTGAGTCCGGGGTTGAGTGTGGCGAGGGCGCTGATGTGAGCACCAGCGGACCCGCCACCGATGACGAGGCGCTCGGGATCGAAGCCGAGTTCCTTCGCCTGCTGCTTGAACCACCGAATGGCGCTCTTGGCATCGGTCACACACACGCGCTTTCGCGATTCGCCGGGAGGCCGTTTTTTAGCCTCGGCCTTGGTGTGCATGCGGTAGTTGGCGGTCGCGCAGACCATGCCGCGACTGGCGAAGTAAGCACAGGCGATACGGAATTGCGCGAGCGATCCCCCAACCCAATTTCCCCCGTGAAAGAGGATCAAACCGGGCGCGCGGGATTGGGCGGGATCATGATTCGGGGGAAAGAAAATCTCCATCTCGCGCGGTGTTCCGGCGCTGTGCTTGTAGACATAACGCTTCCCGGCGGGAGCATCCGAGCCGATCAAGCCACCACGCTCATCGGCATTTGCGTTTCCGAAAACTGGAAGCGCAAGAATCCAGCACCAGAGCAGGATCAGGAAGGCGCGGCTCATCGATTGGCTTGCTCACTTCGTTTCCGAAACATCTGGGCCGTCCTTCGCACAGCGGAATCCGACATGGCTACTGCCCGTGTCGGGCGAGGTTCCTCGGCGGGCGGCCGGGCGGTAACTTTCGCAATACGAGGGATGGCACAAAAACGAGCCGCCTTTCGTCACGCGGCGCTCGGCTCCGGGAACGATCGGCGGCGAGGGATCGCCCGGCATGGGTTTTTCTCCCGCTGCACTCGGGGGTCCCTTGGGGTCACAGCAAACGGCATTCTCTTCGGCCCGGGTAGCGAAGGTGTCGGCGCGGTAGAGGTCGGAGCACCAGTTCCAGACATTTCCTCCCATGTCGTAGAGACCGTAATCATTCGGCGCAAACGAACCCACCGGAGCGGTTCCGACGAATCCATCCTGCCCGTCGTTTCGATACGGAAAATCGCCCGTCCAGCGGTTGAGCATCAACTTGCCATCCGGTTTCTCCAACTCGCCCCAAGCGTAGCGCCGCTCGTCGTGCCCGCCTCGGGCCGCGAACTCCCATTCCGCCTCGGTCGGCAGGCGTTTCCCGGCCCATTTCGCGTAGGCCTGCGCATCTTCCCAAGCGATTTGAACGACGGGGTGATTTTCGCGTCCCTTGATCGAACTCCCCTCCCCCTCTGGATGTTTCCAAGAGGCACCGGTGGTCCAAATCCACCACTGCGACATGTCTCTCAAGTCCACCGGCCCGGAGGTCGGGCGAAAAACCAAGGAGCCCGGCTGGAGCACATCGTCCGGCGGCTTGGGGGTTCCAGGCGGGACCTGTTTTTTCATCTCCTCCCACACGACGGCGCGCTCGGCCACGGTCTGGTAACCGGTCGCCTCCACGAATTTCGCGAACTCCGCATTCGTCACCGGATGCACATCCAGAAAAAACGGAGCCACCTGCACGCGGTGGACGGGCTTTTCGTTGGGGAATGCGAAATTCGCTTCACTCCCCATGTTGAACTCGCCGCCGGGAATCAAAACCATGCCCGCCGGGCCTTGGTCACTGGGCCCACAGCCGGTGAGAAGGGCGAGCAAAGCGGCAACTGCCGTTGTTCGGAAAAAACCAATTCCGCGGCAATCCCCTCGGCTCATGGTTGAAGGGTAAGAGTTCTGGGCGTTTGGTCGCGCACGACTTTCAGAGTGAGCGGCTGCGTGTCGAATTGTTCGGCGAGCCTTCGGATTTGCCCGACTTTCTCCACGCGCTGATCGTTGATTTGCAGAAGGAGGTCACCAGACTTCAATCCGGCGCGGTCAGCGGCGGAGTCCTTCGGCACTTCGATGATTGCCACACCGCCGTCCTCTTTGGCGATGCCGTAGGCGGAGAAGCCTCCGCTGCCGAGTTCCTGCAAGCGCGCTCCGAGCCATTCCCCGGTGGCGGGTGGGCGTTTCTTCGTCTCCGCTTGCATGGGCGGAATCTCCGGCGTGCGGGCGATGGCTTTGAGCGTGGGTTTTTTGACGCCAAAGCGGTCCATCGGGAAATTTTTGAAGCCCAGTTTCAACGCCGGGGAGTCCTCGCGCACGCGGAAGTCGCCTTTGGCGGGGTCGATGAACATCGGATCGCCGCTGAGGGAGTTGGCGTCCCACCCTTTTTCCTGCGCCTCCTTCAAGGCGAAATCGGCAGGGAAAAGGTTTTTATCGCTTGTTCCACCCCACTTGTCTTTGGGCATGCGGGCTGGCCTGTAGGCGGCCATCCAAATGTTGTTCTTCAGAGAGTCTTGGCTGTTCTTATACCACACGCTGGGATAGGCGGTGCTGTTGTAGCCGATGTTATTTGTCACAATGCGGCGGTAGCCCTCGCGCAGCTTGAGCCCACCGTTAAGAAACACATTGTTGTAGATTTCGTAGTTGGTGGATCCGTCGTCGAGGTCCACATCCCAACCATGGTCGCAGCGCCAGCGGCTGTTGCGGATGATGTTCGGCGTGACGGCATCGAGAAAAGGCAGATCGGGGTTGAGCGCCACGGCCTTGTCCGTCTTCGGGCAGTTCTTGTCCCAAAAGCGGTCGCGCCCCCAGGAATTGAACGACCCGTGGTCGTGGGTCTCGAGAACGGTATCGAACACATCGCAGCCCTCGATGAGATGTCCGCCCCAGGTTCCCTCGCTAATATTGATGCCTGAGCGGGCGCAGTCGTAGATCGAGCAGTCACGCACCGTGATTCCTTTGGCCATCGAAATCTGGACACCGGCTGGCTGGCGCTCCACGCGGCCGATGCCGTGGATGAGGCAATCCTCCACGATAGAATCGGCGGGATAGTTGTCGCTCTTCGGGCCGGGGGTGGGATCAACCTTGGTGAGATCTTGGGACTGGTTGTATTCGAAAAGCGGATCGCGCACGGCGGCGGGATCGCCCACGAAACACACGCCGCTGGCTCCGGTGTCATGGATGTGGCAGCCCTTGATCAACACACGGCGGTTGTAGTTGTTCACGAAAATGGCATTGCCGCCGACTTGGTCGAACTCGCAATCGAGGATGTCGATATCCTCGGTGCCGGTGAGGAGGAACGCCCCGCCACGGTAGATCGCCCAGTCCGAGCGCAGGAGGGGTTCCTTGCAATCCATGAAGGTGCGCGCCGCGTGCCGCACGGTGAAGCCTTGGAGCGTGATGTGTTTCACGGGTTTCTCCATCGAGCCATTGAACTCCACCAGATGCCGCAAGCGAACGACTTCCACTTTTGCTTCGGCAAGATTCGTCCCCTTTGCAGGCAGGAAATACAGCGTCGATGTCTTGCGGTCGTGGAACCACTCACCGGGAGCGTCGAGTTCCTCGAAGATATTTTCCACCATGCGAAAATCTTTGTGCATGCCCATCTGGCGATTGTTCTGCCAGCCACCCTCGTAGGTCACATTTCCCTCCGCGTCTTTGCCGGTGATGCGGTAGTGGTAGCCACCCCAGCGCGAGGAATGCATGGCGTGGATGAAGCCGCCTGTCGGGTCCGCCCACTTCGCCGCGCGCTTCTTGGAAAACGCATCTGCCGCATAGCCCTGGTAGGCGTCGGTTTTTTTTGCGGCATCGTAATTCGGGTAGCGGGCCATGCGCTGGGCTTTGCCGTTGATGAAAAGCTGGTCGATCTCGAGGCCCTGCGGCGTCGCGGCTTGGAAAATCCCGTCACGGTAAGGCTTCCAAGCGAGCTGGAGTTCCGAGCCACCGCTCAGGATGGCACGGCCTTCGTTCACCGCGCGATAGACCACGGGAAACTCCGCGCTGCCCGAATCCTCGGGAGTGAACACCAGGGTTTCCGCGAGATGGTAAATCCCATCGCCGACATGAATGGTAACCGCTTTCTTGCCCGCTGCCTTTCTTGCGGCCTCGCGCGCTGCGGCGAGCGTGGCGAGAGGCTTGGCCTCGGTGGCGGGATTGGTGTCTTTGCCATTCGGGGCGACATGAAGGTCAAGCGCGAGGGCGTGCCCCGTGAGTGCAAGTGACATGACGCCCGCGAGGGCCTGTGAAGCGATAGGTTTTCTGATTCGCATGGTGGATTTTTTAATTTTTAGAGAAATGGATCAGTTCGGAATGGACGGCACACCTTCGAGGCGCGGCGCGGAGTGGCCTTGCTCTTGGATTTTCTTTAGTAGGCTCCGGAGTTCCTCAAGCTTTTCCGGATGGGCCGCGGCGAGGTTGTTCTTTTGGGCGATGTCTTCTTTGAGGTTGTAGAGCTCTGCCGGTTGGGAGTCTTCGGCGGGATACCCGTGGCGGGTTTCCCAGTTGGGATCGATCTTGCTGATGTAGCCGCTCTTGGCATCGACCAATACCCAGTCGCCATGGCGGATCGCGTAGGTTGCCGTTGTGTTGTGGACATGGGACTCGCGGACGGGCGTTGTGCCGCCTTGGAAAAGCGGGAGCAGATTGTGGGAATCCTCGGCGGCGTTGTCGGGGAGCTTGGTGCCGACCACGGCCGCGAGGGTGGCCATGAGATCGATCTGCGAAACCAGTGCACTGCAGACGCTGTCCGGCGGAACCACGCCCGGCCATTTCACGAGGAACGGAAGACGGTGCCCGCCCTCGTAGATGTCCCGCTTCAAGCCGCGCAAGGGATGCGAGGACCAGTGTCCATATTTTTCGTCCCGCTCGTAGGCGTAATGCTCGGCCCCATTGTCGGAGCTGAAGATCACGAGTGTGTTGTCATCCAAGCCCGCTTCTTTCAACGCGCCGAGGATTTGCCCGACCGAGTGGTCGGTCTCGACGACATGATCGCCGTAGGGACCGAGGCCGGATTTGCCGATGAATTCCTTGTTCGGAATGATCGGGGCGTGCGGCGAGGGATACGCGAAATAAAGGAAAAACGGCTGCTTGGCGTCCTTGCGGGTCTTGATGAATTCCACGGCGTGCTGGGTAATCTTAGGCAAGACCTCGTAGGGATTCCAATCGGGAGCCATGGGGCCAGGACGAACTTCCGTTCTTCCATCCGTCACGGGTTCCCAAATCCATTTTTCCAGCATCCGGTCGGGGGCTTGGACGATCTTGTCGTCCTCGAACCAGCAGTAGGGCGGGAAGTTGATGACATCCTCGCCGAAGTAGTGGTCGAACCCCACGGAGAGCGGACCGCCGGGGATGGGCTTGGACCAATCGTAGTCCTCCAAGCCGGCCATTTTTTTCTTTTTCCTTTTTTCGCCTGACTCTTGTGGGTCGCTCTTTTTGATCGCGTCCCAATCCCAGCCGAGATGCCATTTTCCCATCGCGGCGGTGCGGTAGCCCTCGGCCTGAAGCATTCCGGCCATGGTCAAACGCCCCTTGGGAAAGACGGATGGCTCGAAGGAATTCACGATGTTGTGGAAGTCGCGCCAGTGGTGCCGACCAGTCAGCAGTGCATAGCGACTGGGGGTGCAGATGCCCGAGGAACTGTGCGCATCCGTGAACCGCATGCCCTGCGAGGCAAGTGCATCCAGATTCGGGGTCGGGATGGGAGATTTGGGATTGTAGCAAGCGAGGTCTCCGTAGCCGAGATCGTCGGCATAGAGGATGATGATATTCGGCTTGGAGGGAATAGCGGTCACCTTAAAGGCCTGGAAAAACAACCAACCCAGGATCAAGAAAAGGAGGGCCAGCAGTGTCGTGGCGAGGAGTGATTTGAGTTTCGTTGCTTTCATGGTTGTGGTGAGAGTTTGTCGGCCTTGTTCAGCTCGGCGCCAGGGATGGCGGCGCCCATCGCGAAGCTCTTGCGGAAGGCCTTTCGGAGGGTGTCCTCTTTCTGGTTTTGCAATACAGCAAGCGGACTATTGCCTAGCGCGTGCAGCGGCATCTCGAATCCGAGGGACGCCACCATTAACGTAGCAAACCAAATCGCGTATTGGTTGAGCCTCATTCGGCGCCGATGACCACATCCTTGCGGCGGGATTCGGGTGTTACTTTCAGGTCGGTCAGTTTGCCGTTTTCCACGCGACCTTCGACGGTGGTGTTTTTTGGGGCGTGGAGTTTGAAGCTGGCGTTCCAGTCCTTCGGCCAGGCCGGAACCAAGCGGATCGTGTCGCCGTCGCACTGCATGAGCATGCGCTGCAGGGCGATCAGGGTTACCGACCCTTGGCATTGGTCGGGCGTGCCGTCGAAGTTCGGACCCCAGAAGGCGGGGAAGCGCGGTGGTTTGCGAGGCTTCTGGCCGATCAATGTGGGTTCGGTTGCGTTCTTCACGACATAGCCCTTGGCTTCCTCGGTGAGACCCAGGAGCGCGGCTTGGATGGAATCCTGCCGCCAACCGCCGGTGGCCTTGATGACACGCCGATTCCAAGTTTCGAGAGCGGTTTCGAAATCAGGCTTGCCGAGGCCATAGGCGCGGTAGGGAAAGACACCGTAGAGTTCAGGATTCTCCGAGTTTTTGCGATCCGAGAAGGTGCGGGCGGGCAGAATCCATTTCTTGCCGTTCTCTTCAGCCATCGGAGTCTCCGGCAACTCCGCAAGGAAGCGGCTCCAATTTTTGCGTTGCTCCGGCGTGCTGAGCGAGTCAGGCAATGCCAGTAACCGGGTGAGCACCGTGCGCAGACCGATAATCACCGGGAACGGATCCTCGGCGGTGTGGTAGGTCTCCAAGCTCATCGCCGGGGCGAAGCGGGGCTTGCCGGGCTCGGTTTTCGGGTAGTGCTGTTCGTAAAAGGTCACCACCCCATCCGCGATCGGGATCATCGTATTTTTGGCGAACTCCTCGTTTCCCGTGTGCTCGTAGAAGTCGAGCATCATCTGCGAAAGCTCGTTCCCGCTGTCCCAATATCGGCGGACAAATCCATTTTGTGGATAAAAGTCCGGATTGTTATTTCCGAAGTCGCCCAGCTTGTTCAGGCCCCACGGGTGCATGGTTTCAGAACAATAAATCCCGTCATGGTTGAAGTAGGTTTTCGTGCGCTCCTGCAGCAACGGCACGGCCTCGCGATACATCTTCCAGAGTGGCTCCATCTGGTCGTAATCGCCGGAATAGAGCATGGCCCAATACGGTTCGCGCGTGTTCTGGAACCAGTAGCAACCGCCCCACCGGCGCCAGTCCGGGCCGAATTCCTCGTAGACGCCTTTTTTGTCCATAAAGCCATCCACCGTGAAGAGTGAGCCATTGAATTTGATCGGGTAGGCTCCACGCGCAGCACCGGCCTGAATCCAGCGCTGCAGTGCATAGGCGCGGCCCACGGCCTTGGCCTCCTCCGTGCCCTCTGGAAAAATCCAGCTGCGGGTCCAAAAATCCTTCCACCATTGTTCATGGGCCGGGCGCGCTTCGGCGGACGCCACCTTGTCGTTGGTGGCGCGAAGGGCACCGAGTTGCGAGACCCACGCAGCGGGCTCGGGCGTTTGCGCGGTGAGGGCGTGGATGCGGATGTCGAGGGACTTCACCGGCGCGGCGGTGGTGAGCGTCCTGTCATCCTTTGTGACCAATCCCTTCCCGGCGATCAGTCCGCCGAAGGTGAGATTCAAGAGCGGATCGTGAAATTTCTCCACCGCATGGCCCAAATGCTGTTTTTTCAAGGTGTCGGAAAAAATGCTCTCGGTGTTGCGGTAATACCAACGGATCGTGTTGTCCTCCGCCGGCAGAATCGTGTCGCCGCGCAGGGCTTTGGAATCGTCCTTCGCGGTGTTCGCCTTCGATTTCTTTGGAGTGGCCCAGGTTTCCTTCGGCCAATGCTCGAGAGCAACCTGCGCAGTGAACGCCTCAGCGCCCTTGATCTGGACATTCACCACCGGGCGGTTGGCATCGATCCAGAAATCCACCGTGGTTTTGTCATCCCCCGTGCCGGATTCCACAACGATGCAGCCGCGGGCCAGATCGAGTTCCTGGCGGAACGGACGGCCGTCGCGCACGAACGGCTTGTCGAGGCGAATGCGCACGCGGCCGAGCTTGAGGAGTTCCTGATCGGCATCCCACGAGTCGTTTTTGGAAAGGTAGAAAACCAAATCACCCGTCGGCTCGACCCAGAAATTCGCGGCGAGGTCGCCGTTGCCGATCGGCATCGAGCCGTGCATGTCCGCACTAGGCGAGTCCCACACGACATTGTGGGCCGCGAGTTGTTTGAGGACCGGGGTGGCCTGCGCTTGCGCTGGAGTAACTACCGCGAGGAGGGCGAGGATTGAGGAAGCGATCCCAAACGCCGCTTGCGATAGGATGTTTGAAATGTAGCGCGTCGTCTCGGGGAGCGCGTCCGCCTCGGACGCACAGCCACGCGCCCTCGCGGGGTTCGTCGAAAAAATGCGGCCGAAGGCCGGTGAAAATTTCCATGTCGGGCGCGGGGCGCACCCGATAGCGCCCGAGGGCGGGCGCGCTCCCCGGGACACTGGCGCGGCGACCGCGAGGAGAGCGAGGATCGGTGGCGTGTTGAGTGATTTCATGGTGAGTGATTTCATGATGAGTGATGTCTTGTTGAGTTGAAGGGCGGCTGCGATTTATTCAGGACACGAAGCGGTGTGATCATGAGACATTCCGATCATTTGCATCGGCCGTCTATCGCACGTTCGAGCGATGCGACGGGGGGGTATTTTCAGGATTGTTCGATGAGGTAAGTCTGCCCTGCGGTCGTCTCGAATTGGATCAGATCGCTTCCTTCGCTGGAGGTCTTCACGGGGTTTCCGCTGCCATCCTTGATGGTCGTCGCTCCGATGCCGGGGGTGGCTAGGCGGCATGTTCCGCCGCTCTTGGAGTGGATCGAAATCGTCGTGGGTTTTCCCTCGCGCCAATCGGCAGAGACGACAAAGTTCCCGCGCGCTACGAGGCCCTGAAAGGAACCGGTGCTCCATGCCTTGGGCAAGGCGGGGAGGATTTGGATCGCCCCCTCGTGGCTCTGCAGGAGCATCTCGGCGACGCCGGCCATTGTGCCGAGGTTGCCATCGATCTGGAACGGCGGGTGCAGAGTCCAGAGATTCGGCACGGTGCGTTCGCGGAGGAATCGTTGATAGACCTCATGGGCTTTTTCCCCTTCGCCCAGGCGGGCGCGGCTATTCATCCGGTGCGCCAAGGCCCAACCCGTTGTCTTGTCACCGCGCAGGTCGAGCGTCTTGCTCGCGGCCCGCATCCACTCGGGTCGGGTCGGATTGATGAGTGTGCCGGGATAGAGCGGGCAGATGTGGGAAATGTGCCGGTGATTGGGTTCGCCGATGTCGCTGTAGTTTGTTTCCTCGCGGTATTCTTTGATTTGCCCATCCGCGCCGACTTGGATGGGATCGAGTCGGCCCATTTGCTCGCGGATCGTCTCGAGGAAGGGGTCGGTTTTTCCGAGCTTTTTGGCCAGCGCGAGCGTGTCGGAGAAAGTTTCCCAGACGAAGCCTTGGTCGAATGTGCAGCCTGCGGTGGTGAAAAACTTGCCTTTGGCCGGGCGGCCCGTGATCCGTTCGATCTGCTCGGCAGTGGCACTTTGCTCGGGAGAGGCGGAGGGCTCGACCAAAAGAAATTCGCCGTGGGGCACCAGCGCCTTGGAGTAAAATTTGCTCAAGGAAAGCATCGCCGGATAGGCGACTTCCTCGAGGAATTTCTGGTCCTGTGTGAACAGGTAATAATCCACCAGCAACTTGGCGGTGAAGCCGCCCGTGCCCGGCCCGGAATGCCCTCCCGAGGCACCGGGAATGTAGTAGGCATTCGCTCCGGTTCCGATGATCCAGCCGTTGTCGCCGTCTTCGGACAACTTCTCCTTATTGTGTTTGCGCACATAATCGGCGGCGTGCTTTTGCGCCACAGGGAGGTAGGCTTTGAAGAAGGCGTTGTAGGCTTCGAAGCACTCAGGGAGGTTGGCGCTCATCGCTCCCCAATAATTCATCTGCACATTGATATTGTGCCAAAAGCCGCCCGACCACGGCGTGTTGTAATAAGCGCTCCAGGCCCCTTGCAAATTGGCGGGAAGGGTCTTTTCGCGCGAACTGGCAATCAGCAAGTAGCGGCCATACTGGAACATCAACTCCTCCAGCCAAGTGTTCGACTCGCCCTTTTTGTATTTCTCGAGAAGAAGGTGGGTCGGATCGGTCGAGGGCGTGGAGTTGAGATTCACCGACACACGGCCGAACAGGTTTTGATAATCCTTGAGGTGCCTTTCCTTCAGCGCGGCGTAGCCTGCGGACTGCGCCGCATTGATCCGAGCAGTCACCTCGTCGTGCGGGAATTGGTTGGGATCGAGTTTTTTTTCGGCGGGATTTTGAAACATCTCCGCGTTGAGGCGGTAGTTCGTTCCCGTGGCGATCAGCAGCGTGACGGCATCGGCCTTCTCGACATTGATCGTCGCATTGGCCGGGTCTGCGGACACGGAGCCGCCTTCGTGGAGCACCTTGATCTGCCCCTCGTAGTTGCAGTTGAAATGCGGAATCGTGCCCTTGAGGGTCAGCAGATTCCCCTCCGCCGTGATCGTGCCGGTGCGATCTTTGGCATCGAGGTAGGGAATCTCGGCGCGCGCGGTGAAAGAAAGCGCCCCCTTTTTATCGGCGGTGAGCCGCACAGCGACCACATTGTCCGGGTAGGAGGCAAAATACTCGCGTTGGTAAGTGACCCCATCCTGCTTGTAGGAAACCAGCGCGATGGCCTCGTTGAGGTTCAGCGAACGACGGTAGTTCTGGGCAGCTTTGTGGTTAAAATCGAGGTAGACCTCGGCAAAGTTGGTCAATCCGCCATCCCCGTAGACTCCTTTATTGTGAAGCGTCTTGTCGGTGATCTGAATGCGCTCGGAGTCCGTGCGTCCGAAGATGGAGGCGCCGACATAACCATTCCCAATCGGGTAGGACCATTGCTCCCAATCCTTGTCGTAGGATTTTCGCCTTTCCTCGGTTTTCGTGCTCTCCCAATTGCTCCCGTTGTTCGGCGCAGGCTGCGGCTCCCAGATTTCATAGACTCGCGGCGAGGCCATCGCGATTGCTGGCAAAAGGAGGAAGCAATTAACCACGGAGGACACGGAGAGCACGGAGCGAGAGAAGAGTTTTTGCATGGTGTTTTTTTGAGAGCGGTGGAACTTTTTACTTAGGAACTTCTATTTTTTCGGTTTCTGAGAAATGGGCTTGCGTGGCAGGATGATGCCGCGTTGGACGAGCTCATCGGCGTGCATTTCGGCGAGGGGACCGCACCGGGCGAGCCAGGCGTCGCATTCGGCCCGGAGCTCGGCGAGCTTGGCGGCGTGGGCCGGGTCGCCGGCAAGGTCTTTCACTTCCCAAGGGTCGCTCTGCGTGTCGTAGAGTTGTTCCTTTGGTCGGTTAGGGTCGAAGTAGAGCGCCTGCAGGGGCGTCAACTTGCCTTCGGCTTGCACGCGGCGGATCTCATGCATCGTCTGACCGGCTTCCTGGTAGGCCACCTCGCCGGCCTCGTCGACGCCGGGAGCGAGGTTGCGGACATAGCGGTAGCGGGCGTCGCGGACCGAGCGGACCTTATCGAAGCTCTCGTCCATGAAATCGCGGAAGCTGTAGACATATTTCGGAGGCTGCTCGGCCTTGGGCAGGAAGCAGTGGCCGTCAAATTCCGGCGGGACCGGCACGCCGGCGAGCGTCAGGAAAGTCGGCGCGAAGTCGATCCAACTGGCGAAATCCTCGCGGACGGTGCCTGGGGGTAATTGGCCGGGCCAGCGGATAATGAGTGGGACGCGCGTGCCGGTATCCTTCGGCGAACGCTTAAAGCGTGGCATGCCGCGCCCGTGGTCGCCAGTGAAGATCACGATGGTGTTTTTCTCGAGGTCGTTCGCCTTCAACCAGTCCAGCACGCGGCCGAGGGTGTAGTCGACGGCCGTGACGAGCTCATGGTAATGGGCGACCTCGCGGCGGACGGCCGGGGTGTCCGGGTAGAAGGGAGGGAGTTCGACCTTGGCCGGATCGCGGCGATCGGAGGGCTTGAGCGCCGTGGTGTTCTTGGCGTGCTCCTCATCGGTGGCGCGGACCTGGCTCTCGTGACTGACCATCAAATTCAAGTAGGCAAAAAAGGGCTCCTTAGGCTTCCGCGAAGCCTCTATCCATGCCTTTCGATCCTGGGCCAGTTCTTTTTCCGACACGCCCTGAAAGTCCGTCTTGCCGGGCCACATGACATGGTATCCCGCTTCCTGGAGTTTTTCGGTGAACGGGCGGGGCGGGTTAACGACAATCGAGCGCATGTTTTGGGCGCCGTATTTCAGCGGATACTGCCCGGTGATCATTCCGCTGCGGGAGGGAGCGCAGACGCCGCTGTGGGTGAAAGCGCGGGTGAACAGCGCGCCTTCCTTGGAGAGGCGGTCCATATTGGGCGTGACCGCGTCCTTGCAGCCGTAGGCGCCAGTGTCTGGCCCCATGTCTTCAGCGACGACAAGCACGATGTTCGGGCGCGGATCGGCGGCCAGCGGCGCGGCCATCGCGAACGCGGGGAGCAGAAGAAGAAAATTAACCACGGAGGACACGGAGCGCACGGAGCGGAAGAAGAGGTTTGGGATGGTGTTTTTAGACAGGATGACAGATTCGAAGCGGAGCGAAGAAAGACTGCCGAAGGCAGCCCAAAGGGTGAGCGTAGCGAATCAATTTAAAGGGTTCACAGGAAGGCTTTAGGGAGTGTTGGAGACTTTTCTGTTGGCGGCAGTTATTCGAAAATTTCGAATAACTGAATTTCCCTCCGTGCTCTCCGTGTCCTCCGTGGTTAAATAAAATGCTTTCGGGCAACATTATTGGGCACTTGGTTTACTCAAGTCCACGGCGGGCACGCCTTCCTTGGTGGGCTCCACCATTTTGATGGTGCCATCCGGGTTGAAGTAGAGACGGTCAAGACACACGCTGCGGTTGTTCTTTCCCCCACCCGGCAAGGCGCCGTTGTGGTAGAAAATATACCAGTCCCCATTGAGGTTGATAATGGAGTGGTGATTCGTCCAGATGCCCAACGACTTCAGGATTACCCCACGGTATTTGAAGGGACCGTAGGGTGAGTCCGATGTCGCGTAGGCAATGGCGCTCGGCTTGTAATCCTTGTTCATGTTGCCTGTGGAATAGGAAAGGTAGTAAGTGCCGTTGATCTTGTTCATCCAGGCGCCTTCAAAGAAGAAATCCGCCCCCTCAATGCGCCTGGGCTCTTCGGCGAATTCTTTCATGTTGTCCTTCATTCTCGCCACCATCGGCGACTCGGCTTTCCCGTGCTCCCCCAATCCGCCGAAATACATGTAAGCCGCGCCGTCCTCATCGATGAAGACGGCGGGGTCGATCGAAAAGCTCCCTTCGATCGGATTCGGCTCGGGCTTGAAAGGTCCGGCAGGCGAGGTGCTTGTCGCCACGCCGATCCGGAAATCGCCGGCTTTGTCCCTGGCCGGGAAATAGAAGAAATAGGTGCCGTCCTTGTAGGCGCAATCCGGGGCCCACATATACTCTTTGGCCCATGGCACATCCTTCACATGCAGGGCAACGCCGTGATCCGTCCAATCCACGAGATTCGTGGAGGAGAAAACATGGTAATCCACCATGTTGAACCAGTCGGGTTTGTCCTGATCGTGGGAAGGATAGATGAACACCTTCCCCTCGTAGAGATGGGCCGACGGATCGGCCGTGAAAATATTTTTAATGATCGGGTTGTCCGCCAGGAGGCTGGAGGCGGAGGTCACAACGACTGCCAATGCGTTTAGTAATTTCCTCATTTTATCGCTCTATTGCTTGGCCGGTTGAGTGTCATTTTTCTCTTCAAGAGTCTTCTCCAGAGTAAATAAAACCGGTTTGATAGTTCCATCCTCATTGAATTCCATCTTGTCAAAACAGACGGAGCGCCGGTGGAACCTTCCGTTATTCACCTCACTGCCGAGGTGATAAAAAAGATACCACTGCCCGTGAAACTCGATCGCCGAGGTGTGGGCAGGGGCGCCGATCACATCTCCCGTGACGTCACCTTGGAAGGTCGCGTAGGGTTTGGTCGGAAGCGGCGAATCGGCCATGAAATACACGGTCTTTTTGTCTTTGCGGGCCATGAAGTAATACTTGCCGTTCCGCTTGAAGACCGCGACCGCCTCATTCACTTCCTCCTCGGAAAGCCGCTGCCACGGGCCGTCCAACTCGATCATATTCGGCTTCAGCCGCGCCCCCATGATATGCCAACCCTTGTCGCCGATATCGACCTTGTGGTCGTTTCCGTAGATATAAGCCTGCCCGTCGTCATCGACGAACACGCACGGATCGAAAATCGTGCCGATTTTATCGGTTACCGCCTCGCTCCAGGGTCCAACGGGGGTTTGGCTTTTGGCGACGCCGACATGGGTTTTGTCATAGGGAAAATAGAAATAATACCACCCGTCCTTGTAAGCGACATCCGGCGCGTTCATTTGCCCCGAGGCCCAAGAATACTCCCGAGGCTTCAGAACCACCCCATGGTTGATCCATGTCTTGAGATCGGCAGATTCCAGGATTACGTAATCCTGCATGTCCTTGAAGTTCTTCGCATCCGGCTGGTCGTGCGAGCAATAGACATAGACCTTGCCGTTAAACACCTCCGCCGCCGGATCCGCCGTGTAAAGAAAACCCGGATCGCCCATTTTGAGGATGGGGTTGACTGATTGGTCTGACGCCGTAGCGCTTGCTCCAAGCCACAAAGTGAGCAGGGCTATTCGAATGTTCTTAGCTTTCATTCGGGGTGTCTGCCTGAGCGCTCGAGAATTATTTGCTTGAGACGATGACCAACTCGGCATCAAGCGGCGCTTGGTCAGAAGCGGGTCCGGCAACAATGCGGTAAGCGCCTGGGTCCACCACATAGCGCTTTGCAACATCGTCCCACCGGCGCAGCAGTTGGGCCGGAACGGCGATTTCGACTGCTTTGGTTTCACCGGCCTTGATCGTTTCGCGCTTGAAGCCGATCAACTGGCGGAGCGGCATCGACACGGGCGGTTTGATGGCGGTGGCATAAAGCTGAACGACTTCGTCGCTGTCCCGTTTGCCCGAATTGCGCACGGTGACCGTGGCGGTGATGGTGTCGTCGGGCTTGGCGGTCGGGGATGACAGCGTGAGCTTCTCGTAATCGAAGGTCGTGTAGCTCAGGCCGTGACCGAAGGCGAACAGCGGCTTGCCTGTGAAATAGCGATAGGTGCGGTTGGCCATCGAGTAATCCCCGAAAGGCGGCAGGTCGCTGTCGTTTCGGTAAAACGTGACAGGCAGGCGACCGGCGGGGCTGGTTTCGCCAATCAAGGCAGCGACCACGGCATCCGCGCCGCGCTGTCCGTAATACCAGCAGTTCAATACCGCATTAGCCTTGTCTGGATCGAAGCTCACCGCGCTGCCGCAGGTCAGGACGACCACGGTCGGTTTCTTGAGCGCCGAAACCTTCTCGAGGAGTTCGCGCTGAATGGCTGGCAGAACGATCGAAGTGCGATCCCCACCACGAAAGCCCTCCGCGCTCACGGGCATCTCCTCGCCTTCCAGGTCAGCGGTCAACCCAAGGGTCAAAACGATGTGATCCGCCTCCTTCGCGAGGGCCAGCGCGCGATCCATCGAGTCATCCGGCCCGGGCGGCCGCCAACCGAGCTGGATTCGTGCCCGAGCCATTTGCTGCGCGAACTCGATGCGCAGCTTGTAGGCTTGGCCAGCGTTGAGTGGCAACTCGGCACTCTCCGTGCGGCTCTGAGGCTTGCGCATCCCGTCAATGACCATTTTGTCATCCACGAACAGGCGCACCCCACCTTCGACGCTGAGGCTCAGGATATGCTCACCCGATTTTTGCGGAACGAAAACCCCGCTCCAGCGAACCGAGGCGTTGCGGAAGGGGATGTGGGGGACCGGATACATTTCGTGCCAGAGAAGGTCGATCTTCTTGTCCGTTCGAGTCGCGATCGGTTCGCCTTGGAATTCCCGGTTATTGAACACTTCGCCTTTCATGCCCTGTTCACTGCGGGAGTCATCCGTAAACAAGACCCCCTCCGGCAAGGGTTGATTGTCGATGCGATATCCTTTGGCCATCGGGAGGGAGCAATCCGTCAACACTTTGACCCCCAGCGGTTCCAATTTGGCTTTGATGCTTTGATCCAGCGTCACCTCCCGGCTGGGGGTTCCGCTGTAATTGCCGAGCAGGGCGGCGGCTTCATCACCCGTTGGCCCGATGACGGCCACGGTTTTCAAGTCCTTCGGATTCCACGGCAGGGTGCCGTCGTTTTTCAGCAAAACGAGACTCTGCTGCGCGACTTCCAGCGCCAGTTGGTCGTGCGCCGGCGAATCATTTTCCGAGATGGGAATACTCCGGTAGGGAACGCGCGAGGCGGGATCGAATTGCCCCAACTGGAAACGCAAAACGAACAACCGGCGCAGCGCCTCATCGAGTTCCTTCTCGGTGATCAGTCCACGCTTCAGCGCGTCCGGCAGGGCCTTGTAGGTCGTGCCGCTGCAGAGGTCATTTCCGGCCTTGATGGCCATGGCGCTCGCCTCGGCCGCGTCCTTGACATAAGCGTGAGCCTTGGGCAACCAGATGTCCGCGACGCTGTCGACATCGCCGACCACCGCGCCGCGAAAGCCCCACTCATCGCGGAGGATATCCGTGAGCAACATTTTGTTCCCCGAGGCGGGAATGCCATTCACCGCGTTGTAGGCACTCATCAACGATGTGGCGCCGCCCTCGCGGATGCCTACCTCGAAGGCCGGCAAATAGGTCTCGCGCAAATCGCGCTCGGACACGACAGCGTCGAATTCGTGGCGCTCCGGCTCCGGCCCGCTGTGCACGGCAAAATGCTTAATCGTCGCCACGGTCTTCAAATATTTCGGGTCGTTCCCCTGCAAGCCGCGCACGAAGGCCACCCCGTAGCGCCCCGTCAGAAAGGGATCTTCGCCGTAGGTCTCCTGTCCGCGTCCCCAGCGTGGATCACGGAAAATATTGATATTGGGCGACCAGATGGTGAGCCCCTCATATCGCGCGGAACCGCCGCTTTTTTTTGTAATGGCCTCGTTGTTCTTGGCGCGAGCCTCCGTGGCAATGGCGTCCGCCATGCGTTGGATGAGTTCGGGATTCCAAGTAGCCGCGAAACCGATGGCTTGGGGGAATACGGTGGCGATTCCATTTCGCGCCACGCCGTGCAGAGCCTCGTTCCACCAATCATACTCGGGAATGTCGAGTCGGGGAATGGCAGGGCTCGTCATCATCAGCTGGGAGATTTTTTCCTCCACAGTGAAGCGGCCGATCAAATCCTCCACACGCTGCGCCACAGGCAGGTCGGGATCGCGGAATGGCAGAGCAGATTGTGCGTCGGGCGCAGATTCAGCGGCACGCCCGGGAGCGGGGAAGCCGAGCAAAAGGCAGGCGACACATGCGGCAAGGGAGCGCAGACAGGTGGGGTTCAGGGTATTTTTATGATTCACAGCTTGGTTATTACTGTTGGTTGCCTTTCGGCCAGACCTTGATTTCGTGCTTTCCTGGTTTCAGCCCGGCGAAGGGGCCGGCTCCCGGATTCGCAGGATCGCGGGGCTTGCCGAAGTAGTCGGTGTCGATCTTCATCGGCGTGCCGTCGGGATTTGCAAAGGTGGCTTTTGAAACAAGCGTTTTGCCGAGGCGTTCGGCGGTGACAGGCTGCGTGGGCTGTGTTTCCGGCAACTCGAACGAGAGGTAAATTCCGTCGGCTTTCTCGAGGATTTTGGCGGATTGCACCGGCTGGTTGCCTTCCACGACCATGTTTTTGATCGTTTTTTTGATCGAGTCGAAGGCGTTCGGCTGCGTCATGAGATTATTGAGATACCGGTCGTCCCCGCCGGCGATGCTGGAGAGTCCCAGCACTTCGGTGGAGTGCGGTGGGTGATAGGGGGTCTCCCGTGTCTGCGGACTCACGGTGATCGCGCCGGGGAGGATGTTGTAGCAATACGCCCCGCCTTGGGACCAATTCTTGAAGTTTGATCCGAGGAAAATATTGTTATCCAGCAGATACGGGCCGTGATTAACCTCAATGAAGACATTCGCGTCGAGGTTGTCGAAGAACAGGTTCCCGGAAACCCTGGTTCCCTGCGTCATCCAGTCCAACCAAAGCAGCCCGTAGCCTCCGGATTGGCGGACTAGGTTGTCCTTGATCACCATATCGATCGGCGCGTGGAATTTGATCGCGGCCACTTCCGCGCCGCTGAAGACCTTGCGGGTGTGGATGTGACGAAATTCGTTGCCCTCCACTGTGCTGAAAATGCACCCGAGGCTGCCCACGATGCCGGCCTGCTCGCAGTGCGTCACGGTGTTGTTGCGCACCACATGGCTGCCGACCGTCTCCTTGTTCCAACCATTCTTCATCGCACGCTTGATGGTTTCATTGTAGGCGTTGGCTGTCGCGGGCCCGTTGTCGAATTCATCGCCGTATTTGCCGAGAGTGATTCCCACGCATTTCGAGTGGCTGATGGTATTGTTTTCAATGATCCAACCCTTGCTCCAGTGCGTGCCGATCAACCCGACCTGCTCGGCCGTAGGGGGCGCCCAGTTGGTGGCGGCGTGCATCATGGTGAAGCCGCGCACGGTGATGTAATTGCGCCCGGTTTTGCGAGGATAGAAAACCGCCTGCCGCACATTGATCTCGGTGTCGCGTGTGTTCGGATCGAGATCCTTGAACTGGGCGTAAATCGTCGTGTTTTTGTCGTCCACCTCGCCGAACCAGAGGCAGGATTCATACAGGCCCCGGTAGTCGAACACCTCTTCCGCGTTCGTCGTATCGTCGTTTTTGAAGACCACCGCAAAATTGTTCACGCCGGTCAGGACATTGGTGCCCACTTTCACGGTTTTCCACTGATCCCATCCCCCCGTAGCCGGGATGATGCCAGTGCCCAAAACCTCGCCGTCGATGTTGTCTTTCCGGATTTCCAGTTTGGAGGAACCCTCCGAGGCGACATGGAAAGCGATTTCGTAGCTCTCGCTTCCGCAATCGACCCCCTCGAACTCCAGGCAGTTTCCGTTTTTGATGTGGCCAACGGCCTGCCCGACTTCTGCTGCGGCTACATTCCTGGTTCCCTTGCGGCTTTTGGCGGAGGTTGCCAGGACCTTGCCGTTGGGATTTCCCACCGGCTGCAGCCAGGCGATGTTCAGGAGATTGGCACCGGGCTGGGCCTTGCTTTTCCATGTCGTTCCCGCCGGCTTGAGCACCAGGTCTTTATTTGGGGCCTCCATGAGCCAGTGCCCATCGATGTAAACCGCCCCCGTGTGGTGGGTGCGGCCTTTGGCTTGGAACCAATTCCCGCGGATCAGGTCGGAGTAGGGATTGAAATTGCCAAAGAAGCTGTTCGGCAGCGTGACCTTCCAAGTGTCGTTTTGCACACGCGTCCAGCCCTTGACGGGTTCCGAGCCCTTGATGACGACCTTCGCGCCCGGCGCGGCCGTGTAAACGATGCGCTCGGCGTCCGAGGTTCCGCCGCGCGGCGGGTTGATCTCCTCGCGGTAGATTCCCTCGTGAACGGTGATGGTATCCCCCGGTTGCGCGAGTTCCGCCGCCGCCGAGATGGTTTTCAGCGGGTGGTCGGCTCCGACATGAAGATCCTTTGCTGACGCGATGCCACTGGCCGAAGCCATGGCCAAAACCAAAAGCAAAAGGATTGGGGATTTCCGAAATGTAGCGCGGACCTCCCGCAGACGAGTGGTCCAGTTCAATGGCAGGCGGGACACCTGCCCTACATGTTGTTTTTTCGATTTCATCATGAGAGTCTGTTTGGCCAGAGCGAGAGTAGTTTTTTTCCTAGATTTGGTAAGAATTATTGCCGCAAAAAGGGGCGAAAAAGTGACAAGGGCGAATGATTTTGGGAATAACGAAAACCAAAACAATCTTTTTGGTTTTTTAGAAGGGAGAGGGGCACTGGCGTCTCTCCGATCCGTAGGCTCCAAGTCGGAGGCCCGCGGGCTCAAGTCGTTCGATGTCAGGCGAGACGCCTGACCTACTTAAGCGCCTTCGAAAATCCACAACCCTGGAGAGATTCATTTTAATCCTGGGTTGGCTGGTGTGTTTAAAGCGGCGCGCATTTCTGCGGGCAGATCGGTGATGATGGCGTCCACGCCTTGGGCCTTGTAGGTGGGGCCGAGTTTCGGATCGTTGATCGTCCAGACATAGTGCTCGATGCCGGCGGCTCGGATTTGATCGAGCAGACCCTTGTCCACATCCCCTCGCCCGGACATGAGGGCAAGGGCGCGCATCTCCTTTAAGGTTTTCAGGACTTTTGCCGGGGCTTGGCTCGGCTTGCCGTTGGCTCTTTTTTCGAAGGAGCAAAGCCAGGCGGTCTGCCATTTCGGGTCGCGCTCTTTGAGGGATTTGAGCAACGCACTATCGAAGCAAATGACCACGACCTGCTCGGGCGTCAACCCGCTGGCGCCAAGTTCACGCAGGAGGGGATCGATGATTTCGGGGCCGCACTTGATTTCGATGAACATTTTCTTTCCCGCAGGCACGGTGGCAAAAACTTCGGCAATCGTCGGCATGCGGGTGCCTTGGAATTTGTCGGCGCTCCAGGCGTGGAGTTCGCGCTCGGAGGCTTGGGGCTGAATGCTGCCCACATCGAGTTGGCGCAACTCCTCCAAGGTGGCGTTGGCGACGGTCAGTGGCTGCCCGGCGATGCGCTTCGTGTCCTTGTCATGAAAACAGATGATGTGCCCGTCCTTGGTTAGCTGGAAATCGCCTTCGATAGCATCGGCCCCTTGCTCCCAAGCCAGTTGGAATGCGGGCAGGGTGTTTTCTGGAGCCTGTGCGGAAGACCCCCGGTGGGCGACGATCATAGGTTTCGGGGCGGTTGCTGTCTGGGAAATGGCAGGCTGCTCGGCCAGGGTCGCCTGGGGGAGAGACAAGGTGGAGGCGCCGATACAGAGGGTAAGTAGTGCTATTTTCATGGTTTAAATTCTCTCGTTGCTATGGCTGCGTCACTGGCTGGGACGGGAAGGCGAAGGCCGGCCAGGCGTCCTTGTCCTTGAGGTTCGGAATGGCGATGTCGCACCAGCCCATGCGGACAAATTTCGGCTCGGGGATCGCCTCGGCGGAGACAAGCACGGTGTTCGCCTTGAGTTCCGCCTGGGCGGGAACAAAGGTCGCACCATCGCTCGAAAGCTCGAACCACGATGGGGCCTGTCCATCGCTGGTGGTCAAGCCGTTCAAAATGCCGCTGAAGGAAACGACCGCCTTCGATCCCTCCCGGGTGGCGGATTGGAAGCGCGGGGCCGATCCAACCACGCCCTCTTTTTTATACTGGTTCTTAAGGGCGGCGGCGGCGAGACGCTCCCCGACGGTGCGCTTGTGCTTGGGATGAACATTCTTGATATCGATATTCGTGTCGTGGATGGGGACCACGGCGACTCCGGGGATCGTGTCGGCCGCCTGATATTGAGCCGCCCAAACCGTGTCCGAAAGAAGACTCGCGCTGGTGGGAGGCTTGCCTTTGGAGATGGCGGAAGACACATAGTCGTAGGGGGCGATTTGCACCAAGAGAAACGGCATATTCTTCACACGAAAAACCTGCGACCATCCTGCCGAGAGGGCTTGGAGTTTCTTGAGGTAGTCTTCCGAACCCCGATTGGATTCGCCCTGATACCAGATCGTGCCTCGAACCGCGTAGGGAGCGAGGGGGGCCACCATGGCGTTGTAGATGAAATTTTCCGCATTGCCATATTGATTGCGGGGGGCATTCGCGGCCGTCTTGATGGCGTTTGGGGGGGCTTGGGGGCTTCTGGATACGCTGAGGTCGGGTTCTTTGAAAGGCAACCCGGCAGCCTGATACCCCTCGGGAGCCAGAAAGCATTCAATCCTTGTCCCACCCCAGTTCACATCAAGAATCGCCACAGGAATTCCGAGCGACTTGGCCAGATCCAGCGCGAAGAAAAAACCGACCGCCGACGAGGTGTTGGGCGGGGTAACCATCTGCGTGGCATCTTTCCACACTCCCAAGGTGTCATCCATCGGAATTCCGGCCTTGAGGTTCTTGTAAACATGGAAGGCACGGACGAGAGAATTTCCCTTCTGGCTTTCCGCAAACTCCCGCTCCGCCGGGGCGATTCTGTCGAAGGACCAATCCATATTCGACTGGCCCGAAGCGATCCAGACCTCACCCACGAGGATGTTCTCGAGGAGAATCTTGTTTTTCCCGGAAATCGTCATGCTTCGAGGCGTGGCGGACGCCTCCAGCGGATCGAGTTCCACCATCCACTTGCGGTTGGGACCAGGCATGGCTTTTTTGACCTGTCCTCCAAATTCGACCGTGACCTCCTCCCCGGCATCGGCCCAGCCCCAGACCGGAGCCTTCACCCCGCGCTGGAGCACCATGCCGTTCGAAATAATCGACGGCAAAACCACATCCGCGCGGACGGCGGGCAAGGAAAGCGCGAGGGATGCGAGGAGCGTGAGGAGTTTTTTCATGGAGCGATTAAGAATTTGGAATGTAGCGCAGGCGTCCCGCCTGCGGGCGATGGTCTTTCGATGTCAGGCGAGACGCCTGACCTACATTAAAACCTCCGTTCGTCGCATTTCGGAGAGACATTGGTGTTATTCCGCGACTTTTTTGGCAGGCGGCGTGGAAAACTCTAACAAGGTCAGAGAACCGTCCTTGTCGACATCACGAAGAGTAAAATTCGCTTCTCTTTCGGGACCTTTGGCTATGGAAGTGTATTCCGCCATAGTGAGCGTTCCGCTTTTATCGGCGTCGAGTTTGTTGAATTGTATCTCCTTCTTGTCTTCCTGCGCGTGGGACGGAGCGGATCCCTTGACGGTGACGGCGAGAGGAATCGCGCCGCCGACCGCTGCGCCGCCGCCCTCTTCACCGTCTCCCCCACCCTCGGCCTTGGCAGCGGCTGCTTGGGGATAGCTCACCATGAAATTGTTTTCATCGATGAGATTGATGAAGGTTTCGGTGGCCTCTGGCGGCAAGGTGAGCTTGGCCGTGCCGTTCTCCACCTCGCCGATCATGCGGAACCACTGTCCTCCGCTGTCTTTTGTGGTGTAAATCGCATCCGCGCGGACGACGCGGGCGCCGTTTTCCTGGAAGGTCGCGGTGACCGTTTGGCCATCCACCGTATGCCCGGTGACGGCGGGCACTTTCTCATGGTTGGTGACCGGGGATTGGCAGGTGGGATTCCAGTAGGGCAGGCTCGCCTTCATCTCGGTGAGGATTTCGGTAAGGCGGGCATCCAGCTCGGCGGCTTTCTCAGGCTGTTCTGCAGCGAGGTTTTTTGCCTCCTCGATATCCACGCGCGCCGACTTGCCGTCTTTGGTGTCAACGAGGCGGTAAAGCTCGAGCGCCGGAGGTTTTCCGCTATCGGTGTTGTAGTTGCGGATGAGTTTGAAATCCCCCGCGCGGATCGTGCTTTGCATGGAGCCATGAGGATAGTGCCAAATCATCTCCGTGCGCGGCTTGCCATTTTGATCGAGAACGAGTGAGGAATCCTCCACCGCCCCGGTGAGCAATGGCAGGAGATCCGCTCCATCAAGGTTTTTCCCCTCGGGTTTCTTGACCCCGGCCATCGAAAGAATGGTGGGATAAAAATCCAGGCCGTTGACCACGACATCGCTTTCCTTGCCAGCGGGAATGCCCGGGCCGGCGACGAGGAATGGCACGCGCACACCGCCTTCGCGCGGCGAGGTCTTGCCTTTGTCGAGGGGCGCATTGTCACTGACGCCTTCACCCTTGCTTCCTTCCACACCGCCGTTGTCGGACGTGAATAAGATATAGGTGTTGTCGATGAGCTTGTGGCCCGGGTTACGCGGGTCATCAGTGGTTTCGAGGAATGTGACGAGCTGGCCGACATAGTGGTCGAGCGTTTCCACCATGGCGCAGAAGAAAGGGTTTTTCTGACCTACACCGACCGGCCACTCTTTGCGGTTGGCCGGATCGACGCCGAGCCTTTGGCAGTATTTGTCGAGGAGCGCCTTGCTGCGGGACTGGATGGGTGTATGAACGAGCCAGGTCGCGTAGTAGAGGAAGAATGGCTTGTCTTTGTTCGTCTCCATGAACTTCAACGCGCCAACGGTCACAGAATCGGTGGGGAAGCCCTCGGCATCGAGGCGGAAGGGATCGCCGGGCTGGTCGGTGGCAAAGTTTTGGAGGCGGTCGCCCATGCCCTTCGCGACTCCTCGGCGGTTGGAGGCATCTTCGTAGGTGGTGAAATCAAACCCTTGGTCTATCGGACCCGCACCCATATGCCACTTTCCGGCGTGTCCGGTTTTGTAGCCGTTTTCGCGGAGCGTTCTGGCAATTGTCTGTTCGTTGGCTGGCATGCCGCCTCTGAACCACGGCGTGATCATTTTTTTGTTGGGCTTGGCCTCCGGCGCCTTGCCACCCGCGACACAAGTGGTCTGGGCGCGGGCAGGATGGTTGCCGCTCATGATCGCACATCGGCTCGGCGTGCAACTCGGCGCGGGGGAGTAGCCGTGGCGAAAGAGAATGCCGCGCTTGGCGAGAGCGTCCATATTCGGAGTATCCGCCGGACTCGGCGCGTCGATGTCGTAGCATTTCATCTCCTGCCAACCGAGGTCGTCGATGAGCATGAGAACGATGTTCGGAGCGGGTGCGGCGTGGGCGGGAATGGCCAGAGCGAGGCTGAGACCGAGGAGGGTGCGTTTGATCATGGTGGTTGTTGAGTTCTTGAGCTTACTGGACCGCAACGCCGAGCGGAATCGCGCCGCCGGATTGTGGGTAGTTCACCATGAAATGATTTTCATCGATGAGGTTGATGTAGATGTGGGTGGCCTCCGGCGGGAGGGCGCCCTTGAGTTGACCATTCTCGATCTCGGCGAACGCGCGGAACCACTCTTGGCTCGCTTTGCCGCGCTTTCCGGCAGATGGGATCGCGTAGATCAAATCCGCGCGGACGACGCGGGCGCCGTTTTCCTTGTAGTTTGCGGTGACCGTTTGGCCATCCACCGTATGCCCGGTGACGGCGGGCACTTTCTCATGGTTGGTGACAGGAGTTTTTTGGCAGTTGGGATTCCAGTAGGGCAGGCTCGCCTTCATCTCGGTGAGGATTTCGGTGAGGCGGGTATCCAGCTCGGCGGCCTTCTCAGGCTGTTCCGCAGCGAGGTTTTTCGCCTCCTCGATATCCACGCGCGCCGACTTGCCGTCTTTGGTATCCACGAGTTGGTAGAGTTCGAGCGCCGGCGGTTTTCCGCTATCGGTGTCGTAGTTGCGGATGAGTTTGAAATCCCCCGAGCGGATCGTGCTCTGGTTCTTGCCGTGCGGGTAGTGCCACATCATGTCCGTGCGCTGCTTGCCGTTTTGGTCGAGCACGAGTGCGGAATCCTCCACCGCCCCGGTGAGCAATGGCAGGAGATTGGCGCCATCGAGGTTTTTCCCCTCGGGCTTCTTGACCCCCGCCATCGAAAGAATGGTGGGATAAAAATCCAGGCCGTTGACCATGACATCACTTTCTTTGCCGGCGGGAATGCCTGGTCCGGCGACGAGGAACGGCACACGCACACCACCCTCGCGCACCCAGGTTTTGCCTCCAACCAGCGGGGCGTTGTCGGTAAAGCATTCCCCTTCGCCGCGCCCGCCTTCCGCACCGCCGTTGTCGGAAGTGAAGAAAATGTAGGTGTTGTCGATCAGCTTGTGGCCGGGATTACGCGGGTCGTCGGTGGTTTCGAGGAATGTGACGAGCTGGCCGACATAGTGGTCGAGCGTTTCCACCATGGCGCAGTAGAAGGGGTTCTTCTGTCCTTCTTCGGTCGACCAATCTTTGGGATTGGCCGGATCGACTCCGAGCTTTTGGGCGTATTTGTCGAGGAGCGCCTTGCTGCGCGAATGGATGGGATTGTGAACGAGCCAGGTCGCGTAGTAGAGGAAGAACGGCTTGGCCTTGTTCGTCTCCATGAACTTCAACGCGTCAACGGTCACAGAATCGGTAGGGAAGCCTTCGGCATCCAGACGGTAGGGATCGCCGGGCTGGTCGGTGGCGAAGTTTTGGAGGCGGTCGCCCATGCCCTGCGTGACTCCGCGGCCACCTGTGGTGAAATCAAACCCTTGGTCCAACGCACCCGGAAACCCATCATGGGAAGCCGCCATGTGCCACTTTCCGGTGTGTCCGGTGGCGTAGCCGTTTTCGCGGAGCGTTCTGGCAATCGTCTGTTCGTTCGCCGGCATGCGTCCGCTGAACCACGGCGTGATCATTCTATGGTTTTTATTCGCCCCGGGTGGTTTGCCGCCGCTGACATGGGTCGTCTGGGCGCGGGCAGGATGGTTGCCGCTCATGATCGCGCAACGGCTCGGGGTGCAGCTGGGCGCAGGGGAATATCCGTGGCGGAAGAGAACGCCGCGCTTCGCGAGCGCGTCGATGTTCGGAGTCTCCATCGGGCTCGGCGCGTCGATGTCGTAGCACTTCACATCCTGCCAACCGAGATCGTCGGTGAGCATGAGCACGATGTTCGGCGGAGGTGCCGCGTGGGCGGGAATCGCCAGAGCGAGGCTGAGACCGAGGAGGGTGCGTTTGATCATGGTGGTTGTTGGGGGGTTGGGCTTACTGGTCGGCTTTTTTCTCTTGTTCAGCTTTGGCCGCTTCGGCGGCTTTGGCGGCCTTTGCGGCCTTTTTCTTGTTTATCAAATCGGTTTGGACCCTGCTCCAGACGATTTCGGCATCTCCGCCGCGCTGGACCATGACGGGGTAGGTGGCATCCCACCATTTGTCATAGGCCGCGCCCATCGTCGCCACGCGTTCGGGTTCGGCGGCGGCGAGATCGTTCAGGCAGCCGGGGTCTTTTTTCACCTCGAAGAGGGCCCAGCGTCCGGGAGGGGTCACACCCCAGTGGTATTGGGCATTTTCTGCGGTGTAAGTCGCGCTTTTGCTTCCCGCTTCGATGCTCCGGAGGGTATCGCATTGCATGCCATTGGCCTCTTCGCAATTCGGATTGTCGCAGGGACGACTGCGCACGAGGAGGTAGTTCCCTTGGCGCACCCCGGCCATGGCGTATTTGTGGTCGGCGGCCATGCCTCCCGGCCAGCGGGCGACATGCTGGTAGAGAAACCGGTCGTCGTGCCAGGCGATCGGGCCTTTGGCTTCGAGGACAGGTAGGAGGTTGAATCCTTCGATCTCCGGTTGGAGAGCCTCAGGGATCTTAGCACCCGCCGCCGCGCACAGGGTCGGGAGGACATCGATGTGCGCGCTGAGGTTGTCTACCTGGTGCGGCGGCCAGTGGCCGGTCCAGCGCCAGTAGGAAAAGGTGCGAACTCCACCTTCCCAGATGGTCGCTTTGCAACCGCGCATGTTGGCGTTGTAAACATCGAGGCCGTAGGTCTGGCCGTTGTCGGAGATGAGCACGACGATGGTGTTTTCATCGAGGTTCTTCTCTTTCAGAAACGCCATGATGCGGCCGATGTTGTAGTCGAGGTTGGCGACCATCCCGAGATACTGGGCTTGTTCCTCGGTGACCTTCCCTCGGAAGGGGGCCACAAATTCCTCGGGCGCTTTGAGCGGATCGTGGGGCGAGTAGGTGGAGAGATACATGAACCACGGCTTGTCCTTGGTCTCCGTGATGAAATTCATCGCGTCGTTGAAGTAGATGTCCTCGCGGTAGCCGGTCTCTTTGGTTTTCTCGCCATTGCGAACCATCATCGGATCGAAGTGCTCAAAGGGGCCGCCCATGTTGGAGGAGCACCACTCAAAACCATGCCCCGACGGGGGGGCTCCAAGATGCCATTTGCCTACGAAGCCCGTGCGGTATCCCGCCGTGAGGAGCAGTTCCGGCAGGGTGGTGGTGTCATGCGGGAGGCTCACGCGGGGATGTTGCGTGTGGGTGACTCCGCTGCGGAATTCATGCATGCCAGTGAGCAACGCCGCCCGCGTGGGCGAGCAGGAGGCACTCACATAGAAATTCTCGAGCCGCACGCTCTCGGCGGCGAGTTTGTCGGCATGCGGCGTCTTGAGGAGCGGGTGGCCGTTCGTGCTCCAGTCGCCGTAGCCTTGGTCATCGGTGATGATGAACAGGATGTTCGGCTTGGTTGTTTTTGCGGGCTCGGCGGCGCCGTGCAGATGGGCGGCGCCGGCCAGAATTAAAAGGGTCAGGATTTTTTTCATAAGATGGATTTTTGGGATGTGATTAAAATTCCGATTAGGGCTTCTCGGGTTCGATCCACTCGATCTCGCCGACTTCGCTCTCGATATCCACGCGCACTTTGGCGTGGGCGAATTCCCGGGTGTAGATGTAGCCGTCTTGGACTGCGGGGCCTTTCGGTGGACCCAAGGGTCGGTCGAACTCCGCGGGTCGTGTCATCCAGACTTTGTTTTTCTTGAAGGCGTGATAGCCATCGTGGGCGAGGAAATAACTATGTTTCTCGGCACAAACAAGAAACAGCGAGAGGAGATAATTGAAACGCTTGTTGTAATCCTCATTTTCACCAAGCCCCTTGCGGATTTCGTCCGTTTTATGAAGATTCCGTTCACCCTCTTCGGTGTTCATTTCGCCGAGTCCTACGGTCATGGCGATCATGTAACCCTCACGGGCCGCTTTCTGAAAAGTCTCGATCGATCGGGCTAAATAATTTCTACTCGCGACTTTTTCCCCGAATGTTTCAAAGTGCTCGAGGTAGGAGCCGTCGAATTGCTTGATCGCCTCCAGCCCGTTATCCGGGATTCCCACCCGTAGGACATTGGCGAGCATGATCTTGTCTGGCCCGATGGCCTGCCTTGTTTCAGTCATCATGGTCTTGTAGCCTTCGACCAAGGCGGCCTTTCCCTCTTTCCCGATGTCTCGAACCAAGTAACCGAGCGACAACACCTTGACGATTCCATCCAGAAACACCCCATCGATCAAGGGATCGGCGCACAATTGTTTGACATTGCCGACCCACAACTCCCGGAACTGAGGGTTGGTCAAGTCGTAGGCTTCGGTCTTACCCCAATTCAGCTTGGTTTTTCCCTCCTTACCAACAAGGAAAGCCCCAGGCATTTTATCGATCTCCGCGTTGGTCTTGTAGGTGCCCCAGTGCACGATGACATTGCGGTAGTATAAAACCTTTGTGGAGGGGTTGATCTCCTTCACCGCTTTGGCCGCGGCCAGCGTGCCGTCCTCGGTGGATTGATAAGTCTCGGAGCCTGTAGTCTTTTCAAAAGTCACCAAGGGAAAAGTCGCCAGATACTTGATCTCATCCTGCGTAAAATTTTTGGCTTTGCGAATATGCATGTAGAGCGGCACGCGGTCCCACGAGAACTCGGGCAGGTGGTTGGGTGCCGGAACGGAGGGCTCCTCTGCAACCTGCGCCGTGGGAGCGGAGGGCGCTTCTTGAACCTGCACCGTGGGAGTTGGGGGCGTTACCTCAACTTTTTTGCATGAGGGGGACAAACCCGCGAAAAGCGCTAAAAACAGGATGGAAGGTGTTTTGATCAATTTCATTTTTTATTTAGGAAATGTGGCGCGGGCTCGAGCCCGCGCCACATGTGGGATTCTAACTAACGGGTTATTCCGCGACTTATTTTTTGGCAGGCGCCGTGGAAAACTCTACCAAGGTCAGAGAACCGTCCTTGTCGGTATCACGCGCAGTAAACGCCGCTTCTCTTTCCGGACCTTTGGCTTTGGATGTGTATTCCGCCAAAGTAAGCGTTCCGCTTTTATCGGCGTCGAGTTTGTTGAATTGTATCTGCCTCTTGTCTTCCTGCGCGTGGCAGAGAGCGGATCCCATGAGGGTGACAGCGACGATGGTCGCGAGTGTTGTGTTTATTTTCATCTGGGTTTGGTTTGGTTTGTTGGTTTGGTTCTGAGGGAGATTGGAGAGGGATTGACCACAGAGCGCACAGAGAGCACGGAGGAAAAGCAAGGGGGGTGAATGCACTCTCGTGAGAGCATTTCAAACACCTCGATTTTTGCAATCAACTCCATCTCTGTGGTCTCTGTGTCCTCTGTGGTTAATAAGATTTTTATTCCGCAGGCTGATTTGCTTGCTTGACCGACGCGAGTTCGGCGTCGCCGCCGCGCTCGACCATCACGGGATAAACGGCGTCCCACCAAGTATCATAGGCGGCCGTCATTTCCTTCACTCGCGGGGCCTCGGAGTCGGCCAGGTCGTTCTGGCAGCCGGGGTCTTTTTTCACATCGAAAAGTGCCCATTTCCCCTTCGGAGTCACGCCCCAGTGGAATTGAGCATTTTCCTTGGTGTAATTTGAACCCGTTCCGCCTGCCGCGACGCCTCGGAGGGTTTGGCACTGGTAGCCTTGGGTCTCATTGTTGCATTTCGGATTGTCACAGGGGCGGCTGCTCACGAGCAGGTAATTCCCCTGTCGCACGCCGGCCATCGCATACTTGTGATCCGCCGCCATGCCGCCGGGCCAGCGGGCGACATGTTGAAAAAGCAGTCGGTCGTCGTGCCAGGCGATCGGGTCTTTGGCTTCGAGGACGGGCAGGAGATTGAAGCCATCGAGTTGTGGCTGCAGATCGGCGGGAATCTTCGCGCCCGCCACCGCGCAAAGGGTCGGGAGGACATCGAGGTGGGCGGTGAGGTTGTCCACTTGATGCGCGGGCCAGTGGCCGGTCCAGCGCCAGTAGGAAAAAGTGCGCGTGCCGCCTTGCCAGACGGTGGCTTTGCAACCGCGCATGTTGGCATTGTAGACATCGAGCCCCCAGGTCTGGCCGTTGTCGGACATCAGGATGACGATCGTCTTTTCATCCAGAGCCTTCTCTTTCAAAAACGCCATCAGGCGGCCGATGTTGTAATCGAGGTTGGCGACCATCCCGAGAAACTTGGCTTGATTGTCGGTGACTTTGCCTCGGAAGGGTGCGACGAATTCCTCGGGCGCGCCGAGGTCGGTGTGGGGCGAGTAGGTCGAGAGGTAGAGGAACCAGGGTTGGTCTTTGGTTTCGGAGATGAACTGCATCGCATCATCGAAAAAGATGTCCTCGCGGTATCCGGAGCCCTGGGAGGGCTCCCCGTTGCGGATCATCGTGGGGTTGAAGAGTCCGCGCGGCCCGCCTTGATTGGTCGAGCCCCAGTCGAATCCGCGGTTGGCGGGATTGTATTCCCCGGCGTTACCGAGGTGCCACTTGCCGATGAAGCCGTTTCGGTATCCCGCTGTCGCGAGCAACTGCGGCAACACGGTCGCGCCATTCCAGAGTTTCTCGCGGGGCGACTGCGTGTGCGTGACCCCATTTCGGAACTCATGCATGCCGGTCATCAAAGCCGCCCGCGTGGGTGAGCACGAGGGGCTCACATAGAAATTCTCCAACCGCACACTCTCGGCGGCGAGTTTGTCCACATGCGGCGTCTTCAGGAGCGGATGGCCATTGGTGCTCCAATCCCCGTAACCTTGGTCATCGGTGAGAATGAAAAGGATGTTCGGCTTGGCCGGTGCGGCGTGGGTGGGAATGGCCAGAGCGATGCCGAGGCCGAGCAGGGTCAGAGTGCGTTGGATCATAGGGAGTGGGTTTTGGTGAGGGTTGGATTGAAATGGAGAACGGATTTTTTAGACAGGACCGGCTTTTGAAAGCGCTGGCTCGGACAAAAGAATCCCTCCCGATTTGGTGCAATTCATAAACACTCTGTGTCCTCTGTGTCCTCTGTGGTTAATTTTTCCAGATTTGGGTTCAACACGGCTTATTTTTTTGGCCAGACCTTGATGCGGATGTTGGATTGTCCGTCCCATGCGAAGGGGCCGGGTGTGGGGTTGTCGCCGGTGCGCTTGTTGCCGAAGTAATCGGTGTCGATCAAGAGAGGCGTTCCATCTGGGTTTTCGAAGGCCGCGCCGGAGATGCTGGCTTTGCCGAGGAGGGCGGAGTTCACCACCGGGCGCTTGGGCGCAGTCATCCAGGCGGGATCCACCTTCATCTCCAGCCACCACTGGCCGTCTTCGTTCGTGAGTTTGATCTCGGGGTTGAACTCCTTGGCCTCGACCGCGTCGGTGTCGCTCGCGGAGGGTCGCGCACCCTTCAGATACACATTCCCGGCCGCCTTGATTTTTAATTGGAATTCGTCGTAGGCGGAGAGGCCCTTCGGTCCGACGAACAGGTTGTTGTAGAAATGGTCGTCATTCTGGTCCACGGCCGCGTTGGCGATGATGTCGAGGCTGTGGGGCTTGAAGAACGGCGTGGTGCGCCCCTCGATGTCCGCCCAGATCGTGATGGAGTCGGTCCAGAGGTTGTAGACATACGCGCCGCCGGAACTGGCCTCGGTGACGCGCGTTTTCGAAAGCATCAGGTTGTTGTCTGCGACCTGAGGCCCGAGGTTGACCTCGAACATGAGGTCCTGGCTGTTGTCGTGAAGGAGGTTTCCCGTGACGCGCACGCCTTGGCCCATCCAGTCGATCCAGATGCCGCCCCAGTGCTCGCACCGGTAAATGTGGTTGTCGGCGATGAGGGTGTCCACCGCGCCGTGGAGCTTGATGCCGGCGGTTTCGCATCCGCCGTATTGGTGGTTTTGCCGGATTTCGTGGATTTCATTGCCGCGAATCTCCGAGAACGCGCCCCCCAGGCTTCCGACGATGCCCGCCTGCCCGCAATGCTGGATGTGGTTGTTCCGGACCAGGTGGTGGCCGATGTTCCCGCGCTTCCATCCGAATTTTTCCACCGCGATGGGAATGGCGCGGCGATAGTCCTTGGTGTTGTCGAACTCATCGCCGTGCTTTCCGAGCGTCACGCCCGTGCAGGTGGAGTATTGGATCGTGTTGTTCTCGATGATCCAACCCTTGGACCAGTTGGTGCCGATGAGGCCGATCTGCTCGGCGGTCGGCGGGGCCCACGGCGTGGCAGCCTGCTCGAGTGTGAAGCCGCGCACGGTGATGAAATTCCGCCCGGTCTGGCGCGGGTAGAACACCGCCTGCCGCACATTGATTTCGACCTGCTCTTTGTTCGGATCCACTCCTTTGAACTGGGCCACGAGGGTTGTGTTTTTCTCATCCACCTCGGCGAACCAAAAACCTGGCGCGCCTTCCTTCACGGGCGGTTTCGGATAGGCCTTAAAGACCAGGACGATTTTTTGCGGCCCCGAGAGGGGCGAATTGATCAGTGCCCTGTAGTCTTGGAAATGGGTCCACTCCGCCGTAATCCCAACCTGGAATTTGCTCAGCATCGGCCCATCGACGGCCCCTTTGCGGACTTCCACAATCCCTCCACTGTTCGGCGATCCAGCCTTCAAGAACAGCCTCTTGGGATTCTCGCCGAAATCCACTGCATCGAACTCCAGCCAGTCGCCATCCTTTAATCGCCCGAGGCAGGGCTGAGCACCGGGCACATCGACCACGGCGGCATCGCTTTTCTGATTCGAACGCTTAACGGCCATCACAGGCTTCTGGCCCAGCACCTGCAGGGAGAGGATATTCATTAACTCCTCCGGGCCTTGGTCCGCATTGTCCTTGCCGATCACCATGGATTTCACCCCAGCCTGCTTCAGCCAGTGTCCGTTCAAATACACGGCCCCCGTGTGATATCTCTGTAGCGCCTCATACCAATCGCCTTTGATGAGGTCGCTGAAGGGATTGAATTTTCCGAAAAACGAATTCGGCAAGGTGAGTTCCCACACATCGCCCTCGAGCTTTTTCCAACCGGTGACGATCTCCGATCCCTTGATCACGACCTTCTCCCCGGGAGCCGCCTGAAAGACGATCGGCTTGCCCTCGACTCCTCCGCGCGGCGGATTGATCTCCTCGCGGTAGGTGCCCGCGTGCACGGTGACCGTGTCGCCAGGCTGGGCCTTGTTCGCCGCGGCTTGGATTGTTTTCAACGGACTGCCCGAGGACCCATCGTTCGTGTCGTTGCCCGACGGCGAGACATGGATTTCTGCAGCGTGGGCGGGAATGGCCAGGGTGATGGCGAAGACGAGCAGGGTGCGTTTCATCATGTTTTATTTGGGTTGGTGAGAGTGGTTTTTCTGGGTGCTGGTGATTTCCAAATCACGATCTCCTGGGTGTCGTTGGCGGACTCGGGGCCATCCGTGCTTCGACCGCGAAGGACATCTTTTTCGAGGGCGGCGAGGAGTTCCTTCGCCTTCTCGGGATTCGCCGCAAACAGGTTGGTGGTCTCGCCGGGATCCTTGGAGAGATCGTAGAGCTGGGCCTCGGGGAGTTTTGATTTTGAAGAAAGTTTTCTCTCCGATTGCGCGCCTCCATCCCGTGCGAGCAGGAGTTTCCAATCACCCAGCCGATAGGAGAAAAATCCGCTCACCGAGTGATGCACAATTCCCGCGCGAGTGCTTGGGATGGGTTGGTTTTGGAAAGCCGGGAGAAAACTCACGCTGTCCTCGCAGCTGTTGGCCGGGGGCTTGGCGCCGAGCAATTCCGCGCAGGTGGCGAAGAGGTCATTCAGGCAAATGGTGCTGTTGTTTGTCGTTCCCGTCTGGATGCGCGCAGGCCAACTCGCGAGGAACGGCACGCGGTGGCCGCCCTCCCAGAGTTCCATTTTGTAGCCCCGGTATTGAGCGCTGGGGAAGTGACCTCGCTTGGTGAGTTCTTTGATGTTCGCGCCCTTGGAGGAGCAGCCGTTGTCGGCTGTAAAAATAACGAGCGTGTTCTCGCGTTGGCCGTTTTTTTCAAGAGCGGCGAGGATTTGTCCGACCGAGTCATCGTTTTGCATCACGAAATCGGCGTAGTCATTCAGTCCGCTTTTGCCCTGCCATTCCTGACTCGGAACGATGGGTTCATGGGGCGAACCGTAAGCGAGGTAGAGGAAAAACGGCGTCTCCTTGTGCTTCGCACGCTCGTCGAGATAGGCGACGGCTTTCCGCGTCAGGCGCGGGAGCATGTGGATGGGTGCGTCGTGCTCGACCACCGTGTCGCCCTCGATCACGCACTCCATGTCTCCGGCATGGTGGAAACCGTGGAAGGCGTCGAAGCCACGGGTCAGCGGACCGTCGGGGATTTTCGAGCCGACCGGGGCGGGGCCTTGGGAAAGATTTTTTCCGGTTCGCGGGTCGGTGTAGAGGAAGTTGAGATGCCACTTGCCGAGGATGGCCGTGTGGTAGCCATGGGATTTCAAAAAAGTCGCCACCGTGGGGCGATCCGCGGCGATCAAGTTCGGTGCGAAGCCCTTGACCACCCCTTTCTGATGGGCGGCGCGCCAAGGGTAGCGCCCGGTCAGGAGGCCGTAGCGTGTCGGCGTGCAGACAGACGAAGCGGAATGGGCGTCGGTGAAGACCATGCCCGACTTGGCGAGCGCATCGAGGTGCGGCGTCGGAATTTTCCCGCGCTCCGGATTGAGGCATTGCACATCCCCGTAACCAAGGTCATCGCAGAGAAGGACGATGATGTTCGGCGGCTTCTGTCCCCCACCCTCTTTCGATGGAGCAACCGCAAAGGCGCTGGCAAGAGTGAAAATGAATGCGGCGACGGAGACACCGAGCCAATGCAAAAAGAATCGCGAATCGGGATTTTTGATATGTAGCGCAGGCGTCTCGCCTGCGATCGCAAGCCGTTCACTGGCAGGCGGGACGCCTGCCCTACGATGATGCGCTCGGCAACCCGTGTATTTCATCGAATTCATTTCTTCTTTTCGCTGTCGTAATCGGTGGAGTCTTCGCTCAGGGAGACTTTGACGACCGTGTCATCCGGGTCCACGGCTTGGCCGGTGAGGGAGATTTTCAGGGCGGCGCCATCCTGCGTGAAATCCACTTTGCGGTCGGAGGCCTTCGGCGAGAGGAAGGCTGCCGAGGCGACTTTCGGGATGACTCCTTCGACCGTGAGTTGGCCATCCTTCGGCCATTTCATCACATGCAGGTAGAGGGTTTTCCCATCCTTCGAGAGGGACGCATCACCCCAAGCCGGCCGGATTGGCAAGGGGTTGGGAAGGGTGTCGAAAATCGATGCGCCATTGTCGCGCAGCCACGCACCCAGGCCGGCGTAGAGTTCCACGGCCTTCGGGTCGATCTTGCCATTGCCCATCGGGCCGCAGTTGAGGAGGTAGTTGCCGCCGCCGCAGACCGTGTGGACCAGGCGGTGGATCATTTCCTGCAGGGAATGGTAGCCGTGATCGCCATGGGCCTTGTAGCCATAGGAGGAACTCACGCTGTCGGGCGATTCCGTGGTGAATGGAAGCTTGAGGCCGGGAATTTCTTTGTCGCCGAGCGAGACATAATCGAACACCTCGAACGACTCCGGGGTGAGATTTGTGCCGGGTTTGAATTCTTTCAAAAGCGCGGATCCCAACAGAACCCGTGAGTTGATCACGCAATCGGGATTGAGTTCCCTCACCGCATCATGGAAGCGCCGCGCCTGTTCGGGCTTCAAACCCCAAGGCGTATCGAACCAAACCAGGTCGATGTCGTAGTTTCCCATCAGTTCCTTGATCTGCGGCAGGGCCTTGCGGTCGATGTAGGCGTCCACATCCGGCTTGCGGTCGGCAGGCAGATCGGGGTGGAGCGCTTGGAGCCTTTGCGTATTGAAGAATGTCGTCGAGTCCGGGTCGCTCCAATCCTGCGCGTGGGAATAATAGACACCGAACTTGAGGCCGTGCTTGTGACAGGCCTCGGAGAGTTCCTTGATGATGTCGCGCTTGTAGGGCGAGGCATCCATCACATCGTAATCGCTGCAGGCCGAGTCGTAGAGGGCGAAGCCGTCGTGGTGCTTCGAAGTGATCACGACATAACGCATGCCGTTTTCCTTGAACATCCGCACCCACTCCTCGGCGTCGAACTCCTGCGGATTGAAGCGACTGGCGACTTCCCTTCGGTATTCCTCAGCGGGAATAGCAGCATCCACCTGAATCCACTCCGCATAGGCGCCGCCCATCTTGTCCTTGTATTTCCCGGCGAGTGGCGAATACGGCCCGAAGTGGATGAACGCCCCGAATTTTGCGTCGCGGAACCACTGGTTCAGCCTCGCCTCGGACTCGGGAGTGTGGCGGAATTTCGAGAGATCGGGTTCGTTGGCAGCGTCGGGCGGAGTGGTCCCGATTTCCTTGTCTGCCGCATGGCCAAGGGTGGAACCGACGAGGGCGAGAGCGATTGCCAATATGGAAAGGATTTTCATTGGCGGTCGATTTCGGGCGCCTTGGGTTTCTTCCTTTCGCTGTCGTAATCGGTGGAGTCCGGCGAGTGGATCGCCGTCTGGCGCTTCTCCTGGAGCGCATTTCCCAACTCGGCGGGGGGGTGCTGATTTTTTGTGGTGAGGATTTCAAAAGCCCACGCGTGCTTCGACGCGCCGAGGTCCGCGGGAGGAGTGATGCGGAGGCCGTTTTCATCGATCCCCCACTCCACTTTTCCTTCCGAGCCGAGGAGGCGGACGGATTCCACATCGGCGGCCGTCCAACCTTTCGTGGCCTCGATGGTGAAGGGTTTCGGCTGCTGCAGGCAGATCGCGTAGAGGTTCTTTCCGTTGGTGGTGAAGGCGAGGTGGTCCGTCTTTTGCTGGGTGGTGTGCCAGTAGCGCGAGCCGTAGATCGCCGCGCCGTTGATCTTCAGCCAAGCGCCCATGGCGCGCAGCCGCTCGACCTGCCACTCGGGGATCGTGCCATCAGCGCGCGGGCCGATATTGATCAGGAAATTCCCGTTGCGGCTGACGACCTCGATCATTTCATGGATCACCTCGCCGGCATTTTTTTTCGTATACGGGTAGTCGTCTGCCTCCTCCGCCGCCAAGTAGCCGAACGAGGTGCCAAAGGTCGTGCAGCTTTGCCACTTCGGGCCGAGTTGAGCGAGGCGGAGATTGTCTTTTTCGCGGCAGCCGACGCCCTCGGGCCAGTTCACACTTCCGCCCTTGTTGTTGAGATAGACCTCCTGCCCGCGGGCGGCGCCCTGATTCATGAAGTCCGTGATCATCAGGCGGAGCTGGTCGTAGAAATACTGGATCTCGGGCTTTGCGATACCTTTCAGCACATTGTTCCCGTCCCTCGTCCAAAGCGGGATGTCATCGATCCAAAGAAAATCGGGCTGGTATTTTTTTTCGATTTCCTTCCAGCGGGCCACGTAGTCGTCCGCGAAGGCCTTGTCCAAATCGAAGGGGCCGTAGAGCGAGGCCGCCTCGGGGTTGAGCTCGATCTCCTTGACGATGTCGGGATACGGCTCGCCATCGGCCACATAGTTTTTCGAGCTGAAATACATGTGGTGGCGCTCGCGGTGGGTGGACGGCGCGTATTTGAGCCCGCGTTTGCGGACGGCGGCGCCGAGTTCGCCCACGAGGTCGCGCTTGGGGCCTTTGTCCATCGCGTTCCACGGGGTGAGGTCGGAATCCCAGTTCGCCCAGCCATCGTGGTGCTCGGCGGTGAGCACGACATACTTCGCTCCGACTTCATCAAAGAGCGTCGCCCAGGCCTCGGGATCCCACTTCTCGGCCTTGAAATGATCCACCACATCTTTGTAGCCAAATTCGGGCGGCGCGGCTCCGAAGCGCTGCTTCAGCAAGGGATCGTGATGCTTCGGGTCGGCGTAGATCGCCTTGGGAACCTGCTCGGCATACCCTTGGTCGCCTTTTTTGTAGCCGAGCACGCTGTAGGGCCCCCAATGAATGAAGATGCCGATCTTCCCATCGTCGAACCATGCCGGAACCGGCATTTTTTGGAGGGATTCCCAGGAGCCGTCGTAGGGAGCGGCGGCGCGGGCGGGAAGGCAAGCCAACCACGCGGAGAGGACGATAGCGATGTAGCGCAGGCGTCCCGCCTGCGGGTGGGAACCTTTCGATGGGAGGCGGGACGCCTGCCCTACATTCAGTCGATGACTTATCATCGTGCGTTTTTTGGTTCTATTCGGCAAACGAGAGGGCGAGCTTGTCCAAGATCGGTTTGACCTTGTTCTCGGCGGTTTCCGTCGTTTTCAGCTCGATTTGAAATCCATATCCCGCTGGCAATTTGGACAAATCCAATGCGGCTGGGGCCTTGGCGATCTGTTTGGAAAATCCGGGGATGTAATCGTATTTCTCATGGATCTCCTGCCAAGGCGTCCACTCGTTGATTTGGCCATCCTTGTCGGTATCGACTCCCACCCGCGCCTCGACGCGTTCGACCCAAGGCCCAGGGCTCACAAAATCCTGCTCGGTTTGATTAAGCAGATAGAATCGCCCTTCCGCGAAGAGGACATCGGGATCCGGGTGTCCCTTGCCAAAGCTACCGCAGAAGGTGAATGGCTTATTGATGTTCGAGGAAGTGAAGCGGGCGATCTGCATGTCCCTCTGACTTTTCGCGCCAGCAGGCTCGAAGTCGGCAAAGAGATAATACTGCCCGCCGATCGAGATCGCCGCCCAGTCGCCATAGGCGTTTTGATCCGGCTCGTGGATTTCATACTCGGCGACATTCGACGGGTAGTTTTCCGGGTCCTCCTTGGTCCAATGCGGATGCTGGAATGTTCCCATCTTGCCGGTCGGCTTGGTGCGCTGGTCCACAGGGGGCGCCTGCATGGCGAAATTCCCGAGGCCGTCCGGGCTGATCGCGTGGCTGGCCAGAGGGGAATCCCAGGCGTGTTCTTTGGCATTAATGGGGCTCCAGTCCTCGGAGATCATATGGAACTTCCCATCCAAGCCTCGAATGACTGCGCAATCCGAGCCGTGGGACGGATCTTTGAAAACGAGCCCCATGTCCTTGCCGGGCTTCCCGTCGGTGAGGTCCTCGTCGATAATCAAGTGGGGATCCGCATCATTCGGGAAATCATAATAGAGATAGGCTTTCCCATCCACGAACTCGGCGGTCGTCATCCATCTCGTCCGCTTTTCTGCCACCGGACCGTGGTGCACCCAATTCACCATGTCGCGGCTCTGCCAGGCATGGTAGCCACCGAGGGATTTGTTGAGTCCGCCGGGGGCATTGAATTGGTTCGGCCACTGGGTCGTTTGGAGAGGCACATCGAATCCTTCCAGCTTCGCTTCCTTGGGAGCGAAATCTTTCGAGGGCTTCTTGTCCCCATACAGCCCGAAAATCCAATAGTCTTTCGGGCCCTTGGTCAGCGCCACCGGGGCATCGCCCATATTGGGAGGCACAACCTTCGGCACCGCTTGCCAGTTGTCCCACACCGGGGATTGCGAGACCACGAGCGAGCGCGGGGTTTGCTTTTGGTCAAACGCCTTGATCTTGCTCCGAATCGTGGCCGATGGGGCGGTCGGCACGGCCATCCCATCTTGGAATTCCAAGCCGGTTTGCGACTCGGTATTGGCCTCCCAATCCGCTTGGCTTTCGATGACCCAATCCTTCGCGGCTGGCGTCTTGGGGGCGGCGTCAACCGCATGACTGAAAGAGAAACCCAGAACGGTCAGTGCGATGGCAATGGTTGTGGGTTTTTTCATTTGGGTTGGTGATTTGGTAAGAGCAGTTAGGGCTGGAGGTAGTCCGAGGTCGCCACCAGCTTGCCGCTGGTGACATTGATGAAGCAGGCCGTCGTTCCTTGAGGCACGGGCGCGGTGGCGATCCACTTTTCACCCTCCTGCTTCAGGGTGGCGGCAGCTTCGATCCATTGGCGCTTCGAGGTATCTCCAGTGCCGGTGGTCGAGGTGAGCGTGGCCGAGTCCAAGGGCTTGGTGGAGTTGAAGATGACGGTGAGCGTTCCGCCGTCGATCTTCGTGGATTCGGGGACATACCAAGGCTTGCCATCCTGCACGACCGATTTGGCAAAGGCATAACTCTCGGGGCGCGTCCACCCCGAGGAGTGACCATGCCCCATCTTCGGCACGAGTGAGAACACCGAAACGCCGGAGACTTTCTCGCTGGAAGCTGCGAGGGAATCCATCGGGAAGTGGAAGTCGCCGGTCCAAGAAAACCACAGCACGGGCATGGTGGCCTTCTCGAGGCGAAGGTTCGGATCCCAAAGAATGGGATAGAGTGGATTGTTGGCGAGGTGTTTTTTGTAATGGCTGGCCGCCTTGTGCAAGCCGCCGCACCCATAGGTGGGAATCGCAAAAGCAAACCGCTGATCGAGCCCGATGACGGTGCTGGTGATCACGCCACCCCACGAGACGCCCATGAGCCCGACCTTCGCGGGATCCACCTCCGGAAGGCTGCGCAGAAGATTGCTGGCCAGAATGGTGTCAGCGACACAGTGATACATCCACTGGTCTTCGAGGGGCTTTGAAAAGTCCGAGTAAGTTCCCGGGCGTTTCGGACCGCCATGCTCGTGGCGTTGCCACTTCGCCGGGGGCTCACCTTTTTGTTCGATTTGACCCTCGACCGCGATACTGATCGCCGCGAAGCCCTCGGCGTTCCATTTCTGCACCCATTCCTTGAAGGCCGTGCCGCCGCCGCCGTGGACCAGCACGATGCCGGGCGCCGGATTTTCCTTGCTCGCGCCGGCAGGCAATCCGAGCCATGCAAAGACTCGCGTCGGCTTGCCCTCCCAATCCAAGGCGTCAAAAAATATCGGCTTCACGGCGCCATCGGCTTGGAACCCCGTGGCATCATGAACTACGGGCGGTGTGGTCTCATTCGCAAGCGCCTCGAGCTTGGCGAGCGACGGAACGGGCTGTTCCGCGGCATCCGCGGCGGGCGCTTCCGTTTTGGCGGGAGTCCCAGACCACTCATCGAGACTCACCGTGCCGTTTTTATCGGCATCGAGTTTCGCGAACCTTGCGTCGGCTAGTTCCGGCTTCTTGGTCCTGGCTTTATATTCCTCAAGGGCGACTGCTCCATTTTTGTCAGCATCGAGTTTTTCGAATTGCTTGGCTTTGACACTGTCCTGCGCGTGGCAGACAGCGGATCCCATGAGGGTGATTGCGACGATGGTTTGGTATTTTTTCATGAGAGTGAATTTGTGTTAAAATTTGTGATTAATGCCAATGGATCTCACCCTGGCCGGTCGCTAGATCGACGCGGACACTGGCTTTTTCGAACTCCCGGGTGAAGATCCAGGCGGCGGGATCGGGACGGGTCGCTTCTGCTTTCGGCGCCCCCAAGGGTTTGGAAAATTCAGGATAATCCACAAGAGCACCGTCCTGGAGAGTCCAGCCCCAGCCGTATTGGAAATAGGAGTAAGGCTGGGCCCCGATGAGGAAGGCTGCTAGATAATAGGAAAGCCGTTCGCGGGAGAACTTTTCGAGGTCGGCCTCGCTGACAAGCTTTGCCCCCTTGGCCTCCTTATTTACGCCGATGCGCCACACGGAGATTTTACCGGCGGCGGCGATCTTCTTCATGTCATCCCAATCCTTGACAATGGCTTCCTTGGTGAGATAGCGGGCTGCATTGGCATGTTCAAACATGAAGGCATCTCCGATTTCAAACAAATCGGGGCGGTCTTCATCGACGCCGTTGAGCAGCAGGATTTTCTCTGGGCCGATGGCCTTCTTCGCCATGCGCATCATTTCAGCTTGAGCAGCGTCCACTTCATTTTTCTGCTTCCGACGGCTGAAGACGTTTCCGTGCATCTGGTCAACAAACACTCCGTCGGCTCCAGTTTCGCGGACGCCTTTGCCAACGGTTTCCGCCCACCAGGTGCGGAATTCGGGATTCAGAACGTCAAACATCCGAACCATGCCACGGCGCGTGGGCTCGCCGGTTTTCGGATCGGAAAGCAGGAAGGATCGGAAGGGTTCTTCTACGACTTCCGCACCGAAAACCCCGGTGTCCTTCGAGAACGGAAAGGCATAGGCCGAGTTGAAATAAAACAGGCAGAACATCTTGGGATCGATCTTCTTGAAGCGTTCGATTTCACGCGCCGCTCCTAGCCTCGCGCATCGCAGTTTCTTTAAACCGTGGCTCTTCTCGATGCAGATGAAATCCGAACTGGCGGCGACGATTTTGAGTTCGGCATCGGTGAGGAGACGTTTGCCATCGCCAAACATCTGATAGATCGGCACCGTGTCCCACGAGAACGGGGGGCGGCGAAAGGTGACTGCCACTTCGGCGGCCTGCGCTGGGGGGGCGCTCTTCGCAACGGGCTCTTCCGTTTTGGCGGGAGTCCCAGACCACTCTTCGAGACTCACCGTGCCGTTTTTATCGGCATCGAGTTTCGCGAACCATGCGTCGGCGTCCGGCTTCTTGGACCTGGCTTTATATTCCTCAAGGGCGACTGCTCCATTTTTGTCAGCATCGAGTTTTTCGAATTGCTTGGCTTTGACAGGGGGCGGAGTTGGGGGGGCGCTCTTCGCAACGGGCTGTTCGACCGCTTTGGGCGCCGGGGCCGGAGGTGTGCTGTCCGCAACGCGCTGGTCACACGCGGAAATCCCCAACAAACAAATCCCCAAGACCAATGAGGCGCAACGATACGAAAGA
>JBILML010000003.1:0-128370 GCA_044375555.1 Terrimicrobiaceae bacterium
CCTTGAAGGCGCTATCGTGTCTTCTGCGTTTGGCTTTCATTTCAATGGTTGGTTTTAGGTTTTTTGACCTCCTCCAACCACCGCTTTTATCTCTTAACCGCTGGTCCGATTTTCGGGGGCCACCTCATTCCTCGCTGGAGGGGATGACCCCGGGGGAGTTTGCGGCACGCTGTCTTGCTACGCTTCAGCCTACGGCCTACGCTCCGCAAGACAGCGAAACCAACCCGAAACACCAACAAATCCTCTCATAACAATTGGATCAAATTTCGGGGGCACTCCACGCCCACCAACTCCTCTTCACTATCAGGAGACGAACACGCCAGCCCGGCCTGCCTTCGCTGGTTCGTTGGAACCACCTCCCCGGCCGAGACTCCGACCTCGACGAAATCATGCAAAGAGTGCGTTCGATTATCGAGGGCCTGAATATCGGCGTCACAAATTCAAACGATGCGAGCCTGGAAATTGCTGGTTGGCCAATTAAGGATATCAAAAAGCCTCGTCGCATTTTTCAATGGGTAACGCCCAGCTTTCCTCCAAGCGAAATTCTGCCCGGAGCCACACTCGTCACGCCATCCGTGCAGGATGTGCTGAATTTGCGCTTGGCCGATATTTTGAACCCAGCGGTAGTGTTGCCGATGCCTCTTGGCGGGGATGGAAATGTTGAATCCCCGCTCGTAGTTGAAACAGGCGATCGTTTTGCCTCCCTCCGCGTCTGGCGAGCGCTTCAGGCCGGGCGCCCCGTCATCCATCCGCAAGACATGGCCTATGCTGAACAGGTGTTTTGGGGAGGCCTGCCATACGAAAAGGATGCCGAAACCGCAGTTACGATGACCATGTGCGAAATAGCGGAATTTCAAAAAATGCTGAAGTTCCCTGACGCGAAGTCGGCTGAGCAAGCCTTGCGCAAGTTGATTTCTTGCTGAAATGATTTCACTCATTCCATGGCAATTGCGCGAAAATATGCGCTCTTGGCTCGAGATGAGTCAGTCGCGCGAACGTCGAAATGTCCTTAGCAGGTTGATCCGGTCACTGGATTTGAAAGTGGGCTTCGGCGGCGTGCTGGACGATGGCCGTCCGGTTCATGGTGGCGCGGTGAAATTGCTCGCCCTGCGGGATGCGTTTCCTTGCGACGAGCGGAAATTCGCCGTCCTTTATGTTGTCAGCAGCAGTCTCCCGCAATGTGCAGAGGCGCTCTTCGAACTTTGCCGGGCGCGTGGCATCAAAATTCTCTGGAACCAAAACGGCGTGGGATACCCGGCTTGGGCTGGAAGGGAAAGCGAGCGGTTCAATAGGCCAATGCGGCGGTTGCGTGAAATGGCCGACTTCGTCATTTATCAAAGTCAATTTTGCAAGGAGTCCGCCCGTCGTTTTCTTGGTCCTTGCGATGTTCCCGCTGAGATTCTCTTCAATCCGGTCGATGTTGAAAAATTCCAGCCCGCGTCGCCCCGCCCTGCCTGCCAGCATCTCCGGCTTCTTGCCGCTGGAACGCACGGCACCAGGGATCGCGTCATCCATGTCCTCGACATGCTGGCCATCCTGCGCAGAGAGGGAATCGATGCCGCTCTCACGGTCGCTGGAAACTTCCAGTGGCCAAATGGAGAGCTTGATTTTCAAAACCACATCGCCCGGCGAGGTCTTCAAAACCATGTGCACAGGGTTGCCCGATTCTCTCAAGCCGATGCTGCGTCTCTTTACACCTCGCACCATGTTCTCATCCACCCGAAATACATGGATCCCTGCCCCACAGTTGTGCTTGAGGCCATGGCCTGCGGCTTGCCTGTCATCGGCTCGGCAAGTGGTGGAATGCCCGAATTGGTGAGTGAGGATTGCGGCGCTCTTGTTCCCTCGCTGCTGGATTACGACAACCTCCACACGCCGACCGGAGAGGAACTGGCTGACGCTTTTAAAAAGGCCCTGCCCAGGTTGCCTGAAATGTCCGCCACCGCCCGCACCAATATTGTTGCGCGCTTCAGCATCGGTCCATGGGTCGATGCCCACCGCCGAATTATGGAGCATTTGCTCAAATGAACGACAGCCCCGCCATCACGGTTTTGATGACGGTTTTCAATGGAGGCCGCCATCTTGCTCCCGCCGTCCAAAGCATCCTCTCGCAAAGCCACACCGATTTTGAATTCCTCATTGTGGACGACGCCTCTACGGATGGAACTATCCAGACACTTCAGTCTTTTGCAGCGGGGGATTCCCGCATCAGGCTTCTTCTCAACGATCGCAACAAAGGCCAGACCGCCTGCCTCAACCAAGGTCTTCGCGAGGCGAAAGGCAAATGGATCGCGCGTCAGGATGCCGACGATCTCTCGCTTCCGGGACGCCTTGCCGAGCAGTGGGCGGTGGTCCGATCCTTCCGGGACCTTGTTCTTGTGGGCGTGAATGGCTGGATCATCGACGAAAAAGGATCCTGCTGCGGTCTCATTCATGCACCGCTGCACGATCCCGGAATCCGCTGGTCGATGCCTTTCAAAAATCCTTTCATCCACACAGGCGTCATGTTTCGAGCCGGCGAAGGCTTTTACGATGAGGAATTCAAAATTTGCCAGGATTGGGAATTCTGGAGTCGCCTCGCAGAGCGTGGACGCCTTGCCAACCTCTGCGATCGTCTGGTCGCCTACCGCCACAGCGAAAAATCCCTCTCCCACGCTTCGGCAGAGCGAACAGAAGCCGAGTCTACAAAGATTGTGAGCGGCATTTGGCTTGGCCAATTCGGTGAAGAACTTGCTCAATCATCGCTTCTCGCAAGTTTCAGAAAGGGTTTGAACTCTGAAAATCGAAGCAAATTTTGGAATTTTTATCGGGATTTGAGGATACTTTGGACACTTGGCGACACAACGCAGGCGGTCGCTGTTCATCACATGCAGACCGCAGGGGCCATTGGTGGAAAAAACATGTCCGCATGTTCCGCTGAAGTGTTCGCTGCCCTTCGCGAGTCGCCGCTTTGGTCGCTCCGGGTGCTTCGCGAGAGATTCTTCATGCAATCCCGGTTATGACCTGAGCTTTTTGTCGAGAAGGCACACTGCATATTGCTTTGACCAAAAAAGCCACCGCTGGGAATTGCTCATCGACTTCCATTTTTCGAATCCAGCCGGGAGATTTTTCTCGAGCAAATCCACCCAAAGCCTGCGAACGGCGTCACGATTGCGTGACGCCGATTTTTTTTGTCCTGCTTCGACGGTTGCCTTCCTCAGAGCGGGATCTTTTTTTAGGTGGGAGAGAAGTTCGAGGAGTTCGGTTTTTGACCGCGCCGTGAAATACTCGATCCCGTCTATGGCTTCAGCGGCACAGGCGCTGTCGCAGCCGGATATGAATGGCACTCCGGCGATCCATGCATTGTAAAGTTTGGTGGCAGGTTTGTGGAGATGTCGGGCGCTGGAAAAATCCCTCACGGCCAGCACGGCATCGACAGCCGAATAGTCGTGCCACGCGTCGGCCTTTTGAATCCGCAGCTGCAATCCGCACAGCTCCCGCAATTCATTTTTGAAAGCCTCCGTTCTCAATTCGGGGGCAAGATTTTGTTCGTCGCCAAAGAACGCCACAGTTTCAAACACATCGCCCCGCGCGGGGCTGCGCGGAATGAGATTCGGCTGAGGCCAGTGGGGCATGAAGATTGAACCGGGAAGGCGTTTCGCATGCGCTGCGTTTTGCAGGATCTGGAGCTGCGCGCCGGAATGCGGCAGAAAGTCGGCCACCACGGCAGCGATGAATTGATGCCCTGAGGCGCGGAAGTTCGGCGGCAGGAAATTGGATAGTGTAACCACGATTCCACTTTCGGGGAGGCTTTGAACGATCGATGAATCGACTTCATCGCGCACGGCTATCCATGTTTGAAAAAGCCAGGCCTGCGCCGAGGCCGCTTTGCCGCCAGAAAGGAGGTCTGGAACCACTCCGGCTTCCCACATGGCCCGTCGCGCCTTGTCGGGAAGATGGTGTTCCGGTATGAAAAATTGGATATGCACGGGATCGATTGCTGAAACAATGGCTGGTATCTTTCAAGACTGGAAGGCCAACAAGGGAAACCCCAAAGGACGCATCGTTCTTTGCTTCTTCCGGCTTTGTCAGGGGATCCGTCGCGCCCCGTTCTGGCCACTTGGGCTGCCGGTTCTCGGGCTTTATGTGGTTTTAATCCATTGGATCATGGGCATCGAACTCGACTACAAGTCGGATATCGGCCCTGGCTTGGCACTCCACCACGGAATGAAACTCGTCGTTCATCATCAGGTGACGATCGGCGCTGGCTGCGTGCTTCGGCAATTTGTCACCATCGGGGAGAAGACGCCCGGTGGGCCTGTTCCCGTTCTGGGCGAGCGAGTGGAGGTGGGAGCGAATGCCGTTATTATCGGAGGCATCCGCCTTGGTGATGAATCTATCATTGGTGCTGGATCGGTCGTTTTGCATGATGTGCCGCCCCGCGCGGTGGTGGCTGGAAATCCCGCACGAGTCCTTCGCATCAACCCGTGAAAATCCTTTTCCTCTCAAGCCACGCGCACTGGATTCTCGATGAAACACAACAGCGCACCTCGGGCGGCGCCGAGCTCCAGGTGGCTCTGCTGGCACGCCAGTTGGCAGTCACCAACCACGATGTCACCATCGCAGCGGGAGACACCGGACAGGCTGATCGCATTCTTCTTCAAGGCGTCAAAATCAGAAACGCCGGCAAATTTCACACTGGCCGGATCGCGGAAATGTTGGGCGCGATACCCCGTGTCTTCACAGTTCTGCGCGAAGAGAAACCCGACTGGGTTGTCGTCATGGGATGGACCGCTTGGCTTTTTGCCTTGTGGCTTTTCCGCCCGCTTCTCGGCTACAAGATCGATTTCATTTGCGCGCTCGACAGCGAGATCAATGGAGCCTTCGTTCGAGAGAAGCCCGTTCTTGGTGGTTTGTTTGATTTTGCGGTGCGTCGATGTGACGCACGACATGCCATCACCAAAGACCAGCGGGATGTTTTCACAAAGCGCGGCATGTCTGCCACCCTCTACAGGTATCTTATTTTTCCGCGAAAAACGGAGCTGCCATCTGCCAAAGCCGTGGATTTTCTATGGGTCTCTCGTTGTCAAACGATTAAACGCCCGCATCTTTTTCTCGATCTCGTCGAGGCCATGCCCGGCAGTTCCTTTGAAATGATCTGCCCTCCCGAGAATCGCGAACTTTGGGAGTCTGTGGCATCCCGAGCTTCGAAGCTCCCCAACCTACGATTCGTTGAAAGCGTCCCCTATCACGAAATTCAGAGCCACTACGATGCGGCGCGGGTTTTTGTGAATACTTCGGAGTGGGAGGGGTGGCCGAATAGTTTTATTCAGGCCGGGCTGGGGCGGTCGGCGTTGCTTTCTTTGGCGGTAAATCCGGATGGGATTTTTGAGCGGTTTGGGTTGGGAAGGTTTGCGGGGGGGGATTTTGAGAAACTCAAATCGGAGGCGCGGGGTATGATGGGGGATGCAGCGGAGTTGGAGCGGATGCAGGCGGGGTGCGCGCGGTTTGTGGCGGAGATGCATGACAACGCCAAAGAGACCGAGGCGTTTCTGGCGGGGTTGCGGGATTTTTAAGCGGGGATTTTTGCGAAGGCGCTGGTTTGGAAATTCGGGGAAATTTCCTCGGTGATCGGGGAGGTTTTGCCGGCGGCGAGGTGGTGGGCGGCGGCGTAGGCGATCATGAGCGCGTTGTCTGTGAGGAGGTCGGGTGGGGGGAAGAGGAGTTCGAGTCCGGCGTTTTCGGCTTGGGTGCGGAGGGTTTGGCGGAGGGAGGAATTGGCGCTGACGCCGCCGCTGATGGCGAGGATTTGGTGGCCGGATTGGCGGGCGGCTTTGAGGAGTTTCGCGGCGAGGACATCGACAATGGCGACTTGGATGGAGGCGCAGAGGTCGGGGAGATCTGCTTGAGAGGGTGGGCCGTGTTTTTCGAGGAAGATGCGGACCGATGTTTTGAGGCCGCTGAAGCTGAAATCGAAATCGCCAGAGTCGATCATGCCCCGGGGGAAATCGAAGCGGGCGGGGTCGCCGTCCACAGCGAGGCGGTCGATGAGGATGCCGCCGGGATAGCCGAGGCCGAGGAGTTTGGCGGTTTTGTCGAAGGCCTCACCGGCGGCGTCGTCGAGGGTGCGTCCGAGGAGTTGGTATTTTCCGAAGCCTTCGACATCCAAAAGCAAAGTGTGACCGCCGCTGACGACGAGCGCGGTGTGGGGCGGGATGGTGTCGCGTCCGAAAAATGGGGAGAGGAGATGGCCCTCGATGTGGTTTACGGCAAGGAAAGTTTTTGCCGCGCCGAGGGCCAGGCCTTTGGCCAGCGAGGCTCCGACGAGCAGGGCGGAGGCGAGGCCGGGGCCGGTGGTGGCGGCGATGGCATCGAGTTGGGAAAAATCGAGGCCCGCTTTTTGCATGGCGCGGTCGATGATGAGCGGGGCGCTGGCGAGGTGGTTGCGCGAGGCGACCTCGGGAACCACGCCGCCGAACTCGGAGTGGATTTCCGCCTGGCTGAAAATTTCATGCGCGAGCACGCCGTTGAAGCCGGACAGAACGGCGGCGGCGGTTTCGTCGCAGGAGGTTTCGATGGCGAGAATGGTGGGCACGGCGGTCAGTTGTTTTTCGCGTGGAGAAGCGAACCTTGGAGGGCGTCCACGGCGCGTTCAAGCTGGGGATCCCAAATAACGGCTCCGGATTTCGAGCGGTCTTCGCGTTCGCGTCGGTAGCGTAGGAGGTCGACTTCTTCTTTTTGGCTGAGCGTGGCGCGGATGTGGGGGGCGACGCCTTGCTCGTGGATGAGTTTTCGGCCGGGGGTGAAATACTTGGCAGTGGTGAGTCGCGCGGCGGAACCGTCGGGAAGGGCGATGACGCTTTGCACCGAGCCTTTGCCGAAGGTGGTTTCGCCGACGACGAGGGCGCGGTCGAGGTCCTTGAGCGCGCCCGCGACGATCTCCGAGCCGCTGGCGCTGGCGTAGTTGGTCAAAACCACGAGGGGGTATTTTCGGATGGGTTTGGGTTTGGTGGAAGTGCGGTATTCGCGCGAAGGGGTGCGGCCTTCGGTGAAGACCACGAGCGTGTTGGGAGGGAGGAATTGGCCGGCAACATCCACCGCGCTGCCGAGGAGTCCGCCGGGATTGTGGCGAAGATCGAGCACGAGCGCGTCCATTCCCAGCTTCTCCAGTTTGTCGAGCTCGGTGGCGAGTTCGGTGGCGGTGGGTTCGTTGAATTGAGTAATGCGGACATAGCCGACGCGGGTGGTTGAAGGAGGTCGGGGAGGGAGGATTTGGGCGTCCTTCACGCTTGGCACTTTGATGATTTCGCGGACGAGTTCGTGGTCTTTGATTTCGCCGGTGGAGGGGCGCTTGATGGTTAGGGTGACGGATTCTCCGGCTTGGCCGCGGAGTTTTTCTACCGCCGAGTTCACATTGAGTTGCTCGGTGGATTCACCGTTGATTTTCAGAATCTGGTCGCCGGGTAGGAGACCTGCTCGGAAGCCAGGGGTGTCCTCCATCGGATTCAGAACGGTGAGCACGCCGCCGCGCTCCGTCACCACCACGCCGAGGCCGCCGAATTCGCTGCGCGTATCCTCCTGCATGTTTTTAAAATTTTTCGCATCCATGAACTGGCTGTGCGGATCGAGTTGGTCGAGCAAGCCTCGGAGAGCGTTGTGAGCAAGGTCGGTGTAGCCCGTTTTCGATTCGTCCACATAGTCCTGCCGGATGAGTTGCATGGTGCGGGCGAGGAGTTGGAGTTGCTCGTAGGGGGAGTCCTCCGTTTTTTCCGGAGTATCGGATGCTTCTTGCGCGAGGGCGGTGCTGGCAAAGACGGCGACGCCGAGGATTTTTAAAAACCAACGCATGGTTTAGGAGAGTAGCATTCGGGTGAGGTTTGCCAAACGGCGAGCGCAGGCGGGCTAAAATGCTCCAGCAATTTCCGAGCCGATGATTCGCAGGCCCTCGCGGACGTCGCGGTCGTCCATCGCAAAGGAAATCCGCAGGCACTCGTGGCGGTGGCGCCAATCCTCGGCGATGTCGCCGAAGAAGAAATACTCGCCCGGCACGACAAGCACGCCGCGTTCCTTGAGGTTTTGGTAAAGTTCACGCGAGGTTTTCTTGGAATTTTCCAGCCACAGCCAGAGGAAGAGCGCGCCCTCGCTTTCATGAAGGGCGTAGGGGGCATCGGCGGGAAAAAACTCTGCAACGGCCTCCAGCGCGGCATCGCGTTTGCGGCGGTAGTAGGGCTGGATGATTTCGCGGGCAAGCCGGGTGATCTCGCCGCTGGCGAAAAGCGGGCCAACGATCGATTGGCCGAAATTACCATTCGCGAGGCCGGTGACGGCCATCATTGAGGACACGGCGGAGGCGACCTCGGGTGGGCCAACGACAAACGCTGTGCGGGTTCCGGGCAGGCCGAGCTTCGAGAGGCTCATGACATGGATCGTGTGGGGCGTCCAAAGCGGCTTGGCTTCCGAGAAGACGATGCCGGGAAATGGCCAGCCGTAGGCGTTGTCGATGATGAGCGGGATGTCGCGACCGGCGGCGAGGCGTTCCAATCTAATGAGCTCGTCATCGGAGACGAGGTTTCCGCTGGGATTGGTTGGACGGGAAATGCAGATCGCGCCGATGTCGGGGCCAACTTGGAGATTGGAAAAATCGATGTGGTATTTGAAGCGGTGTGGCGCGGTGCGGCTGATTCCAGGGCGCTGCGAAGCGAACATTCCTTCCTCGAGACCTTGGTTCGCGTAGCCGATGTATTCCGGCATGAGGGGCAAAAGAATCCGCGCCTGCGTGCCATCGGGGCGTTTTCCCCCGAAGAGATTGAAAAGAAAATGGAACGCGGTTTGCCCGCCGGGAGTGACGGCGATGTTTTCGGGGCCCACCTCCCAACCGAGTTCGGTGCGCAGGAGTCCGGCCAGAGCGGCGAGGACGGAGGCGTTGCCGCGCGGGGGATCGTAGATCGCCAGTGTGCGACGGAGCGTGGCGGGATCGGCGAGAATTTCGTGGAGGCGTTGATTCCAGACCGCCTCCATCTCGGGGATGTGTGCGGGGTTTCCGCCGCCGAGCATGAGAGGTGCTGGGCCGCTGCCTGAAAGCGCCTTCCCGAGGTCATTCATCAGATTTTCAATGCCGCTGCCACGGGAGGCGCGTTGGCCAAAGGCGGAGAATTTCATGGGGTCGGCTCGGTTTTTTTAGTGCGGTCGCGCATCAACCACGCGATGCCGATGCAGATTTCGTAGAGCACGCACATCGGCCCCCCCATCAAGAGGAGAGTCACCATGTCGGATGTGGGGGTGATGATGGCGGCCACCACAAAAATGATTATGACAGCGAAGGCGCGGGCGCTGCGGAGTTGGGCGTGGTCCACCATGCCGAGCTTCACTAATAGGAGGACGATGAGGGGAAGTTCGAACGCGAGGCCGAAGGAAATGACGAATTGCGTGGTGAAAGAATAGTATTCACGCACGGTCCAAGTCGGCTGCCAATTCATGGAGCGCGCGTCATTGAAAAAGAATTCGAGGGTTTGAGGGAGAACGATGAAGTAGCTGAATGCCGCGCCGGTGATGAAGAGGCCACCGCCGATGAGAGAGGCAGGGATGAGCATCCGTTTTTCCTTCGGAGTGAGAGCGGGCAGGATGAACTCGGCGAGGAAATAGACGAGGAAGGGGAACGCCAGAATCAGGCCACCGTAGAATGAGAGTTCGAGGGAAATCGTGAACGAATCGGCGACGCCAAGGGATTGAATATTGGCGGCGCGCTGAGGATCCACGGCGATGAGGGGATGTTGGACGGCCGCAGCCAATTTGTCGCGGAAGGCGAAGCAGAGGACCATCGCCGAGACCAGCGCGGAGGCGACTTTGATGATGGTGAAACGGAGGTCCTCGATGTGAGAGAGGAAGGGCTTCTCCACATCGCCGCGATTGCGAAATTCAAACAGGCGCTCGAGCAACATGGTGGCTAGCCGAGGAGGCTCCGCCAGCGCGAGAGTTCGCGTGTGATGTTTTCAGGCGAGGGGGCCCCGATGGTTTTACGGGCGGCCAGGGCGGATTGGAGTTGGAAGGTGGATTTGACGATCTCGGGAGTGAGGACTGGCGAGGCTTTAAGAAATTCAGAGGAGTCGAGGCGATCGAGGGGAGTATTCAATTCCCGGGCGCGGGCGACGAGGCCGCCGACGATTTCGTGGGCCTGACGGAAAGGAACGCCGCCTTCGACGAGGCGGTCGGCGAGATCTGTCGCGAGCAAAAGTGGATCGCCTGCGGCTTCGAGGGCGCGCGCCTCGCGAAGGGAGGCAGCAGAAAACATCTCGGCGAGAATCGAGAGGGTCTGGGAGAGGGTTTTCACGGAATCGAACACAGCTTCTTTGTCCTCCTGCATGTCGCGATTGTAGGTGAGGGGGAGGCCTTTCATCACGGTCAACAGGGTGACGAGATTGCCGTAGAGCCGACCTGTCTTGCCGCGGGCGAGCTCGGCGATGTCGGGATTTTTTTTCTGCGGCATGAGGCTCGAGCCAGTCGTGTGGCGGTCGCTCAATTCGAGGAAGCCAAACTCCGCCGAGGCCCAGAGGATCACATCCTCGCTGAGGCGGGAAAGGTGCATGCCGGCAATTGCGATCGCCGCCAAAACCTCGCAGGCGAAATCCCGGTCCGCCACGGCGTCCATGCTGTTGGTGGTGACGCGTGGGAATCCCAACTCCTTCGCCACGGCCTCGCGGTCCAAAAGAATCGTCGATCCCGCGATGGCGCCGGAGCCGAGCGGCATGGCGTCCATACGGGCGTGGGCATCGCGAAGGCGTCCGGCGTCGCGGTCGAGCATTTCGACATAGGCCAAAAGATGGTGGGCAAAAAAGACGGGTTGGGCGCGCTGGAGGTGGGTGTAGCCCGGCATGATCGCGGTGCGGTGGCGCTCGGCGAGGCCGACGAGTTCGCGCTGGAGGCCTTGGAGTTTTTGAGAGAGGGAGTCGCAGGCTTCGCGCAGCCAGAGTCGGAAATCGAGGGCGACCTGGTCGTTGCGGCTCCGCGCGGTGTGGAGCTTCGCGCCGGCGGGGCCGATGCGCTTGGTCAGCTCCGATTCGATATTCATGTGGACATCCTCGAGGTCCATCTGGAACTCGAAGCGTCCCTCCTCGATCTCGGCGAGGATTTGGCGCAGGCCGGATTCGATTTTTTCAAATTCCTCCGAGGTGAGAATGCCAGCGGACTTCAGCGCGCGGGCGTGGGCGATGCTTCCCGCGATGTCATGCCGGTAAAGTTGCCAATCGATCGAGACCGACTCGCCGTAGCTTTTGAGGAGATCGGATTGCTCCTCCTTGAAACGACCTTTCCACATGAGCGGGTCAGGCTTTCGCCGCCTCCGGATTTCCCTTTTTGCAGGTGCCGCGTTGCTGGAATTCGTCGCAGCGGGCTTCGATGGTGAGGCGCTTGTTGGTCGGGGAAAAACCCAGGCGGCGCGAGATGCAATTTTCGAGCAACTCCATGTTCGGATCCTCGAATTCGATGATCTTTTTGCAATCCACGCAGACGAGGTGGTTATGCGTGGGGTGTTCGAGAAAATTGGGGTCGTAGATTTTGGTGTCGCCGCCGAGGTCGAGTTCGCGCAGGAGACCGCTTTCCACAAGGATCGGCAGAGTGCGGTAGACCGTGGCGCGGGATACGGAGCGGTCGATTCCGCGGGCCATCACGAGCAATTCCTCCGCTGTGTAATGCTCATTGGTTCCAAAAGCCGCCTCGATAATGGCGTCGCGCTGGGAGGTCTTGCGCAGACCTTTGCCTGCGAGATGGGCATGTAGGATTTCGCGAACGCTTTCGCGCGGAATTTGTGCCATTGGGGGAGGCTATATTTACCCGGAAACGAGTCAAGGCGGGGGAGAGGGTGTCAGAGGTCCACGGCAAAGAAGAGCTGGCTACCGTTGCTGCATTCCTGCCCTGGCGGGGTTTGCCGGTCCGCAGTCCATGGCCCCTGACGAGTCGGAACCTAGCGCGGCGAGGGAGAGTGGGCAATGGCAAGATTTCCTCTCCGGCAATCAAGAGCCACTACGACGCAGAGGACGCAGCGCGGGTGAGGATTTGCAGAGTCTCTCTCGCGTTGCGTTCGATGGAATACTCCGAAGCCAGGCGGCGGCATGCCTCGCGGGCGGCGATTCGTTTTTCGGGGTTGCGCCATTTTTCCACCGCTTCGGTGAGGGCGTGGCTGTCGCCGGCGGGCGTGATGTCGCCATGGACGCCCGGCGTGAGGATTCCGGAAAAGCCATTCGCCGAGGTCGTGATCACGGGCAATCCGGCGGCGAGGGCCTCGAGACAGGCGTTCGAGAAGGGGTCATACCAAGTCGGAGCGACGAGCAAATCCGCGGCGGCGAAGAGCGAGGCGATGTCGGAGACCGGGCCAAGGAATCGGGCTTTCTTGTGGCGATAGAGATCGGCAGGGCCGCGTCCGGCGACAAGGAGCGTCGTGGAGTCGAGCATGTCCAAGGCACCGATTGCGGTGGCGAGGCCTTTGCGTTCCCAGCCGGTGCCGAGGAAAAGCAGGCACAAAACCTCGGGGTCGATCTGGAGTTTTTTCCTGGCTGTCTCGCGTTCGGGTAATTCCGCCCAAGGCTGAATGCCGTTACGGACGATGTGAATCTGGTCTGCGGGGTAGGGGAACCGGGCAAGGATTTCGTCGCGGACCATCGCGGAGTTGGCGATGATCGCGCGGGTGTTTTGGGGATCGAAGACGCGGCGCTCGAGTTCGAGGATTTGGGCGTGCTTGCGATTGAGGCCGCGTGTGAGCCGCTTCCAGAGTGGCTCGAAGGCATTTCGTCTATCCAGCCAAGCGGCGTGGACTCCATCGCCGGCCCGGTAAACTTCGCAGCCCGGGACTCGTTCCAAGCTCAGGTGGATGTCGCAACCGCTAGGTTTTTTTAAAAATGCGTCGGCAAATTCGCAGGGAGAAGAGGCCTCCAATCGGAGGATTTCGCCAAAGGGCCATCGATCAGCGGGCCAGTCGGGCGAGGTGATGAGGGAGGTTTCCTCGCCAAGTCCTCGGAGTGCCGCGGCGAGACGGAGGAGATAAGCCTCGGCGCCGCCGGTGGCGGAGTGGCCTCGGCGGACAAATCCAATTTTCATGCCCGGCGCGAGTTGCCTGAGTCGTTCTCGGGTTTCGGTGGACGGCCGAGGAGTTCGGAGATCGATTCGCGCGGCGGTTTGGCTTCGTGGAGCGCGGAGTAAATTTCCGCTGTGATGGGGGCTTCGATGCCGGCACGTTGCGCGCATTGCCAAGCGCCGAGCGAGGTGGGAACGCCTTCCGCGACCATTTTCATCGAGTCGATAATGGCCGCAGGAGTTTCGCCCCGGCCGAGTCGCTCGCCGAATTTTCGGTTGCGGCTTTGGGCGCTGAAGCAGGTCACCATCAAATCGCCGATACCGCTGAGGCCGAAGAAAGTATCCTTGCGACCGCCAAGCGAAACACCGAGGCGCGTCATCTCGGCAAGCGAGCGGGTGACGAGAGCGGCTTTGGAATTGTCGCCCATGCCGAAGCCGTCGCAGACTCCGGCGGCGATGGCGTAGACATTTTTCAATGCCCCGCCGAGTTGGATGCCGAGGATGTCGTCGCTCGTGTAGGCGCGAAAACCTTTCACCGAGAAAATCCGCTGGAGAGGTTCGAGAAGATCGGGTTGGTCGGAGCCAATCACGCTCGCAGCGGGGATGCGTCGAGCGATTTCCACGGCGAGGTTAGGTCCGGAAAGAACGGCCATGCGGCAATCCGGCAGGCAGTCAGCGAGGACTTGGCTCATGAGCTTGCCGCTGTCGTGTTCGATGCCTTTGGTGCAGGAAACCAGAACGGTTCCGGGTTTGGGTCCCAGTTCCGCGATTTGCATGGCGGTTTTACGAACGGCTTTGGAAGGGAGAACCGAGATGATCAAGGGGGAGGAAAGCGTCTCCGCCAAGTCCGGAGTGGCTCGGACGGTTGGGGGGATTTTTACATCAGGGAGGTAACTGGAATTGATCCGGTTCGAGTTGATGTCGTCGGCCACGGCGGGGTTGTGGCTCCAGAGTGTGATGGGGAGGCCGTGGTCGGCGAGGATGACGGCCAGAGCCGTGCCCCAACTTCCGCTGCCAATGATGCTGATCCGGTCGAACATTTTTTAATCAAGCGGCTGGCTTTGTTTTTTTCTCGAAGCGTTTTTCGGTTCCAGCCATGAGGCGCGAGATATTCGATTTATGACGCCAAACGGCAAGCGCGCACATCGTCGCCGCAATACCGGTGCGGATCGCGTCGCAGTCCCCCATCCACCACAGCACAGCCGATGAGGTCGGGAGAGCCACCGCCGCGCCGAGGGAGGCCACAGAGACAAAGCGCGTAGCATAAAAGAGAACGAGCCAGACCCCCAAACCTGAGGCGAAGACTGGCCAGGGGAAGAGAGCCAGCATGATCCCCGCCGAGGTCGCTATGCCCTTGCCGCCTTGGAAGCGGAGCCACACGGGATAGCTATGACCAATCACAGCGAAAATCGCCGCCACCACGCCGGCCGGAATGATGTCGTTTGGGGCAGATGCAAAAAAGCGCACGCCCATTTCAAAAGCCGCCATCACGGCCAGCCACCCCTTCAGCGCATCGAGCGCAAAAACGGTGTAGCCCCAGGGTTTGCCGAGAACTCGAAGGGCATTCGTCGCTCCAGTGCTTCCGCTGCCTTCCTTGTGCAGATCCACGCCGTTGATCTTGCCAGCCAGAAACCCCCACGGGATGGAACCCAAAAAATATGCGACGAGGGCAGAGGCCAGATAAAGCATTGCACCATGATCAAATCATCGCTGGCGTCACTTGCCTCAAGAAAAAAGACACCTTTTTCAGCTTGGCACGGGGCGGTGCGGGATCATGATCGCCCGCGATGGCACGATCTAATCCCATCTCCCTCCGTTCGTTGATCAGCGAAATCGGCCCTGTGGACCAAGTCGGGATTGAGGAACGCGTGGCCAAATACACCACCCGCTCGATCAAAAAAGCCTCGAAGGTTCAGGCGCTGAAACTCGCTGTCTCGATGGTTGACCTCACCACCCTCGAGGGAAAAGACACGCCGGGCAAAGTCGCCTCGCTATGCCTCAAGGCCCTCCACCCGCACGACGATCCCTCGATTCCATCCACCGCCGCTGTCTGCGTTTACCCGCGCCTTGTGAAGCACGCGAAGAAACTCCTGCGCGGCTCATCCGTGAAAATCGCTTCCGTCGCGACCGCCTTTCCATCTGGTCAGGCTCCGCTCGCGACGCGCCTCGCCGAGGTTCGCGCCGCTGTATCCGATGGCGCCGATGAGATCGATATGGTCATCAGTCGCGGTGCCTTCCTCGCCGGGGAACTCGCCCTCGTGCAGGACGAAATCGCCGCCGTCCGCGATGCCTGCGGCAAGACCACGCTCAAAGTCATCCTCGAAACGAGCGAGCTCGAAACCTACGACAACATCCGCGCCGCCTCGTTCCTCGCCATGCGCGTCCTACGTCCCGGCGATTTCATCAAAACCAGCACCGGCAAAACCTCGTCGAACGCCACCCTTGGAAACAATCAGGTCATGCTCGAGGCGATCCGGGATTTTTACCTCGAGACCGGCACCGAGATTGCGATGAAGCCCGCCGGCGGCATCCGCACCGCCAAGCAGGCGATCCAATTTCTCATCGCCGTGAAGGAAACCCTCGGCGACGCCTGGCTGAACAACTCCCGTTACCGTTTCGGCGCCTCCGCGCTCCTCAACGACCTCGTTCGCCAACTCGTGAAGGAAAAGACCGGCGCCTACCAGGCCCCTTACACTTTCAGCGAAGCCTCCGGAAGCTACTAACCATGCCCGCCAAACGCCCAAACAACCCCGCTCGCGAACTCCTTTTCGGCGACCTCTGGGAATACGATCCCGCCCCGGAAACGGCCCCCGCCCACATCGCGCCGCGCTACGACCTTTTCATCAACGGCCAATTCACCGCGCCGAAATCAAAGAAGTGGTTCGACTCCATCTCCCCGGGCAACGAGCAAAAAGTCTCCGAAATCGCTCTCGCGAACGAAGCCGATGTCAACGCCGCGTTCGCTGCCGCCGCGGCCGCGTTCCCGAAATGGAGCAAAACCTCCGGCGCCGAGCGTGGGAAATACCTCTACCGCATCGCCCGTCTCCTCCATGACCGCGCCCGCGAGTTCGCCGTCGCCGAGACGATCGACGGCGGCAAGCCGATCCGCGAGTCCCGTGACTTCGATGTTCCCGTCGCTGCTGCCCATTTTTTCTACCATGCCGGCTGGGCTGACAAACTCGCCTATGCCGCGCCAGGCCGAACGCTCGCCCCGCTCGGCGTCGTCGGCCAAATCATCCCGTGGAATTTCCCGCTCCTCATGCTGGCGTGGAAAATCGCCCCCGCCCTGGCCTGCGGAAATACCGTTGTTCTCAAGCCCGCCGAGACCACCTCCGTCACGGCGATGAAATTTTGCTCGATCCTGCAAGACGCCGGCCTCCCGCCCGGAGTGGTCAACATCGTCACCGGCGCAGGCGACACCGGCACGAACATCGTTCACCACCCCGCCGCCGCGAAGATCGCCTTCACCGGCTCGACCGCGATCGGAAAATTCATCCAGCGCACCCTCGCTGGAACCGACAAGAGAATCACCCTTGAGCTGGGCGGAAAAGCCGCGAACATCGTCTTTGAGGACGCCCCGATCGACCAAGCCGTTGAAGGCATCGTCAACGGCATTTTCTTCAACCAAGGCCATGTCTGTTGTGCCGGTTCGCGCCTGCTCGTTCAGGAAAGCGTCGCCGACGAAGTCCTCCGCAAATTGAAAATGCGTCTCCGCCACCTCCGCGTCGGCGACCCGCTCGACAAGAACACCGACATCGGCGCGATCAACTCCCGCAAACAGCTCGAAAAAATCCAAGAACTCGTGAAAAGCGGCGTCCAAGAAGGCGCAGAAATCCACCAGCCCGCCTGCAAGCTCCCCAAGCGCGGATTCTACTTCGCGCCCACGCTCTTCTCGAATGTCTCGCTCAGCCACCGCATCGCCCGCGAGGAAATCTTCGGCCCCGTCCTTTCGATCCTTACATTCCGCACGCCCGAGGAAGCCGTGGAAAAAGCCAACAACACCCCCTACGGGCTCAGCGCCGGCGTCTGGACCGACAAAGGTTCGCTCATTCTGAAAATGTCCACCGAACTCAAAGCCGGCGTCGTCTGGGCGAACACCTACAACAAATTCGATCCTGCCTCGCCCTTCGGCGGCTACAAAGAATCCGGCTTCGGCCGCGAAGGCGGCAAACAAGGCCTCCTCGACTACGCCCAGATTGTTTGATCAGTCATGAATTTTCACCACGGAGAACACGGAGGACACGGAGTAAATTTAAAGCAGTGCTTTCCATTTCTCTTCTTCCCCTCCGTGCTCTCCGTGTCCTCCGTGGTTAATTCTTTCCCAAACCCATGAGCAGACTTCCCATCACCAAAACCCCGAAATGCTTCGTCGGTGGCGCGTTCATTCGCTCCGAAAGTGGACGAGTTTATGAGCACAAGGACTCTGCGGGCGCTTTCGTTTGCAACATCCCGCTTTGCACCCGCAAGGACCTCCGCAATGCCGTCGAAGCCGCTGCCAAGGCCGGTCCCGGTTGGGCGAAACGCAGCGCTTACAACCGCGGCCAAATCCTCTACCGCATCGCTGAGATGCTCGAATCCCGCGCTGACGAACTCGCCGCCGCCATCTCGCTCACCAACCCGAATGCCGCCGCCTCGCGCGAAGTCCGAGCGGCGATCGACCGAACGGTGCACTACGCGGGTTGGACCGATAAATACGAGTCCCTCCTCGGTAGTGTGAACCCCGTCTCCACCCCCCACTTCAATTTCACCGTGATGGAGCCCATGGGCCTGATCGGCATCCTCGCCCCCGAGGAATCCCCGCTCCTCGGCCTGCTCTCGATGATTCTTCCCGCCATCACCAGCGGCAACACCGTCATCGCCCTCGCCTCGCACAGCCAGCCCTACCCATCCATCCTCCTCGGCGAACTTCTCGCCGTCAGCGACCTCCCCGGCGGCGTGGTGAATCTCCTCACCGGCACCCGCGCCGACATCCTCCCCACGATGGCCACCCACGCCCACTTGCGTGCCGTTTACGCCGCCGCCAACAAATCCGAGCGAACCGAAATCCAGCAAGGCGCCGCCGAGCATGTGAAGCGAACCGTTTTCCTCCCATCGGAAAAACCCATCGACTGGTTCGCAGACGATGCCCAAGGCCTTTATCACATTCGCCATTTCCTTGAGGCCAAAACCACCTGGCACCCGGTTGGCGTCTAAAATATCCGGCCGCTGAAAACAAAAAAACCCCGCTCATTGACGAGCGGGGTTTTTTTGTGAATCGACGGGAGGTTTACTTGGCAACCGGGATGGGAATGACGTCCGGAGTGAGGGCCTTGGCCAGCGAGGCCAAGCCTTTGTATTTTTTGCCGGTTTTCTTCACCATGCCGCGCGAGACAAGGTTTTGAAGTTTCTCGTAGGCGCGGAGACGGAGCATTTCCTCCCCGCCGCTGGCCGCGTTCCGTGCCCGAAGGCGCTCGTGGACTTGGTCGAACAATTGTTTGAACTCGAAGGAGGTCTTTTTTGTCAGAACAGCCACCAACTCTTCCGTCACCAAATCGGGACCGCGTCTAGAGAAAGCACTTTTTCTTTGCATAAGCATGAGGGGTTACGCATATCGCTTTGATCTATCTCTGTCCAGCTCTTATTTTTGCCCCCGTCTGGAGGTCGCCTCGGGGAGGCTGCCGGCGGCACAAACATTTTCGCCCGTTTTTCAGGTTGTCAGAGCGCACGATTCAAGGAATGCTACCGGCCTATCGCTCATGTGGCGGAACTGGCAGACGCGCACGGCTCAGGACCGTGTGGGGCAACCCTTGGAGGTTCGAATCCTCTCGTGAGCAATTCTTTCCGGACAAAACCTATTGTGAATCAAACCCTCGCCCAGTCTGATCCGGAGTTTGTAAAAAAAACATTCGCCGCTATTGCCGGCCGCTATGATTTTGCCAATCACCTGCTCAGCGGCGGCATGGATTTTCTGTGGCGGCGAAAATTGGCGCGTTTGGTCGCGCAGAGGAAGCCGGTTGATATTCTCGACTTGGCTACTGGAAGCGGGGACTTGGCGCTTTCGCTATCGAAATCCTGCCCGAATGCCAAGGTCGTGGCGGCGGATTTTTGCCTGCCCATGCTGGAAATGGCGCGACGGAAGCATGTCCGGAATCTGATTCAGGCGGATGGGTTATCTCTCCCGTTTCAGGACGAAACCTTCGATGTCGTCACCATGGCCTTTGGGTTGCGGAACATGGCGGATTGGGGCTTGGCGATTCGGGAGGCGCACCGAGTTCTGCGGGGAGGCGGGGCATTATTTATCATGGATTTCTCGCTCCCGGATTCGGAATTCGTGCTGAGATTTTATCGCTTCTACCTGCACCGGCTCCTGCCGAAGGTCGCCCACTGGGCCACCCGCCGGCGCGATGCCTACGAGTATCTGGGGAAAACGATCGAAACCTTCCCGAGCGGCCTCGTCATGAACGCGCTCTTGAAATCGTGCGGCTTCCATTGCGCTCCACCGCGCAAGTTGGCATTCGGCGCGGTGTCGATCTACTGCGGTTCGGTGGAGTAAAAATCAGTCGCCGAAGACAATCTCAACGGCCCGCGCCATTTTCACGATCTGCGAGTTGGGATTCACTCGGCGGGGTTTGTGAACCGCCTGGGCGATCGGCACATCGTGCGTCTCGTAGTTGTTGAAGCTCACCATCGAGCCGAATTTCCCCTCAGCGATCAACTGCACCGCCTTGACGCCGAAAGTCGTTCCTAAAATGCGATCCAGCATGGTCGGGGCGCCGCCTCGCTGAAGGTGACCGAGCACGCAGGTGCGGACCTCCTTGCCGGTGCGTTCTCCGATTTCACGGCCGACAATTTCTCCGATGCCGCCAAGTCGATTTTCGCCGCTGGCCGTGTGGAGGCGGCTTTGGCGTCCACTTTGCGGCGTGGCTCCTTCGGCGACGACGACCATCGTGCATTTCGCTCCCACGCGGTCGCGGCGGAGAATTTCTTGGGAGATTTTTTCGAAGTCGAATGGGATTTCCGGAATCAAAATAATATCCGCTCCGCCTGCGAGCCCGCCGTGCAGCGCGATCCAACCGGCATGACGGCCCATCACTTCGAGGACCATGACGCGTTTGTGGCTGGAGGCTGTGGTATGGAGTCGGTCGAGCGAGCTCGCCACGCATTCCACCGCGGAGTCGAAGCCAAATGTCATAGCCGTGGCCTCGAGGTCGTTGTCGATGGTTTTGGGGACGCCGACAACGGGGAGTCCGGCTTTGTGAAGTTGCAGGGCGGTATTCAGCGAACCGTCACCGCCGACCACGATCAAGGCGTGGAGTCCGAGGTTTTGGAAGGTTTGGCGCGTCTTGCCGAGGATTTCAGCGGGGATGAAAGAAGGTTGGCGCGCTCCGCCGCGTTTCACAAATTGCCCGCGATTCACGGTCCCAATCATCGTGCCACCGAGGTGCATGATTCCAGAGGTCGCCTTGCGGTCGAGCACGGTGAACTCGTCAGGAGCCAGCAAGCCCTCGAAACCGTCGTGGAAACCAATCAATTCCCAACCCAGATTCTCAGCGGCACGGCTGGCCGCGCGAAGCACGGCATTCAGGCCGGGACAATCCCCGCCGCTCGTGAGAATGCCAATGCGTTTGCGATCCAAGGGAGCGGCGCTCAAAGGGTGGATCCTTTTTGGGTCGGGCGGCCTTCCGAGGCCCAGGAGTCGTAGATCGCCCAGCCTCGCCGGAGCAGTTGCAATCCATCACGGAATCGATCGGGAGATCCGAGAAGGACCACGCTGATGCGCCGAGGGGTCACCATCACGGTCTCACCCTCTCGGTGCGCCTCTGGAGCGCGGTCGGCAGAGACGATCAAGCAATCTCCGGCGCGACGGGTTCGGCCGGTTTTGACTCCATCAATGTTGTCCTGACCCAGAAGCTCGTTCGTGTTTTTGATTTCGATGGGATTGTCGAGGCCGTTGCGGAAGAGATGAATCACGCGGGAATTCTGGGCGACATAGAATTTGAAGGCGGCGTCGTTGTAGGCGTGGCGCGTGAGGCGGGCGAAATCCTCGGCCGTGGAGTAGGGGAGGGCTTGGCCTTTGGGGAGGTTATCCATGCCGGAGGGGTTCAGAAACAAAGTCCGCTTCATGAATAAGGAACGGGCGAGGGCATTCATCTGGGCGACGAAATTTCCAATCGGATCGAGGCCATTGGTGTTCGGAATGCGGGATCCCACATGGTCGGCCAGCGCATTGGCGGCGACATTGTCGGAGGCAAGCAGCGCGCAATACATCAAGTCGCGCAGGCTCACAGAGTCCCCGGGCTGGAGGCCTGCGGAACTGCTCGCACCATTCGAGAATGCAGCGTTTGTCAACGGCACGGCGATGGAAAGATCGACTTTCTGGAGGTTCGCCCAATCGAGAACCACCATGCAGGTGGCGATCTTCGTGAGGCTGGCGACTTGGAGTTTCTCCTTGGGTTTTACAGATTCGAGGATTTGCCCGGTTTGGTTGTCGAAGATGATGTAACTTTCCTGCGCTCGGACTGGGCCCAGGAATACGGCCCCGAGGAGGAGCGCCAACAAGGTTTGCAGCGAATGGTTTTCGCGGATTTTCATTGCTCGGGACGATACCGGCGCCCCTGCTGAGTTCAATCCTATTCAGGCTCGGCAAGGCACGGCGCTCATGCCTTGAGGAAAAAAGTTCGTTCCTGCTCGGGGGAAAATGATACTGCTCGCGGATGCGAATTCTTTCCGGCATCCAGCCCTCCGGCACGCCGCACCTTGGCAACTACTTTGGTATGATGAAGCCTGCCATCGAGCTTCAGGAACGGGGCGAGGCGTATTATTTCATCGCCGATTTTCACGCCCTGACGACCGTTCAAAATGCCGCTGCGCTTCGTGCGAATGTCCACGAACTGGCTTTGGATTTTCTCGCCTGTGGACTCGATCCGGCGCGTTCTGTGTTTTTTCGCCAGTCCGATGTGCCGCAGGTCGCCGAGTTGGCGTGGATCCTCAGCACCGTGACGCCTATGGGGCTGCTCGAGCGTTGCCATTCTTTCAAGGACAAGACCTCTCGTGGAATCGCTCCCTCGCACGGCCTCTTTGCTTATCCGGTGCTGATGGCCGCGGATATCTTGATTTACGACAGCGATATCGTTCCCGTCGGGCGTGACCAAAAGCAGCACCTCGAAGTCACCCGCGACATCGCGATCAAGATGAATGAAACCTTTGGCTCGATTTTTAAACTTCCCGAACCGGCGATCCAAGAATCAACGGCTGTCGTTCCTGGTCTCGATGGCGCGAAGATGAGCAAGAGCTACCACAACACGATCGATCTTTTCGCTCCGGAGAATGTGCTCCGAAAAAAAATCATGGGCATCAAGACCGACTCCACACCGGTCGAGGAGCCAAAGCCGATGGAGGGCTCGGTGATCCTCGCTCTTCACAAACTGGTGGCCTCCGAGGTGGACCATCTTGCGATGGAAAATGATTTTCGTGTCGGCGGTGCAGGCTACGGAGATCTGAAAAAACGCCTCTTCGGAGCGGTGTGGGAATATTTCGCGCCCTTCCGCGCCAAGCGCGTCGAGTTGGAGGCCGACCCGGGCCATGTCGAAAAAATCCTGGCGGATGGAGCGCAGAAAGCCGCGGCCGTGGCGGATGGGGTGATGCGCCGCGTTCGTAACGCGGTGGGAATCGGGCCTGGCATCGACAACGCCGCCACCCGCCCCTAGATTCCCCGCGTGTTTGAAGGATATCGCCGGTTCCAAATCACCGCCGTCAAGGCGCTGATCGCCATCAATGTTCTCGTTTTTGTTCTTATGGGTGTCTCGCCGTCACTGGCTGACTTTGCGGACAGCGTCTTCGGCCTGAGCGGTCGAGGACTTGCCAAGGGGATGATTTGGCAGTTCGTCACCTACCAATTCGTTCACGCCGGATTTTTCCACCTTCTGGTCAACATGCTCGGCCTCTGGTTTGCAGGAAATATCCTCGAGCGGATTTTCGGCGCGCGCCGATTTGTAATTTTTTACCTCCTCTGCGGCATCGCGGGAGGCTTGCTGCAGGTGGCACTCAGCCCCGGGCCGGCCATGGTCGTGGGAGCATCCGGATCGGTGTGTGGATTGGTCGCCGCCTTCTCGACCATGTTTCCTCAAATGCCCGTCACGGCTCTGATCTTTTTTGTGATTCCGGTTCGCATGCGCGCCATGTGGTTGGGAATCATCGTGGCCGGCGTTTCCCTGTTTCTGATGCTGACCGGATGGTTTGGCGACATCGGCAATGCGGCCCACCTTGGCGGGGCAATCGCCGGGTTTGGCTTGGTAAAATATAACCGCCGTCGCGAGCAGTTCTCCTGAGGATCAGCGAGACCAACTTGGCTCGGAGACTTTGCCGAGCGTGGTGACGATCGGCGTGCGGCGGCCCTTGACCGAGTCGAGCAGAATGAGCGAGGAACCTTCGCTATAGATAATATGGCGTGAGTTCGGGCCGAAGGCGGGGTCCTGGCCTTGCGCGAGGATTCGAGTCAAGCCACTGGCGAGGTCCACCAACGCAATGTTGAATCCCCCTTGGCGGGCAGTGAACGCCACCTTCGATCCGTCCGGAGACCAACTTGGCTCGGTGCAATAGCTGTAGCCGGTCGAAACCAATCGGGGCGATCCGCCGGCCGCGCTCACGCGGAAAAGTTGTGGGCCGCCGCGATCATCGGAGGAAAAAATAATCTCCGAACCGCTCGGCGACCAGGTCGGGGAGGACTCCACGCCTTTCGTGCGAGTGAGGCGGTTCGCACCGCCGCCATTCGCGCTGGCGATGTAGAGCTCAGGATTTCCGTCGCGGCTGAGCGTGCAGGCGATCCGGCTGCCTTCGGGCGAAAAGCTCGCTCCGGAATTGGTGCCTGGGAATTTTAGAATCCGGGAGCGTGCTCCGCTGGCGAGATCGATCAGATAAATGTCCGCATAGCCGCTCTGGTAGCCGGTGTAGGCGACTCGTCGGGCGTCGGGAGAAATCGCCGGAGCAACACTGATCGCGCCGTCGCGGGTGACTTGAACGGCATTCGCGCCGTCATAATCCGCGATGTAAATTTCCTTGGAGCCGGAACGGTTGCTGACGAAGGCGATTTTCGAGGTGGCGATCCCTTTTCCTCCCGTGAGGGTTTCCACGATGTCATCCGAAAATTGATGGGCGCATTCGCGGATGTTTCCGGAGTAGGTCTTTTGGAGAACGACGCTCCCGCGAGTGTCGGTCACGCTGCCTTGCAGGGAGCCGCCGCCGGCCATTCCGCCGATGGAGTAGGTCGATCGTTCAGGCAGGCCGATGCTGAAGACTCCCGAGAGGTCGAGGTCGTTTCCGACGATCTTGCTCGCGAGCCCGCCATCGGGTCCGCCGAAAGATTTCATGGCGACATTGATGGCGTCGCTTTTTTTAACGGTGATCGTGGCTTCCTGCGCGAAAGAGGGAGAGGCGGCGAGAAGGGAGAGAATCAGGCTGGCGGAGAGTTTGCGTAAGATCGAAAGCATGGTGGTTTTTTGCAAAGGGTGGTTGGTTTGACAAGTCAGGATCGAAATCTCCGCCCCAGCGGGAAACTGCCGAGGTTTTGGAGTGAGCGAGCTTGGCGCCCGGCCAGTTCCAAGGCGCGGCGGACTTTGGGGGAAGTCGGGCTGCCCTCGATTTCGATGTAGAAAACATAGGTCTGCGGTTGCCCTGGAACGGGCCTCGAGACGATGCGAGTGAGGCTCACTTTCTGCCTCGCAAAGGGCCCGAGGAACGCATGCAGGCTACCGCAGGTATTCTTCAACGCCGCCACAAAGGCTGTGCGGTCCGCGCCGGCGGTGGGCGAGGGTTGGCGCGCGATCGTGAAGAAATTTGTGACATTCACTTCGCTCCCGCGACCAGGGGTTTCGAGCACATCGAGTCCGTAAATTTTGGCGGCTCCGGGGGAGGCGAGGGCGGCGGCGGATTTCGACGCAGCGGCCTTCTCAGCGGCCATCGTCGTGCTGGTCACAGGCACCAATCGCGCGCCGGGGTGGTGTTTTTTCAGCCACTCGCTGTGGTGCTTGATTTGCGTGAAGTGCGAATAAACCGTCCTCGGCGCCGCGCCTTGGTGGCCGAGCAGGGCGATGCGAATGTCGAGCGAGAGTTCCTGAGTGATGAAAATCGACCCGGCGTGGCGAATCAAAAGATCGATCGTGTCATGCACCGTGCCGCCCGAGGAATTTTCCACCGGCACCAAACCCAGTGGGGCTGCTCCCGAAAGAACGCTCTCGAAAACCCCGTCTATCGCAGGGCAAGGGATGAGATCGGCTTTCGCGCCAAAACGCCGCCGGGCGAGGATCCCGGAGAAAGTTCCCTCCGGTCCGAGATAAGCCACTCGATTCATAGTCCCGCATCCAATCACAAAAGCCCGCCCCCGCGCAAACCCCGCTGTTTTTTTCAAAAAAATTCACGCCTCGATGAAAAACATCATTGCAACCCAAGATGCACTTGCTAAGGTCCGCACCCTTTTCCAATGCCAAAATCCATAGCACGAAGCAAAACACGCAAGTCCGTGGCCAAGCGTTTCAAGGTCACCGCGACAGGCAAAGTTGTTCGCAACAAAGCCTCGCGGCGCCACCTTCTGGCGAGCAAAAACGCCAAGAAGAAACGCCACATGGCCAAGTCGGTCGTGGTTCACGATACCGTCGTGGATCGCATCAAGGCCTGCCTGCCTTTCAGTCACTAAACTTGCGCTGAAACTTGATCTCTTGGACTGCCCTGATTTTTTTTCGGGGATACTGGAGCCGGTGAGTCCAGAGATCACAACCAAACGAACAACCGCTCCAAGGAGGCCCCGCCGAAACGCGGGGTTTAGATAACATGCCAAGAGCAACCAATGCTCCCGCCAGCCGCGCCCGTCGTAAGCGCGTCGTCGCAGCGTCCAAGGGATACCGTGGCCGCCGTTCCAAACTCTTCCGCTACGCGAAAGATGCCCAGATGAAGGGAAAATACTGGGCCTACCGCGACCGGAAGACCCGCAAGCGCAATTTCCGCGCCTTGTGGATCACCCGTCTCAACGCCGCCGTGCGTGCCGCCGGGCTCACCTACAGCCGTTTCATCGAGGGCCTCAAGTCCGCGAACATCGGCCTCGACCGCAAGGTCCTCTCCGACATCGCCGTCAAGGACGAGCCGACCTTCGCCGAGATCATCGCCAAGGTCCGCACCGCCCTCGAAGCGAAAAAAGCGGCCTGAGGATTGACCACAGAGGACACAGAGGGCACGGAGGCTTAAAAAATCTTCGCGCCCTTCGTGGTCTCGGGTTTGCATGCATGGAAGAAAACTCTTTGCCTGCCTGCATTCTTACCTCCTCTGTGCTCTCCGTGTCCTCCGTGGTTAAATTTTTGAAAACCCATGGAACAGCAAGTTGACTCCCTTCGCGCCGAGGCTTTGGCGCAGATTGCTACCGCGACCGACGCCGCTTCGCTTGAGGCGGTCCGGTTAAAATACCTCGGCAAGAGCGGCGCGATCACGGCCCTCAGCGAGGGAATGCGCAATGTCCCGAAGGAGGACCGCCCGAAATTCGGCAAAATCCTGAACGACCTTCGTGCGGCAGTGACTGGTGCTTTGGAGGAATCGCAAAAATGCCTTCTCGAAGCCGCTGACTCAGCCGCCTTCGCCTCGCTGGACCTCACGCTGCCCGGCACTTTTCCAACACCAGGCACGCTCCATCCGCTCACGCAGTTGATGGACCGCGCTGTGCGCTGTTTCCGCCGCATGGGATTTGCCATCGCCGACGGACCCGACATCGAGACCGAGTGGCATTGTTTCGACGCGCTGAACACCCCACCCGACCATCCCGCCCGCAACGAGCAGGATACTTTTTATCTTCCCGACGGCCGTCTCCTGCGCTCGCACACTTCGAGTGTCCAGATTCGCGTGATGGAAAACACGACGCCACCCGTTCGCATCATCGCGCCCGGTTCGGCCTACCGCCGTGACGAAGTCGATTCCACCCACCTCGCGCAGTTCACCCAAATGGAGGGGCTCTATGTCGCCGAGCGCGTGTCGCTCGCCGATCTCAAGGGCACGCTGGAGTTTTTCTTCCGCGAGCTTTTCGGCACCGGCACCGAAATCCAATTCCGTCCCCACTTTTTCCCGTTCACCGAGCCGAGCTACGAGATCGACATCCGCGCCGCCGCGCTCGGTGGGGAGTGGATGGAACTCGCCGGCTGCGGCATGGTCGACCCCGCCGTCTTTGAGGAAATTTGCAAGAAACGCGGCGACCGCGCCTACGATCCAGAAAAAGTCTCCGGCTTCGCGTTCGGCTTCGGCCTCGAGCGCCTCGCCATGAACCTCTCGCGCATTCCCGACATCCGCATGCTCGTGGAAAACGACCTCCGCTTCCTCAAACAATTCTGACCCGTGAAAATCTCGCTCAACTGGCTCCGTGATTTTGTGGACTGCCAACTTCCGGCGTCCGATTTGGAAACCCTCCTCCGCCGCGCGGGGCTTGAGGTCGCCGCGATCCATGAGCGTGGCGTTGCGATCGACAAAGTGGTCGTTGCCGAAATCCTCGAATCGGTCCAGCACCCGAATGCCGACCGGCTCAGCGTTTGCAAGGTGAACGACGGCTCTGCACACCCGCGCCAGATCGTCTGCGGCGCAAAAAACTACAAGGTCGGCGACAAGGTTCCCCTCGCCCTTCCCGGCGCTGTTCTTCCCGGCGATTTCAAAATCAAGCCCGGCAAGCTGCGCGGAGTCGAGAGCGAGGGCATGATGTGCAGCGCGAAGGAACTCCGCCTCGCCGAGGACGCCCAGGGCCTTTTGATCCTGCCTCCCGAGTCCGTTGCCGGAACTCCGCTCACGGAGCTTTTCCCGACCGAAACCATTCTCGAACTCGAGATCACGCCAAACCGCGCCGACTGGCTCAGCCACCTCGGCGTCGCCCGCGAAATCGCGGTCTTCACCGGCTCACCGGTCAAAAATCCCGCCCCTCCCCTCCCAGCCCATGTAGAACAGGCGTCCCGCCTGTTATCGGATCCCGCCGACAAAGCCACTTTCTACACCCTCCGCAAAATCTCGGGAGTGAAAGTCGCTCCCAGCCCGCAATGGCTCGTCGACCGCCTCGCCGCTGTCGGCCTTCGTTCGATCAATAATGTGGTCGATATCACGAACTATGTTCTTTTCGAACTCGGCCAACCGCTCCACGCGTTCGACGCTGCCAAAATCTCGGGCGACATCCGCGTTCGCGCCGCTGTGGAAGGCGAAAATTTCCACGCCCTCGACGGCAAGGAATACAAACTCCCCGCTGAATCTCTCGTCATCGCCGACAACAATGGCCCCGTTGCCCTTGCGGGCGTGATGGGAGGCGAGGGGAGTGGAGTCACCGAGTCCACCACCGACATTCTTCTGGAGTGCGCATTTTTCGAACCATCGCGCGTCCGCCGCGCCTCGCGTTCGCTGGGTCTTTTCAGCGATTCCAGTTACCGCTTTGAGCGCGGCGTCGATCCTGAAGGCGTTGCCACTGCCTCCGCCCGCGCGGTCGAACTCATTCTGCAACTCGCAGGCGGCACTGCCTCGGAACCTATCGAGGTCGCCGGCGAACTTCCGCGCCGCACCAAAATCTCCCTCCGCCATGACCGCGTGCGCTCGGTCCTCGGCTTGGAAATTTCCGATACTGAAATCGACGCCTCCCTTGTCCGTGTTGGCTTGATCAACTCGGGAGGAGGCCAATGGAAAATTCCCGGATACCGTCGCGAAATCCTCCGAGAGGCCGATCTCATCGAGGAAGTCGCCCGTGTCGTTGGAATCGAAAAAATCCCCTCCCACGCCGAAGGCCTCTTCGCCGGCAGTTCCGACGCTGATCTGGCCTACGATTTCGCGATGGACCTCCGCCGCCGTCTTGCCGGCATGGGTTTCCACGAGGCCCGCACGAGCACACTCGTCTCGAATGCCGATGCAGCCGATTTTGGAGCATCCGTCGCTCTGAAAAATCCCTTCGGCGACGACCAGTCCCAACTTCGCAACAGCCTCCTCCCCGGCCTGTTCGCCGCCGTGGTCCGCAATCTCGACCAAGGCGCGAAATCCATCCCGCTCTTTGAAGTTGGTCGCGTTTTTTCGCCTGCGGGAGAATTTTCCCGACTGGCTCTTGTAGTGACAGGCGACCGTTTTTCCGCCGACTGGCGCGGTGGCGCCACCCGTTCGTGGGATGTCTTCGATCTCCTCGGAACCGTTCGCGACCTCGGGGGCGGCGAAACAAACCCTCTACCAACCCCGCCGAGCCCCTTTGGAGCAGCCGCCGAGGTTTTCCTGCACGGCAAAAAAATCGGCCACCTCGGCCAACTCCACCCCGGCGTGACCCGCAAGCTCGGCGCCAACGCCCCCGTCCTCGCCGCGGAGTTCGACCTCGCCACATGGCGCACTCTGGTTTCCAGGGATCGCACGACCTCCCCGCTTGCCAAATTCCCCGGCTCGGCCCGCGACATCGCCTTCACCGCGCCCCTCTCGCTTCCCTACGGCGAAGTCCGCTCCGCCATCGAATCCCTCAAGGAACCGCTCCTCGAATCGATCGGCCTTTTCGACCTTTTCACCGATCCCAAAGGCGAAAAAATCCCCGCTGACAAAAAATCCCTCGCCGTCTCACTGTCCTTCCGCAGCCCCGAGCGCACGCTCACCGCTGACGAAGTGAACGCCGCGACGGACCGCATCAAAGCGGCCCTCCGCTCAAGATCGGGCATCGAATTCCGCGAATAAACAGTAGTGGGGTGACGACAAGTCGCCGCTAAGCCGTTGCACTTGGCTCCAGGTTTTTTTGAATCTGTTGCTCTTTCTGAATTCGTTCGGAGACCCAGAGTTTGACCAGTGCCTGCCGACTCACGCCGATTAAACGGGACTGCCAATCCAGCTTCTCGATCATCCACTCTGGAAAATCCACATTCACGCGACGAGGTGCGACTCCAGGGCGGCGGATCGAGGATTTGTCGATGAAAGGAGTGATATCTTCCCCTTCATCAAACCGCTGTTCAAATTCTTGTGCTGTCATTGTAGATGGCTTCTTCATTCTCTCTTGCTCTCCTTACAGATATGATTCGTGCCCGATCCCCGCGCACGGTGTAGATAGCAGTCCATAGTTTGTCATCAAGTTCTGCGATAAGCCCGTGTCTCGGTTCGTCTGAAAATCGCGCCACAAATTCCGCCCGATTCGCATCGTGCCAGAGTTCTTTGGCGCGCTCAAAATCCAAGCCGTGCTTTTCCTTGTTTGCCTCGCTTTTGACTGGGTCATACTCAAACTCCACTATGGTATGATATCTATACCAATAAGTGTGTCAAGATGGTATATTTCCATGAATATCAAGTTGCGTTTCACGACATGCCCTCCCGCAGCGGATTTCCCCCCTAAATCCTAAAGCTGAATGGAATGCGGAAGGGGGTGTGGCGGGTGGCCGGGGCAGTGGATTTCGGGGGTGGGTATTCCGCTTGTGCTGAATTGACTTCGGATGGCTTCGCTGGCGAGGGAGGGGGAGTTGCAGTCCTCGCTGAGGTGGGCCAGGAGGATGTGGCGGAGGTTTTCGGTGGCGATTTCGGCGACGAGCTTGGCGGCGGCTTGGTTGGAGAGGTGGCCGTGGCGGGAGAGGATGCGTTGTTTGACGGACCAGGGGCGTTTGGTGTCGTTCTGGAGGAGGGCTTCGTCGTGGTTGGTTTCGATGACGAGGGCGTTGACGCCTTGGACGGCGTGGATGATTTGGCGCGTGGCGTAGCCTAGGTCGGTGAGGATGCCGAGGGAGGAATTGGCGGAGGAGATGACGAATCCTACGGGGTCGGCGGCGTCGTGAGGGACGGAGAAGGGTTGGATGCGGAGTTCGGCGATCTCAAAGGCTGATCCGCTGTTGAAAAGGCGCCACTCGGTGTCGATGGCGGATTTGCGGAGGCTGTCGGCGGTGAGGGGATTGGTGAAAACGGGGATGCGGTTTTTGGAACAGAAAACTTTGAGCCCGCGGGTGTGGTCGCCGTGCTCGTGGGTGAGCAGTATGCCGGCGAGATTTTGGGGCGTGATGCCTAGGGCGAGGATTTGGGTCTCGAGTTGACGCGCGCTGATCCCGGCATCGACCAAGACGGCCGTGGATTCTCCACGAACGAGCAGGGAATTTCCCGAACTGCCGGAGGCGAGGACGGTGAGTTGGAGCACGGTCGTGCCCGCCTAGCTGAGAGCCAGTTGGGCGGTGGCGATTTCCAGAATCTCGTTGGTGATGCCGGCCTGGCGGGCCTTGTTGTATTCCAGCGTGAGGTCTTTGACCAAGCTCTTGGCGTTGTCAGTGGCGCTTTTCATGGCGACCATCCGGGCGCTGTGTTCGGAAGCGCGGGAGCCGAGTTGGGTCTGGAAAACGAGGTAATGGATGTAGGCGGGCAGGATGGACTCCAGCACGGCATTCGGCGAGGGCTCGAATTCCATGCCGCCTTCGATCGGCGGGAGCGCTTCGTAATCGGTCTTAATGCCGATCTCGTCGATGCTGGTGAGTGGCAGGATCGGGAAGGCGGTGGGAGTCTGCGTGAGCGTATTGACGAAGCGAGGGTAGAGGAGCGTGACTTTGTCGACGGTGTGATCGAGGAATTTCTCGATGCAGAATTTCGAGATCTGCTTGCACTTGGGAAAAGTCGGGCGCTCCTGAAGAGGAAAGTCGGCGATCATTTGGCGCTTCAAGCGGGCGAGGAATTGGGTGCCCTTGCGGCCGATGCTGATGAAAAGCGTTTTCGCGGGATCGTAGCTGGCGGCCTCGCGGAGCACATTGGTATTCAACGCGCCGCACAGGCCCTTGTCCGTGGTCATCAAAACGACGAGTTCCTTGCCGCCGGCCCGTTGTTCGAGCAGGGGGTGGGAAGTCGAGTCGATGGCGTCGCGGAGCGAAACGATCACGCGGTTGAGCAGCAAGGCATAGTCGCGTCCGGCGAGGGCGGCTTGCTGGGCCTTGCGCATCTTCGAGGCCGCGACCATTTGCATGGCCTTCGTGATTTGGGCGGTGTTTTTGACCGACTTGATGCGTCGGCGGATGTCGCGGAGGTTCGCCATTTTTTACAGCGTGTTGAAGGACTTGAACTCCTCGAGGGCGGCCTTGAGTTCCTTCTCGACCTCTTCGTCGAATTGCCGCTTGGCGGAAACTTTGTCGAGGATGGCGGACTTCCGGGTCTCCATGAATTCGACGAGTTTGCTTTGCACGGTTTTGATTTTATCGACGGGGATGGTGTCGAAGAAACCCTTCTGCATGGACCAAAGGATGACTGCTTGGGTTTGCACCGGGATCGGGTTGTATTGGGGCTGCTTGAAGAGTTCGACGATGCGGGCGCCGCGGTCGAGGGTGCCTTTGGTTTTGGCGTCGAGGTCGGAGCCGAACTGAGCGAAGGCGGCGAGTTCACGGTATTGGGCGAGGTCGCCTTTGATTTTACCGGCGACTTGCTTCATGGCCTTGATCTGGGCGGCGGATCCCACGCGGGAAACCGAGAGACCGACCGAGATGGCGGGACGGATGCCTTGGTAGAAAAGATCGGTTTCGAGGTAGATCTGACCGTCGGTGATCGAGATGACATTCGTCGGGATGTAGGCTGAGACGTCGCCTGCCTGGGTCTCGATGATCGGGAGCGCGGTGAGCGAGCCGTTGCCGCAATCTTCGGCGAGTCGGGCAGAGCGCTCGAGGAGGCGGCTGTGGAGATAAAACACATCGCCGGGATACGCCTCGCGGCCCGATGGGCGCTTGAGGAGGAGGGAAATCTGGCGGTAGGCGTTCGCGTGTTTGGTGAGATCGTCGAATACGATGAGGGCATCCATCCCATGATCCATGAACCACTCGCCCATCGCGGCACCGGCGAACGGGGCGATGTATTGGTCGGCCGCGGTGTCGGAGGCCGTGGCGGCGACGATGATGGTGTATTTCAGGGCGTCGCTGGCTTCCAGGATCGAGACGACGCGGGCGATGTTCGCGTTTTTCTGGCCGATGCCGACATAGATGGAATAGAGGGGGCGGAAATTCGGGTCGCCACTTTCCTCGGCGGCGCGGTTGATTTTCGCCTGGTTGATAATCGTGTCGATCGCGATGGTCGTCTTGCCGGTGGCGCGGTCGCCAATGATGAGTTCGCGCTGGCCGCGGCCGACGGGAATCATGGCGTCCACACTCATGATGCCGGTCTGGACTGGTTGGCTCACCGGGCGGCGCTTGATGATGCCAGGGGCGATTTTTTCAACAGGGTAGGTGGTATCGTGCGGGATCGGGCCCTTGCCATCGATCGGGCGGCCGAGGGCGTCCACGACGCGGCCGAGGAGGCCTTTTCCGACGGGCACGGAGAGGAGTTTGCCGGTGGTCTTGGCCTCGGAGCCCTCGCTGATCTTGGTGTAGTCGCCGAGAACAATGACGCCGACCTCGGTTTCCTCGAGGTTGAGGGCGAGGCCCATGACGCCATCGGGAAATTCGATCATTTCATTCAGCTTCACGGCGCTGAGGCCTTCGACGCGGGCGATGCCATCGCCGATTTCGCGGACGGTGCCGACATTGGTCTGGCGGGCTGTTTGGGTTTTGACGGCGCTGATTTTCTCTTCGAGTTCGAGGACGATGTTGCTCATGGTTTTTGGAAAGTTGGGTTCAGGATTGTTTTAGGGATTCGAGGCGGGATTGGATGCTGCCGTCCCAGACATTGCTACCGAGGCGGACGCGGAGGCCGCCGATGAGTTCCGGTTTGGAATGAAATTCGGCAGTGATTTCGCCGAAGCGGGCGATGAGGCTGGAAGTGATTTCGGCGCGGATGGAATCAGCGAGCGGGGTGGCGCTTTCGATAATGGCGTGGTGCTGGGCGGCCTCCAATCGCGCAAGGCGCGTGAGGAATTTCAGCATCTGCACGTAGAAGCGGGGCTTGCGTTCGGTGATTTCCGTGGCGATGCGGCGGATGCGGTCGACATCGAGACGGCCATCGACCATGGCGAGTTCGAAGAGTTCCTTGGTTTGGCGGCGTGCTTCCCGGCTGAGTTTCATTGTGGGATCAGGCGGCGAGCTGCTTGGTGGTTTCGGCCGCGAGGCGTTGCTGGTCGGAATCGGTGAGAATCTTGCCGACAACGGCAGATGTGGTGTCCACAACGAGGTTGACCATTTCCTTCTTCACCTCGGCGACCATGCGGGCGCGCTCGAGTTCCACATTTTCATTGGCCTTCTCGATGATGCCTTCGGCGTCCTTGATGGCTTGCTGAATGTGTTTTTGGGAGGAGGCGTCGCTGCTGGCGCGGCCTTCTTCGATAATGCGCTGGGCGTCGGCATTGGCCTTGCGGAGGATTTCCTGACAGCGGAGTTCGGAATCGGCGAGTTGCTTCTTAATCTTCTCGGCGTTGGCTTGGCCTTCCTCGATGGTTTTGCGGCGCTCTTCAAAAATGGCGATGATCGGTCCGAAGGCGAATTTCTTCAGGATGATGTAAACGGTGAGGAAAAGGATGACCTGAGCGAGGAATTTCGGCCAGGTGACGCCGAACTGACTAAAAAGTTGGATGACTGTGTCCATGAAAATCGAATGAGGTTTGCTGCGGAAAGCCGGGGAACCGGGACCGGCGGGTTGGCCGCACGGTCCCGGCGGTGGATTTTTAGCGTCCTCCGAAAGCGAGGATGAGCGCGTAAATCGCGATAGCTTCGGAGAGGGCCATGCCGATAATGCTCAGGGTGAGCACTTTTCCGGATGCGCCGGGATTGCGGCCAACGGCTTCGACAGCCTTTGCGCCGATCATTCCGATGCCGAGGGCGGCGCCGGCGCCAGCGATGGCGAGGGTGAAGCTGCCCGTAATTCCGCCTGCTGTCGCGGCGGCTTCTGCGATGAGTTGTGGTATCATTTTATGGTGTGTGTTGTTTTTCCCGTCGCCGCCCGCAGTCTTGCCACGGTCCCGGAGACGAAAGTGTTTTTAGTGCTCCTCCTCGTCGTGCGAGGTGGAGAGTTGAATGTAGACGGCGCAGAGGAGCATGAAGACGGCCGCTTGCAGCAGGCCGACCAAAAGCTCGAGACCGTAGAAAGGAACCGGAACGATGATCGACATCGGGTAGGCCACCCACTCGGGAAGGCCGAGGTTTTTTCCCAGCGTGATCATGGTGGAGAGGAGATTCTCGCCGGCGAAGACATTGCCGAAAAGACGGAGCGAGAGCGACACAGGGCGGAAGGCGATCGAGACGACTTCGATAACGCCGACGAAGAGAAATACTGGAATCAAAATAACGGCCATCATGCCGGTGAGTCCGCCTTTCACGCCGAAGAGGTGGTTTAAGAAATTCTTCACGCCCACTTCGCTGAGAGACCAGTAAAGCCAGAACACCATGAACACCGTCGCCATCGCGAGGGTCATGTTGAGGTCTGCTGTGGTGGGGCGGAGGATCGGGGTGGTGACCTCAAAGCCTTGGGCCGTGTCTTGTCCCCAGCCGATCGAGCCGACGCCGGGCAGGAGGGCGAACCAGTTTGAGACGATGATGAAAATGAAGAGCGTGGCGAGCAGGGAAAAAACCCGCGCGACCATGTGGTGGCCGACAATTCCCTCGATCGTGTCGTAGAGACCTTGCACGAGGCCCTCGAAGAAATTCTGGGCCGGACCGGGCACGACGGAGAGCTTACGGGTGGCTTTCCGTGCGAACCAGATGATCAGCAGGGAGACAAAAGCGCTGACGAAAATCGAGTTTGAGAGCCAGTCGACAAAGGAACCGCTGCCATCGCCTTTCGGGAAAATCGTCGGCGCATCCAAAGTCAGAACTGCTGCAAAAAGTGTGGTCAAGAGCATGTCGTGGTGTCGGTATCCCGGTATTCGGCCCATTGGGGGCTTCCAGGATTGGCCGAGGGGTGGCCAAAACGGAACGGTTCCGAAAGCGGAGCCGTGGTTAATACCAAAGAGCTTTTTTTAGGCAACCCCAAAGCTTGTTTTTCGTCCCTCGCTCAAGTGGTCCGTGGCGGCGAGGGGGGCTCTGCCCCGAAAGAATGCGCGGGATTTTTTTCCTCGAGATAGCCGATCGTCCAGGAACTCGGAAGAAGAACGACCCAAAAGCCGGAGGCGTCCTTCGCCATCGCGCAGCCACTCGGCAGGAGCAACTCGGGACGCTCGGTCAGCGGCGCGCCATCGACCAGCGGCCAGCGGGCGAATTGCCACGGGGCGGATTCGACGCGGCAATCGGCGCTGTATTCGGTCTCGAGCCGGTATTGCATGACCTCGAATTGCAGGGGGCCGACGGCGCCGAGGAGAGGGACGCGCTGGATGGAGTCGGGGAGCTCGAATTGCTGGGCGACGCCTTCTTTGAGAAGTTGGTCGAGGCCTTCGCGGAAGCGTTTGAATTTCGCCGTGCTTGAATTTCGCAGGTAGGCGAAACACTCGGGTGCGAAGCGCGGCGTCTCGTCATAGCGGACCGCCGGATCCTCGCTCACGGTGTCGCCAATGAGGAAATCGTAGTTGCCCACGATGCCCACGACATCGCCAGCCCAGGCCTCGTCCACCGTCTCGCGTTCCTGTGCGAAGAGTCGCTGGGAATTTCCAAGCCGCACGGGTTTGCCGAGGCGGACATGGTGGGCGTTCATGTCGCGGCGAAAGCAACCCGAGACGATGCGAATGAAGGAAACACGGTCGCGGTGCTTGGGATTCATGTTCGCCTGGATTTTGAAAACGAAGCCGGAGAATTTGTCCGACGCCGGCTCGATTTCCTGCTCGCCGCTATGGCGGGAAGCGGGTGGGGGAGCGAGGCGGAGGAAATTGTCGAGCAGGAGTTGGACACCGAAATTGTTCGCGGCGCTGCCGAAAAAAACGGGCGTGGCCTTCCCGGCACGGACGGCGTCGAAATCAAATTCCGCGCCTGCGCCTTCAAGGAGTTCGAGTTCGTCGCGGACCCTTTTGTGGACATCCGGCGCGAGCGCTTGACTCACGGTGGCGTCATCGATTCCTGCGACAGAAACCGGAGCGCGGTAGGTGCCGCCGGGGGTTCGCTCGAAAAGGTGGACTGCCTTTTGCTCGCGATCGAACACGCCGCGAAATTCGGGCCCGTCGCCGAGGGGCCAATTCATCGGGATCGCGTGGATGCCGAGGACGGATTCGAGTTCATCCAAAAGCTCGAGAGCGGGCCGCGCCGGTCGGTCGAGCTTGTTCATGAAAGTGAAAATCGGCACTCCGCGTTTGCGGCAAACCTCGAAGAGTTTTCGCGTCTGCGACTCGATGCCCTTGCCGGCGTCCACCACCATCACGGCGGCATCCACGGCGGTGAGCACGCGGTAGGTGTCCTCCGAGAAATCCTTGTGGCCCGGCGTGTCGAGGAGGTTCACCACGCAGCCGTTGTAGTCGAACTGCAGAACGGTCGAGCTCACCGAGATGCCGCGCTGTTTTTCGAGCTCCATCCAATCACTCGTGGTGGCGCGCTGGTTTTTGCGCGAGGTCACGCTGCCGGCGAGTTGAACGGCGCCGCCGTAGAGCAGGAATTTCTCGGTGAGGGTGGTCTTTCCGGCGTCGGGATGCGAGATGATGGCGAAGGTCCGGCGTCGCGCGATTTCGCGCTGGGCGATACTCATATTTCGAAAGGTTTCGGGAGGCGGGTCAGGAGCTTGGAGCCGGTTTTTGTGATGAGCACGACATCTTCGTGGCGCACGCCGCCGAGGCCGGGCATGTAGATTCCAGGCTCCACGGTGAGGATTTGGCCGGGCTGAAAAATCGCGTCGGAAAACCTCGGCGACTCGTGGACTTCCAGACCGAGGCCGTGGCCGGTGCCGTGGAAAAATCCCTGCCAGCGGCCGTTTTTGATCTCGGTTGGATAGCCTTGGTCGGCGAAGAATTTTTTCACCATGTTGTGGATGATGCGACCCTCGACGCCGGGCTTGATCGCATCGAGCGCGAGTTTTTGGCCCTCGAGGCAGGTGTTCCAAAGACGGCGCTGTTCCTCGCTGGCTCGGCCTCGAACGACCGTGCGGGTGATATCGCCGTGGAAGCAGGTGCGGATGTCGCGCGGGAAGATGTCGAGGATGATGAGTTGGTCGGCGAAAAGCTGACCCGTCCCGCGATGGTGGGGATCGCAGGCCTGTTGGCCGCCGGCGACAATCGTGTCGCCCCGGGCCTCGCCCCCTGCGCGGACGACGGCGGTTTCCATTTCGATGCGGAGGAGTTCGGAGGTCAGGTGCGTGCCGTTGAAAGACAGCGCGCCGTCCTTCAGAATCTTCGAAGCGCGGAGGACTTCGATGCCTCGGGTCATGCCGATCTCCGAGATGCGGATGGCATTTTCCAAAGCATGGACCTCCGGTCGGGATTTGATTTCGCGCTCGGGCACAAATGGGCCTCGAACGGCCTTCACATCGATGCCGGCTTTTTTCAGATCGCGGGCATGGCCGAAGGGAAAATCCGTCGGGACTTTGACCTCGCTGACATTTTTGGAGTGGAGCCAGGTCGCAACCACTTTCGAGTAGTTGGGCGTTTTGCCGGGAGTTTTTTCGGCAAGTTTGGAAAATTCGGAGAAGGCCTCGACGGAATCAACCTTCGCTTCGGCACGGCCTCGATCGATTTCGAGATCGCTGAGCAGGATGTGTTTTTTGCCTGCCGTCTCAAGATACGCAAAGGCATCGGGAGCACGGAACCCGCCGAGATAAAGCAGGTCCGCATTGGTCTCGGGACAAGCGATGAGGAGTTTGGATCGAGCCATGGTTTTCGAGGAGCGGATTATCTAATCCGCGAATGGGGCAAGGGCCAGCGGGATTTGATTCAAATCGCCGCGCGGACGGCTTGGAGGAATGCGCGGACCTTGGCGGGGTCTTTCTTTCCGGGCGATTCCTCCACGCCTCCCGCCACATCGACGGCGGCGGGTCGGACGACGCGAATTGCCTCGGCGACATTGTCGGGATTCAAGCCTCCGGCAAGCACGAAGCGGTGCTCGGGATGTTCCGCAACAAACGCGCCGATCATTTTCCAATCCGCCGTTTTTCCCGTTCCCCCGTAGGCCGCAGGGGACCAGGAATCGAGGAGGATGTGTGGGGTCGAGAAGCGGTTGGCTTCGGCGAGGGATTCGTCGTTCCGCACGCGGATGGCCTTCATCCAGTTCGTCACCCCCGACATCGCACACTGCGTGGGGGATTCATCGCCGTGGAATTGGATCATCTCGAAGCACCCCGAGCGCCAGAGCGTGTCGAGCAACTCGGGCTCGGGATTCACGACGACCGCCACGCGGTCCACCAAGCCATTCAAGCCCCGAATCCACTCGAGCGATTCCAGCGGGATGTGGCGGGAGGAGCCGTGGAAAAAATTAAAGCCCAGTGCGTCGGCACCGGCTTCCACGCAATCGAGGGCGTCGTCCTCGCGGGTGATTCCGCAGATTTTCACATGCCCGGCCCCGGGTCCGAAGAGCCTCATTCGATCACGCGGGCGTCCGCTTTTTTGATCGAGGGGTGATGGGTGATGGTGTGGATTTTCCCGTCACTCGTGCGGAAGAAGGAACTTAAAATCCAGCTCACGAGGCTGATCACAATGGATCCGAAAAACGCATTCCAGAAGCCATCCACCGAAAACGAAGGGACGATCTGGGCCACAAGCATCAGCATCAGGGCATTCACCACCAGAATGAAAAGGCCCATCGTCACGATGATAAAAGGAATGCTGAGCAGGAGCAGAATTGGCCGAACGAAGGCATTGACGATTCCCAGAAGGAGTGAGGCCCCAAGGAGTGCACCGGCGCTGTTGCAATGAATGCCGGGAATGAGTTTTTCGGCGGCGAATACGGCCACGGTCGTTACCAACCAGCGAATCAGGAAAGCAGTCACAGCCAAAAACTAATTCCGGTCGGATTTTTTTGAAGATTTATTTTGCAAATCCCGGCGGGGAGTTCCACTAATCACCGAACTATGCCAGCCAAAAAAAGCAAAGCAGAGTCCAAGACCAAGGAAGTCAAAGCCAAGAAACCAGCCGCTCCGGCGGCCAAGAAGTCCCCCAAAACTGTAACGAAATCTCCCGCCAAGGCTAAGGCTGCACCAGTCAAGGTTGCGAAGCCCGCCGCGCCGGCACCAGCTCCTGTGATCACGCAGGATCAGATCGCCACCCGCGCCTATTATATTGGTGAGCGCCGCCAGACGATGGGTTGGCCCGGTGATCCCTCGACCGACTGGATCGAGGCAGAGGCCCAATTGATCGCCGAGGCGAAACGCAAAAAAATCTAGTTTTTTTCATCCCCCAAATCCCTTCCCGGCTAGTGACGATCGAAGAGCGCCTTAATAAATTTCTCGGACGGCAACCCAAAACCTCGCTCGCGGCGTTTGTTGCCTCGAATGCAACTCTGGTCGGGGATGTGCGGTTGGGCCGAAACTCGAGTGTTTTCTACGGAGCTGTGCTTCGCGGAGACATCGAATCGATCGTGATCGGGGAGGGGACCAATGTGCAGGACGGAGCCATTGTTCACCTGGCCGACGATATGCCAGCGGTGATCGGGGCGAACTGCACGATCGGCCACGCGGCGATTATTCATGCCTGCCGAATTGGCGACCTCTGCCTGGTGGGAATGGGAGCCACGGTGCTCGACGGGGCCGAGATCGGCGAAGAATGTCTCATCGGGGCCAAGGCTCTGGTGACCCAACGCACGAAAATCCCGCCTCGCTCGCTGGTGATCGGATCGCCCGCGAAGGTCGTTCGCGAATTGACCCCCGAGGAATTGCTTTCGCTCCGCCAGAGCGCGGAAAAATACATCGCCGTGGCGCACGCGCACGCCTCCCGGCAATCAGCCGTCGCCGGGGATTTGTGATGGGTTTTATCCCGGCCCGCACGCCGTCCGCCACCTTCGCATGAATCTTCCAAACCGCCTGACGCTGGCGAGGCTGGGGTTCGCGGCGCTTTTTGTCGTCTGTTTCTCGGTGAATTTTCCCTACGGCTTCAGCGTGGCATTCGGGTTGTTCTTGCTCGCCACATTCACCGATTGGCTCGATGGCGAGATTGCCCGGCGTCACCAACTCGTCACCGATTTCGGCAAGCTCATGGATCCGCTGGCCGACAAGATTCTCACCGCCGCCGCCTTCATTTGCCTTGTTGCGCACGAGGCGATTCCCGTTTGGGCCGTGACGCTCATCATTTCCCGGGAATTTCTCATCACCGGCCTTCGCTCGCTCGCGGCCTCGAAAGGGATCGTGTTGCCTGCTGACACGCTGGGAAAACACAAGACCTCCTGGCAAATGGGCACGATTCTTTACTTCCTGCTCCTTCTCGCGTGGAAGGAGTTCGCCCACCCGGCCTGGTTTGAAAGCGCGTGGTGGGCGGGCACGCACATTTTCGTGCCGATCATGGTCGCGCTCTCGACTTGGTCCGGGCTGACCTATCTTTACAAGAACCGCGACCTGATCGACGGGCGGTGAATACGAATCCAGCGGGATTGACCACAGAGGACACAGAAATCACAGAGAGTGGATTTTTTACACTCACGCTGAGATTTTTTCCTGCCCGCAAGTTAAAAAACCGCCCGCTCCTCCTCCGTGCTCTCCGTGTCCATTGATTCGCTTCGCTCACCCCTTCGGGGCAGCCTTTGGCGCTCTATCTCGCTACGCTCGATTGTGGTCAAATCCTCGAAGTGCGTTTTCACACAGCGAGGCCGAAACGGTGCCGCACCTCGGCGTAGTCGATTTTCAGTGAAGCCCCGATCAAGCGCCCGGCGAGGCGTTCGGATGCGATCCGGATCATGCGGTCATAGGCGATCGATTCGAGATCCACGCCGTTGTGCTTGATGTCGAAAATCCGAGCGCCGGTTTTGAGGAGCTGCGAAATGAACATTTCCGCTTCGACGGGATCGTCGGTGTAGTGGGTATCCAAGCGTTTGTTGTGGTCCGGGAAGACGGTGTAGCTGATGGAGAATTTGGCGAGCATGGGATGATTCATAGTTGCTTCGACTCAACGCGATTTTTGGAGGCTCGTCTTCGGGGTCTTCACCCCGTGGCGGTGGGTGGGTGAATTTTGGAGTCTATCGGCGCTCAAGCATCCAACTCATGAAAACCAAAACCAAAAACTCCGGCATCCAACCTAGCCCGCGCATCCACATCTCTCGCGAAGATCGAGCCCGAACGAACGCCGGGAAAACCGTCAACAGCAAGGTCCGCAGCGAGGGCCGCACGCTGGCCGCAATGGAGCGAAACGCGTCAATCGCTCGTGTCCAAAAAGCCAACGAGGCCAAGCAAATTTCCCCAGCCGAATAGTCGGTCGCCCGCTCTTCTGGTGGGGTTTCTACCTACCACGAGGCAGCGGGCGCCGACGATTTTCAACCCAACCCAAAAAAACCTAAAATAAAAAGACATGACCAAAATCAAACTCTCCAAGCGGCCCACTCAAAAACTTCTTCCGGTGAAACCCGGTAAGCCTTCGGCCTTGCGGATAAAACCTGCCGCCTCTCCTAAATCACCTGCCTCCAAGCAAGTCTCAATCGGCATCGTGGATGACCACACCTTCATCCGCGAGGCCCTGCGAAACATGCTCGATGCCGAGGACTCGATCCGTGTGGTGGGCGAGGCGGACAATGGCCGGAAGGCCGTGGAAATGGCCATTGCCGAGCGGCCCGATGTGATGCTGATGGATATCGGCATGCCTCGGATGAATGGCTTGGAAGCGGCCCGCCAAATCCGCCAGTCCGCTCCCGGCGTGCGTGTCGTGCTTTTGAGCGCCTTTGGAAATGACAGCTTCATCAACCAAACGATGCTCGGGGATTTCGATGCCTACCTGCTGAAGGATTCGCCCTCCAACCTCGTCTTGCACGCGATTCAAGAGGTGGTCGGAGGACGCAAATTTTTCAGTCCGTCGATTTCCCACCGCATGCGGAAGATCGGTGCCGAGACGCCGATCGGAAACGGCTCGCGTCCCGCTGTGAAGCTCACGAGCCGCGAGATCGAGGTGCTCCAACTCATCGCCGAGGGCTACGCCAACAAGCAAATCGCCGGGGATTTGGGGATAAGCATCAAGACGGTGGAAAAGCATCGCCAGAACCTGATGGACAAACTCCACATCCACGAGACCGCCAGCCTCACGCGCTACGCGATCTCTTCGGGCGTTATCGATAACGCAGTGCAAACCCTACTCCCTCTTTAGCCCGTGTGATCGTGTTGGGCGTTGTCCCCATCGCGCCCGTTTTCCCTCCGCTCTAATTTGAGAGCGGAGAGAAAAAAACATGAATACACACACACCAACTCAAAAACGATGGAGTCCGACTGTTTGGATTCAATGCGGTTGCCTGACCGCATTGGTTCTGGCGGCATTCCTGCTGATTACACCACCTGCGGAGGGCATCGACACGGTTCCGGCCGGGCCATCGGTTCTCGTTCTTTACGACAACGAGGGCCAATACGGCTGGCTTGGCGAAATCTACTCGGTGAAACTTCAGAATCTGCTCGGGCACTTCGAGGCCCGGGTGGTTCGAAAGCCGTTCTCGAAATACCTCGCAGGTGATCTGCAAGGACACGATGCGACTTTCTACCTCGCGTCAGTCTGGAACGAAACGCCGTTGCCCGGAATTTTCCAGACAGACTTGGAGGCCAATACGCGGCCGTTCGTTTGGCTCGGGGTGAATCTCTGGCGTTACGCTTGGAATCTCAGCAACTATTCCTACAGTCCGGCTTTCGAAGCGCGTTATGGATTACGGTTTCTCTCCTATTCGGGAGACAAGCATCCGACCGTCGTCTACAAGGAAACCGAGCTGAAGAAGGATCAGTTTGATCTCGGCTTGAGCCGGCTTGAAGTCCTCGACACCACCAAGGTGAAGGTTCATGCAACGGCTCTCGATGAGGAGGGGAAAACCTGGCCCTATGTGGTGCAGAGCGGGAATTTCTGGGTCGTAGCCGACATGCCGATGATCTCGACCGGCTTTGAATGCCGGGCGCTGGCCTTTCAGGATTTGCTCCACGACATGCTGGGCATTTTCCACGAGGAGAAGCACCGCGCTTATTTCCGAATCGAGGATGTGGCGGCTGTAAACGATTTGCCGACACTCAAGACACTGGGCAACACGCTCGACTCGCTCGATGTGCCGTTCACGATCAGCTTGATTCCAGAATATCGCGATTGGTCTGGCATCTACAACGATGGCGTGGCCGAGACGGTGCGTGTCACAAAAAACAGCGCTTTTACCAAGGAGATCAAGCGCTGGACGACATTCGGCGGGCAGGTGCTCCAGCATGGAACGACGCACCAGATCGACGGGCTGATGAATCCCTACTCGGGTGTCAGCGGCGACGACTATGAGTTCTACCGGGTAACGGCCGACGAGTTTGGCTTTCTCACGCTGGTTGGCCCGCTGCCGGGTAACACCATCGCTAATGCCAAGAAGCGTGTGAACCGTGGAAAAAACATCCTGCTCAACGCGGGGTTCACACCGACAGGTTGGCTCACGCCGCACTACCTCTCGACACCCGAGGGCTACAAGGCGTTTGCCAGCATTTACCCGTTTGCCTGCGACCGCAGCATCCTGTTTTTCAAGGATTCGCAGGGCGTCACGCAGGCCAGCGAGTTGAATTCGCCATTCATTTATCGCGACACCTATGGGGTGAAGCGCATGCCGGAGACGATCGGCTACATTGATCCATGGGGTTGGTATGAAATCCAGCCGCCGAGCCTTCCGAACGACCTCTTGCAGCGGGCCAAGGCGCTGAAGGTCGTGCGCGATGGCTGGGCGGGATTTTATTTCCACTGGTATCTGGACCCTCAATACCTGCGCGAGACGGTCGATGGTCTCAAGGCGCTGGGCTACGAATTCACCCCCCTCGATGGAACACTTAACTAATCATGTGTGGAATCGTCGGGTATGTTGGGGATTCCGACGCCGTGCCCTTTCTTTTGGAGGGGCTCGGTCGTCTGGAATACCGGGGTTACGATTCGGCCGGCGCTGCCGTGCTGAATCATGGAAAAATCGAAATTCGAAAAGCCGTGGGCCATGTCTCCTCGCTCGTCGAGGAAATCAAAAGCCATCCGGTCTCGGGAACGAGCGGCATCAGCCACACCCGCTGGGCGACGCACGGCAGGGTGACGCTGGAAAACGCCCACCCGCACCGCGACGGCTCCGGCAAGCTGGCGCTGGTGCACAACGGAGTCGTTGAAAACCACAAAGACCTCCGCGCCGAACTCGAGTCGCGCGGGCATGTCTTCTCGTCGCAAACCGACACCGAGGTGATCTCGCGGTTGATCGGCGAGGCGTTCGACGGCCATGGCGACAAGTCGCGCGAGGGTTTGGTCGAGGCCACGCGGGAGGCGTTGCAGCAGGTGAGGGGAACCTACGCGATCGGCGTTCTGCACGAGGATTTGGGGGATTTTCTCCTCGCCGCACGGCGGGGCAGTCCGCTGGCCATTGGGCTCGGCGACGGCGGGCAATTTCTCGCCAGCGATCCGGCGGCCATCGCCGGCTGGGCGTCGAATTTCGTGTATTTGAACGAAGGCGAGATCGCCTGGCTCGATGGCAAGAAATTCGAGGTGGCGGGCATCGACGGCAGTGCCGCCGCGCCGGTGGTCGTTCGCTCGATGGAGAAAGCGGCGAAGGCTGGAACGAAGGGGAAGTTCGAGCATTTCATGCAAAAGGAAATCCACGAGCAGCCCGAGACTTTGCGTGAGGCGATGCGCGGGCGGTTGATCGCCGATCAGGGCACGGCGTGTTTCCATGGCATCGAGCGGTCACCCGAGGAATTGCGGCAGTGGGAGACTTTGATCTTCACCGGCTGCGGCACCTCGTTCAACGCGGCTCTCGCCGGCGAATACATCATCGAATTCCTCTCGCGCGTGCCGGTGGAGTGCGAGATCGCCAGCGAATTCCGCTATCGAAATTCTCCGCTCGAAATGGGCACGGCGGTCTTTGCGTTGAGCCAGAGCGGGGAGACCGCCGACACGCTCGCGGCTATGCGAGAGATCAAGCGCCGGGGCGCGCCGACCTTTGGCATTTGCAACAATCCCTTCAGCACGATCAGCCGTGAGAGCGATGGAGGGATCGATCTGCGCGCCGGGCAGGAGGTCGGAGTCGCCGCCACGAAATCCTTCACCTCGCAGGTGCTCGTGCTCGCGATGCTCGGCCTGATGCTCGGGCGAATGCGGGATTTGCGACACAGCGAGGGAAAGAAAATCCTCAGGGCCCTGGAAAAGCTTCCGGATCTCGTGGCGGAGACGCTGGAGGTGGATGAGGTCGTGCGTCGCATTGCCAAAAAATATGCGAACTCCGAGAGTTTCCTCTTTCTCGGCCGACAGGCGAATTTTCCTGTCGCGCTGGAGGGCGCTCTGAAGCTCAAAGAGATTAGTTATATCTCCACCTGTGCCCATCCGAGTGCGGAGCTGAAGCACGGCGTGATCGCTCTCGTCAATGAGTCCACTCCAAGCATTTTCATCGCGCCGCGTGATGAGTTGTTCGAAAAAAACCTCAGTAACATCGAGGAAGTGAAAGCTCGCAAAGGCCCGGTGATCGCGGTGGGAACGCAAGGCGACGATGTCCTGGCCGACCTCTGCGATGATGTCGTGCTCGTGCCGGCGTGTGAGGATTTCCTCACGCCGATCCTCACCGTCCTGCCACTCCAATTGCTCGCCTACCACATCGGCGTGGAGTTGGGGTGCGATGTGGATAAGCCGCGAAACCTCGCCAAGAGCGTGACGGTCGAGTAGCCGCCGGGACGATTCCTCTTTCCAAACCGCCCGGCATCCGGTGAAAGAGGAATTCTCCCATGAAGGAAAACCGTGCGATTTACCCCGGCAGTTTCGATCCTGTGCACCTCGGTCACCTCGATGTGATCAGGCGCTCGACGCAGATTTTTTCATCTGTGATCGTGGCCGTCGCTGCCAGCAAAGCGAAAGGGCCGCTGTTCAGCGTGGATGTCCGCATGCAAATGCTCCGCGACTCGCTTGGCGATAACCCCGCTATCCAAATCCTCCCCCTGCACGGTCTGCTTGTGGATTTCGCCCGCGAGCAGGAAGTTTTCACCGTGATTCGCGGCCTCCGGGCGGTCTCGGATTTCGAGTTCGAATTCCAAATGGCGCTCATGAATCGCAAGCTCGAGCCGCGCTTGGAAACGGTCTACCTCACGCCGAAAGAGGACTACACATACCTCAGCTCGCGCATCGTCAAAGAGGTCGCGCTTTTCGGCGGCGATGTGGAAAAGTTTGTCCCGGCCCCGGCGGCGGCGCGGCTCAAAATGGGGCTCGGAGAGCCCGGAGCCGCCGAGCAGGCGAGGCTTCGCCAAAAAAGTTGAGTCCGGCGTTGCCACGCTCAAAGAACCTTGCTAGAAACCACGCACTTTAATGGCCATCACCGTCACGCGTCCGCGCCTTAATCTGGCTGAGAAAATCTATCTTCCTTCAATTATCGGTGGGTTGCTGATCACGCTGAAACACATCTTTCGCCAGATCACCGGCCAAACGAAGGTGACGATGCAATATCCCGAGCAGAAGTGGGACGCCCAATTGCCAGCATGGTATCGTGGCGCGCCGACGCTCGTGAGTAACGAAGAGGGCCGCGACAAGTGTGTGGGTTGCCAACTTTGCGAATTCATCTGCCCGCCTCGCGCCATTACGATTCACCCCGAGGAAATTCCAGCCGATGAGCGTTGGGGAAAAGTCGAGAAACGCCCGAAGTCTTTCGATATTGATATGATTCGCTGCATTTATTGCGGCCTCTGCGAAGAAGTCTGCCCGGAACAAGCGATCTACCTCCGCAAGGACTACTCGATCACCGGGCTCACCCGCGCGGAAATGGTCCACGACATTCATAAGCTCCGGGAGTTGGGCGGTGAGATGAAGGGCCTCGTCAACAAGTGGAACGATAAAAAGTAGAAGCCTCTTTCGACCTCGCCCATGCAACTCGCTCTCTTCTGGATTTTCTCGATTCTCATGCTGGCCTTCGCTTTGGGCGTGGTTTTCCTTCGGAATCCCGTTTCCTCCGCGATGAGTCTGGTGATGACCTTTGTCGCGCTCGCGGCGGTGTTTGTGACGCTCGACGCTTTCTTCATCGCCGTCGTTCAAGTGCTGGTCTACGCCGGCGCGGTGATGGTGTTATTTCTTTTCATCATCATGCTCCTCGACCTCCGGGCCGAAAAACACCGCAAAGTCCGCCCGTCCGCCTGGCTGGGTGGGGGATTGGTCGTTGGCGGATTCATGGCCGCAATCTCCCAAGTCATCGCCGGTTGGTCCGCTCTTCATCAAACCAAGCCGGAGCTTTCCGACCCTTCCTTCAATGATGTCGCCGGGGTGGGCTTCACGCTGTTCCGCGATTTCAACCTCCCATTCCAAATCATCGGCGTCCTTCTCCTCGTAGCCACGGTGGGGGTCGTTCTCCTGAGCCGAAAGGAGCTCAAGTGACCGCAGAGACGGTTTTTTCCCGAAATTCATGCCTACGCTAGCGCATTATCTCCTCGTCAGCGGACTGCTTTTCTCCCTCGGCCTTGCCGGGGTGCTTCTGCGCCGCAACATTCTGATCATTTTCATGGGCCTTGAGTTGATGCTCAACGCTGCCAACCTCTCCTTGGTCGCCTTTTCGCGGTTTAATCTCCTGCCGAACGGTTTGCCAAACTACAATGCCCAGGTTCTGGTGTTTTTCATCATCACCGTGGCCGCGGCGGAGGTGGCGGTGGGTCTAGCCATCATCGTGGCGCTCTTCCGCGCCAAGCAGACCACTCATGTCGAGGACCTCAACACGCTGAAGTTTTGATGAGCACGCAAACCGCGCCTTGGATCATTCTCTTTTCTCCGCTCGCCGCAGCGGTCCTGATTTTCCTCATCGGGAGGTTCTCCAAAACCCTGAGCGCCGGCCTCGCGATCCTCTCGGCGGCAACAGGTTGCTTTCTGAGCTGGTGGCTATTCCGCCAAACCGAAGTCGCGCCGCAACTGTCCCTGGACTGGCTGAATTTTGGCCCGGAACTCACGATCACGATCGGCATCACGCTGGACCACCTGAGCAAGGTCATGCTCCTCGTGGTCACGACGATCTCCACGCTCGTCTTTATCTACTCCACCGGCTACATGCGCGACGAGGAAGGCTACACGCGGTTCTTCGCCGGGCTCTCGCTGTTCCTCTTCTCCATGCTTGGAATCGTCCTCGCGGACAATTTCGTGATGATGTTCATCTTCTGGGAACTCGTCGGCGTGAGTTCCTACATCCTCATCGGGCATTATTACTCGAAGGACTCCGCGGCTGATGCCGGGAAGCAGGCGTTCATCGTCAACCGCATCGGCGATTTCGGCTTCATGCTCGGCATCCTCTTGCTCTGGTCGGCGACCGGCACGGTGGCTTTCTCAGGACTCCTCTCGGCGATCCCAGGCTTCGAAGGCGCGCCGGTGTATCTCACGGTTGCCTGTGTTTTGGTCTTCATGGGAACGGTGGGAAAATCGGCCCAGATGCCGCTCCATGTCTGGCTTCCAAATTCCATGGAAGGCCCGACGCCTGTTTCCTCCCTCCTCCACGCCGCCACGATGGTCGCGGCGGGTGTTTACATGCTTGCCCGGATTTTCCCGATCCTCGAAGTCGTTCCCGACGCTCGCGAGATCATTGCTTGGGTCGGCGGAATTACCTGTTTCTGCGCCGCCCTCATGGGCACGCAGCAGAATGACATCAAGCGCATCCTCGCCTATTCCACCATTTCCCAGCTCGGCTACATGGTTCTCGGCATCGGGGTCGCGCCGACCTCCAGCGAGGCGATGTTCCATCTCTTCACCCACGCCTGCTTCAAGTGCCTCCTCTTCCTCGCGGCGGGTTCCGTCATGATTGCCATGCACCACGAGACCGACATGTGGCACATGGGTGGGCTCCGCAAAAAAACTCCCGTCACGATGATTTGCTTCATCGCCGGAATGCTTGCGCTTTCCGGTTGCCCCTTCACCAGCGGCTATTTCAGTAAAGACCTCATCATCGAGTGGGCGGTTGTAAAAACTCCGTTCCTCGGCTGGCTCGCCGCCGCCGCCGCAGGTCTCACCGCCTTCTATATCTTCCGCGAGTTCTTCGTCGTGTTCTTCGGCAAAGCCCGCAGCGAGCACGCGGAGCACGCCCACGAACAACCCGTCTCGATGCTGGTGCCGATGCTGATCCTCGCTGTTCCGGCCCTTTTCGCCGGTCTGCCGATGGTTCAAGAGCATTTCTTCACTCTCTCACATCCTGACGCCCACGCTGTGCCGCACCTCCTGCATCCCTTCCTCTACGCGATGTTCTTCGGCGGAGCCGGTCTCGCCGCTCTGCTTTACTTCAAGGCTGAGAAGGACCCGGTCTCGATCCCGCTTTTCGCCAATCGCCTTTATATCGACGATGTCTATTTCTGGTTCGTGAACAAAATCCAAGGCGGCGGCTCGATCGCGCTCTCCTGGGCCGACCGCTGGGTGGTTGACCTCGTCATTGTTCAAGTTCCGAGCAAGCTCACTTGGGCCTGCGGCTTCGCCCTGCGGTTCCTGCAAATCGGCAGCATCCAAGCCTACGCCTTCTTCTTTGGCGCGGGCGTTGTCGGCCTCCTCTACATCCTGTTTTCCAAATGAGCACCGTCAGCCCGTTACTTTTTCTCATCCTCATTCCGCTGGTCGCCGCCGTTCTCGTGATGCTGGGTGGAAAATCCCGCACCGTCTCGCTCTTCGCATCGGCCTCGAATTTGATCCTGCTGCTCGTGTTGGCCACGAAATTCCGCCCCTCCGAGGCCGGATTCCAATTTGTCTCCAGTTTCCCGGTTGTTCCACAGCTCGGGATCAATTTCATCCTCGGTGCGGATGGCCTCAGCTTCGTCATGCTTTTCCTCTCCACCGCCGTCACGCTGGCCGCCGTCGCGGTGGCCCGGCCTCCGGTGGAAAACGACCGCTGGTTCTACATCAGCCTTCTGATGATTTCGGCGGGCGTCATTGGCGCCTTCGCCTCCGTGGATGTGTTTCTCTTCTACATGTTCCACGAGCTCGCGCTCATCCCGACCTTCCTGTTGATCGGTATCTGGGGCTCCGGGGACCGCCAAGCCGCCGCGTGGAAAGCCACCATTTACCTTGCGACCGGCAGCTTTGTTCTCCTTCTCGGCCTGATCGGGCTTTACCTCCTCCAGCCCCTCGGCGATCGCAGCTTCGACCTCCGCCACATCATCCAGCTCGCCGAGACCGGCCTGATTCCTGACAACCCGATTGTCTATCTCCTCCTGCTCTTCGGATTTGGAACCCTCGTCTCGCTCTTCCCCTTCCACACCTGGGCGCCTCAAGCCTACGCCAGCGCGCCCGCCCCGGCGGCGATGCTCCACGCCGGCGTCCTCAAGAAATTCGGCCTCTACGGTCTCATCCGTATCTGCGCCCCCGTCTTCCCCGAGTCGATCCAAGCCCTCCTGCCTCTGCTGCTCGTCCTGATCGTCGGCAACATCCTCTATGTCGGGTATGTGACGATCGCCCAGCGCAAGCTCGACACCATGCTCGGCTACTCAAGCGTCATGCACATGGGCTACATTTTCCTCGGATTCGCCGCGCTCAATGTCGTGAGTCTCACCGGCGCCTCCCTCATGCTTCTCAGTCATGGGTTGACCGTTGCCCTCTTGTTCGCCCTCTGCGGGGAAATTCGCGAGCGCACCGGCACGCTGGAATTTTCCGAACTCGGTGGCATCGCCCGCGCCACGCCCCGTCTCGGCCTCGCCTTCGGATTTGCCGCGATGGCCTCGGTCGGTCTTCCCGGCTTTATCGGGTTCGCCTCGGAGTTGATGGTTTTCTTTGGGGCTTTCGTCGGGCAACCCACCGATATGCGTGCTCAAACGGAAGCCGCCGCCGAGGTTTTCCGCTTCAACTCGATCCAAATCGTCACCATCTGCGCCGTCTGGGGCATCGTCATTTCCGCGATCTACATGCTCCGCGCCTACCGCAAGATTTTCATGGGCCCATTGCCCGAACGCTGGTCGCGTCTGCCTGACCTCGCTGGTCTGCCCCGCGTGGCTGTCGTTCTTCTCATCGGCGTCATGCTCTTCTACGGATTCTTCCCGCAACTTCTCGTGAACCTCGTCACTCCCGCCCTGCTTCAGCCATGATCGATCCCGTTTTTCTGGAAGTCAGCGTCGTCGTCCTGGGAATTTTTCTGCTCATGGCCGAGGCATTCGGTCTCGCGAAGCAAAAATCCACCCTCGCATGGTGGGCCATCGGCGGCCTCGCTGCCGTTTTTATCGGCACATTTCTCATCGGTCCAAACGCCAACAGCTTTGAGGTGTCGGGATTCTATGTGGTGGATGGCCTTTCCCTGTTCTTCAAACGCTTCGTCCTCATCTCCACGATTTTGGTGCTGGTGATGTCGGTAGACTACTTGCCGATCGTTCAGCGTCTGGTTCCTGCCGAGCGGCCCGGTGCCGGCTCCGGCGAATTTTTTATCCTGCCCGTTTTCACCTGTGCAGGGCTCATGTGGTTGGTCTCAGCCACCGACTTCATCATGATTTTCTGCGCGCTCGAGCTCGTTACGATCTCGTTCTACATCCAAGTCGCCTACCTGCGCCGGAGCATGTCCAGCCTCGAAGCAGGCACGAAATACCTCATCCTCGGCGCGCTCTCGACCGGGTTCCTGGTTTACGGAATTACCTGGTTTTTTGGAGCCACTGGCCAAACAAACCTCGTCGCCATCCGTGAGGTCCTGCCCCTCCTTCCCGTTGCGAACCATCCCCCCATCCTCTTCGGTCTTGCGCTCGTTCTCGTCGCTCTCGGATTCAAAATCGCCGCCGCGCCGTTCCAATTCTGGGTGCCCGATGTGTATCAAGGCGCGCCCACGCCCGTCACCGCCTACCTCGCCGTGGCATCCAAAGCCGCCGGCTTCCTCGTGTTGATCCGCGTCCTCGAGCCGTTCTTCACCGTTCCCTCTTTCCAAAATAAATTATTCCTCGCGCTTGTCCTCCTGGCCCTGCTGACCCTGATTTTCGGCAACCTCGCCGCCATTCCTCAGACAAATTTCAAGCGCCTCCTCGGCTACTCCAGCATCGCCCATGCCGGCTACCTCCTCATGGGCCTCGCCGCCATCGGCGATGTCTTTGCCGGACGCGCCGTGGTCTTTTACCTCTCCGGGTATTTGCTCATGACCTTTCTCGCCTTCCTGATTTTGGTGCCTGTCACGAAAGCCTCCGGGGGGGACGACATCGCCCATTTCAACGGCCTCGCCCGCCGCTCTCCCGGCCTCGCGCTCGCTATGCTCATCGCCGCCGCCTCTCTCGCCGGCGTGCCGTTCACGGTCGGGTTCTTCGGGAAGTTTTTCATCTTCGAAGCCGCCATGAATCAAGGGCTCTACCTCCTCGTTCTCGTGGGTATCGTGACCGTCGCCAGCGGCTTCTACTACTACTTCAAAGTCATCCGCGCCATGTATTGGCAGCCCGCCCCGGAGGACGCCGGCCCCGTCGCCATCACCAAAACCTCCTCGGTGGCCATCTTCATCCTCGCAACGCTCATTCTCATCCTCGGCGTCTACCCCCAACTCCTGATCGGAATGCTCCCCTGATCCCGCGTCCTCCGGCATGGATGACTACTGGAAAACCTGGGAACCCCGCGAACGAGCCACCCTTTGTTTTCTGATTCAGGACGGGCAAATTCTGCTCATCCGAAAAAAGCGAGGCCTGGGTGCTGGTAAAATCAACGGCCCCGGCGGACGCATCGAACCCGGCGAGGAACCCCACGAATGCGCCGTGCGCGAAACCTCCGAAGAAGTCGGCCTGACCCCGCAGAATGTCCAAAACCGAGGCGAACTCCACTTCCAATTCGCCGACGGCTACAGCCTCCACTGCGCCGTTTTTGTTGCCCACGAATTCACCGGCGACCTCCTCGAAACCGACGAAGCGCTCCCGATCTGGACCCCATTAGACAGCATCCCCTACGACGAAATGTGGGCCGACGACATCCACTGGCTCCCCGGCGTCATCGCAGGCGGCACTTTCCGAGGCTACTTCCACTTCGACGGCGAAAAAATGCTCTCCAAGCACCTGCTCTGGGAGTGAAACGAACACCAAAATGCCAATGATGGTGCGGCGTCTTCTTTCGACGCCCCATCCCCGTCGTTCATCCAAGTGGATGCCAAGAGGACTCGAAAACCGCCGTGCGCTGTCACGCGCCGGTGACGATTGCCTTGGTGGAGTGGCTTGCCTTGTGTCTGCGCCCGCAGGATTCCGACACGCGCTTGAGTGAACGATTCTTGGCCGAAAATACCCTTTCCCGCGCCGTGGCGGCTTTTCTCAACCAAGGCGAGTAACGCCGTGTGGATGAATTCGCTGTCCTTTGTGGCCTCAGCTTTCTTCGACAGGGAGAAACCTGGGTAGAGTCGCCCGGCCAGTCCTAATATGCTCGGGCGCTGAGGCTTCATGCGACTTTTGCTTATCTGGCGCTCTTCCATGTCTTCATCTGAATCACGAGCACGGGGCCTATCCGATTCTTTGTGTTTGAGGTCGGATTTTGTTGTTGTTTTGGTGCGGGAGGGTGGGGGTGTTTGCGATTGTCAGGGGTGGGGTGATCGGGGAGGGTTGCCGGGTGAAATATTTCACATCTCAGATCATGCACTTCATGCGTCCGGCCTCGAGTCGGAGGAATGTGAAGTTGCTTGCGCGCTTCGTGGGGGTGTTGGCGTTGATCATCGCTGTCTTCACTGTGATTTTCCATGTGCTGATGATTCACGAAGGTCAGGAGCACTCGTGGGTTTCGGGGTTTTATTGGACGCTGGTGACCATGTCCACATTGGGCTTCGGCGATATCACATTCCAGTCGGATATCGGGCGGTTTTTTTCCGTTGTGGTGATTTTGACCGGCATTCTTTTTCTGTTGGTGTTGATGCCATTCACATTTATCGAGTTTTTTTACTCGCCGTGGATGAAGGCGCAACAGGAGATGCGGGCCCCGAGGGAGGTGCCTAAAGGCGTCTCCGGGCATGTGATCCTTGCAAATTTCGATCCGGTTGCGGCGTCGTTCATCAAGCGTCTGGAAAAATACGGATTCCGCTATTATCTGGCGGTTAAATCTCTTCAGCAGGCGCTGGAATTTCATGACGAGGGATTGAGTGTGGTATTGGCCGACACGAACGATGCGGCGGCGTTTCAAAACCTCGGGATCGAACGTGCCGCGATGCTGGTGGCGACATCGACGGATGTGGTGAATACCGGGATTGCATTCACCGCGCGGGAGATTTCCGAGAGTCTCCCGATCGTGGCGACGGCGAGTTCGGCTGATTCGATCGATGTGCTCAGGTTGGCGGGGTGTAACCATGTGATTCAGCTTGGGGAGATGCTTGGGCAGTCGCTGGCGCGGCGCACGATCGCAACGGATGCGCAGGCGCATGTGATCGGCGAAGTCGATGGGATTCAATTTGCCGAGGCTACGGCGGCGGGAACACCCCTTGTTGGGAAGAGGCTCTTGCAAAGCAAGGTTCGAGAACAAACGGGGGTGGTGGTGATCGGAGTGTGGGAGAGGGGGCGGTTTCGGCTGCCGCGGGGCGAGGATATCATCACCGAGCGCACGGTCTTCCTTCTTGCGGGGACGGAGGAGCAATTCAACATCTACAATGGGTTGTTTTGCATCTACCACCAGTCGATGGCTCCGGTGGTGATTATCGGAGCGGGTCGGGTCGGGCGGGCGGCGGCGAGCGCGTTGCGACAGTTAGAGACGGATTTCCGCATCGTCGATCTCAAGCCGGAGCGGGGAAGTAGCTTCGGCGAGCAGTTTGTGTGCGGCAGCGCGGCGGATTACCATACCCTCGAGAGGGCGGGGATCGAGAAGGCTCCAGCGGTCATCGTGACGACGCACGAGGACGACATGAATGTCTATCTGACGATCTATTGCCGGAAGTTGAGACCGGATATTCAGGTCCTTGCGCGGTCGACAAAAGAGTCGAACACCCCTCGGCTCCACCGTGCCGGGGCGGATCTGGTCATGTCCTATGCCACGATGGGTGCGGGAATTTTATTTAATGACCTGTGCAAGGGCGGGGATTTGCTGATGGTCGCGGAGGGGTTGTATATCTTCCGGATGCAGTTGCCCGCGCATCTGGCGGGGCAGAAAATCTCGGAATCCAAAATCCGTGAGCGCACCGGATGCAGTGTGGTTGCGCTGAGGCGGGCTGGAGCGATGAAGTTGAACCCTGCTCCCGACACGATCCTCATGGAAGCCGATTTTCTGATTCTCGTGGGCACGGCCGATGCCGAGGAGAGCTTGCTGAGGATGTTCCGGGCGGACGCTGCCCGCTAACCTTTTTGCCTATGAAATTCTATGAAGACCCAGTTAAATACTTAGGCGAAAACTTCAGCGCTTACCCCAATTAAAATCCAATGAAGCCAGACCAAATTTTTCCACGCCGTGCGTTCACGCTCATTGAGCTTTTGGTTGTCATAACGGTGATTGCTATCCTCGCCGGGTTGGTTTTGAGCACGGCGGGGTATGTTCAGAAAAAATCTGCGCGGAGTCGGGCCGAGGCCGAAATCGCGGCGCTCTCGGCGGCGCTGGAGAGTTACAAGGTGGAGTATGGCGCATATCCTTCGAACTCTGCTGCCGGGTCCAACGGCTCTCTGGTTCTCTACAAGGCGCTGGCTTACTCGAATGCGGATCTCAATCCGAATGGAAAAATCTTCATGGAGCCTACGAGGTCGATGCTCGCGGGCACGAATGCGATATCCACCACCCACTTCGTGGATCCTTTTGGAAATGCTTACGAATACAGGACGGGTTCTAATGCCACCAACAACGGGTCCAATTTTTTTGATCTTTGGTCCCTGGCCGGCGCCAAACCCTCCACCGACACAAACCAGTGGATCAAGAACTGGTAGTTTTCATCGATGAAAAAACAGCACCCCGCTCGACTGTGGGCAGGATGTCGGCGTGACAGCGTTCTGCAGCAGTCCGTTGGGAGTCCAAGGGTCCCTTCCGCCTTACTCAAAGCGCTCTTGGAATTTCCTCGAAAAATTTTCGGCAATCTCGGTTTGGCCGGATTGGTGGTCAGTCCCACATATTCACATATTTTACAACCAGAGACCCGTCGTCCTCTGAAAATTTCACCCAGTCGAGAGATCTCAAAGTCGCTCTCTGCCAGACGCTGCGCGTCGATTTTTTCGAAGCGCTTGAGGGCATTGAGGAGTAACGAGACGGGAAGAGAATTCAGTTTCCGGCCGAGATGCTGACATATGAACTTATGGCAATAAGTCGATAGGTTATTTTGGAATTTTCCAGAGAGTGTCGATGGACTCCACGAAGGCTTTTGCCCTGTCGGTTGGGGAGAGAAGGACTTTACGGCCCTTCGATTTTTTCGATACGAGTCCAGCTTCGTGAAGTCGTTTCACATGCTCCACAGCCGTGGATTGCTCAATTCGGCACAGAGAAGCGACTTCGTTGACGCAGAGGGAGGGGTTCCGAATCAATAACCTCACGATTTCAATACGGCGGTGGTTTGCGAAACCCGCCACCATTTTTGCCCGACCGCGTTCCATCGCCGACATGAGCCATAAAGTATCGACTTATGGCAATAAGTCCATAGGTTGTTTTGGAATATCCGTGCGAGGACTGGCGAATCTGCTTGCGATATTTCTAGGGCAAAGATTAGTAATTGTTATCTCAGCAACGATTGGGAAATGCTCGATTTGGTTCCTTTCAAAGTCTGGATCCAAATTCTGACTCAGATTGAGAAGAGCGTTTTAGATTGCGAATGAGTTTTTTGCGCGATTAGCTCAGCGGTAGAGCGCTTGCTTCACACGCAAGAAGTCGCAGGTTCGAACCCTGCATCGCGCACCATTTTTTTGTTCCCTAATCTTTGAATTGGCTTGCCGAGTTTTGCGACTTTTCTCGGCTGCATGTGCCTTTTAGGCGGGGCTGAGACGGCTCCCTGAGGAGCAATCGATTCCTTGACAGAAGTCGGATGAAACTAATGCCGACGGATTCGGTTTCGGAGCGGCTGGAGCCTGGAGGGGCTGCGGCGTGGCGGGTGGTTTTGTGATGTTGTCAGGGCGCGGACGCTTTCCAGTTGGCTCACGAGTGGGGCATCGCGCTCGGTGACGAAGTTGACCACGAGCCCAGGCCGGCCCGCGCGGGCGGTGCGTCCGACCCGGTGCAGGTAATTTTCCATCTGCTGCGGCAAGTGATAGTTGATCACTCGCCCGACATGATCGACATCCAGCCCGCGCGAGGCCAGATCGGTCGAAACGAGCAAATCCACGGCCCCCTCGCGAAACAGTTTCAGGTTCTGCCGGCGCTCCACTTTATCCATTTCACCACGATAAATCACACAAGCAATCTTCGCTGCGGCGAGTTGGTCGGCGAGCTTGTCGCATTGCTCTCTCGTGTTCGTGAAGAGGATCGTTCCGCCCTCCACTTTCTTTTTGAGCAACCGCTCCAGCAGTGGGAAGCGCTGACCATCAATGACGAGCTGCTGCAAGGTCGTGAGTGTCGGAACGACTCGATGGCTCCCCGCGCTCCGAATCACTTCGGCTCCAGAAAATAAATCGGCAATGAGTTTTTCCACCGCTGGCGAGACGGTCGCCGAGAACAAGGCGAGTTGACGCTTTTGCGGAGAAGCCTGGATGATCCGTGTGACATCGGGCAGGAACCCGTGATCCAGCATCTGGTCGGCTTCGTCGAGGATCAGCATTTGCACATCGTCCAAATCAACAAGCCGCCTCTCGAGCATTTGCACAAGCCGTCCCGGCGTGGCCACGAGAATCTCAAACGCCCCGGCCAGCCCTCGCTTTGCCACTTCCGTGGTGGTGCCGCCAAGCACCGATCGAACGCGGAGACGCGTCGTGTGCGTGAATGGCTTGAAGGCTTTCGTCACCTGCTCGCCGAGTTCCCGTGTAGGAACAACCACGAGCGCCCTCGGCCGTGCAGAAAGCGTGATCGCATCCCCTGTGATTTCGAGGCTTTTGATGTGGTGCATTGCGGGCAATGCATAAGCCAGCGTCTTTCCGCTCCCGGTCTCTGCGATACCCACGATCGAGCGCTCGCCGAGAAGCGCCGGTATCGCCCGCGCTTGAATTTCCGTGGGACGCAAAATCTGCTTTTCCACCAGAGTTTCCTGCAAAGTGGTCAGTAGACCGAATTCAGTAAAAGTATTCATCAATCCCCTGCCTATATTCCCACTTCCTGCCAATGAGGAGGCAATATCCCGACAGGCTGGATTTATTTCTGCCGACCTTGGCATGGTTCTTTCGGATTGCGCCGGCCATTCCTCACCTCCACCTCTCCGTGCCCTCATGCCAGCAAAGCCTGACTTCTGGCTACGGAAGCATCGGCGCGCAGAGTGTTGCCGTGGGCAAGGTGCCGGGCTTGATGGATATTCACGGAGGCGGCCAAACCGCCAGTCGCGGCAACGTCGAACAAATGGTCGCCAACGGCTACGCCTGCATCTCGATCAACCCGATTCACCATTGATCCTGATCCGAAGACCATCGACACCGTTCCCTGCCCCCGAAACAACAACTAGTTTCTCGTTACGATTGCCGGCTGCCGCGCGAGCAGAGCTACGCCAATGTGCAAGGCTTGCAGGCCATTCAAGACCACGAGATGGAGGCGCCGGTCGGCCGCTTCGCCGCCCCGACGCAGGATGCTATTCGTCAGGCGTTGCGCAAAGCGAATCGTCGGAATAGCGGCTTACATGCAGGGTGATGCTGGACCGGAAAAGTGGCGGAAAAATAGCCAAACACGAAAAACGGCGAAATGATTTTTCTTGGATAAACCGCTGGGGGAGAGGGTGCAGCCGGAAAGACTCGAACTTTCAACCTTCTGATCCGTAGTTTTTAAGTTCGGGGTGTTGACATTTGTTATAGAGTGTTCCGATATGAACCCTCAAAAAGCCAGAAAAACCAGATCAGTAAAGGAAGAGACGCTATCCGGAATACCAAGCGAATCGGAACTTATGCCAACAGGCTTGAACGGAAAAAGTGCAGCAAAAGTGCAACAGGTGGCGAAGGGGTTTTCCAAGGCGGATGCGAGGTTTTGGTTGCAGCCGGGGCGCATGAAGCAGCGCAATGGGTCGGCGAATTATTCGTTCCAGGTGCAGTTCAAGGGGCGGAGGCTGGGGTTTTCGACGCGGACGGGGAACAAGGATGCGGGGGCGAAGATTGCGGCGGGGATTTATCGCGATCTTTTGGCGGTGGGGATCGAGGCGACGCTGGCGAAGCATCGTCCGGAGGGGGCTGGTGAGGGGGAGAGGCCGGTGGCTAGGGTGGGGGAGTGGATCGAGGCGGCGCGGCGGGTTTCGGGGGCGAATGCTTCGACCTTTAATTGCTATGCTTGCAGCTTGCGGAAGATCGTGGGGGATATTTTGGCGGTGCGTCGGACGGATAAGAGGTTTGGTCCGAAAAATGGGGGGTCTTGCGAATATCGGCGGAAGATTGATGGGGTGGGCTTGGATGTGCTGACGCAGGCGGCGGTGCAGGCTTGGAGGTTGGCTTATGTGAAGAAGGCGAAGAATCCGGCGCAGGAGCGCTCGAAGATGACTTCGTGCAATTCGACGATTCGGCAGGCGCGAAGCTTGTTTGCGCCGAAGGTGGTGAAGTTCCTTCCGGATTTGAGGCTGCCTGATCCGCTGCCTTTTCATGAGGTGGAGTTTTTTCCGAGGCAGTCGGCGAAGTATTTTTCAAAGATCGATCCGAGGAAGCTTTTGCAGGAGGCGAAGGATTCGCTGGCGGAGTCGAATTCGCCTGCGTTTCTGGCGATACTGTTGGCTCTGTCGGCGGGGTTGCGACGGGGTGAGATTGATTCGTTGTGCTGGCACCAGATTGATTTTGAGCGGCAGTTGATTCGGGTGGAGTCAACGGAGAGGGCGAGCTTGAAGACGGTGGATTCTCGTGGGGAGGTGCCGATCGATGAAAATGTGGTGGCGATTTTGCGGGGGTTTCATGCGAGGGCAGCGGGTGAATTTGTGGTGGAGGCGGATGGGGGGCAGGGGGGACAAAAGAAATGGGGGCAGCATTACCGTGCGGATGTGGTGTTCGATCAGCTCACAGCCTGGTTGCGGAGCAAGGGCGTGGATGCGCGGAAGCCGCTTCATGAGCTGCGGAAGGAGTTGGGGGCGCTGGTGACGGCGGAGCATGGTATCTATGCGGCTTCGCGGGTGCTTCGCCATGCGGATGTCTCGACGACGGCGCGGCATTATTCTGATTTGAAGACGAGGCCGGTGGTCAATGTGGGGGCTTGGCTTTTGCCGGAGAATGTGGCTCGGATGGATACGGCTCCGAATTGTAATCCTCCAAATGTGTCCCAACAATTATGAGAAAGATTTCCAGTAAACAGCGTGCATCAAAGTTCGCCGAGGTGGTGGATAAGTTGGCAAAAGGAGTTGAGCTTTTCCCGGCTCATGAGGAGGAGGCGCCGGATTGCGAGTCAATTTGCTTTCGTTGGCAGGAGGTAAAGTGGCGCAAGGATTATTACAAAGGAGAGAGGAGGAATATTCCATGTATTGTGGTTGATATTACGCCTGACTTGACGGTTACAATTTACGGAAGCCACCTAGAAAATACTTCCGACTATGGGCTTACGCATTTGTTGCATAAGAGCCGTGCTGTGGATTTGGTGTTGGTTGATTTTCATCCTGAATTGGAGGCCCCGCCTTGGCTTGGTTTCTTAGATCTTACTTGGGGGTGTTGGTCTTTGATTGAGGGGCGAGGCGTGAATCTCCGGGGATCGGCATCTAAAGGGGTCTTTCAAGGGGTGATGGATGACAATGATCTCATTCCCTTAATCTCAATAGTGAATATGATAAAGAGGGGGAACTGGGAAAGGCACAAGTGGCGATCCATGATGTTTGAGCGGTTAAATAAGATTCTGCTTCCTGCAATACGCGATAATAACTTTAAGAAAATCGATCTTCTTAAAAAGGTTATGGGATTTTGTGAAATGCCCCGTGAAACGCCGAAATGTCTTATTTATAACGAGGCTCTTCTGGAGGCGGCCAAGCGGCATAAGAGAGTGCCAAAGCCGTTGGAAATTATGAATGTGTTGATGGAGTTGGAATGCAATTTCGAGGAACCTCTTTTCTATAGGGACATGAAGGACATTGGTTTGAATTGGATCATTCGTAGGTATAGCCGGTAACTAACAAAGGTTAGGCGACCTTTGACACTCTCTTAGGTGTCAGAACCTTTGTCATTCACAAAGGTCTAATATCCAGTGCCCAAGACTGGTTTTTATTTGTGTGTTTTTTTCCCGCGCTCCGAAAAAAAGCGGGGCACATAAACATGCAACTACAAAATACAACTCAGATGCTCTCGCGGCGGCAGCTTGCCACGCGCTGGGCGGTATCGAAGGAAACGCTCAAACGACGCGAGAAGGCGGGGCTGCTGCCCTTCCTCAAGCTCGGGAGAGATGTCAGGTATCGGCTTGCCGATATAGAACAGATCGAGGCTCAAGCGGAGGTTCGTCTATGATTGCCGCCGCTTCACCTCATAGCGGAAAACCGCTCCCTCAGTTCGTGCGCGACCTGCTCGCCTCGCCTCCTGGGCGGGGTGGCGGGTTGCATAACTGGCTTTACCGAACGGCTCGGGTTTTGCATCCGTTTCGCTCGCGGGGGGAAATCATCGACCTTCTCCAGAGCGCCACACACGGCGAACGGGTGCAGGCGGGGGAGATCGAGAGCGCAGTGGATAGTTCGGCGGGCTGCGCTTGGATTCCGGGTGCGAATACCCAACCGATCAAGAAAACCTTGCTTTGGCCTGCTGTGGATCAAGCCAAGCGTGCGGCGATCATCGCGGATGGAGCGGGTCTTGATGACCTTTGGGAAATGAGCCCCCGCGCACTCGGCGACGAGTCACAGACGGAGGTGATCATCGATGCTCTCTTTCCGGGCGATCCGCTGCTTTGCTGCGGGCAGTCGAATTCGAGGTTCGCCACGAAGCCCCGTTCAGAATGGCGCGGGAAGTTGTCGGCCCTCCAGTTGATTGTTCCGAGTCCGATGATTTCGGTTTATGGAACGACCAAGGAAGGGAAGAAAAGCCAGCACACCCTCTCCAATACAGGCCAAAGGCGGTTTCTGGTGATCGAGCAGGATGCGGGAACACAAAACGAGCAAGCGGCGGTTTTAGCTCACCTTGCCAAGCGTGCGCCACTTGTGCTGGCGGTCTTCAGTGGAAGCAAAAGCATCCATGGCTGGTTCTACTGCGCCGGTCAGACCGAGGAGCGTTTGCGCTCGTTCATGAACTACGCGGTGAGCCTCGGCGCGGATCGTGCCACATGGACACGCTCGCAATTCGTGAGGATGCCGGATGGCACCCGCGAGGGCGGGACGAGGCAGGCGGTTTATTTTTTCAACCCGGAGGTCATGAAAAATGAAAACTGACCTCGCTACCGAGTGGAAAGATGATCCGGCAACCGAAGAGGCCAAGCCGCCCAGAGACCCGCGAATCCGCTTCTACAGGCCCTCGGAGCTTGTCTCCTTCGAGCCTGACCCGAAAGCCGTGCTTGTGGGCGATTGCCATATCATGCGCGGCGAGGTTTTCGTTATTGGCGGAGAGCCCGGGGTCGGTAAAAGCACCGCCACGACAGATCTTGCGATCTGCGGGGCTACTGGCGACGCCTGGCTGGGGCTGCCTGTGCGGGTTCGGTTCAAGACCCTCATCATCCAAAATGAAAATGGGAGGTATCGTTTGCGGCAGGAATACGAGGCTCGGGGGCTGAGTGCAGAAATTGACGACCACATCCTGGTCTCCGAGCCGCCACCGTATGGAATGACGCTGACGAATCCCGAATTCCTCGAGGATGTCCGTGCCACGATCGATTCCTTCCGACCAGACATTGTGATGTTTGATCCGTGGAACTCGGCGGCGAAGGATGACAAGGCTGTGGATTACTCCACCGCTTTCGAGGCCCTGCGCGGGATGCTACCGGCGGGTGCTGATCGCCCCGCTCTTGGGATCGTGGCGCATACCCGTAAGCCTCAGCAACACGACAAGCGGACAGGAGGCAGTGCAGCCATGCACCTGCTGGCCGGAAGCTATGTTCTGACATCCGTGCCGCGCGGCATCTTCGTAATGGTTCGCGGCGCCTCCGATGAAACCGACAACTCCGTCGTTTGGTTCAATCCGAAGAATTCAAACGGCCCCTGCGCTGCTCGGACCGCTTGGGAGCGGAGTCCGGCGGGATTCATTCACCTGCCGGATTTTGACTGGAAGGCGTTTGATGGAGGCAAGGGGGGCAGAACCGTCATGCAGGTCGAGCATCTGCGCGAGGCTCTCGGCAAGGACAAATGGCTGCGCTCCGAGGCCGTGAAGCGTTTGGAGCGGGTGTGCGGGCTCGGCGAGAAGGCTTGCCAGAACGCGCTCAAGCAAAATGGCAAGTTCGCTGCTTATCTGGTCTTCGAGGATCAGTGGGTGGGATTCAGAGAATGATCTGAGCAGAAGGAACCGAACGAACGAGATATTCTAGGTAATCTCGTTCGTTCGGGGCGGGGAAGGGCTTGACGAAGTAAGGTTAGAAGGTGTCAACATCCAGCGATGAGGTTTCTCGCGATCAAAGTCGTCTATTCACTCATTGCCGCTGCCTTTCTCCTTAGCGGTTGCGCCTACGAAACACCCGTCCAGCGCTACTCTGAAAGCGCATCCAAGTTCCGCAAGCCTCCTCAAATGATGAGTCACGACTACCCCGACAAGGATGTTTACCGCATCTTCCAGCAGGGAGCCACCGGCTTCGTGCCGCTCGCATCGATTCGGGAGGATTTGGAACTCCAAGCCGAGAAATTCTGCGAGCGCCAAGGCAAAGGCATGGTTGTCCTCGGAGCGAACTACTCCAAGCCGCCCTACATACTCGGGAATTTTCCTCGAATGGAGTTGATCTTTGCTGCTGTCGATAAGCCGAAAAACTGACCCGCCTCAAAAAAGGCAGAATTTTTTTTGAGGGCAGTTCTGGGCTTACTTCCATTTCTGCCGTGGGTATGCCCCTCACCGTGGGCTACCCCCTAGTGGGGGTGGATTTCATGCGAGCATTGCATTTGCAATGAAATATATAATAGCAGGATGCAAATATATTCTGCGGGATTTGGGCAATTCGCAGAACTGGGCTAATCCGCAAGAAAATATCGATCATTTTCACTAACCCGCTAATAAAGAATAGATAAGAAACTTGGTGGTATTTTCTAGAGAATGCCACCAAAAGCATTCAGCCCTGCTGCATCTGCGTTGCCAACTTCTGCCCTTCGGCAACCTCAGATCGCGACAACGCCTTTTCCATCTTAGCCGAAAGTTTCCTCGCTTTCTCGAAGCCGTTGGCTTGGGCCAGAAGCATCCACTTGTAGGCTTCCACTTGGTTTTTCACCACGCCCTTGCCTTCGTAATAGCAGAGCCCGAGAAGGTATTGCTCCCGAGCTTGCCCACGCGCTGCCGCTTCACGGATGCCAGGGAGATTTTCCAGCTTTATCTCTTTGTCCGCCTCACCATCGAGGGAGCCTGAAGCCGAGACGATCTTGGGGAACAATCGGAACCTCAACCCTCCCCATACCAAACCAAGCACCCAAGCTGCTCCAGAGAAAAAACACACACCCAACAACCCGCCTGCAATGCCCTCTGCTCCTCCATACCGGAAAAAATGGGTGGTTCCGGTCGTCATGCCACCCATTAGTCCCCAAGACATCCAGCGCCGCGCCATCTCCATAGGAGTCGAGCATTTGGTCTTCGGGCGCACGATCCGGTAGGCAACGAATCCAAGCACGAGGCCGAAAAACCATCCCCCGACATGGGATTGCATGGCCTCCATCGCCTGTTCGTCATTTTTGGAAGACCTTGATTGCACCCTCTGTGTTGTGGAATAGGAGGTTGTGGCCTGCTGGCTTGTCCCGGTGAAGAATTGAGCAATCGACTCGCCGAGGGTGACTGGGTCCTGCCCCCATCGCGCACGGTCTTTTACAATGTTTCCTTCGGCGTCATATAGAACTCCTCTGGCTGGAGAAGATTCTTGATGTTCTGGTGTCTGAGGAAAAATCTTGGAAACATCTTTATCGGCGATCGGTGTTCCGTCTGCATTAAAATACTTAGCCGGAGCTCTCTCTGCTTCCGTTTTGTCCCAGCCAAGTTCCTCCCGAGTAAAAACGAACATTCCACTTTCGGTAGCCATATTTAAGAAAATTAACTTACTGACATAATTCACACCATAACCGCCCGCTTGGCGACTCAATTTCCAATGAGCCGCCAAACGAGGCAGTTCCGCCTCTCTGTTGATGAGGAAGAGACCTCCTTGCCCCACTGGCGGGTCAACACTCCGCCGGTTCAATCAGGAGAACTGGAGTCAAGGAATAAGAAAGAAAACGATTACCGAGAAAAATGGTTTGTCAATCCGCATATCCCGATCCGCAACCAGCCTAACCAGAAGAGCGTCTATGGCGTATCAACGGCGCCACTTGATTTATCAAAAATCCAATATATGTTGTTTTATTAAAATATGAAACAACAAGTCGATCCATGAGCGCAAAGCTGGCATCCGCGATTCAAGCAACCCGCAAAAAGAGCTTGAACAATCCACGCACCACGAGCGCGGCCAAGAAAGCGGATTGGGTCGCCATCCGCGCCCTTTGGCTCGGCGGGATGCAAAGCCAAGAACTCGCCGCCAAGTTCGGGGTCGATGCGAATTACATCCGGGCTAAGGCGTCGAATGAGCGTTGGCTCAAGCGAGCCGTGGAGCAGACCCCCGCGCTAGTCGCCGACCAGATCGCCAAGCAGCGCGGAGCGCAGACTGCCAACCTCATCAGCGAATTGTGGGCCGAGCGTGGCGAGATGATCAGGGAGAAGGAATTCGTCGTCGCCGAGAAAGTCGCCCGCCATGCCGAGCTGATGGACGAAGAAGTCCTCATCAACAAAATCGACAAGGTAAAGACCGCTTTCGACATGGGCCGCCGCGCCTCGGGGATCGACAGAATGGAGACCAGCCCGAACGCCGTGAACATCGCCGTTCTCAGCGACATCAGCTACCTCCAAGGCGAGATGGAAATTTACCGCAGAAAGCAGATCGAAAAGCTGTGAGTGTCCGAGGAAGGGTTGAATGCATGTGATTTTGCGGTGAGGACTCCGCACCTTGGACAAATGAAAATCGCAAGGCCCGCAGGATACTCTGGAGGATCGCTCGCAGCATTTAGCGAGCGTCAGTCTAGACTCCAGACCCTTGCGAGCCTCATCCATATAGTGATCTTCGCCCACGCTGCGTGTCAACAGCGACTCCCCCTTGATTTACCCAAATCCTCCTCGATCTTGTCCAACTAACCTATGACCCAACCACAGACTCAATCATGGCATCCGGTGAGAGACTGGATAACCAACGAGCAAGACAACGAGTTCGTGAAATCCTTGAGCGCGCGAAAAGCGAAGGGCCGTCTGATACTGACCGAGTCGGAGAGAGAACGGCTTATAGATATTTGGCTGCAAAATCCTGGCTATCAGCATCACAAGAACGACCGTGGATCAGCGGGAGCATTGGCAGTAGCGGGACTTTAGATAGAGCCTTCATGTCGCCCGCAGGCGATGCGAAGAAGATGATCGCCAAGCTCACGGGCGCGGAGATCAAGACCGTGCCGTAACCGCCCGCCTAGCGACCCAGTTTTCGATGGGTCGCCAGGCTAGGCAATTCCGTCTCCCTGTTGATAAGGAGGAGACATCCTTGGCCCTCTGGCGGGTCAACACTCCGCTGGTTCGATCAGGAGAACCGGAGCCGAGGAATAAAGAAACATCTACCGAGCAAAACGGACCTGTCAAACCAGAGCCGCGCCGCCCCCCGAGGTTGCAATACTTTTACTCCTCATCATCCCAAATCCCGATTTTTGGGATTCGCGGTAAAACCAGTTCGTCATCCGCCTCAATTTTCACCTCATCACTCAGGCTTGGAACTGCGACCGCCTTGAGCGCCCGTTCGGCCCCGCAATCATCGTCGCTATCGATGAAGGTGTTTTTGCCCACGCGGGTCGCCACCGTGCCATCATCGTAGAAAGTGTTTTTGCCAATTATCGTCGAGCTACCCCCATCCGAGTAAAAGGTGTTCTTGCCTACGCGAGTCGCCACCGTGCCGTCCGAGAAAAAGGTATTCTTCCCCACGGTCGTCGCGCTCTCACCATCCGAGAAAAAGGTATTCTTCCCCACGGTCGTCGCGCTCTCGCCATCCGAGAAAAAGGTGTTTCCGTTCACCGCAGTCGCCACAGGGTCTTCGTCCCAAGCGATGGCGGAATTTACAGCGAGAAATGCAGCGAGCAGAAGCGGGTTGGATTTCATCAGTCGAATCAAAGCATCAAAGATACCCGTCAGCAAATCAGGCAAGAACCCCGCAGCAACCAAACTTCACTACCCCAATTCATCTCCCGAAAAAATCCCCCGTCCACTCGGCATCAGAAAAAATCGAAATCCTCCGAGGTGCAAAAACCTCGCCGTCTGTGGCCGGTTGGCTCCGCTACGCTACGCAAGCACCCGCCACCGCTGAATCCATGCGTCCGGCTCCGCCGAACTAGCACGACAAATTGCATCCCGTAAATCCGCTGGTCGTTGAGGTGCCTGCGGACGCCCACCGGATGGCCATCTCCGCCGACACACTGCCGCGAAAATCTCGAAAATACTCAGGGCCAGATCGAGGAGGTTGGGTGGTTTTTTTGCCATGTGTCCGCGAAGCTGCTCCACTCGCGCCGCGTCTTGCGTCCGGCTTCGCCGCAATGTCACGAATGGCCCCACGAACCGCTCCGCTGCGTCTCCGATAAAACCGCTCCGCCCACTAAAGAATTTCTTCTGGGCCTCATTCCGCTCCTTGCAGGAGCGAGATCGGCGAATGTTTTTTCGACCGTGGGCTGCGCTCTCCGATAGCACAGCATAGTGGATAGCGGAGGATTTGGTTCGAGGAATTCCACCGCGCCATCCACTACGCCGATGCTATCGGAGCTTATCTGCGACTCCGCTACGCGGATCGCGGGGCCAGCAGCTACGCGGGGCTGCGGTTTCGGCGGCGATGGTTGCGCCTCGTGTTGGTGGAGTCCTGCGCGCCGCCGTCGTAGATCGGAGGTCAGTCCCATGCCATCTGCGCGGGGGTGGTTCGGTGGCGGTCTGCCGCTCCCTTGAGGGTCGCGCCACCCACGCCCCCGCCCACCCTGCTCCGCTCGCTCGGGGAATCGCTAACGCTCTCCCCTCACTCCCTTCGCCCCCGCAAGGCTGGCGGAGCCGCGCGGCGAAAAACTCGCCGCCGCACCGCCGCGAAAACCTCGGGCCTGTGGAAAGGGGGACTCCGAGGATTTGGGCGGCGAGGGAGACTTTGGGCAAAACGCCGGGGGAGGATTTGGGTTGGCTCGATGTCCGAGGATTTGGGTGAGGGAGGATTTCGCGCGAAGCACCTTGAAAGCTGGCGCGGCGGAGGTGTGTGGTCTCGAAAAGGGAGAATTTGGGTAGCCCTGAAAAGTGCAGCAAAAGTGCAACAGCGAAAAGATGGGTTTTACTAAAGTAAGCTCTAAACCTTTGAGGGAGAGAGTGCAGCCGATAGGAGTCGAACCTATAACCTTCTGATCCGTAGTCAGATGCTCTATCCAATTGAGCTACGGCTGCTTTTAGGAAAGGGCGAGTAATAAAGGGAAGAATTTCATTGGAGTCAATCGGCAAGTTGTGGGTTGTGGAAAAAATGTGCACGGCGATGCGGTGATGGTCGTATGCAGTGGACGACATGAATGCGAATTTTCCGGATGGGTTGTTGGGGGCGCTGGCGGCAGATGCGATTTCGATGCCGGTGCATTGGTATTATGATCGCTCGGCTTTGGCGCGGGACTATGGGTTTGTGGATCGGTATCTGGCTCCGAAGTCGCCTCACGCAGATAGCATTTTGTGGAGGTCGAGCTATGTGCCGTTGAACGAGCGGGGGGATATCCTTCGCGAGCAAGCTCAATATTGGGGACAGCGTGGCGTTCATTATCACCAGTTCCTCGCGGCGGGGGAAAATACGCTGAATTTTCAGTTGGCGGTGGAGCTGTTCCAGATGGTGCGGGAGGCTGGAAAATATGATCCAGCGGTTTGGTTGGATCACTACATCGATTTCATGCTGACGCCGGGAAAACATCGCGACACCTATGTGGAGGAATATCACCGGGGATTTTTCACCAATCTGGCGCGGGGAAAAAAGCCGGCGGCTTGCGGCGTGGATGATGTCCACATCGGGGGATTGGCTCAGGTGCCGGCTTTGATTTCGGCGGTGGGTGCTGGGCATCCCGGGTTGCTTGAATTGGTCGAGACCCATGTGTCACTCACCCACAAAAACCGCGATGTGATCCGGGCGGCGATCTGCTTGGCGAGGATTTATGCGGCTTTGGCGGCGGGCAGTCCCTTGCGGGATGCGATTCTGGAGCACGCCAGCGACTCTATTTCTGCTAAAAAAATCACGAAGTGGATCGGGCAGGAGGACGGTGTGGTGGTCGGGCGAATTCTGAGTCCAGCGTGTTACATTCAGGATGCTTTTCCTGCGTCACTTTATCTGGCTTGGAAGTATGCGGGGGACTTCCCCGGGGGCATCATCGCGAATGCAAATGTGGGTGGAGACAATTGCCATCGCGGGGCGGTGGTGGGCTCGTTGCTGGGGGTGGCCAACGGAGTTCCTGCGAGATGGTCTGAGGGTTTGGTGGCGGTTAATCCGTGAGGAACATGCAGTCGCCGTAGGAAAAGAAACGGTATCGCTCGCGGATGGCTTCGGCGTAGGCGGCCTGGATGAGTTCACGTCCAGCGAAAGCGCTCACGAGCATCAGAAGGGTGGAGCCTGGAAGGTGAAAATTGGTGAGGAGTGCGCCGGTGTGTTGGAACTGGTAGGGAGGATGAATAAAAATGCGGGTCGCGCCGGAACTAGGCTGGATGGGCCCGGGTGGCTGGGATTCCAGCACGCGAGTGACAGTGGTGCCGACGGCGACGATGCGGCGGGCGCGTTGGAGTGAGTCGGCGGTCTCGGGGGGGATGGAGTAGGATTCCTCGTGCATTTCGTGATCCTCGAGGCGGTCGGTTTTGACGGGAAGAAAGGTGCCGGCGCCGACATGCAGGGTGAGAAAGGTGTGGGGAATCGTGGCGAGGATTTCGGGAGTGAAATGCAGGCCTGCGGTGGGCGCGGCCACGGAGCCGGGGGAGTTGGCATAGACGGTCTGGTAGCGTTCGTCATCGGCCGAGTCGGCGGCGCGCTTGAAGTAGGGCGGCAGGGGCATGTGGCCGTGGGTCTCGAGATCGGGGGGCGAGTCGAAACTCATGATGCGTTCGCCGCCGGGGAGGATTTCCAAAACCTCGGCGGAAGTTCCCGCAATCGGAATGCGGGTGCCGATGCGAAGTTTGCGGCCGGGTTTGCAAAGGCATTTCCAGCGCGAGTCCCCAAGATTTTCGAGGAGGAAAACCTCGATGCCCAGAGGCTCGGCGAGGAGTCGGGCTTTGATGACCCGCGAGTTGTTCAGCGTCACCAAATCGCCTTCAAGAAGGTGGCTTGTAAAGTCGCGGAAAGTTTGGTGTTCGATCACTCCCGTTTTGCGGTGGATGACCATCATGCGCGAGTCGTCACGCCGCAGGGCGGGGCGGTTGGCGATGAGTTCCGGGGGGAGGTCGTATTGGTAGTCGCTGACGGAGCCAGACATCTCGAGGCGCTAGATTTTTTTCGATATCCGGGTCAGAGCACAGCGATTGGCGGAGGCCTCCACGAGATCAGCCACGCGGCGTTTCAGGCGGCGGGCGCGGTGTGTGAGGAATACGACAAAAATCGCATAGGGAACCCACGGCCACCAAGTGGGAGTTGAGAGTGTGAGCTGCTGGTAGGCTAGGGCGCAGATGATGATGGCATTCACGAGCAGCGTGGTGGCCACCATTTTGTTGCGGAGGTGCACTCGGGTGAGGCATTTCGGGCCACCGTGGTATTCGGTGACGGAGCGAAGCTGGATGCCCCACCAAAAGCTCCCGTAGATTTGAATATCCCAGTTTTTCCACCCGGTATCGATCGAGTAGTTCCAGCCTTCGTGCTCGAGGGCGGCGACGGTTTCTTTCAACAAAGCTTCGCGGCCGTGGCCATTTTCACTCCAGAAGCGGATGTGCGTGATGCTTCCCCGGGTGCGTTGAAAATCCTTCTCGCGGCTGGCGATGACGGAGGTCGGGGTGCGCTTGAATTTGAGCCAGGTGAAATAGCGCGCCCATCCGCGAACGAGAGGCTGGGCGAGCGCGAGAAATGCCACGAGCAAGCGAGCGGGGATCGTGTCGTGTTTGGCCTCGAGGCGGGCGTGGATCATGTAGGAGAGGGCCACGAGGAGGGTGCCGCCGAACATCAAGTAAGGAACGATTCGCAGGATGGGAATCGGGATCGAGCACAGCAAAATGAAAAGCGTGAGGGCGACCCATTCGATGCTGCTGAGGTAGGCGGCGACATCAGATTGCGGGGTGGGGTAGATCGATTGGAAGAGTCCCTCGCCAAAGACGCCGTGGTAGATGACGGGCTTGTTGACAAGCCAGGTGAAGCGCGGCGCGCCGTAGATTTGGCCCTTCCATTTTGCCGTGCCGGTAGGGCCGAAAAAGATCAGGTGTTGGAATCGCAGCATGGATTCGGCTTCGCCGTAGCCCTCTTGCTGTTTTCGAAAGGCTTTCAGCGTGAAGCGGCGGTAGTGCCAGACAATCGCGGCGGGGCTGAATGCGATCACGCCGCCGCTTTGTTGAAGGCGCCAGCAGAAGTCCACATCGTCACCGGCCTTGCGGTATTCGTGGTCGAACCCACCGACTTGATCAAACGCCCAACGGTGAAATGCCATGTTGCAGCCTGGAATGTGCTCGGCCACGACATCGGTGAGGAGGACATGGCTCGGACCACCGGGAGCGGCCGACACGCAAGCCTGCACCCAATTTTCCGCCGGAGGAGAAATGTTCGGGCCGCCCACGCCGGCGAAGTTGCCGCTGAGTAGAGTGCCGATGAGATAATAGAGCCAATCAGGATCGGCCATGCAGTCGCTGTCTGTGTAAACAATCACTTCGCCCGTGGACGCGTGGGCGCCGACATTTCGAGCGAAACTCAGACCTTTGTTTTCCTGACGGATAGTGCGCACCCAAGAATGGCGCTCGGCGATTTCGGGGGTCTCATCGGTCGATCCATCATCGACGAGGATGACCTCGTAGTCGGGGTAATGGATGTCCTTGAGGGAAGTAAGGCAGCGGTCGAGGGTCTTGGCTCCATTGTAGGAGCAAACGATGACGGAGGCCTTCGGGTAGGAGGGTAACTTCACCCGGGAGGTCATGGGACCATCACCGGAGAAAAGTTGTTTCACCGTGTCAAAAGCTGGTTTCTTGCTGCGGTCGCGGCGGACGAGGCCGAACGACCAATCGAGAATTTCCTGTCCCCCGCGGAACCACTCATCGGTCCACGCGTAAACAATCGTTCCCGCCAAGCCGCCACGGACGACGCTTTCGATGTGCCAGCGGAGCATTTCGGCCTGCTCCTCTTCGGGGTGACGGATGGTATCCATGCCGAATTCGCCGAGAATGAGAGGCTTGTCATCGGCGAGGTTTTGGAGGCGGGCGAGGTAGCGGTCAAAATCCTCCTGACGGTGGAGGTAGACATTGAAAGTGACGAAGTCGCTGTTTTGCGGGAGGAGGTATTCGGTCGGGGGGTAGCTCGCGTAGGAAAAAAGGGCCTTGGGATCGGCTTGGCGGCCGATGGTGATCAATTGCTCGACAAACTCCGTGACTTCCCGAGCGCCGAGCCAACGGACCATGTGGGTCGGAATTTCGTTGCCCACGAGGTATCCAAAGACGGCGGGGTGGCCGGCATTTTTCGTGACCCCATCACGGACGGCGGCCTTGGCCGCTTGGCGGATTTTTCGATTGTTGAGGAATTCGAGGTGTTCCGCCCAGGGAATGGAAATCAGGGCGCGGACGCCGAATTCCTGGCAGAGATCGAGAAACCAACGGGGTGGGACATAGTAGATCCGGACGAGGTTCACGCCGGCCTCGCGCATCAATTCAAAATCGGCGCGGGCTTTTTCCGGATTCCCGAAATGCTCGCCCTCGGAGTCGGGGGCGAAGGGGCCGTAGGTCACTCCCTTGATGAAAAACTTTTTATCTCCCTCGAAAAAAAACTTCGCACGAACGCGCACGGAACAGGATTGGCTCACGGCGGGAAGGTATCCATCGGGCCTTTCAAAAGGCGAGTTCGCTTTTTGCTCGGGACGATCAACCTGGAAACGGAGTTATCGAAACACGTTCCGTGTTCCGCTACCGGGAACAGCGGTTTTCGGTATCAAAACGGCTCGTCGTCGATCGGGAGCGGGTCGCCACCCCATTTTGCAGAAGGGGTAGGGGAGACATCCCAGACTTCGAGAAGTTCCTCCGGAATCTCGCGGAGAAAACGGGAGGGGGTCTGGAAAATTTCACCGTAGCCCGCGCCGAGACGCATTTCGGGGTAGCTGAGGTAGAGTTCATCCATGCAGCGGGTGACGCCTACATAGAACAGGCGGCGCTCCTCCTCGAGGCCGGCGGGGTCCTCGAGGCTGCGGCTGCTGGGAAACATCCCATCGGCCAGCCAGATCAGGAAAACCACACGCCACTCGAGGCCTTTCGCCTGATGGAGCGTGGAGAGGGTGATCTTCTCGGTCTCAGCCGCCCCCGCGAAGGCGTCGGCCGTTTCGAGACCGCCGAGGAGGGCGAGTTGAGAAAGAAAATCCGAGGCGGATTCAAACTGGCCGGCGAAGGTTTGGAGAGTCTGCAAATCCTCGCGGCGGGCATCGTAGTTCGGGAATTTGCCCTTCATGTAATCGTCGTAGATCGCGAAGAGGACGCATTCGATCATGGCCGCGGGGCCGAGCGGGGCGCCTTGCGGGACGAGGTCGGCGAGGGTGAGAACAAGTTGCGACCATTCTTTTCCAGCCTTGGAGGGGACTTTGGCTTCGGCGAGTCGGGCGAATTCGGTGGAGCCAGCGAGCAGGGTTTGGGTCCGCTCCCAGAGGGTTTCTGCGGTCTTGTTGCCGATGCCGGGGAGAAGTCGCACGATGCGCTTGAAGGACATTTCATCGCGCGGGTTGACAGTGAATTTCAGAAATGCGGCGACATCCTTGATGTGGGCTTGCTCGAAAAATCTCAGGCCGCTTGTGATCGAAAAGGGAATGCCGCGCTTGGTGAATTCCAACTGCACCTCCATCGAGTGGTAGTGCGCGCGGTAGAGAACGGCCATTTGCTCGAGCGGGATGCCCTCGTCGAGTAGTTCCATCACACGCTGGGCGACGAAGGCGGCTTGCTGGGAATTGGTTGGAAGGGCGACAAGGGCTGGTTTGACGGCGTGTGGCTTGCGGATGGGGGCAAGGGTTTTTGGGAACTGGCGTTCGTTCCCGCCGATGGCGGCGTTGGCGACTTCGAGGACTTGGGGGACGCTTCGATAGTTCGTTTCGATTTTAAAAACGCGGGAGCCCGGGTGGTTTTTGGGAAATTGGAGGATGTTTTCGAAATTCGCGCCTCGCCACGAGTAGATGCTCTGGGCGTCGTCTCCCACGACCATGAGATTCTTGTGGTGGGAGGCGAGGAGGTCGATGAGTTCGGACTGGAGGCGGTTCGTATCCTGGTATTCATCCACGAGGATTTGCTGGAAGCGGCGCTGGTAAAGGGCGGCGACTTCGGGGTGGGTCAGGAAAAGCTCGAGGGTTTTGGAAAGAAGGTCATCGAAATCCATCGAGTTCGCCTCGCGCTTTCTGGCTTCGTAGGCGGCTTGGATTTTCTCGATCTCCGGAGCGAGGGGGATGAAGTAGCGGTATTTTTCGCCGAGGATTTTGCCAATGGGGGCGGCGGTGTTGATGGCGAGGCTGAAGATATCGGAGAGGACTCCGGCTTTGGGGAATTTGCGGGTGGTATCCACGAGACCCTGTTTCGCGACCACGGCGGCGATCATTTCCTCCGAGTCGTCGCGGTCCATGATGGAAAATCCCTCGCGGAATCCGATGTCGGCGGCGTGGCGGCGGAGGATGCGGTTTCCGATCGAGTGGAAGGTGCCGCCCCAGAGTCCATCAGCGGCTCCTGGGAGGAGGTTGTGGACGCGCTCCACCATTTCGCGGGCGGCTTTGTTGGTAAAAGTGAGCAGGAGGATGGAACCGGCGGGGATGCCTTGTTCCAAAAGCCAAGCGACTCGATAAGTGAGCGTTCGGGTTTTTCCACTGCCTGCGCCAGCGATCACCAAGGATCTGCCGGGTGAGGAGGTGACGGCGGCGAATTGCTCGGGGTTGAGTTCCTTTTCGAAATCGATGCCCGAATCCGGGCGTGCCGGGGAGTGAAGTGTGTAGGAACGCGACAAGGCGGATTAGTTGTTGGCCAGTCGGGCGGTGCTGACTTGTGAGGGGGTCATTTTGAGGCCGTAGGTGAGGAGTTTGGCGGATTCCTCGGCGACGACGCCTTTGGTCGATCCGAGCACCACGGCAATGCAATCGCGGCCATTGTGGGATCCGCTCGAGATGAGGCAATGGCCGGCGGCGTTGGTGTAGCCGGTTTTCATTCCATTGCAAAAGGAGTAGGTGCGCAGGAGGCGGTTGGTATTTCGGAGTGGAACGACTTTTCCGGAGGAGAAACGAAAATCGTAGTTTTTGGTGTTCATGATTTGGCGGAGGGTTGGGTTGCGGTAGGCCATGCGAGCGACTCGGGCCATGTCTCTGGCGGTCGAGTATTGGCCGGAGGCAGGGAGGCCATTGGGGTTCACAAAATTCGAGGAAGTGCCGCCGAGTTCCTGAATGCGGCTGGTCATTTTGCGGGCAAAGGCCTCGATGCTTCCGGCGTTGTCGCGGGCGAGGGCGCGGGCGACATCGTTGCTGCTGCGAATCATCAGGGCGTGGAGGAGTTCGCGGCGGGTGTAGGTCTGGCCAGGCTTGATGTAGAGCTTGAAAGGCTCGCACTGGGTATCGATCAACTCGATGGTGATTTTTTTATCGAGGTCGCCCGACTCGGCGACGATCAGGGCGGTGAGGAGTTTTTGGGTGCTGGCGACCGCACGCTGGGCGGTGTCGTTTTTTTTGTAGATCACTTGGCCGGTGTTCGCATCGAGAAGAATGGCAGATTTGGCATTCACAGAAATCTGAGCCGATGCGGTGGCGGAGGAGAGGAGTGGCAGGGCGAGGGCGGCGAGGAGCGCGGGAAATCGCATGTGAAGAGGTCAGGGATTGGAGTTGGTGGAACCGAATAGTTTTTCCATCGACGGGTCTTTTTCAACCCCGAGTTCAATGGCTTTGAAATAATGGCGCTTGGCCAGTTCGATGGCGGTGGGTTTTTCCTGGAGGTAGAAAACAGCGAGATTGTAGTGGGCGTCGGCGTAGTCGGGGTTGAGTTCCACGGCGCGGCGGAGTTCCTGCTGGGCGCCATCGATCCAGCCTTCGCGGCCGATCACGACGCCGAGAAAATTGCGCGCTCGGGGGTTTTGGGGGTCGAGTAGCGTGGCTTGGGAAAGGGCGGCGAGGGCCTCGCGAAAGCGGTTTTGGTCCATGTAAATCATCCCCAGCGTGAGCCAGGCTGGAGCCGTTTCCATGCGGAGGCGGACGGCTTGTTTGAGGAGATTTTCGGACTTCGCGCTGTCGCCCGAGTAAAATTCAACCAGGCCAAGATTCACGAGGCCGAGGGAATTCTGGGGATCGAGGGAGAGGACGCGTTCGTAGGCGCGGCGGGCGGTCGCGTAGTCTTTGGCTTCGAAGGCGAGGTTTCCCTCCGCGATGGCTTCCGAGAGGACTCGCGGGGTGAAATCTACGGGTGGTTCTTTGGCGAGAAGGGGGGCGGCGAGAGAAAGGCCGATCGCAAGGACACCGCAGAAAAAACGATTCATTGGCCCGCGAGCTCGCGAGAGCGGCGCTCGGCAGCGCGGACCGCTCCAATGAATGCGGCGCGGACTCCGCGGTTTTCGAGTTCGGCGAGGGCGGCGGCGGTGGTGCCACCGGGGCTGGTGACCATTTCGCGAAGCACGGCGGGGTGCTCGGAGGTGGCTTTGGCAAGTTCGGCCGCGCCGAGGACGGTTTGGATCGCGAGATCTTGGGAGAGCTTGCGGGGAAGGCCGCAGGAGACTCCGCCATCGGCGAGGGCCTCGATCATCAAAAACACATAGGCCGGGCCGCTGCCGCTCAGGCCGGTGACGGCATCGAGGAGTTTTTCTTCAACGGGGTAAACTTCGCCAATGCTTGAAAAAATCGACTCGGCCAACTCGCGATCCTGCGGCGTGGCATCCGAGCCGGCGGCGTAGGCCGTGGCGGATCGGCCAACAATCGCAGCGGTGTTCGGCATGGCGCGAACGACCCGGGCGCCGGGAGCGAGGTTTTGGAGGGTTTCGAGGGAAAGCCCGGCGGCAATCGAGATGAGGAGTTTATTTTTTAAATGCGCGCCCGTTTGTTTCAGAGCCTTCGCGGCATCTTGGGGCTTCACGCACAAAATCAGAACGGGAGACTCGGCGGCGGCTTCGGCATTTTCCGAGACAATTTTGATCGAGGTGGCATCGCGGAGGCTCTGGAGCAAATCGGGCTCCGGGCAGGCGGCGACGATGTCCGAGGGCTCGCAAACATTGGCCCGCAGCATTCCTTGAATGATGGCCGATGCCATGCGACCGGCGCCGAGAAACGCATATTTCATGGCCGAAAAGCTAGTGGGGAGCAGGGCATTTGCAAAGACTGTCGTAAGTGGGATGCGGGGCTGCTTGGGGGATTGACCACAGAGGACACAGAGCGCACAGAGGGGGAGGGGATTAATCGAGGAGCGAGACGAGCCACTCCTGCATGAGGCCGTAGATGCTGAGTTGGAGGAGGGCGTAATCGCGGAGGTCTTCGAGGTTTTCCGGTTGGTGGGACATCTCGGCTTCGGAAAATCCATGAGATTCGACGAGGGCGAGGCGTGCTTGGTTGAGGGCGCTGAGCCAGTGGTCGATGTGATTTTTTGGAATCAAAAGAGAATGGTGGCCTTGGGGGTTGGACGAGCAGCGGCGGAGGTCGGCCGCGACGACCTCGCGGGAGGAGGCGAAGGCGCTGTGGAGGTCGGGTTGGACGAAAGCCTTCCAGTCCTCGCGCAAGTCCTCGGCCTCGGGGTCAGTGGTTGGAGATTGGAAAAATCTGGCTTCCACTCGGGGGTCGTCGAGTTCGGCGGAAGTCCGGATTTCGGTGAGCATTTTGTGGAGCAGGGGATCGATGCCTTCGAAGAGCACGCCGCCGTCTTGGAGAATGCTGATGCCAATTTTCATTGTGCCGGATTTTTTTCCAGAGTGGAGAGGAGAAGGTGGGAGTGGAGTTGTTGGACATACAACTCGGCCTCCTCGCGGGAGCCGCTCCAGACGATCGAGCGTCCGCTTTTGTGGACTTCCATCATGTGGCGCTCGGCTTTTTCGCGGGGAAATCCAAAGACTCGGCGGAAGACCATGGCGACATAGCTCATAAGGTTCACAGGGTCGTTGTGAACCACGACATTCCAGACGGAATCGAGATCGGATTTGTCCTTGGTCTTGATTTCGGGAGTGTCGAGTGCGGGCATCTCGGGGATGGGATCAGGCGGCGTGGAGCGAGGTTTTGGCTGGCTTGGCGCCGGCGAGGCAAGCCTCGAGAATCGGCCAAAGCGAGTCGATCGGTGCGGCACGCATTTCGAGAAACAGCAGAGCGGCGCGGGTGGTCGGGAGGGGGATGTGGAAAACGGCGGCGCGGGCGGCGAAGACGACGGCGAGGTGACCGGGAGAGGAGCCGGAAGCAACGGCGGCGAGGAATTTGAGGAGGGCGGGTTCGTTGGCAGGGGCGGAGAATTGGGTGGCGAGTTGGCGGCCGGCGGTGCGGGAGGATTTGGCCAAGGGTCCAGCGAGTTGGAGGTCGAGTTTCTGGTCGACTTCGATCAACTCGCGGCATCCGATTTTGCCAACGGCGAGGGCGGCTTCTAGGGCGGGCGAAAGGCAGGGAATCCACACGGAGTCGCGCCAGTTGGTGAGTTCCGACGCGGCGGCGGGATTGCCATGGAAGGTGGCGGGTCCCATCGAATCGAGGCATGGTGCACAGAGCCGGGCGACGCGAAAGATTTCGGCGCGCATTTCTGTTGGTGACATTTCCCCGGCTGATTTCATGGGCAAAACCTAACAGGTCATGAAAATTGCGCAGTTGGAAAATGACGCGCAGCGAAGATTTCGAATATCGGGAGGGGCAGGCTGACACTCGGTGGAAGGGGGCCCAGCTTGCGAAAACTAGAACAAACGAACTATTGACGAAAAATCCACGAAGCAAGAGGACTTAAAGGGCATTTCCCCATACCCATGTCCTGCCTAACCGTTGCTCCCATGTCGGGTATTAGATTCTAAGTTTTTCGGAATTAAAAAATCTAATGTCAGGCTCATCCCCCGCCTTTTGGTTCAAAAATTCCATGACCGTGCAGGTCGTGTCGTTTTTATATCTCAGCGGCATTTTGCTGTTTGTGAATGGGTATTCCGCGAGGGCACAAGAGTCGGCGCCTGCTGCGCCCTCGATGGAAAACGCCACTGGCGACGAGCTTTACGATATGGCAGAAAAGTTTTTCAGAGAGAAAAACTTCAAGGATGCCCTGACGGCCTACAAGCTCTTCCAAACTGAATACGGGTCAGCCCCTGAATCCGTAAATGCCAACTTCAACGCGTTCTACCCGATCGCGATTTGTCATGTTTATGTCTCGGATTTTCCGGGGGCGATAGTGGCGATCAATGAGGCTCTGACCAAAGAACCCCCAACCCCCAAGATTAAGCTAACTGATGCCCAGCGCCATGATTTAACTTTTTGGCTCGGGATGACCGAATTTCAGTTAAAAAACTATGCACAAGCCAGAGAAGCACTGGAAAAGTTCATCGCTCTTTTTCCCGCAGGCTCAGAGAAAAAATCTTATTTCGTCAAAAAAAACCCCGCAGCAGCGCGAATCGGTGAAGCGCGTTCTACGATTGGCATCACTTACATCCTAGAGGAGAAATTCCGAGAAGCAGTCGATTTTTACACGAAGCTCAAGCCGAGCCTCTCGCCCGATGCACGAGGGAGGGCGGTCATTTTCGAGCTCTACGCGTTGGAGCGGCTCGGGGACTTTGATGCGGAGATGAAGGTAGTGGCCGAGGAATATCCGAAGATGGGCGACATCGCCCAGTTGATCTCGTTCCAGACCATGACACTTCGCCTCGGCAACCACTGGTTCAAGGTCGGTGAGTATCGCAAAGCGATCCTATGTCTACAAAGGGTGTGGACCTTCGACAGGTTGATCAAGCATCAGGATAGCCGACTCGTAGACCTTAAAAGCAAACTCAAAGCGGCGGAGGCGAACGCCGACGATCCTTATGCAAAAATCCTCTACGGTCGATTGGTTGGCGAAGTCGGTCGTGAACTCGAAAACTTCCGAAAAACCCCGAATTTCGATGCCTCCATGCGTTTTCGCCTTGCGATTGCCTATCTTCAGATGAAGCGCTACCGCGAAGCCGCATTGATCATGGACAACATGATCGATGTCTTGCCGCAGGATCCAACAACCGAACAGGCCGCGATCAATATCATCCGCTGCTGGAACTCGCTTGAGGATTTGCCAAACATGATCCTCTCCGCACAAAAGTTCGCAAAACTTTTTCCCGCATCAGCACACCTCGCTGAGGCGCGTTTCATGGAGGCCGATGCACTCCTTGCCCTCTTTAGGCCTGATGAAGCCGCCGCCGCCTACCTCAAGATCGCTGAGGATTTTCCCAAAAATCCGAGAGCCCCTGAAGCCCGCTTCATGCGTTCGTTCGCCTTGCTGCAAGCCGAGAAAAACATGGAGGCCGCTGAGTCGTTTCGGGATTTCGTAAAACGACACCCCGACCACGCTCGTGCCGAAGCCGCTGCCTACTGGATCGCCATGTCCTACTCCTACGACAAGCAATACGAGCCGTGTCGCAAGCTGGTTGGTGAGTATTTGGCTAAATACCCCGACGGCATGTATCGCGGGCAGGCCAACTTCCGCAAGGCCTATTGCCTCCAGCAAATGGAAAAATTCCCGTCTGCTATCGACGAATTTCACGCTTACCTGGAGGCCTTCCCCGGCGAGGCCGAAAATAGCGAGGCCCGCATTCTGCTCGGGAACGCACTCATGAACGAAGGCTTCATCGAGGACGGCATCGCGGAGTTCAAAAAAATCCCACCCGATGAGGTAAAACCCTACGAGGAAGGTGTCTTCCGGACGGCCGAGGCGCTCAAACTTCTGGAGGAATACGATCAATACCGCGACTTCATGCAGGAGTTCGTCGATAAATATCCGCGATCAACCCGTGTGGGTGAGGCTATTGGAAACCTGGGTTGGTATTGGCGCAAGCAGGAGCAGCCCGAAAAAGCCCGGGAACTTTACCGCAAAGCCATTCTCGACCTCGGCAATGACCCAGCGATCCGCTCGGTGGAAGACCTTTTTCTACCCCTTGCGCGTTTCTATCGGACTCCCGAAGAGATGGCCCAGTATCTCGATTGGCTGCGCGACCAAACAGCTCTGGCCGAAAAAAACAAAGCACGCACCCTCCAAATCCGCCTCCTTTGGGCCCAAGCTCAGGCGCTCCGAAAATCCGACCCTGCCCAGTCCCAGAACATCCTGATCCAAGCCGCCAGCAAAGCCGATGTCCGTGAGGACAGCCCCGCGATGCTCGTGGACTTCGCCAATGCCCTCCTTGAGGCCAAACGCGAGAAAGACGGCGAAACAATGCTCCGCGACACCCTTCGCTGGAACCCCCGCGCGCTGCAGAAAGACCGCATCCTTGCCTCCCTCGGCGATATCGAGCTCCAGCGCGGCAACGAAACTGAAGCCTTGGCTCTCTACACTCGATTCGTAAAAGAAAACCTCGGTTCTGCCATCTTCGGACCAACTATGCTCGCAAAAGCCAAGCTCCACGCCAAGCGGGGAGAAAACACGCAAGTCCGCGAGACACTGGACACTCTCCTTGGCACGGAAACGGTCCAAACCGAACTCAAAGCCGAGGCGCTTTTCACGATGGGCGACCTTTACATGAAGGAAAACAACCCGGCCAAAGCCGTTCCCTATTTCATCCAGGTTTATAATATGTATGGACGCTGGAAGCCATGGGTCGCCAAGTCCTACCTGCAAAGCGCGGAGGCATTGGCCAAGCTCAATGAGACCGACAAGGCCCGCCGCACCCTCCAGGAAATGCTCACGAAAACCGAACTCGAGGAATTGCCCGAATTCCCGCTCGCCAAGGAACGCCTCCAATCCCTCGGAGGTCCGCTCCCGCCAGCGCCCGCCGATCAAACCGCCCCACCCACCCCGGCCCAAGGATGATCCGTCTCGCCCTCACATTCCTGTTCGCCACCGCCCTGCTCGCCTCGGCGCAGGATGTCCTTTTGCTCAAAAATGGATCAAGCCGCACCGGACGGGTTATCTCTGCTGATGACTCGACGATCCGGCTCCGCGTTTCTTTAGCGCCGATGGGGTCTGGCAGCTCATCGACAAACGCTTTAACCGGAGCCGCCTCAGCCACGATTGGCATTCCCCGAGCCGATGTCGAATCGATCGCGTTCCAAGCCGATCCCGAGCGCGATGACCGCCTGCGCTCGGCGACTCCCGACCGCCTTTACGAGGTCGAAAACGAGTGGAAACGCACCCAACCGTGGATTTCCTTCCCCCGCTCCCCGGCCGGCTCGATCGGTTGCAAACTCGGCGAACTCATGCTGCTGACCAAAGACCCCGCCAAAGCCACCGCCGCCATCGAACTTTTTGAGCTCATCGAAAAACAATCCTGGAGCGACCAAGACAAAGCCCGCGCCAAGCAGGGTCGGCTCCGCGGCATGGTGGCCACGGGCCGCGCCGCCGAGGCGATCGAACAAGCCAAACTCCTCGCCGCCGAATCCGAGGATCCTGAAATCCTCATCGAGGCCAATTACATCATGGCCCAAGCCGCCGAGCAGGATTTCAAGGCCTTCCTCGAGGAAAACCCCCGCTGGGAGCAGGACCCATATGTCATCGACAAGCGCCACCACCTCTACAACCGCGTGCTCGAGCTCTACCTCTACCCAAGCCTTTTCTACGGCTCCGATGAAATCCGGTCCGCCCGTGGGCTCTGGGGCGCTGTGAGTATCTACCGCACCTCGAAACAAGTCCCCCTCGCCATCGAAACCGCGCGCGACATCACCGTTCTCCACCCCGCCACCACCGAGGCCAAACTCTCCCAAGAATTTCTCGCCTCCCTCAAACCCGAGGAACTCGCCAGCGACTTCGAAGCCGACGCCCGCAAGGAACTCGAAGAAGGCATGACCAAATCTCCGGCTCCCACTCCGGAACCATCACCCGAGCCCGAATCCACAAAACCTGAAACGAAGAAAAAGAAAAAAACATGACAACCAAACACATCCTCGCCACCGCCTGCCTGGCGGCCATCGCCATCGTGTCCATCCCGCCGTTGTCGGCCCAAGACGCCGCTCCCGCACCTGCAGCCAGTCCAGCCGCACCGGCGCCGAAGGACAAAACCCTCCTTGATTCCTTCAATGCGGGCGGCCCCCTCATGTGGCCCCTGCTCCTCTGCTCCATCGGCACCACCGCCGTCGGCATCTATTGCTTCCTCCAGATCAACGGCAAAAAAATGATGCCCAAGGCTCAGGTCGAGGCCATTGGCCAATTCATGCAGGCGCGCGATGCCTCTTCGGCCTACTCGCTCTGTCACAGCCAGCCCAATGTTTTTGCCAACTGCATCTCCGCCGCCATGCTCAAAGTGAATTTCGAACGCGACCTCGCCAACAAAGCCTCGATGGAACAAGCCGCCGGGGAAACCCTCGCCAATGAGGAAACCAAGCTCAACCTCTGGGTGAACTACCTCAATGTCTTCGCCACCATCGGCCCGATGCTCGGCCTCCTCGGCACCGTCACCGGCATGATCGCCTCCTTCGACATGCTCGCCGCCGGCAAATCCGAACCCGCCGACCTCGCCGGCGGTATCGGCGAGGCGATGATCACCACCGCCGGAGGGCTCTTCGTCGGCATCCCCGCGATGTTCCTGTATTTCTATTTCCGCAACCTTCTCCAAATCAACATCGCAAACATCCAGAAACGCGCCACCTTCATGCTCGATCTCCTCAGCGGCGAAATCAAACTCGAGGGCTCCAGCGCCGAATTCGAGCAGCCCACCGAGTAATCCCAGCTCCGTGTCCTCTGTGTTCTCTGTGGTCAATCATTCGGATTCATGAAAATCGCCAAAAAACAGGAAGACGAAATCGGGTTCCAACTCGCCCCGATGATCGATATGACGTTTTTGCTCCTGATTTTTTTCATGGTGACCACCAAGATTTCGAAGGACCAAGTGAAGGTGGACATCAAACTCCCCACCGCCGCGAACGCCACGATCCCCAACGACATCTCGAACCGCGACATCATCTCCATCGATGGCACCGGTGCGTATTACATCGGCCAGACCCCCGCGACGAAAAAGGAACTCACCGCCCACCTCAAGGAACGCTTCAAAGTCACCCCGCCCCTCCGCCTCTACATCCGCGCCGACAAAAACACCCCCGGCAAGCAGATCAAGGAACTGATGCGCATCGCCGCCGAAGCCGGTGCCGTGAATGTGATCTTCGGCACCTACCAGGATTAATGAACGCCTTCACGACATCCCCTCGTAGCGGAACTCGGAACGAGTTTCGAAGCCCCGCGCCACTTAAAACTTAAAAACTTCCTCTCCATGCAACTCCGCCGAAAAGACACCCAGACCGTCGAAATGCAGATGGGCCCCATGATCGACATGGTGTTCCTCCTGCTCGTCTTTTTCATGGTCTCAGCCAAGCCGATCAAGCAGGAGAGCGATGTGAATATCGGTCTCCCCGGCACCGTCTCCCAAGAAGAAGTCGTGGACATCCCCGACGAGCAACGCATCAAAATCCAACCCGATGGAACCGTAATCCTGAACGACCAACCGCTCGAGTCCCCACAGAACCAAGTGCTGAACCAACTCACCGCCACGCTCAAGCGGTTCAAGGAATCCGCCGACGCCAATAAAAGCGAAGCCCTCGTCACCATCGACCCCGACGATCAGGCGAACCACCAACGCATCGTCGCCGTGCTGAACGCCTGCGCCGTCGCCCAAATCACCGGAGTCACCTTCGCCGACTCCTCGCAGGAGGAGGAATAAACCCATGGCTGCCATCGAATCCCTACTCAGCGAAGACGCCGGCGCCAAAAAACGCCGCATTCGGATGGTCATTTCCATCCTCATCGGTGTCTTGTTGCTTCATGTGGCAGCCGGAGTCATCGCCGGCATTTTCATCGTCGCCAAATACATCTTCCCGCCCCCCGCCAATTTTGTGGTGAAAAAAGACATCCGCCTCCCAGCGAAAAAGCGCGAGCACAAGATGAACATGGCCGCTGCGGATGCCATCGCCCCCAAGCCAGCGCTCAATGACAAGATGCAAAGCTCCCGACCGACCGCCTTCTCCCTGCCTGATGTGCCAGATATGCCTCTGGATCAGATGCTCCCCCTCGACCCCTCGCAACTGATGTCCGACCAGATGACCTCGCTCTCCACTTCCGATGCGCTAGGCACATCTTCCGGTTCTGGTTCTGCAGGGAGTGGCGGATTTGGTGGAAAAGGTGTCAGTTTCCTTGGGATCGAATCAAACGGTGATCGAATCCTTTTTATCTTCGATGCATCACAGACGGTTCCAAAAGCAGCAGCTGCAGCCGGTTTTCCCTACGAGAAAATCCAAGAGGAAATGCGAAATCTTATCAAAAAAATGCATATTTCGGCGCGGTTTGGAATTTCTTTCCATAACGAGTTATCTACAAATAATTTTAAATCTGATCTCGCTCCCAACAGCAAAACAAACCGAAATGCGGCAGATTCCTGGGTTACTCAGATGTTCTCTCAAGGAAAAGCAATTGGTGGTCCACCGCCTGGGGGGTTAGAGGGTGCCTTTACACTGGCCAAAAAAATCAAACCAGACGTTGTTTTTATTATCACTGATGGGGATTATCGGGAACTGGGTAACTGTAAAAAAATTGCTGCGGAAATCAAAGATGAAAACGGCAAACTTTCGCAAATTAACATCATCTTGTTTGCCCCGAAAGGACATCGATTGGAGGCTATAAAAGATATCGCTAAAAGCAACAAGATCAATGTTATAGTCAAGTAGCAGCTTGTTTCTCGAATAGGTCTTAAATACTGAAATTAAAAAGGCTGTAGCCGAGTGGGTTCTTGTGGTTATCGCGCTGACGGTCCATTTCGACTTCGATAATGCTGGTGTCGATTTTTATTGGGCCGAACCTTTCTGGAGGACTACGTGAATAATACCAATCTCTCTCGCAAATGCGACTTTCGGAGGTTTTATTGTAGGGCAGGCGTCCCGCCTGCCATCGAACGACTTACCCACGCAGGCGAGACGCCCGCGCTACATTCAGAAGTCCAAAAGCAAGCTGCTTTTGGTATAATTCCCTAGTATCATTCTGTTGGTAACTTTATCCAGTTGATTTTATTATTGGAAATCTAACAGGTGGAGGGGGTTTCGTAGGGGGGGATATTTACTCCCCGAGCGAGAATCAGGTCGCGACTTGGTGGGAGGGGTCCCCGGCTTGAGTCATGGGCGGCGTGATGATGCCGATGTTTTGGATTTCGGTTTGGGCGGGGAGTTCTTGGTAGGCGAGGACATGGATCTTCGGGAGGGAGGGCTCGAAGAAGCGCTTGAAGGCGAGGCGGAGTTCGGCGCTGAGGATGACGGTTGGCAACAAGCCCTGCTCGGCCATGGAATTGGAGCGGATGGTGAGTTCGCGCAGGAGGTATTGAGCGGTTTGCGGGTCGAGGGCGAGGGTGGTTTCGAAATGCGAGCGCTGGATGCGGGTGATGAGGGTTTGCTCCATGCGGGGATCGAGCGTGACGGCTTTGATCTGGCCGGGCTCGGATTCGTATTGGGCGATGAAATAGGTGCCGAGGCGCTTGCGGACTTGCTCGGAGAGTTCGTCGGGATTTTTGGTGACGGTGGCGTAGTCGGCGACGGTTTCGAGGATGAGGGGGAGGTTTTTGATGGGCACGCCCTCGCGGAGGAGGTTTTGGAGGACGCGTTGGATGATGCCGAGATTGACGAGGTCGGGGAGGAGTTCGGCGATGAGTGAGGGGTTGGTTTCCTTGACGCGGTCGATGAGGCCTTGGACTTCCTGGCGGCTGAGAATGAGGTGGGCGCTTTGTTTGAGGGACTCGGCGAGGTGGGTGATGAGGACCGAGACGGCATCGACGACGCTGTAGCCATTGATCTCGGCGGTGCGTTTTTCCTCCTCGGCGATCCAGACGGCTTCGATGCCGAAGACGGGTTCGCGGGTGGGGACGCCTTTGAGGGTGATGTGGCTGCCGCTGACATTCATCGCGAGCCAGCGGTTCGGGATGACGGTCGCGTGGGCGATGGATTTGCCGCGAAGGAGGAAGCGGTATTCGTTCGGCTCGAGTTCCAGGCTGTCGCGGATGGCGATGGGGGGGATGACCATGCCGTTGTCGCGGGCGAAGCCTTTGCGGACGCCGGTGATGCGGTCGAGGAGGTCGCCGCCTTGGGTTTTGTCGGCGAGGCGGAGGAGGCCGTAGCCGACCTCGATGGAGAGGATTTCGGTTTCGATGAGTTTGTGGAAATCCTCGGGGGATTTGCCGTCGCCGCCTTGGGCGCCGGCTGGGGACGCTCCGCCGCCAGCCGCCGGTCGGGATCCGCCGGGAGCGGGGAGGGCGAGTCTGCCGCCGGGCCCTAATTTTTCCTCGGTGGCGGTGGCGTTTTTCTTGAGCAGGTATGCCATCGTGCCTGTGATGGCGCCGAGGAGCAGGAAGGGAACCGGTGGCATTCCTGGAACGAAGGCCATCGCGCTAATCAAGCCCGCGCAAATTCCGACGGCGCGGGGGTAGGCGCCGAGTTGCTGGCCGATTTGCCCGCCGAGGCTGGTCTCGCCTTGGGCGCGGGTGACGAGCAAGCCGGCGGCGACGGAAATGACGAGGGCGGGGACTTGGGAGACGAGGCCGTCACCGATCGAGAGGAGGGTGTATTTCTCGAGCGCGGCATCGATGGGCATGCCTTTCTGGAGCATTCCGATGCCGAAGCCGCCGACGACATTGATGATGGTGATGAGAATGCCTGCGACGGCATCGCCTCGGACGAACTTGCTGGCACCGTCCATCGCGCCGTAGAAGTCGGCTTCTTTTTGGATTTTGAGTCGGCGGCTGGTGGCGGTGAGTTCATCGATGATGCCGGCGTTGAGTTCGGCATCGATGGCCATTTGTTTGCCCGGCATGGCGTCCAAAGTGAAACGGGCGGCGACCTCGGCGATACGGCCTGCGCCCTTCGTGATCACGATGAAATTGATAATGACCAAGATGATGAAAACCACTGCGCCGACGAGGTAGTTTCCTTGGATCAGAACCTTTCCGAAGGCCTCGATGACATGGCCGGCGTAGCCATCGAGCAGGATGAGGCGTGTCGAGGCGATGTTGAGCGCGAGGCGCAGCAGCGTGACGGCGAGGAGGATCGTGGGGAAGGCCGAGAACTCGGGCGGATCCTTCACATAGATGATGACGAGGAGGATCATCAGCGAGATGCCGATGTTCATCGAAAGGAAAAAATCCAGAGCCCATGTCGGTATGGGCACGACCAGAAGCAGAACAATGCCAAAGAGGCCGAGGGTGAAGATGAGGTCCGATTGCTTGAGCAATCGGCTCCACGGAGATGGGTTTGCGCTATCGACTGTGGGATTGGCCATTCTCTAAGGGCGTCAGGATTTCAGGCGGCGGGATTTGAGTTGGTAGAAGTAGTAGCGGTGGGTGCGGTAGACATAGCCGAGAATCTCGGCGATGGCTTGATAAAGTTGGGAGGGGATGGGTTTGCCGACCTGACCGAATTTGAAGAGCGCGCGGGCGATGGGTTTGTTTTCGACCGTGGGGACTTCGAATTTCGCACCGATGGATTTGATGCGTTGGGCGAAGCTGTTGTGGCCCTTGGCGAGAACGACCGGGGCGGAGTCCACGCCGCGCTCGTATTTGAGGGCGACGGCGTAGTGGGTCGGGTTCGTGATGATCACATCGGCTTGCGGCACATCGGCGAGCATTTGGCGCTGGAGGAGGCGGCGGGCCATGGCGCGCTGGGCCATTTTCACATTGGGGTCGCCTTGGGCCTGGCGTTGTTCGTCCTTGATCTCCTGCTTGGTCATCATCAAGTCCTTCTCGGTCTTTTTGAGTTGGTAGAGGTAGTGGAGAAGCGCCAGGCCGCTCATGGCGATCGCCAGGCGGAAAAAGAGCATGAGGCTCGAGTCGTAGATGAATGATCCGAGTCGAAAAATGGGGACGGGGGTGAAAAAAATCGGGTCGGTGAGGACATCATGGACGCCGGTGTAAATGAGTGCGGCGACGATGAGACATTTTCCAAGGTCGATGACCATTTTTACCAATCCCTGCTTGCTGAAGACGCGCTGAAATCCGGTGACGGGATTGAGCTTGTCGAATTTCACTTCGACCACTTCGGGGGTGGCTTTGAAGCGGCTTTGAAGTCCCCCGGCAAGAATGCTGGCGACGGTGGTGGCCGCAAGCATCGGAAGGAGCAATCCGAAGAGCATGAGAAAACCCATCATGATCCACTGGGGGAGCGCATGGCTGACGATTTCATATTTTTCGAGATTCCCCAGAACGCTGGCGACGAACTCGGTGATGAAGCGGGATTGGTCGCCGAGGGTGAAAAGCAAAACGAAATAAGCGGCGATGAGGCCGAAGACCATTTGGATTTCGGCGGCTTGGGCGAATTGGCCTTTGTTGTGGGAGTCCGAGAGTTTCTTGTCTGTCGGTTTCTCTGTGGCTGTGTCGTTGTGCTCGGCCATGGCGGGGTCAGCGGAGGAAGCGCAGCATCGTCTCGGGAAGTTGCTGCATGTCGCGGATGATGTATTGCACGGTGAGGCCGAGCGTCATGGCAAAAACGGTCAGACCGGCGAGGATTTGGACAGGGAAGCTCAGGATGAAAACATTCAGGCTCGGAGCGGCGCGGCCGAGGACCGAGAAGCACATATTCACGAGAAAGCTGATCGCCAGAAGCGGCGCGGAGATTTGAATTCCCAGGAGGAAAACCCGCCCGCTGGCGGCGATGACCTCGTTGATCGATTGGGGATCGAAAATCGCATTGGGTGGGAAAATTTCAAAACTCCGGGCGAATGCGACGAGGCAATATTGGTAGGCTCCGGTCACCAGAAAAAGCACCAAGCCGAAGGACTGGAGCATGGTATTCGGCGGCGTGGCGGAGTTTCGAGTGATGGGGTCGATGTTCGAACTCAGGGAGAGCCCGACTTGGACTGCGATGATTTCACCTGCCATTTCCAGAGCATAGAGCAGGAATCGGACCGCAAATCCGAGCAAGAGGCCGGTGAGGACTTCGTGGATGACCTCGCTGACTAGCAAAAACCAGTGGGCTGGAACGCCGCCGAAATTCCCGAAGATGGGAGCGAGAAGGTAGGCGATCATTGCCGCGATCCCGATCCTCACGGGTGGGGGAATCATGCTCCCGGAAAAGACGGGCATGACGAGAAACATCCCGGAGGCTCTGAGAAAAATGAGCATGCCGGGGTAGATGTCCTCGATGCGGATCGTGATCATCGCGTCATCTCTGGGATTTTATTGAGGAAGAAAATCGTAAACTGCATCAACTGGCGGAGCATCCAGGGAGCTCCAACAATGATGACGGCTCCGATGGCGATGAGTTTCGGGGCGAAGCTGAGAGTGGGTTCCTGAATACTGGTGATGGCTTGGAGGAGGCTCACGGCCACGCCGACCACGAGAGCCGCTAAAATCACTGGTGTCATCACGGTCAGCGAGACAGTGATGAGCGAGCGGAGCATCTCGATGGCGGTTTCTTGGTTCATGCGGCGAAACTTTGAACCAGCGAGCGGATCACGAGCTGCCAGCCATCCACCAGCACGAACAAAAGCAATTTCAGCGGGAGGGCGACCATGGTCGGGGGCATCATCATCATGCCCATCGACATGAGGGTGGAGGCGACAAGGAAGTCGATCACCAGGAATGGAATGAAAATCAGGAAGCCCATTTGAAATGCGGTTCGGAGTTCGCTCACCACGAATGCGGGCAGAACAACTCGCATGGGCAGGTCGTTGACCGCCGTGCGTCCCATTCCCGCGAGATCGAGGAAGAAATCGACCTCGCCCGGGCGGGTCTGGCGGAGCATGAAGGTGCGGATCGGCGCAATCGCGCGGTCCATGGCCTCGTTGGAATCGATTTGTTCATTCATGTAGGGCGTGAGTGCCTGGGCCTGGATGTCCTGCCAGACGGGGGCCATGATGAAAAAAGTCAGGAACAGTGAGAGCCCGATGAGGAGTTGATTGGCCGGGGCGCTGGGCACGCCCAGTGCGGTGCGCACGAAGCCGAGGACAATCACGATGCGGGTGAAACTCGTCATGAGCATGATGAGTGATGGCGCCAGAGTGAGGAGCGTCATCACCACTACGATTTGGATCGCGGTGCTGAGATTTTGACGCTCGTTGCCGTTGCCGATTTGCAAATTCACGAGAGGGGTGGCAACCGAGGGAACTGACGGCGGGCGAGGGGCGGTGGGGGCAGCGGGTGCGGACGGAGCGATGGGCGCGCTCGGAGTTGCGGGGGTTTGGGCAAACGAGTGGAGTGTTCCGCCGAGCAGAACGAGAAGCAGCAAAAGAAGTCGGGAAATTTTACGGACTGGAATCATGAACGGGGCGCTTGGTTTTCGACGGAGCCCATCATTGTGCTGAAATCTGCCGGGGCCGTGGTCGAGTCGAGGGGGCAGAGGTAGTCGATTTTTCCGGGGGTCACACCGAGAAGCATGCGGGTGTCTTCGTAGCCGACGACGAGAAGGTATTGTTTGTTGCCGAGCGGGCGGGTTTCCAGGACTTGGAGTTTGCGATCGGAAGAGAGGCCTTTTCTCAGCGGAAGGCCGAATTTTATAAAATAGAGAGCGCCTCCGGCCAGCGCGGCGAAAAAAGTAAGGTAGCCGAGCATCCGGCCCAAGGAATCAAAGTCTGGCGCGGGCGGGCGAGTGGGTTGGATTTTTTCCGGGGCAGCAACGGCAGGCTGGGCTGGGGCGGGATCTGAGGATTTGGGTTCGGGAGATTCGGTGGTGGAGATTGCGTGCGATGCCGGTGCCGCTCCCGCCGATTCTGTCGCCTTGAGAGAAGCTGGTAAGAGACACGCGAGGGCCGCCGCGAGGGCGAGCCGCCACGGCAAGCTTCTCATGCCGATTCTCCGACGATCTGCGTGATTTTGATGCCGAAGTTTTCCTCGACGACGACAACCTCGCCCCGGGCGATCAATTTGTCGTTCACATAAAGGCCGACGGGTTCGCTGGCCAATTGGTCGAGTTGGAGAACGGTTCCTTCGCCGAGTTCCACAACATCCCTCATGGGCAACATGCAGGAGCCGATGCGGACCGAGAGGTCGACTTTGACATCGAGAATGACATTCAGGTTCTTGGATTCGGTGGCGGAGCTCATGATTTGGTGACGTTTTTGATTTCGGAAGAGATTTGGATGGCGACATGGCCGTTTTCCGATCCGGCTTGAGCGATGAATCGGGGGGCGTTGGCAATGCGCACGCGGGTATTTGCGAGGGTGGACTTCGGCATTTCCAAGACATCGCCGGCTCGGAGCGCCAGGATATCACTCACGCTGACTTGCGGAATCTCCCAGTCGGCGACCAAGGGGACGGCGATCTGGTTGTAGGACGAGCGCCATTGCTGGGGCTTCGAGTCCGGGGTGGTTTGCATCTCGCGTGAGCGCTGGGCGTGAATGGTTTTCACGATTGGCTCGAGCATGTTGTAGGGAATGCCTAATTGAATTTGCTCGGGAGTATCGCCGGCGAGGGCCTCGATGGTGAGGACGAGCGTGACGGCATCGGACGAGCAGACTTGGAGGAAACGCGGGTTGTTTTCATGGCCGATTTGGCGGCCGGTGTATTGGCGTTCGTCTTTCCATTGCCGGCACCATTCTTGAACGATGATGTCGACGATTTCTTCCAGGAGGGCGACCTCGATTTCTGTGAGGTAGCGTTCATCCTCTTCGGAGGACATACCGCGACCGCCGAGCATGCGGTTTGTCATGCTGATGGCGAGCTTGGGGCTGATTTCGAGGATTCCGATGCCGGATAACTGATCGACCTTGAACAGCGAAATGTGGGTCGGGTTTTTCATCGACTCCGAGAATTTCGCGTAGGGCATCGTGGTCAGGCGGGAGAGTTTAAGGCTCATGTCCGCTCGGAGGAGTGAGGAAAAACGGGCCGAAATCGTCGAGATGAATCCCGTGTGGATCGTGCGAAGGCGACGCAATTCCGCCTCGGCCAGATGGATCGGCGTGCGAAAATCAAAGGTCTTTGGCGCCACGGGATTCGATTTCGGAAAGCGTTCGCCATCCGAGCGAAAAATCATCTTGGAATCGATCGAGCCTGCCGCTTCGGCGACAAGTTGATCGATGTCGGATTGGTTCATTGGGCCAGCCATAACTTGGTTTTGGGAGGTAAATTATTGGATGAGAAATTCCGTGAAGTAGATTTGATCAATGACCTCGCCACCAAGGACATTGTTGAATCGACTGATAAGGCCTTTGCGAACCACTTCGCGGCCGTTGGCGCCATCGAGGGCGTCCAGGGATTGGGTCGAAAGAACGGTAATCGCGGCGTCTTTAAGCGAGCCTTTGCTGTCCTCAATGACTTTAGTAATGTCCTTATCGGAACTGGCGATGATGAAGTTGGTGCGGAGGTAACGGGAATTTCCAGATCCCGCGAGATTCACAACAATCCCACCGAATTCAACGGTGTGCTCACCAGGAGGTTTCACGCCGCCATGAGAATCTTTCTTGGATTTGGCAGAGCTCTCGGTTTTGGAGTGATCAGCCCCGCTGCCTGACGCTGACTTGAGTTTCGGTATGATGAGAAATTCCATCACCCCATAACAAAGTGCGGGCACGAGCAGGATCACCACGATGATGGGGATCAGCGCGTTGCTGGATTTTTTTGAGGAACCTCCGGAGGCCGGGATTGTTTCGGATTCGTTTGCTGCCATGGGTGTGTTTTTTAGGGTTGAGACGATTACAAAGAGAGCGTTTTTTAGCGCTTGAGGTTGACTATTTCCTCCATCAGCGAGTCGGAGACGGTGATCACACGCGAATTCGCCTGAAACGCACGTTGGGCGACGATCAGATCGGAGAATTCTTGGGTGAGGTCGACATTCGAGAGTTCAAGAGTGCCTTGGATGATGTCCCCTTTAATAGTGGAGCCACTATTTTCATCTCCAGCTGCAGCTCCCACATTGCTAAACAAGTTGGCGCCTTCGCGCTTTAGGCCATTTGGATTGGCAAAAGTGATCAAATCAATTTTGCCGCCTGGCACAGGGGTCGCTGATCCTGCTTTATAAATATTTATCGTTCCGTCTTTTGAAAAGCTGAATGCCTCTGCACCTGAAAATGCTGCCGGATTTGCACCAACTACCAACATGCCGCTATTTGTTCTAAGAGTCCCTAATTCATCCACTCTAAAATCCCCGGCGCGGGAGTAAAAAGTATTGTTTGCGGCATCCGTGATTTTAAAAAAACCTTGCCCAGAAATTCCCAAATCTGTCGGGCCTGCCGTAGTTGTCAGCGCGCCTTGAGTAAATTTTTGGGAAATGCTCGATACACTAGACCCCATGCCGACCTGCATGCCGTTGAGTCCGCCAACGTTTCCATTAGCAGCAGTTGGAGTCCTCATAGTTTCGACAAAACTATCTTGATTCGTAACCCTAGACGTCTTGAAGCCTGTCGAGTTCACATTTGCAATGTTATCGCCAATGACCTCAAGGCTTTTGCTGAAGGTTTTGATACCATTGACGCCGCTGTTGAAGGAATTAAGGAGTGCCATAGGATTTTAGTTGGTTGGAGCTGTTTGAGCTACAGTTGATGATCCATCGGTCGGTAGGGCGACAGGAGGCTCCGGTTTCGGAGGCAAAGAAATATTTGTAATGAGCTTCGGATCGTAAGTTTTGCCGTTGATGACCAAGGCGGGGGCGCCGTTCTTGACGGTGACCGATTCGACAGTTCCTTTGAATTCGCCAGTTGGCGTCGATGGGTCTTTGACGGTGACCTCGCAACCGAGGTAAAGCGGCGCTGTGGCCATTTGCTGCCCGCTGGAATAGGCGGTGAACGATTGGGACAGACCGCGCATCTGCTCGAGCGAGGAGAAATTTGCCATCTGGGCGATGAATTCCGTGTCTTTCATGGGGTTCATCGGATCCTGAGCCGTGAGTTGAGTCATCAGGATTTTCATGAAATCGTCCGCGCCGAGGGTTTTCTGGCCAACATCTCTGGTTTTGGCGGGTCCAGTCATCGGATCTTTGGCTGTTGTGGCGGGGGTTGTAGCGTTGGAGACGGTCATGGCAGTAAAAATTTAGGCCCAAAGGGCGGTGGAGGGACTTTGGGAGGTCGTGGAGCGGTTGGATGTTACCTTGCGGAGGGAGGTCGTGGCGAAAGCTTCGCCCGTTTCATAGGTGCGGTTGTCTGGTTGCCGGCGGTTATTTTCTCCGAGATTGGCGTTATTTTCTTGGAAACCTTGCTGAAAGGCGGGGTCTCCCAAGCGGTAGCCACGGTCGCGGGAATTTTGGGAAAAATCAGGCCAAGCCTTCTGAAGCGCCTCACGGAGTTCGGGGGATTCGGTGATAAATGTGGAACGAATTTCGCCGCCGCGAAGGGATAATTTGATGCGAACGGATTCTTGATCGCCTACGGGGAGATCGAGTTGAATCTGGGAACTGCCAGTTTGTTTGAACTTATCCAATTCAGGCGCCAGAGATTTGAAGAGAGTGGTCGCTTGGGAGGAGGCTGTGGCGGCTTGAGGCCTGATGGTTTGAATCGGAGTTGGCATACCGCTAGCGGGATTTCCGAGGCCGGAATCGCTGGAGTTTGCCGAATTTCCCAAAGGAGCGATCGCGCCGCGATCCAGTGCGGCATAGGCCGCAAGGCGATTGATCGATGTAATCGCAGGTTCGCGAAGTGTTTGGATTGGGGACTCTGTGCCGTCGACTGTAGTCAGGGCAATCATTTCATCATCTACCGAAGCAGTTTCCATGCCACGGGATTCTGAATAGATCTCAGCCTCAGCCTCTGCTTCTTCTTCTAAGGCTTCTTCTTTTTTTTCAATCAACTCATCTTGTGGGGATTTTGTTGAAAGTATATTTACATCTTCTTGATCAATGGAAGTATCGCAACTGCTGCACTCCTTGATTTGGCTCTCTAAAATAGGATTTTCCGCTTGCAAAGTTGGACTGACCAGCGCCGCGTCGACCAGTTTTTTCCTTTTCTTGGCTGCCTCTTGCTCCTCCTGCAATTCCTCGGATAGGGTTTTGGATTCGGGATTGCTTAAAAAGCTATCGAAATCGGGATTGGACAAATTTCCAGCAAGCGGGGTGCCTGGTGCTTGGAAAAAATTGCCCATCTCGGCCCGACCGCTTTCGGTGGGCTGGGATTTGCTGGGCAATGTCTGGATATTTGTCATTGGGCGGTAGCTGGTTCTGGATTCAAGAGCCGGATTTGTGCGGTGATTTTTGCGGCCTTTGCAGCTAGTGAAGCATCTTTCGCGCCATCTTCTGCGTTGGGGTCTTTCATGCGGGCCATTTCCCCGAGGATTTTGCCCGAGGCGTCTTTTTTCATGACGGAAAGAATCTTGGCGGCATCGGTTTCTGGCATTTGGGCCAAAATCGCGGAGGCATCGATGGGCTTCATATTAGTATAGCTGCCTGCAATCACGCGAAGGTTGGTTTTTTCAGAGCCTTGAATTTGTGCCGAGTGGGAGTTGAGTTCGTCGCGCATGGATTTGATCTCGTCTTGGATGCGGAGGAGTTCTTTTTTTTCGGCATCAATGCGGAGTTCGACGGCGGCCAGATCCTTGGTCTTTTGTTCGTAGGTAGTGACCTGCTCGCGAAGTTCCTTCATGAGACCTTCCACCTCGCCGGTGTAGTAATCCCAATTTTTCGATTGGGCTTCGGCTTTGGTTTTAAAAAGGGTGGTCGCCTTGGAGTGGGACGGTTCTTCTTGAGTGGCTGCGATGCTCGGCCAGCGCCAATAAAGGACTCCGGCCGAGGTGGCGATGCCGAGGATGATGGCGATAATGATCGGGCCCCAAAGCGAGGGGGATTCGGATTCGGCTTCGCCGAAGGGGTCAAGGGTGGGTGTGGGTTTCATGGCGGGTGTGGTCTAGTGTGCTGGTTGTAAAAATCGGGTGGTGGTGACGAAATCCTCAAGGATTTTCTCTTCGCTTCGGGCCTGTTCGACGGCCACGCCGAGCGCCCATTTTTCTTTGAGTTTGCAGACCAAGCGGTGGTCACGATCGGCGACGATGAGCAATTCCCGTTTCTCGGCGACTTTTTTTTCCTCTTGGGCGAGGCGTTGCTGGAGCGTGCGTAAAAGATCGCGCTGGGCGGTGAGGGCATCCCAACTTTGGGCGCGGAGGTAGGCGGGGAAACGCTCGCCGGAAATCATCCGGGTCAATTCATCCAGTCGGGCTGCGGCTTGGGCGACGCGATTGGCGGCGAGATCCCGCTCGCGAATGGCGGCGGCAAAAACCTCCTCGGCCTTGTCTTTGGCTTTTTCACGGAGGTCGAGGATCGTCTGGAGACTGAATTTCTGCCGTTTCATGGAACGAGTTTTTTCAGTTCGGCGAAGCTTTTTTCGCGCGACCATTTGTCCTCGATCGGCTGGCGGAGCAACTCGCGGAGGGCGGGTTGTTTTTCGATCGCCTGGTCGACTTGGGCGTTGCTGCCCTTCGTGTAGGCACCGATCGTAATGACATCCTCGTTTTTGCGATAGGTGGCGAGGAGGTCGCGGGCCTTGCCGATGGTGGCGAGTTCTTCCTTCGCGCAGATTTCGAGCGTCACACGGCTCACGCTCTCGAGGACATCCACGGCGGGAAAATGGTTCGCGGTCGCGAGGGCGCGACTCAGGACCACATGGCCATCCAAAATGCCACGCACAGCATCCGAGATCGGCTCATTCATGTCATCGCCATCGACGAGCACGGTGTAGAGGGCGGTGATCGAGCCGCGCTCGCCGCTGCCGGTGCGCTCGAGAAGGCGGGGAAGAACGGAAAAAACCGAGGGCGTGTAGCCGCGACTGGTGGGCGGCTCGCCCACGGCCAGACCGATTTCGCGTTGGGCCATCGCGTAGCGGGTGACGGAGTCCATCATGAACAGGACTTTTTTGCCCTCTTCGCGGAAATGCTCGGCGATGGCTGTGGCGATGTGGGCTGCCCGGCGGCGGATCAATGCGGGTTGGTCACTCGTGGAAACCACAATGATCGAGCGCGCCATGCCTTCCGGGCCGAGGTCTTTTTCAATAAATTCGCGGAGCTCGCGACCACGCTCACCGATGAGCGCGATGACATTGATCTCCGACTCGGCGCCTCGGGCGATCATGCCGAGCAGGGTGGATTTTCCAACGCCGCTTCCGGCAAAAATACCCAGCCGCTGACCGCAACCCACCGGCGTAAAAAGATCGAGAGCCTTCACCCCGGTTTGAAATGGTTTCAAAATCCGCTGGCGGGTGAGGGGATTTGGCGGTGCGCAGTGAAGCGGGCGAAGAACACCGGCGGGGAGCGGACCTTTGCCGTCGATCGGGCGTCCAAGCCCATCAATGATCCGACCCACGAGCGCCTCGCTGACATTGATTCCCGCCGCGCGTCCGGTGGCGGCGACATCGCAGCCGGCATGAATTTCCTGCATCTCCCCGAGCGGCATCAAAAGAACCCGATGATCGCGGAATCCCACCACCTCGGCCTGCAAGCCCGACAACCGCGGAGAGCTGATCTCGCAGATATCTCCGAGGGAAACATTCGGCCCGACCGATTCGATCACGAGCCCTGTCACCTGCACGACCTCTCCCATGCGAACCACCGGTGCGGTGGCATTGATACGCCCGCGCAGGTTCTGCATGAGGGTGGGAAGGATAGGCGACTCGTTGTTCATTTTAACGAGCGGGCCACATTTTGGAGTTTCGTGAAAACCCTCGCATCAATCATGCCGAAGCGGCTCTTGGCGCGGCAATCTCCGGGCAAAAGCTCGGGATCGGCGGTGAGTTTGATGCCGGGGTATTTGTGCTCGTAGTCCGCCATGAGGCGGCTGACGAGTTCCAGATCGGTTGAGCTCAGGAACACCTCGACATCGGTGGACCCCGGAGCGATTTCAGCGAGGGTTTCAGCGAGGAGGCGCTCGACGGCTGGGCGATCGGGTGTCATGCCGGCGAGAACGCGTTGGACAATTTCAATCACGAGGTCCGGCAAAGTCTCGGACACCTGGGCGGCGAGAGAGGCGTGTTGTTTCGAGAGAGAAATAAAAACGGCTTCCTGCAGTTGCGCGATCTCGGCGCGTTGATCGAGGATTTGCTGGGCGAGATGATCATTCGCCTCTTGGAAACCCTTGCTGAATGCGGCTTCGCAGGCGGCTTGGTGTTCCCCCATCGGAACAAGAACCTCGGGGATGACCTCGGGCTCCGGTGGCAAGGCGTCAACGATCGCAATCGCGATCGGCACCGAGCAGAAGTCGATCGACCTAGCCGCCAGACTCACTGGAGTCCTCCGGTGAAATATCAATCTCGCCCGACTCCGAGAGCTGCATCACTAGAGCAATGATGCGGTCTTGGGCAGCTTCGACATCTTTGCTTCGTGTCGGACCGAGGATTTCCATCTCTTCCTTGAGGGATTCGGCGGCGCGCTTCGACATGGCGCCATAGATCGCGCGGCGGAGAGTCTCCGAGGAGGACTTCACGGAAATGGCCAGATCGGCCACCTCCACATCGCGAAGGATGCGCTGAATGTCGCGTTGGCTGAGGCGCTCCATATCGGCGAAGGTGAAGAGTTTCTTGCGGATCGCTTCGCCCAATTCGGCGTTGCGCTCCTCGATGCTGGTAAGAAGGTTTTTGCTGAGATCTTTTTCGAGGGACTTGAGAAGTTGTGCCGCTGCAATGACGCCGCCACGACGATGGAGACTGTATTTTTGGGGTCCGCTCGAGAGGTGCTTGCCGAGGCTCTTGAGAACCTTGCCGATCAACTCGCTCGAAATGGAGTCCATCGTGCCGAGTCGTTCCACGATTTCCTCGCGAGCCTGCGGGGAGAAGAGCGGGATGATTTGCGAAACCTGCTTCGCGTCCAAGTAGGACATAATAAATGCCACCGTCTGCGGCTGCTCGTTCTTGATGACATTGTAAATCTGCCGCGTGTCCATCTTGCTGAGCTCGCGCACCGCATCGATCGAGTTGCTGGCAGGCAGTGCCTTTAAAAGAATGTCCGAGGCTTCTTGGGGACCACGGGCGGCTTCGAGCGCTTTTTGCACGAACGCCATGCCGCCGAGTGCGGTGGAGAGGCCCTCTCCGATGAGACCGCAGAACTCCTCCATGATTTTTTCCTGAAGCTTGAAGTCTACTACATCCATCATGGCCATCTCGCGGGCGACAGCTTCGATTTCCGGATCGCGGAGTTGTTTCATCAACTCGGGGGCGAGTTCGGGGCCAACAATGATGAAAAACGCAGCAAGTTTCTGCGTTTTATTCATGGTTTCGTAATTATGAGCCATGGGTCAGTTTTCGCTCTTGGTCGTGAGCCACTCGCGGAGAGTGGCGCCGACATTTTCAGGTTTTTGGCGGATGAGGGAGTTAAGGAGTTCTGGCGAGACTTTCAGGCTCTTGGCGCTTGGGAGGAACGAGTTCGGATCCTCATCGGAACCGAGCGGCAGCGCGGCCTTGGCAGGATTGCTCGTGGCATCATCCACCAGTTCAAAGGAGATTTCTTCGGGTCTCGCGCGGCGCAGCATAATAAAGAAAATGGCAAAGACTATCGCTGCGATCACGAGTGCCGCAATCGGGCGGACGAGTTCCATGTAGCCACCGATCTGGTCTGTCACTGCGGAAGGTTGGGAAATACTCGACGGGAAATCAACTTCTTGAATCGAGACATAGTTTGTAGCGTCTTCGCCCTTCGGAACAGCGATGCCGAGTGCGTTGATCACCATTCCCCGGAGGGCGGTAATTTGCTCAGGAGTCCGGGGCACTGCCTCGCCGGATTCTGCGGATTTGGTCGCAAGGAAAACCGCCGCCGTGATGCGGGTGATGGCGCCGGGATTTTTCACCACGCTCGTCATGGTTTTATTGATCTCGTAGCTCTGCGTGCGCGAGGAGCGGACGGTGTTGCTGGATTTGTTCGTTTGTTGATCTTCGTTGGCTTGATCTGCAGGAACATTCGCGGCGACGCCGGCGCCGGGCGGTTCTTGCGCCGCTTTTTCCGAGGTGTTCGATGTATCCTCAATAGTTGTCTCTTGGCGTGGCACCTGACCCTCGGGGTCAAATTTTTCCTCGGCGACTGTGGAGGCATCGGTGTTGATCGTGGCAGAAACACGAACGACGGAATTTCCGGGCCCGAGCACTTTGGAGAGCATCGTCTCGACCTTTGCAGAGAGGTAATCCTCGGTCTGCTGGCGGTATTTCACGATGCTTGAGGCCGAGCCAAGCTGGGGATCGGATTTCAAATCCTCCGAAAGCACATTCCCGGCATTGTCGACCACGGCGACATCGTCGAGTTTCAGGCCCTCGACAGAGCTTGCGACCAACGAACGAATGGAATTCACCGCAGCGGCATCCAGTTTGGCATTTCCGGTATCCACAAACACCGAGGCGGTCGGGCGTGAATCCGTCGAGCGGACGAGCAACCGGCTCTCGGGCAAAACCACCATCACGCGGGCTTTTTTGACGCCTTGCATTTGCTCGATCGTCTGGGCGAGTTCGCCTTGGATCGCGCGTGAATAGTTCGTGCGTTGAACGAAGTCACTAATGCCGAAATTGCTGCGGTCGAAAATCTCAAATCCCACTCCGCCGGTATTCGGAAGGCCTTTCGAGGCGAGGTCCATGCGAACGCGATAAACATCCTTCGAAGGCACATAGATCGAGGATCCACCGCCGGCGATTTGGTAGGGGATGTTTTGCTCTTCGAGCACCTGCACCACCTCGGAGGCTTCTTTTTCCCCGAGTTTTCCGTAGAGGAGTTTCATGTCGGGCTTTTGCGCCCAGTAGAGAAGACTCCCGATTCCCAGTAAAACTCCGACGCCTGCCGCGGCGATGGTCAACCGCTGCGGCTTGCCGAGTTCGTTCCAGAAATTTCCGATTTGTTGGAAGATTTGTTTCATCCTGAGTGAGACAACAGACGATTAAGCGCAGCTTATACCTGGGCGCGCATCAGCTCTTGGTAGCTTTCTACGAGTTTATTGCGGAGTTCGACCATGAGGGTGAAGGAGACGCTGGATTCCTGGCTGGCGATCATGGCTTGGTGCAAGTTCGTGGCCTCGCCGCTGAGCACCTTGTTTTTCTCGCTCGAGGAAACTTTCATTTTGTCGTCCACATCATTCACGAATTTTTTCATCATTTGGCCGAAAGGATCGGGGCCCGCGACTTGGGTAGCGCCAGCACCCATGCCCGCCTCGCGGATCGCATTCGAGCGCTCGATGTCGGGTTGGAAATTGCGCATGGTCAAGGGAGCCATGCTGGTCATGTCTGGCGAGATGGAAGAGATAGGTGTCATAAATTGGGTTTCTTTTTAAAAATTAGCGTCCGATGGCGAGTGCTTGGTTGGCCATTTGGCGGGCATTCCGCACCACGGCGAGATTCGCCTCGTAAGAGCGGGTGGCCGTCACCATGTCCACCATTTCATAAGCGATGTTCACATTGGGCATTTGCACATTGCCCTCCTCGTCCGCGTGGGGATGCTCGGGGTTGTTTAAGATCTCCCCGGGCGTTTCATCACGCTTGATTTCGGAAACTCGGACGCCCTGCATGTTTTGCCCCATCTGCTCATTCAAGACCGACTCAAAGGCCACCACGCGGCGCTGATAGGGTTTTCCATCGAGACCTTGCGTGGTGTGGGCGTTGGCGATGTTTTGCGAAGTGATGTCCACGCGCATCTTCTCGGACTCGAGCGCGCTGGCGGTAATGGCTGTGGCGGATAGGACATTCATGGTAAAAAATTAGTGGAAAATCACTGCGGGCGGCCTGTGATGGCCATCTTCAGTTGTTTCAGGGAGCCGCTGGCGAAGTTCGTCAGGGCGTCGAAATTCATCGTGTTCGTGCTCAAGGCCAAAAGTTCGCGGTCGATCTGGACATTATTGCCGTCCGCGCGGGTCGATGGAGTCAGGGAGTCCATTTCTGTCCGAGGCACGGCCGCCGAAACGGCATCCGTATCGCGTGATTGAATCTGCGCCTTCAATTCGTCTTCAAACGACTTGCTCAGATCCACCCGCTTGTAGCCTGGCGTCGAGACATTCGCGATATTGCTGGCGATCGCGGCATGACGCATCGCTGAGACATCCATCATTTTCTTAACCGCCGTGTAGTTGTCTGTGGCGAAAAGGGAGGCGACCAGTTCCATAATACCTCAAGCAAAGCAAAACCTGTGCCAGCTCCCGCGCCCCACGCCAGAGGCCCATTTCCCCCGAGCAGGAACGAACAAACGACTCGAATTTGGATACATCGTTCCCCGAATGAAAAACGAAACGGCAAAACTTGCCGAGCGACCCCTCAGAACTTCTGAAGGCATGAAAAAACACCCCGACCCCGCGAGGCAGCGGTGGCATCAAGCCAGCAACGAGCAACCCGCCCCGGGAATCATCCGCAGACTTCCACCAGGCTCACCCGAGCCAGCGCCATTTTGCGGATAGGCGATCTTCACCTTTTCGATGATATCGAATGCCTTTTGGGCCGACTGCGCCATTTCTCCCTTCAACTCAAAAATTTTCTCCTGACCATCGGCATTTTTAACCGCCACCTTGCCCCCCGGCAGAAATTTCAACTCAAACGCCTCCGGCTTCCCGTCGATCGATTTTCCAACCTCCGAGGACTGGAGGATTTGCTGCGCGATGTGCTGAAGTTGCGACTCCGCATCGCCCCGGCCGCCAATATTGTCAGCACTCAACTCCCTGTGGGCGCGAGCCTTCGGGGTATTGGCCGCCGCGATCATCATTTTATTAAACTCCGCCTTGCGAATCTCCGCCTCCGGCGAGGCCTTCTGGCCACCCGAGATATTCTTGGCCAGATTGTTAAGCAAATTATTGCCGACCTTGGCGGCTGTGAGGGCGAGGAGTGGGTTCATAAATCAAGTCCTGCAAAGCAGATCATGTGCCATCTCAAATCACCCCGCGAATTTTACCCAAGACATCTCCCGGAATCTCCACCGCCCGCCCCGTCGCAGGCGAAATGTGGCATTTCGTCATCTTTCCCGAAAAAACCTTCCTTCCCTCGATCGCCCCCTCGAACCCATACGTCAGCGAGGATTTGCCGGGTTGGAAATCCCCGAGCCGAATTTCGATTTCCTCCCCGAATCGGCACGCGCCACAAAAATCCACCTCCGTCTTCACCACCGGCCAGGCGGACTCTGCCGTGAGGATCAGAATCCCTCGCTCGCGAAAAAAACCATGCTCCGCTTCCTCGACCATCGCCATCAACCGCGAAAAGTGCGCGACTCCGGCAGCGTCGGTGTCAGCAAATTCCACGCGGCGTCGGTGGATATGATTGGCGGGGCTTGTCATGGCGGCGATGTTAATCTTGTTTAGGCCGCAATTCGAAATGAATCCACACAACTTTGACGCCCCGGCGAGCGTAACGATCTGGCAATGATACCCGCCGCGCCGTCACAACCCGCCCTCCGCATCGGGCGGCACAACGACCTCCACGCCCCACACCGCTCCGCTCGCCCGCTGGCCTCGGGCATCCGCCGCATCGAATGGACGCTTGAGGATGAGGGTCTCTTCTCGCCCCGTTGGCTGGACTGCGCCCCTCTTTTTCCACGCTTCTTTTGGCGTTCACGCTCGGGCGGCGACCAAACGCTCGCCATGGGCTCTGCAGCCTTCGGGAGCCTCGCCGACCTTCTCGAAATTCTCGATGATGGCGATCCGGGCATCCGCGTTTTTGGCGGCTGTCGCTTTGATGCCGCCTCGCACAACAGCAGTGATTGGGCCGATTTTCCTGACGAATATTTCTTCGTTCCAAAAGCCGAGATCATCCGCTCCGGCGGTCGCACCACGCTGGCAGTCAATCTCTCGGATAACGAAACCGATCTCTCCGATGTCTCCCAATGGATCGAAAGGCTTGGCGACACCGGCGCGGCGCCGCGTCCAGGCGTGCTCACCCGCTGGGACCAACCGAATTTCACCGGTTGGGCGGAAGCCGTCGATCGCGCTCTCCAGGAATTCCAATCCGGCCCACTTGAAAAAGTCGTCCTCGCCCGCAAATCCTGTTTGGAGTTGACGGAAACCATCACGCCGTTTGCGTTGGTCGAGATTCTCGCAGGCGGCGCGCCGGCGTGTTTTCACTTTTGCCTCCAGCCCACGGCAAACTCCGGAGCCTTCCTCGGAGCCAGTCCCGAACTTCTTTTCCGCCGCGAGGGCACGCGCCTTGAAAGCGAAGCCGTCGCCGGCACGCGTCCCCGCAGCCTCGATACGGTGGAGGACGAACGCCTCGAATCCCAGCTCCTCAAAATGTCCAAGGAGCAACTCGAGCACCGTCTCGTTGTCGACTCGCTCGAAACCACATTTTGCGAACTCTGTGCCGACTTTTCGCAGGACTCATCGCCAAGTGTGCTCAAGCTCTCCCGCGTTCAACACCTCCGCACCGCCTTCTCCGGCGAACTCAAAGACGGGGTGGGGGACGACGCGATTCTGCGCGCCTTCCATCCCACGCCGGCCACATGCGGTTCGCCATGCGCCGCCGCCGCCCGCTTTATTGCCGTGAATGAACTCTTCGACCGCGGTTGGTATGCGGGGCCGGTGGGATTTGTTTCCCGCGATGAGGCCGAATTTGCCGTGGCAATCCGCTCGATGCTTTGGCTTGGTCGAAAAACCCATGTCTACGCCGGCGCGGGCATCGTCGATGGTTCCGAGTCCGAGCGCGAGTGGAGCGAGCTGGAGGACAAAATCGCCGGCGTCCTCCACCTGCTCGCGCCATGACCTCGAACCGCACTTGGGGCCGAGCCATCGTTTGCGGACTCCAAAAACTCGGAGCCGGCCGTATTTTCATCAGCCCCGGAGCCCGCGGATCGTCTCTGGTGGCCGCTGTCGCCGAGGAGGGAGTCGACTCCACCATCCACTATGACGAGCGCGGAATGTCGTTCGCGGCGCTCGGTTGGGCCATGGCAACCGGTCGCCCAACGGTCTGCATCACCACCAGTGGATCGGCTGTCGCCAACCTCCTCCCGGCCTGTGTCGAGGCCTTCCATTCGGGTGTTCCGCTGATTTTTGTCACCGCCGACCGCCCGCCCGAACTTCGCGGCACGGGGGCGAATCAAACCATCCACCAGCCTGGAATCTTTGGTTCCTTCGTGCGGGCGGAAGTCGATCTCCCATGCCCCAGTGACCTCGCCGCACTCCCCGCCATTATCGAAAATCTCTACGCCGCCGCAACCGGCGAAACCCCTGGCCCGGTCCACTTGAATGTTCCGTTCCCCGAGCCTGTCCTGCCCGATCTTTTAGCTGACGGCGAATCCGTGCCTGGTGAGGAGGGCTCTGCTTGTCAGAGCCGGATCGGCGACATTTCGAAAGCCTCCCCGGACCTGACACGCAGGTCCCTCCTCGGCCATTTTTTCGATTCCCCTTACGGCATCATTCTCGTCGGCCGACTCCCGCTCTCCGAACAACCCGACGCCGCGCTCCTGCTCGATCTCTCGAACCGCCTCGGCTGGCCCTTGATCGCCGACGCTCTCTCCGGCGCGAGGCTGCTGCCTGGTGTCATTGGTCACGCCGACTGGATTCTCCAAAGTCGAAATGTTCCCGCCCCCGAACGCGTCCTTCATTTCGGCGGAAGTCTCGTCTCCAAGCGCCTCGGCGAATGGATGACTCCCTGCCGGCGCGAAAATTACCTCCAAGTCCGCCGCTTCCCCGAAAACCTCGACCCTTGGCACCAAACGCCAACTCTCCTCCGTGCTGGCATTCCCGAGTTTTTGGATTCCCTTTCCATCCAACCCCGCCCGGGTTGGCGGGATGTCTGGCTCGAATCCAACCAAGCCGTTGCCGAAATTCTCAGCGAGGTTTTGGACACAAACCAACTCTCCGAACCCGCCATCGCCCGCGCCGTCGCTGCCAACTCCTCTCTTCTTTTCCTCGGAAATTCGATGCCTATCCGGGATTTCAATTCCTGCGTGGAAACCAAATCCCCGGTCTTCACCCAAATCCTCGGAAACCGAGGCGCGAGCGGCATCGACGGCAACATCGCCACGATCGCCGGGATTTCCTCAGGCTCGGGAAAACCCGTCACCGCCCTCATCGGCGACATGACCCTTCTTCACGATCTCAACTCCCTCGCTCTCCTACGAGGCGAACCGGTTACCCTTGTGGTGGTGAACAACGACGGCGGTGGAATCTTCCAATTCCTCCCTCTGGGAATCGATCCTGCCGAACGAGAGAGGTTTTGGGAAACGCCCCACGGCATGGATTTTTCAAACGCCGCCGCGCAGTTCGGTCTCGGATATCACCGTCCCGCCGACATGGCTGAGTTGGCGGAGTTGTTGGCTCAAACTCCACTTCGCGCCCGCCTGATCGAATGCCGCACAAACCGCACGGCCAATCATGCGCTGCATTTGGAGATTTCGCGAAAAGTCGCCACGCGGGATTGGAAATGGACGCGCTGAAATTCCAAATCCTCGGCCAAAAAAGAGGGCCCGCCCTCGTGTGCCTCCATGGCTTTCTTGGAACCGGTGCGGATTGGCTGCCGTTCGCAGAAGAGTTTCTTCGCCTGCGCCCCGATGTCCAAATCCTCCTGCCGGACCTACCCGGTCATGGAGAATCTGTTTCGATCCCGCCGGAAAATTTCGTCGAGCGTCTCGCGGCAACACTCGACTCCGCCGCCATCCCCCATGCTGCCCTCGCGGGTTACTCGCTCGGTGGTCGCCTCGCACTATCGGCCGCGCTAACCCGCCCCGATCGCTTCCCAGTTTTCCTTGGAATTTCCACCACAGCTGGAATCGAATCCCCCGAGGAAAGAAAATCCCGCCGCGAAGCCGATGCCCAGCTCGCCACGCGCCTTCGTCAGGATTCCTTCGAATCCTTTCTTCGCGATTGGTGGAATCTTCCGATCTTCGATTCACCAAAGAAAAAAAACTCCGCCGAATTTCTCACCTCCCGCAGCACTCAAAACCCCGCCGTGCTGGCCGAGGTTTTGGAGAAATGGAACCCTGGTGTTTTGCCCTCCCTGTGGAACGAACTTCCCGCTTATCCCGGCAACGCCCTCCTTTTCGCCGGCGAGGCTGACTCGAAATACTCGCTCCTCGCCCGCCGCATGGCGGAATCCTTCCGTTCTGCCCAACCTCAAACCCTCCCCGGCTGCGGCCACCGCCTGTTGGAGGAAGCTCCGCTCGAACTCGCCCAAGCGGTTTCCGGATTTTTGCACAAAAATCATCACGCCTCCGGCTTTTAAGAAGGCTCTGGCGTGACAGCGCAAGGTCCCGGGGAGCGCGCCCGCCCTCGGGCGCAACGGCACGCGCCCTCGCGGGCCGATCGAAAAAATGGCGACTGCAGGCCGGTGATTGCAACCACAAGTCGGGCGCGGGGGCGCACCCGACAGCGCCCGAGGGCGGGCGCGCTCCCCGGGACCTTGGGGTTTCCAGCCAACTTCGGCATTGGCCCATCCACGCCCCGTCGTTAATTTCGCGCCATGAAACCCGCCTGCGATTGGAAACCCGCCGGAACCTTTGAGGACATCCGCTACGAAAAAGCCGAAGGCATCGCGAAGATCACCATCAACCGCCCCGAGCGCCGCAACGCCTTCCGTCCGCTCACCGTCGAGGAAATGCGCCGCGCTTTGCAAGAGGCCCGCGATGATTCCTCGATCGGTGTCATCATCCTCACTGGCGAGGGCGAGCACGCCTTCTGCTCCGGCGGCGACCAGAAAATTCGGGGTGACGCCGGCTATGCCGACAACAACGGCGTCGAGCGTCTCAATGTCCTCGATTTCCAGCGCGAGATCCGCAACTGCCCGAAGCCCGTCATCGCCATGGTTGCCGGCTGGGCGGTCGGTGGAGGCCATGTGCTCCATGTCATTTGCGACCTCACCATCGCCGCTGATAATTCCAAGTTCGGCCAGACCGGACCGCGCGTGGGGTCGTTCGACGGAGGCTTTGGCTCGAGCTACCTCGCCCGGATCGTGGGACAAAAAAAAGCCCGTGAGATTTGGTTTCTCTGCCGCACCTACGACGCCCAGCAGGCCCTCGACATGGGACTCGTCAACACGGTTGTTCCCTACGCCGAACTCGAAATCGAGACGGTGAAATGGTGCCGCGAGATTTTAGAAAAATCCCCGCTCGCCATTCGCTGTCTCAAAGCTGCGATGAACGCCGATTGCGACGGCCAAGCTGGTCTCCAGGAACTCGCCGGCAACGCCACGCTTCTCTACTACATGAGCGAGGAGGGGCAGGAGGGCCGGAATGCGTTTGTCGAAAAACGCAAACCGGACTTCAGCAAATTCCCCAAGCGCCCGTGAGCGCCACGCTCAAAGCCTGGGTGCTCGCCAGTCGCCCAAAAACTCTCTTCGCTGCCGTCGCGCCGGTCCTTCTCGGCAGCGCCTTGGCATTCTCGCAATCCAAGGGAAACCTCCCCGCCGCTCTCGCCGCCTTGTTCGGGGCGATTTGCATCCAGATCGCCACCAATCTCGCGAACGATTACTGGGACGCCAAAAAAGGTGCCGACACCGCCGACCGGCTTGGTCCGGTTCGGGTCACCGCCTCGGGCCTACTCAAACCCCGCACGGTTTTTCTCGGCATGGTTTTCTTTTTCCTCCTCGCCACAGCAGCGGGTGTTTTTCTGACGCTCCGCGCGGGCTGGCCTGTGGTCGCTATCGGCGTGGCCTCGATTCTTTTCGGGATTCTCTACACCGCTGGACCGTTCTCGCTGGCCTACCTCGGACTCGGCGAGGTTTTCACTTTTCTCTTCTTCGGCCTCGTGGCCACGGCGGGAACCTATTTCGTCCAAGCGCTGAGCTATTCCCCGGATGCCGTTCTGCTGGGCGTCATGCCCGGTTGCTATTCCGTCGTGCTGATTGCGCTGAACAATCTCCGCGACCGCGCCACCGATCAGCGGGTGAATAAAAAAACGCTCGCCGTCCGCTTTGGTGAAAAGTTTGCGCGCATCGAAATCCTCTTCTTCCTTTTCGTGCCCGCGGTGGTTCCGCTCTTCATTCTGCAATTCCACGGCGGAGGTTGGCTCTGTGCCATGGCAGCCTTTCTCTCGGCGCTCCGCGTTGGTGGCCCGTTGGTCCGCCTTCGCGATCCCCGCGTGATCAATGACCTCCTGCCTCATGCCGGAACCTCCAGTCTGTTTCTTGCGATCTTGGTTTCGGTATTCCTGCTGATGTGAATCCTCCGCGTGCCTATCTCTACCGCCTCCCGCTCACGGATGGTGGAAGTCGTGAGGGGATTTTGCTTCGCCAAGGGGAGCGCTGGGGAGACGCCGCTCCTCTGCCCGGTTGGAGTCGTGAAACTCTCGAGGAGGTGAAGGCGAGTTTGCGTGGTTCCGAGGATTTCGTCCCCGCCTCACTCCGATGTGCTCGGGAGGCGCTGGTGGGGGATTGGGTTCCCCTCCGAAACGAAGTTCCGCTCAATGCCCTTTTGGATGGAAATGCCGACCAAATCCTCGCCGGAGCGGTTCGTGCCTATCGCGAGGGTTGCCGTTGCCTCAAAATCAAAACCTCGCGCATCGACTCGGCGCATCTTGCGGATTTGGTCGGAGACATCACCCGCGAGACGGAAGGTCTTTGCCAACTCCGCCTCGATCCCAATCGCTCTTGGACCTTCGAGGAAACTCTCCGCATCGGGGAAAGCCTGCGGGAATTTCCGATCGAGTATTTCGAGGAACCTCTGGCCGTTGCCCAACGCCTCACGGAGTTGATCGCCCGTTCGGCGTGTCCCATCGCCCTGGACGAAACCCTTCGCGAAATCTCTCCTGCCGATTTGGCGCTATTTCAGGGAGCCGCAGCCTTGGTTTTGAAACCCACGCTCATGGGTGGCTTTGAGCATTGCCGGGAATTTGCCCGCGAAGGCGAGCGCTTGGGAATGATCTCGGTCGTCAGTGCCGCTTACGAATCTGGAGTCGGAATCCACACCCTGGGCCGATTCGCCGCCTCCCTTCCGAGGATTTCCGCTGCGGGTCTCGACACCTACTCCCGCCTGCAGTCGGATGTTCTTACGAATCGCCTCGATCTTTCAGGCTTTGTGTTCCGCGCCGATCAACCGCTTCCTTCCATTGATGAATCCCGCCTCGTTCTTCTCTGACCTTGCTCGATTTGGGAATGAGCCCGCATTGATCGACCGCACGAGCGGACGCGTGATCCGTTTCTCGGAGTTGGAGCAATCCTTGCCCGTCACCCCCGCAGGAGTTGTGGCGACTTGGGCCCCAACCTCGCTCGATCATCTCCTCGTTCTCCTCGGAGCTCTGCGGCAGGGAGCCTTGGTTGCCCCGATTTCCCATAGCCTGCCCCGCGAGGAGGCGATCCGCCGCGCCCAAAACCTCGGAGCGAATGTTTTTTATTCAAGGAGTGTGGGCGTCCCGCCGACCTTCGAAAAACTCCCCTCCGCGGGCGGGACGCCCGCACTCCTTGATCAGCCAGGCACGCTCCTCCACACCTCCGGCTCGAGCGGTCATCCGCGCATTGTTTACCATGACCTCGCCGCCCACATCGCCAATGCCGAAGGCTCGGCGCATCGACTTCCGCTGGAGCCGGGATGTGGGTGGTTGCTCCAACTTCCATTGAACCATGTCAGCGGGTTTTCAATCGCGATTCGTTGCCTTCTCGCTGGCGCGGCCGTGGTTTTTTCCGATTCCGAATACGAAGCTGTCACGCACCTCTCTCTCGTTCCCACCCAACTCCAACGCTTGCTCGACTCAGGGGCTCCTCTCCATCGGCTTCGGGCTGTTCTTGTTGGTGGTGGTCCGATTTCAAGCGCCCTCGTCGAGCGGGCGATTTGCGCCGGCGTCCCGCTCCACCTCACTTATGGCATGACCGAATCCGCATCGCAGATTTGCACAACGGATCGGTTACTCGAAACGCCCACTCCGCTCCACGCCGGCCAGCCACTTCCAGGTCGCGAGGTTCGGCTTTCTCAGGATGGGGAAATTCAAATTCACGGGCCGATTCTCGCGAAAAAATCTCTCAGCCCTAACGGACACTGGGAGGATTTGGCGGATGCCGAGGCTTGGTTTTCCACCGGCGACCTTGGGTCGTTCACTCCCGAGGGGAATCTCGTGATCCAAGGCCGCCGCGACCGCTTGATCATCTCCGGTGGCGAAAACATTCAGCCTGAGGCCATCGAGTCGTTGCTTCTTAAAATCCCGGGAGTCCGCCGCGCCGTGGTGGTTGGAAAACCCGACCCCGAGTTCGCCGAGAGGCCGGTGGCGTTTCTCGCGGGGGATTTCCAAGAAGCAGAAGTCCGCCAATTCCTCGCCTGTCAGCTGGAGCGATTCGCAATTCCACAAAGTTTCCATCCCTGGCCAATCGCGGTCAGCGAGGATTTGGCGAAGTTGGATTTTGGTTTTTTCAAGCGGCTTGCCGCTGGCATTTAGCGGTTGGTAGTTTCGGCTCCTATGAAATTCCTCGCTGCCAGCCTCGCTGTTCTTTTCCTCGCCGGATGCCTCTCCTCGCCGATTTCCAGCTCGGGCGGAATCGGGGCAGTGACTGTCAAAAACACTTCGCCTGATCGTGTGATTTCAGCGGCACAAACGGTTTTCGCTGGTCGCGGATACACGCTTTCCGAATCCAACTACCCCGAATCGATCTCGTTTGATAAACCCGCGGGAGGTTTTGGCAATGCGATGTGGGGAAGCTACGGCGCCCCGCAATCGATTCGCGTGAAGATTCAAATGGTGGCGATTCCTATGACCTCCGACATTCGCTTGGTGCCGCGCGTTTACAGCGTGACTGATGCCGGGGAGGCGGGATTTGACAGCCAGCGGCCGTTGATGGGTTTTTGGAATGCCGAGTTCGGGCCGATGCTGAAGCAGGTCGCAGGCCTTGCCGGAAATTAGTTCCGCTCCTCGCGCTGGCGGTTGGTCAGCCACAGGGCGAGCAAGAAAATGACCAGCAGGATGGTTCCGAGCGCCGCGCCGAAGGGTTGGTTTCGTCCCGAGGTGAATTGCTTGAAAATGACTTCGCCGATGGTGGGGTTCGAGCCGCCGCCCATGAGTGTCGTGATGGCGAACATGGCGATGGAGGGGATGAAAACCAGCATTGCACCGGCGGCAATGCCAGGGCGGGTGAGGGGAATGATGACTTGCGAGAACGCCCGCACCGGCCCGGCGCCGAGGTCGTAGGCCGCTTCGATGAGCGCGTTGTCGAGTTTCTCCACGCTCGTGTAGATGGGGAGAATCATGAAGGGCAGGAAATTGTAGACCAGCCCCAGCACGATCGCGAAGGGCGTGTAGAGCAAAGCCAGCGGCTCGGTGAGAATGCCGGATCCGACGAGAAGGGCGTTCAGGAGCCCATCCTTGCTAAGAATTGTGATCCACGCGTAGGTGCGGATCAGGAAGCTCGTCCAAAACGGGACCATCACCAGAAGCAAAAGCGTGGTGCGCCAGCGCTCAGGGGCTCGTCCGATGAAATAGGCCACGGGAAAGCCGAGGGCCATGCAGAGGATGGTGGTCAGGAGCGCATACCAGATCGAGAGGAGCATGACTTTCAGCCAGACCCAATCGAACGCCCGGGCGTAATTTTGGAGGTTGAATTCGTAAACAATCCGCCCTAGTGCGTCCCGTTCGGCGAAGCTCACCACGATCAACATGACGGTGGGAGCGACGACGAACAGGAGCAGCCAGGCCACCAGTGGCAGCAGAATCAGCCAGGCCAAAAGACCTGGCTTGCGGCGGTGCATATCCGATCCGCCGGTATTCGAGACTGCCGAAGGGAGGGCCATCGGGGAGTTATTCGACTTTCAGGGACGTGACGATTTCCTCGATCACGGAACCGCGCTCGCCGATGTCTTTGAAGATTTCCATTTTGGTCAAATCCTTCGCGCTCGGGAAGCTCGCGGGGTTGTTTCGTTGCTCCTCGGTGAGAAGTTTTACGGCCTCCTTGTTGGGGTTTAAATAGGGGAACGCCTCGGAGATTTTTTTGCTCACTTCGGGCTGGAGGATGTAGTTCATGAATTTCTCGGCATTGGCAAAATTCTTCGCGGTTTTAGGAATCGCCAAGCTGTCGATGAAGAGGTGGGTGCCCTCGGCGGGAATGACCCAGCGGAATTTTTTATTCTCATTGAGCAGGATGGCGCCTTCGCCGCCCCAGACGACGCCGATGGCGACATCGCCATTCAGCAGCGCGGTCTTCGGGCTGTCAGAGTCGTAAACCTTGATCAGCGGAATCCAATCGGCGAGGACGCCCTTTGCTTTTTCAAGATTCTTGTCGCTCACATCGTTCACCGGAATTCCCTTGGAAAGCAGGGCCCAGGAAACGATCTCGCGGGCGTCGTCGAGCACGACGATTTTACCTTTGTTGGCTGGCTTGAAGACATCGGAGAAGCTCTTGATGTCTTCCTTTACGAGGTCGGTGTTAACAACGATCCCGACGGTTCCTGCCATGAAGGGAACGGAATATTTGTTGCCGGGATCGAACGACATACTGAGGAACTTCGGATCGATGTTTTTGAGGTTCGGAATCGCCTTTTTGTCGAGGGGACGCAGGAGTTTTTCCTTAACGAGTGCTTCCACGACATACTCGCTCGGTTGGATGATGTCGAAGCTGCCTCCTCCGGCTCCCAGCTTGGCGAGCATTTCCTCGTTCGACGCGTAGTTTTCGACCGAGACCTTGATGCCGGTCTCTTTCGAGAAGTCATCGATCACATCCTGCGGGATGTATTCGGACCAGCAGTAGATATTGAGTTTTTCCGCCGCTTGCGCAGTGGCAGTGAAGGCCAGCGCGGCGGCGGCCGCGGCTGACAGGATGGTTTTGGTGGTTTTTGTTTTCATGGTGTTTTTCTCCTAGCGAGTGTGTGGCTGATGATCGCGACCACGACAGTGGCCGCGATGAAAATGGCGCTGAGCGCGTTGAGTTGCGGGTTCAGGCCGACCTTGGCCATCCCGTAAACTTTCAACGGAAGCGTCTGGGACTGCGCTCCGGTGGTGAAAACGCTCACGATGTATTCGTCGAGCGAGAGCGTGAAAGACATCAAGGCCCCCGAGACAATCGCCGGCATGAGATAGGGCACGATGACCTTCCAGAACGCCTTCAGCGGCGTGGCGCCGAGGTCCATCGCCGCCTCTTCCAGAAACGGATCAAGCCCCTGCAAGCGCGCCTGCACGCCGACGAGCACAAACGGAAAACAGAAGGTCGTGTGCGAGATCACCAGCGTTGTGAAACCCAGCGGCAGGTTGAGGAATTGGACAAAGAGAACCAGCAGACTCACGCCCATCAGCACCTCGGGCATCACCATCGGAATGAAAATCAGAAGCGCGAGTGCGCGTTGGTAGGGAAACCGGTAGCGGTGCAGCATCCACGCGCCGATCGTTCCGAGAAGCGTGGAGAGCAAGGTTGTGAAGAGCGCCACGAGGAGGCTGTTCTCGAATGCCGTGATGAGAACCTTGTTCGTGAGAAGCGCCTCATACCACTTCGTCGAAAATCCCTCCCAGCGGATGTTGAGCTTCGAGGAATTGAACGAAAAAACGACCAGCAGTGCGATCGGGAGATAAAGAAACGCAAAAACCATCAACGACCATCCCCCGAAAAAAAGGTTCTGAAGCCGCAGCGAACGCAATCCCCTTCCCGGCGAAAAAGCCGATGTGGCGCCGGGGGAACTTGCGGAACCGATCACGCCGTCTCTTTTCCAGAAAAACTCGGGGGATGTCCAGCGGGGTGTTCTGCTGGGTGGATTTCTACCTGTCTAACAAAGCGGAAAGCGATCCCCATTCGGCATCAGGATCCGAATCGAGACGGCGAAGTTTTTCTTCGAGGCTTTTCCAGTCTTCTTCGCTGCACAATTCGTAGCTGTGTCCCCATAAGTAAAACGCCGGAGCTCCGGAGGACTTGGCTAGTTCGTAACGCTCCCAGAAGTGGGGGTTGAGAAAGTGGCAATCGGCGGCCAGAAGCATCGGGTCGGCGGGTGGGAACGAAGGGGTGGCGTTGGCGCAGGTGCGGGCGTAGAGATGACCGGTCTCGCGCACGGTTTCGACAGCATGCGCTGGGCAATGGCCGAAGGGATAGGCAAAGCCGGCTACTCTTTTGCCGAACAAATCCTCGAGGCGCGCGCGGCCCTCCACGACCTCCCGCTTCCACTCCTCCGGCGAAATTTTTTCCGGAGATGGGTGGGTGAGCGTGTGGTTGGCAATCTCGAATCCTTCGTAAACCTGTGGCAGTTCATCGATGGCGAGTTTGCGAACATCCTTGATCCCCTTAAACTGCCAGGCTGGTCCCCGCACAGCGCCATGGAGCCCGGCGTTCAGGTTGAAAGTGGCTTGAGCCCCGATGGAGCGCAGCAACTCGCAGAGGCGAATGTCATCCTCCACTCCGTCATCCCAGCATTGAACGATTTTCATAAGGCGGCACCAGCGAGGCCTGACAATTTCAAAAATGCAAACACGACGGAGAAAGGCGGGTAATCAAAATGGTGAACGATCCAGGCGCAGGGCCGCTTTTTGGGCCTTCAAGCAGAGTTCCGCCGCGAGGAATGTGTGCCTCTGCGTCATGGCCTTCTCGGTGCCGTGCAGGCAGTCGAGAATCAACTCGCCGAAGAACGGGAAACCCACATTGCCGCCGCAGGGTATTCGGTGCTCGCCCTTGGCATCGACAAGGAGAAGTTGCTCGCCTCCGTTGGAGGTGGCGATGTCGATATATTTGCGCAGCTCGATGTAGCCCTCAGTGCCGAGGATGATCAAACGGCCATCACCCCAGGAACCCAGTCCATCGGGAGTGAGCCAATCGACGCGGAAGTAGCCGGTTGAGCCGTTGTCGGCCACGAGGCTGCATTCGCCGAAATCCTCCAACTCCGGATATTTGGGGTTTGCGACATTGCCTGCCGCGGAACGGCCAAGGGCGATCCCAAGGAAAAGCGCGGCTCGACCTTCTTTTTTCAATGCATCCATCCCGAAGCGATGCACGGCCGCGACTACGCTTTCGGCCGCTCTCAGGCGGAAAATGTGAGGGCGTGCCTTCAAGACATTCTCGGTCCCGGCAACGAAAAATGCCTGCTGCCCGGCGAACTGGAAGCGAAAGCCGCCAAGCTCACCGACGCGCATGGCGGACTTCTTTTCACCAAGGCGGAAATCGAGAGCTTTGCCCACATCACGGACGAACTCGGCGAACCCGCCTGGAAACCCGAAGACTTCAAAACCATCACCCTATAAATCCCATGTCACTCCCACTCCGCGATAAATCTACCTGCCACTACGACCAAATCAGCCTCGGCGAAGTCATGCTCCGCCTCGACCCCGGCGAGGGCCGCATCCGCACAGCCCGTCACTTCACCGCTTGGGAGGGTGGGGGTGAATACAACACCTCGCGCGGACTGCGCAAATGCTTCGGCCTGCGAACCGCCGTCTGCACCGCTTTTGTCGATAACGAGGTCGGCCACCTCATCGAGGACTTCATCATGCAGGGTGGCGTGGACACCGATTTGATCAAGTGGCGCGAGGATGACGGCATCGGCCGCACGGTTCGCAACGGCCTCAACTTCACGGAGCGCGGCTTCGGAGTGCGCGGCGCGGTCGGCGTGCCGGATCGCGGATACACGGCCGCTTCGCAGCTCAAGCGCGGCGATTTCGATTGGGACCATATCTTCGGAAAGCTCGGGGCCCGTTGGTTCCACACCGGCGGCATCTTCGCCGCACTGTCCGAATCAACTGCCGATCTGACCATCGAGGCAGTTCAAGCCGCAAAAAAACACGGCACCATCGTCAGCTACGATTTGAATTACCGTCCGTCCCTCTGGAAATCCATCGGCGGCCAGGCCAAGGCCCGCGAGGTGAACCGCGAGGTTGCCAAATTTGTCGATGTCATGATCGGCAACGAGGAGGACTTCACCGCCTCCCTCGGCTTTGAAGTCGAAGGCGTGGATCACAATCTCACCAACATCGAGACAGACGCCTTCAAGCGCATGATCGAAACCGCTGTGAGGGAATACCCGAACTTCAAAGTTGCCGCGACGACGCTTCGCGGCGTGCATACAGCGATCAAGAACGACTGGAGCGCCATCTGCTGGCATGACGGAGCGTTTTACGAGAGCCGCAAATATCCCGGCCTCGACATCCTCGACCGCGTGGGTGGAGGTGACAGCTTCGCCAGCGGACTGGCCTTCGGATTCCTCGAGCACAACGACCCCCAGCTCGCCGTCGACTACGGCGCGGCGCACGGGGCTCTTGCTTCGACCACGCCCGGTGACACCTCGATGGCTACACGCAAGGAAGTCGAAAAACTCATGAAAGGCGGAAGCGCGCGAGTTGTGCGCTGATTCGCCCCCTCCCTCATGAAATTCATTCACGACGATTTTCTTCTCGAAACGCCGTAGGCCCGCCGCCTCCATGCTGAGAGGCTAGCCCGCGGGCTTGAAACCGTTGCCGCGCCGCTTCAATCAATTCCTCGAAAATATGTGACATCGAGCGGCGGCGGGATGACCACTTCCTAAAACCCTGACCCGGCAAACCAGTGTGGAGGAGCCCTTCGAATCTCCGGAAGATATCTACGCGATCGCCTGTGCCATCGTGCGCCGTGAGCGCCTTGTGGATCGCCCGCTGCGTTTGATCGGGCTTGGGGTTTCAGGGCTTGTGCCGCCCAGCACGCAGATGGTTTTCAAGTTCTGCGGCTGAAAAACAATTTTTCAATGTAAAGATGAACCGGCTATGGGGCTTTTGGAATTAGGCGGGGAGTCGAAATAGGACTGGGCGTTACGGTGGCGACTGCTGTGGCGAGGTGGGTGAGCAATTTGCCGTCGTTTGGCAGGAGGCCTTGTTCCACTTCGTTAGCAGAGGATGCGTCGGAAGTATTCGTGCCCCTATGGTTCACAATCGCACACCCTCGTTGCCTGAAGAACGGGCCGAAAATCCGCTACGGTAGCCACAGGATTTGTCCCTGGAGAATCGGCAGTCCCGGGCATCGCGCTTGGGGCTCTGATGTTCGGAATCAAAAAATGTAAAGCTACCGGCGGGCTTTGGGGGCACGCCTGCGCCCATTTTCCAAAAAAAACTCCTGCGGTGCGGCCCAGCTTTAGCAGCGCTCCGCGAACTGCGGACCGTGCAGGAGTTCGTTGAGAAACTTCGCGTCGTCGACGAGAGACTCGGGGGAGTCGTTCGCGACGAATTCGAGAAGGATACTGGGATCCAGGCCGAGGTTTTGGAGTTCCGCGACATAGGCGGTCCAGCGGTCCTTGCCCTCGCGTAACGGCAGTCGGTGCGAGACATCCGGCCACCAATGGAATCCATGGATGTGATGAAGCCTCGGGGCAAGAGTTCGAAGACCGGCGAGGCATTCCTCCAGCGGGCGGCCATGGGGCGGTTGCCAGAGTGTTTTGATAAAGGGATGCTCGGTGGCGTCGAGCAGGTCGCATGTGGACTCGATCGTGTCGGTGAGCGTGCCGCCATGAAACTCGTAGCAAAGAGTGATGCCTTTTTCGGCGGCGAGATCCGCACAGCGCAGGGCATCCTGAATGACTGCGTTGCGCAAACCGGAATCGGCAGCGGCCGAACCACGGTTGCCCGCCCACACACGGATCGCCCGGGTTTCAAGCGCCACGGCGGATGCCAGCACGGCGGGGAAGTGCAATCCATCGGCAGGACTCACCGCGAGCCGGTAGTAGGAGCCGTAGGCGGCAACATCCAGTCCGCGCTCGCGCGTCATGCGGCCGACTTGCGCGGCTATCTCAATGTTGCCATGGGGCACATGCACATCGCCGCCCCACTCGATGACTTGAAGTTTGTTTTTGACGCACAGCTCCACGATTTGTGCAGGCGAAAGCTGGCGGAAGGTAATGGAAACGAGGCCGGGCAGCATAATGGTCAAGCCATTCGGGCGAGCATGTCCTCGGAGACACCGTGTTGGAGGGGTTTGCCTGCCAGATAGAGATCCAGTTCGTCCTTCATCCAGTAGCCCATGCGCGCGATCTCTCCGCTAATGCTGCCGGCGATGTGCGGCGTCAGGACGACATTTTCCAGAGTCCGCAATGGCGAGTCGGGCAGCGGCGGCTCGGGGTGGGTCACATCCAGAATCGCTGTGATGTCCGGGCGCTCGGCGAGCACCGCGCAGAGATCGGTTTCATCGATCACCGCACCGCGCGAGGTGTTGATGAGTGTCGACCCCGGAAGCATGGAACGGAGGAGCGGGGCGTTGATCATTTTTTCGGTTTCCGGGAGCCAGGGCGTGTGAAGGCTCACCACATGACTCTTGGCAAAAAGATCTTCGAGGGAAACCAGGGAAACGCCGAGTGAGGCCGCCACAGAGGGTGAGGCGAAGGGGTCATAGGCCAGAATGTTGATTTCGTGTTTTGCCAAATGACCGGCCACTAGGCGCCCGATCGCTCCGAGGGAGACGAGGCCGACATTCGAGCGGAAGGCGCCGGCGAGGGGGGATTGTTGATGATTGAATTTCCCTGCGCGGACGAGGCGTTGGCTGAGCCAGAATCCTTTCAGGCCCAGCAGAATCGTGGCGAGGGAATACTCGGCCACGGGAACGGCGTTCGCCTGCCAGGCGCTGGAAATCAAGATTCCCCGCTTGTAGGACTCCGGGGTTGCAAAGCCTTTCACCGAACCGGCCGCATAAAAAACGGCTTTCAATCGTGGTGCGGCGGCTAGGAATTCCGCGTCGAGTTTTGGCATTCCCCAAGTCGCAAAAAGCACATCCGCCTCCGCGAGGGCGGCACTGTGGTTTTTCCATTCGGCACCATTGATCTCCTCGGGATGGATGAGAACCTTCCGGCCAAGCTCGGCGCGAAGAGCCTCGGGATAGGCCATCGGCAGGTAATTCGGCATGCCGATGAGGAGCGAGTTTGGCTTGGTCATGGTTTGTGTTTTTTCATCAAAACGAGGGCCAGCAGCGGCCCATGATCTCCCCGAATGTGACGCTCGTTTTTATTTGGGGCGGATGGATCCGATGAGTGTGGTGGCCTGGCGTGCGAGCCCGGTGATGTCGCTCCAGCGCTTTTCCATGATCGCCTCGCGGGGCGCGAGCCATGATCCGCCGAGGGCCGCGATGAGGGGGTCGGCGAGGTAGGTGGACATGTTTTTTTCATTCACTCCACCGAGGGGAACAAACCGGACGCCGAGATGCTGGTAGGGTGCCGACATCGCCTTGAGGCGGGCGAGGCCGCCGGAGGCCTCGGCGGGAAAAAACTTCAACAGTCGGCAGTCGAATTCCAGCGCTTGCTCGATGTCTGATGGTGTGGAGATACCCGGCGCGAAGGGAAGACCAGCCTCCTTGGCGGCTTGCATCACCCGGGGATTCAATCCGGGTGATACCGCAAATTCGGCTCCCGCGTTTTTCACCTCTTCGACCTGCGCGGGGGTCAGGACCGTGCCCGCTCCCGCGAGCATGTCCGGGACCTCGGCGCGGATGCGGCGCAAGGCCCCGATTGCGGCGGGCGTGCGCAGGGTCAATTCCATGATGTCGACGCCTCCCGCCAGCAGGGCCTTGGCAAGATCCGGACCGTCCTCTTCACGGTCGATAACAAGCACGGCGACGATGCCGGTGGATTCGATGCGCTTGGAAATGGAGTCGGGTATCACGGGACAATTCAGGCGAGTTTTTCAACCGGCAGCCAGCGGCGCTCGGCCCAGCTCTGGAGACCGAGTTCGGCGAGTTGGACACCTTTGGCGCCTTGGAGGAGAGTCCAGGGAAAGGGCTCGTCGAGGACGACATGGCGGAGGAAAAGTTCCCACTGGATTTTGAAGGCGTTGTCGTGGGACTCCTGCTCGGGAACCTTGGCCCAGCCGCCAAAGAAGTCGATGGGCTGCGGGATGTCGGGATTCCAGGTGGGCTTGGGCGTGTTGCCGTAGTGCTGGGTCCAGCATTCGCGCAGGCCCGCAACGGCGGTGCCGTGGGTGCCATCCACCTGCACGGTGAGCAGGTCGTCGCGGCGGACGCGGACGGTCCAACTCGAGTTGAAATGGGCGATGACGCCGCCTTCGAGTTCGAAGGTCGCGTAGGCGGAGTCGTCAGCGGTGCATTTGTATTTGCGGCCTTGTTCGTCGACACGCTCGGGGATGTGGGTGGCTCCGAGGCAGGAGACGGCTTTCACCTCGCCAAAAAGGTTGTCGAGGACATAGCGCCAGTGGCAGAGCATATCGACAATGATGCCGCCGTCGTCCTCCTTGCGGTAGTTCCAGCTCGGGCGTTGGGCGGTGATGTTGTCGCCCTCGAAGACCCAGTAACCGAACTCGCCGCGGACGCTCAGGATTTTTCCGAAGAAGCCCTGCTCTTTGAGGCGTTGGATTTTCCGCATGCCGCCGAGCCAGAGCTTGTCCTGGACGACGCCGTTTTTCACGCCGGCCTTAGTGGCGGTATGGAAAAGATCGAGCGCGTCGGCGGAGGTGACGGCGGTGGGTTTCTCGCAATAAACATGCTTGCCAGCGGCGATGGCTTTTTTCACGGCAGAGGCCCGGCGTCCGGTGGTCTGCGAGTCGAAGTAGATCGTGTTCGCGGGATTCGCGAGTTCGGAGTCGAGGTCGGTGGTCCAGCGCACGCCTTCGTCCATGGCGGCGAGCTGGGCGAGCTTCGCCTCGCTGCGCCCGATGAGGACGGGTTCGGGCCAAATGACCTCGCCGTCGTTGATTTTCAAGCCGCCCTGTTTGCGGATCGCGAGGATCGAGCGGATGTAGTGCTGGTTGGTGCCCATGCGTCCTGTGACGCCGTTCATTATGATGCCGACCTTGTGTTTTTTCATGTTTTTGAGGGTTGAGTGGTTATTCGGGTTTGAGAGTGCATTGCGGCTGTGCGCCGGGAGGAAGTGGGGGGACATCGATGCCGGCTTTCGGGAGCGTGCCGTCGAGTTCCTGCCGCCAATGGGCGACATCCCCTGCGGGTCCGTAGCAATAGAGCATGCGGAGCGGGGTTTTTCCAATGTTCGTGAGTTGGTGGAAAACGCCGGACGGGATGTAGACCATCTGGCCGGAAGTGAGGGTTTGGCGTTCCTCGCCGAGGCACATCTCGCCGGTTCCTTCGATGATGAAATAGACCTCCTCCTGCTCCTGGTTGTGCCATGGAACCTGGCCGCCCTCGGGGTCGAGCGTGACATTGCCCATGGAGAAGTTTTTCGCCTGGATGGGGGCGACGCCCCCGGCGAGGTTTTGCGTGCGGCGGCGGGCCGGGTAGCGGCGGCCTTCGATTTTGGAGAGGTCCGAGATGGTCATGGTTGGTGGCGGGGTGGTCAGCGGTTGATGCAGCCGAAGAATGTGTAATCGCGGCCTTCGGCGAGGCGTTGGATATAGAGGGCGAGTTCGCGGGCGTGGTAGTCCCCCCACATGGAGGATTCGCCACGGGGGATTTTCGAACCTTCGGGAATGTGGTCCCAGCCGTTGGGGCGATGGTAGATCGAATGAAGGATGAGACCTTGGTGCGATGCCGATGTGGAGAGATAGGGTTCGGAAAGCACGGTGCGCGCGGTGGTGAGGCCGGCCTGGAGGTAGCGAGCGCCATCCGGCGTGTCTTTGAGATAGCGCCCGAGCCTGATGAGACCCTGCGCGGCGATCGAGGCGGAGGAACTGTCCACGGGCTCCCAATCGTTTTCGATTTGCGCGGGGCGGTCAAGATAGTCGCCGAGGCGGTGGAGGTTCGGGGCACCGGTGTCCCAGTAGGGAATGCCATCCACAGGCGTGTGCTCGATGTAAAAATCGCACGCGGCCTTCGCGGCTTTGAGGAACATCACTTCGATTTCCCGGCGGCCGCCGAAAGGCTCGAGTTCGGCATCGGGCAACAGGGCGAGCCACTCCAATTGCTCGGGGTAGCCGGCGACAATCCAGGCCAGCCCTCGGGTCCAGGTGGTGAAGGGCGAGAAGCCCTGCTGGGAGTTCGGGCAGCGGTAGTTGCCGTCGTTTGTGTTGAAGATGCTCTCGTGGGCGACACGGCCCCGGATGTCGTAGGCGTCCCGCTCCGCGCCGTAATAGACCGCGAATTCGGCGGTGGTCTTTGCATGTTGGACCAGGCGACCGAGGAGGGAAATGCGGAGGTCCCTCTCGCCCATCAGCACATGGCCCAGGGAGTGGGAGACGGCGAGCGCCCGGAGGCTGCGGATCGTGTCGGCGAAAAGCGAGTGGGGGCCGTTGAAGGAGTAGATGTAGCCGCCACCGCCCGCGGTCGGTGTCCAGCGCGCGGCCTGCACGGCACCGGTGCACTTGAGCGCAAGTTCGTAGAAGTCCTTCTCGCCGGCGTTGTGGGGAATTTTCCCCTCGACCATAAGGCGGAGGAGATTCCCGTAGGTGCTGACATTGTTGAAACCGTGGTCGTGGACGCCGACATGGGTGATGTGGTGGGCCATGCGCTCGCGGGTTTGGGCGCGACCGAGCTCCAGGAATGTCTCATCCCCGGTGGCGTCGTATTGCAAAATGGCGGATCCGTAGACGAAGCCTTGCGTCCACTCGGTCCAGCCGCGGGCTGTGTATTTGCCCCGGATGGTGAACACGGGCGTGGCGTTTCCGGGAACTTCGTCCTTGTCGATCGAGAGGATTTTCGGGGCCGAGGCGTCCCAGAGTTTTTTGATGGCGTGGAGCAGGCCGGAGGGCGTGAGGGTTGGGTCGGCTTTGATCATAGTCGTTTCAAGTGGAAACCGCCGTCGATGTTAATGACATCGCCGGTGGAGAAAGGGAAAGCGCCGCCGAGGATGGATTCGACCGCGAGGCCGACATCGTCGGGATTGCCCCAGCGTTTTTGGGGAACGAGGCCCTCGGCGAGGAGCTTGTCGTATTTATCCTTCACGCCGGATGTCATGTCGGTCGCCATGATGCCCGGGCGGAGTTCGAGGACCTGGATTCCCGAGTCGGCAAGCCGGACGGCCCACAGCTTGTTCGCCATGGCGAGGCCGGCCTTCGAAATGCAGTATTCGCCGCGGTTGATCGAGGCGGTGTCGGCCGAGAGTGAGGTGACGAAAATCAGTTTGTAGCCGCCGGGAAGGGCGGATTTGCCGGGATTCGCGAGCCAGTGGCGCGCGGCCAACTGCGAGAGGAAATACGGCCCCTTGAGATTGACGGCGAGAACCTCATCGAAAATTTCCTCGTCGGCCTCGGTGATGTCGGCGCGGACGCGGGGCGCGATGCCGGCGTTGTTGACCAGTGCGTCAAGGCGTCCAAAGGCGCGAAGCGTTTCGTCCATCAGGCGGACGCGGTCGGCGGCATCGCCGATGTTGCCGCCCACGATGGGGAAAATTTGGGAGGAATCGGCTGCGGCCTTGGCACAAGCGGCGGCGGTTTCCTCGGCGGCGGTGCGGTTATTGGCGTAATGGATGGCGACGCTGTGACCAGCCGCAGCCAGGCGAAGAGCGACGCCACGGCCCAGACCGCGACTCGAGCCGGTGACTAGAATGTTGGATCGGGAACTCATGGCTGCCATGGTTCCATAAACTCGAATTAGGGGTTATGACATCTAAGTGAATTGGCAGCACAAAACCGACTATTGTTTTTTTCGGATCGTCGAATCCAAGAAGGCCGTTGGGGATTGTCCGGTTTGGCGGCGGAACCAACGAGAAAAGTAGTTAGAATCGGTGAAACCACAGGCCTCCGCGGATCGGCCGATCGGACCGCCCTTGAGGAGTTCATTTTTGCAAATTTCGATGCGTGTGGTGTCGCGGTAGGCTTGAAGGGTGAGGCCTGTGTGGCGCTTGAAGAGGCGGTTCAGATGGTCTGGGTTCCCTCCTGCCATTCTGCAAATCTCGCGAATTTCCACATCGAAAAGTTTCGGGTTGGATGCTAGGGATTCGAGCTTTCGAATGACTCCAGGCACGGGCACGGATTCTCGGGGAATAAATCCCAGGGCGCGGAAAACAATGTCGAGAATCTCGAGTGCTGAGGACGCGGCAAGGAAGCGTGATTCCATCGACGAGGGGTCTTTCAATCGCCCAAGTTGCGAAAGCCGTTTTCGGATTTGAGAAAGCTCGACGGCTGTAAGCGTGGCGACTTTCGAGGAATTGGGCTTCGGCATTCGAAGGTCGATCGCAAGACAAATTGGCCGCCGTGTCGGGTGCTCCCGGAATCCGTGTTTGCGCCCAGCGGGAACCCATGCGAGCGAGCCGGGCCTGATCTCGTGGAGCGAACGGCCGAGCATCAAGCCTCCTCCGTTCGAGAGGTAGCAAAGAATTTGCCCGAAGGAATGGCTGTGGGAGTCCACGGAATCGACTTCCGCCAAATGCTTATGCAGACGCAAACGGAGAACCGACAAACCGGGAAGGCGAACATCAATTCTTTTCAGAATCAGAGAACGAAAGGGTTTCATGGCTGGGTTGGTATTCGAACTCCTGGGATAAAAAATCTCCAAGTAATGTTATCAGCAGCAGAAGCAAAATGTCGCACCTAACGGAAAGCAAAAATATTGGCAGGCCGTCCATCTTCTGTGAAAGCGTCTGCTTCATGCCCCCTCTCAAGACGATTTTTTTCCTGACGATAACGCTCCTCGAGTTCAGCGCTTAAATCAGGCCTACAGCATGGCCCAAAAAAACAGAAAACAAAAGGTCGGGGCCTGCGCTGGGGCTGCGGGCGTGATGCCCCAATTGCAGCTTGTGAAATGGAATCCCATTCGATTATCAACTCGCTACAGAAACTTCCCGGCCCGTGTTTGAAAGCCAAATCAATAGTTGCCGGCAAAGTATGGGCTTCCACAGGACAGCTTGCTCGAATGCCTCGGATCATGTGGTTGCTGCCGGCAAACGCGATGCGGTGGGGAGCTGGGCCACGTGTTGGTAGGTCGTATCCGTTTCCTGTTTTTTCAAAATGGCATTGATCTCGCGCCAGACACCGACGAGCCCGTTGGGCGTGGGCGGGAGTTCATGGCGGATCATTTTGTGAAGCTTGCCGAGATTGTAGCAGGGCACGGCGGCATACATGTGGTGCTCGATGTGGTAGTTCATTTGCCAATAGAGAAACCGAACCACCGGGTTGAGTGTGAAGGTGCGGCAGCAGAGGCGGAAGTCGCTGACATTGTCCTTGAGGCCGACATGCTGGGTGTTGTTGCACAGGAAGAACAGCCAACTGCCGTAGCATTGGTATCCGAAGGTCAGCATGATTGGTAGAATCCACTGATCGGTCGCGATCGATGCGGCGAGAATCGAGGCATGGCCCAGGATCATGCACCTCGGGCATCACCATCGGAATGAAAATGAGTAGGGCCAGCGTGCGCTGGTAGGGGAACTTGTAGCGGTGGAGCATCCACGCGCCGATCGTTCCGAGAAGCGTGGAGAGCAAGGTTGTGAAGAGCGCCACGAGGAGGCTGTTCTCGAATGCCGTGATGAGAACCTTGTTCGTGAGAAGCGCCTCATACCACTTCGTCGAAAATCCCTCCCAGCGGATGTTGAGCTTCGAGGAATTGAACGAAAAAACGACCAGCAGTGCGATCGGGAGATAAAGAAACGCAAAAACCATCAACGACCATCCCCCGAAAAAAAGGTTCTGAAGCCGCAGCGAACGCAATCCCCTTCCCGGCGAAAAAGCCGATGTGGCGCCGGGGGAACTT